>JBGQCF010000001.1:0-197846 GCA_041495205.1 Gammaproteobacteria bacterium
CGCCCAGCACCACCGAGCCCACCGAGTCGCGCTCCAGGTTCAGCGCCAGGCCGAAAGTGTTCTTGGGAAACTCCAGCATCTCGCCCTGCATTACGTCGGAGAGGCCGTGTATGCGGCAGATGCCGTCGGTTACGGAAATCACCGTGCCCTGCGTGCGCGATTCCGCCGACACCGCGAGGCTTTCAATCCTCCTTTTTATCAGTTCACTGATTTCCGATGGGTTGACTTGCATTTCTGCTCCTAAGCAAAATCTGCGTTTTGCGGATTTATCTTGTCAATGCGTTACGCATCGCTTCCAGTTTGCCGCGCACCGTGGCATCGAGAACATGGTCGCCGACCGCGATTTTCACGCCGCCAATTAATTCGGGTTCCACACTTACCTGCGTGACGATTTTGCGCTGGTACCTCTCTTCGAGTCGGCGCTCCAGTTCGCCCGTCTGTTTTTTGCTCAGTGGAAACGCTGAATCAATCTTCACTTCGAGCACGCCTTCCTGTTCCGCCTTGAGCGCTTCAAACAACTCCCGGATTTGCGGCAGCAAGGGAAGGCGGTCGTTGCGCGTGAGCACCTGCACGAAATTCCTGCCCATGCCGTCGAGTTTCTCTCCGCAAATGCCCAGCAGCAGACTTTCGATTTGCTCCGCGCTGAAATTCGGGTTGGTGGTGTAAGCAATCACGTGCGGGTCTTTTACGACAGTTTCCAGAAGCGCCAGCATCTTCGCCCATCCGGCAAGGGTGTTTTTTTCCTTGGCCAGCTTGAATACGGCTTCCGCATACGGCCGTGCGATGGTGATGTTTTCCGCCATGCTATTCCTTAGAGTTCGGTCTGGATGGCTTTCAGCAGATCGGCGTGCGCCTTGGCGTCCACTTCACGGCGCAGAATTTTCTCGGCGCCCGCCACCGCTAAAGCCGACACCTGGCTGCGCAGCGCTTCCTTGGCGCGGCTCACTTCCTGCGCGATTTCCGCCTTGGCGCCGGCGGTCACGCGGTCGCCCTCGGCCTTGGCCGCATGTTTGGCTTCCTCGATGACCTGCAGGCCGCGTTTCTCTGCCTGAGCGATGATGTCGGCAGCCTGCCGCTTGGTATCGCGCAGCGTCTCGGCCGAGCGCTTGCCGGCCATTTCCAGCTCCCGCTTGCCGCGTTCCGCGGCGGCAAGGCCGTCGGCAATGCGCTTGTTGCGCTCCGCCAGCATGCGGGTCAAAGGCCCCCAAAGAAAGCGGTGAATGAACCAAACCAACACCGCAAAGGTAATCATTTGACCAAAAAGTGTGGCCGTCACGTTCACGTCTAAACTCCTTTTTTCGTTTGCGCCGCGCCTGCTCGTAAAACCCCGGTCATGCTAGCCGCCGGCCGCCTTGATCGCGTTCAGCGCGGCTCCGAGGAACGGGTTGGCAAACGTGAAATACATGGCGAAAGCCAGCACAATGAACGGGAACGACTCCATGAGGCCCGCGGTGATGAACATCTGTATACGTAACACCGGCAGCATTTCCGGCTGCCGCGCAATACCCTCCATGTATTTCGCGCAGATGAGGCCCCAGCCCAACGCGGAACCCAATCCTGCGGCGGCGAGGATAATGCCCACACCCACTGCGGTGTACGCGTAAATCATGCCGACCAGATTAATCATGCCTGCATCCATGCTGTCTCTCCCTAAAAATTACGGCAAAAAATGACTAAAATCTCTTCTGTTCAATGCGCGTCGTCCAGGCTTTGGTACGCCAACGCTAAATACATGATGGTCAAAATCATGAAAATGAAAGCCTGGAGGGTGATGATCAGAATATGAAAAATCGCCCACAGCGTACCGGGCACCCACAGTATCCACCACGGCAACAGCGCGATCAGCAGAAACACCAGTTCGCCCGCGAACATATTACCGAACAAGCGCAGACCCATACTCAGTGGCTTGGCCAGTTCCTCGACGGCGGTCATCATGAAATTGACCGGCATCAGCCATTTTCCGAAGGGATGGAACAGAAAACCCTTGAAATAACCCCAAGCACCCTTGATTCTGATGTTGTAATACAGAATGAGCGCAAACACGGAGAGCGACATTCCCAGCGTGGTGTAGGGATCGGTAGTGGGTACCACCTTGAGATGATGAATCCCCGCGTATTCGGCGGCCTTGGGCAACAGGTCCACCGGAAGCAAATCCATGGCGTTCATCAGAAATACCCATAGGAATACGGTAAGCGCAAGAGGGCCAATCAAGGGATCGGGTTTGGGGAAAGCCGATTTTATTTGACTGTCCACAAATTCCAGAATCGCTTCCAATAGGTTTTGCGCTCCCCGAGGATTATCCAGACTCAGCCTGCGCCCAATGCGCCAACTCAGAATGACAAGAAAACCGCCAAGCAGCCAGCCGAACACCAGCGTGTCGATATTAAATGTCCAGAATCCCTGTCCTACCTGCAGATTGGTTAAATGATGCTGGATATATTCAACCGGATTGGGCTTTCCTGCTTCGCTCATTTTTTTACCTGTATCATCGCGACCGCTGCCGGGCACTTCCCAGATTAATCGCGAAGCCCAGTTGAGCAAGGCCAAACGCAACAATCAAAGGAATCGGCGCAAGTTTGAGCCAGCCTAATCCGGCAGCCAACAACGCCAGCGTCACGATAAACCGGGGCAACACCCCGGCGTACAACGCCAATTGACCGCCCGCATCATCTTGCTGCGCGGTTTCCGGAGTGCGCGAAACGCGCCGCCCGAGTAGCCAGGTGCCCATTAACGCAACCCCTCCGCCATAAACCGCCGCCAGCGCCGCAGCGCTCCCCAGCAGCGCAAACACAGCCGCTGCGGTCAACAAAGTCAGCGCGATTTGGCTAACCAGTACCCTACGGATACCCTGACTCAGAATTTCCGCAGCATGACTCATTATGATTTTTACTACCGACTCGAAGGATTACGCAGACAGCTGCCGCATCGCGCGAATTTGCAAGTTTAACTGCCGCGGCGTTCAGCGGTCAAGCAACGAGTCCGCATTGAGATGTGCTCAAAGCCGGCGCAAGCGGGCCGTATCCGGCTATTTGCTTTCCTGCTCGATTTTGCGCTCGGTTTCTTCCGCTTTTTTCGCGAGTTCCTTTTCCACATCGGCAGCCTTGTTCAGGGTTTGGCCAGCCTGTTGCAAGCGCTGCCCGGGAAGTTTTTCCGGATCTTTAACCTTTTGCCGGAGAGAATTTTCCGCCTTCGCGACCGCATCGTTCTGCTCCCCTTGCCCACAACCGAAGATCAGGATGGCTCCGAAAACTGCGGAGAAAAACTTAAGTGCTTTCATGGCGCGCTTCCCGTTATTGGCGCATCACGCGCCGGCATCAATGCTTGCGCAATTTGCCGATGAGGCCGTCCAGCTCGTCGAGGCTAGAGTAATTGATGATCAGTCTGCCGGTACCGCGCTTGCCCGGTTTGATGCTTACCGTGGTGCCCAACTTTTCCGACAACTCTTCTTGCAGCCTGATAAGGTCGCCGTCGGGTTTTGCAGTTTTTTTGTGAGTGGCTGTTTCCTGCTTCTTGGCAAGCTGTTCGGTTTGCCGCACCGACAACCCTTTGTGCGCCACTAGGTTCGCCAGCTGGATTTGCTTCGCCGCGCTTAAACCGAGGAGAGCCCGCGCATGCCCCATGTCAATCTTGCCTTGCAACAGGAGTTGCTGCACCGGTGCGGCGAGGTTAATCAAGCGCAGCAGGTTGGTCACCCCGCTGCGCGAGCGTCCCACCGCTTCAGCGGCGCTCTGGTGGGTCATCTTGAATTCGCTGATCAGCAGCTGGATGCCGTTGGCTTCTTCCAGGGGATTCAGGTCTTCGCGCTGAATGTTTTCAATCAATGCCATAGCCAACGCTGATTCATCAGGCACCTGTCTCACCAGCGCCGGAACGTGGGTAAGTCCTGCCATCTGCGCGGCACGCCAGCGGCGCTCGCCGGCGATCATTTCATAGCGCCCCTGGGGAAGCGGCCGCACCAGTATCGGCTGCATCACCCCCTGCGCTTTGATGGACTCGGCAAGTTCCGCCAGCGACTCCGTGTCCATGCGCGTGCGCGGCTGGTACTTGCCGGTCTGGATTTTCTCGATGGCCAGCGTGGCGAGCTGCTCGCGCGCCTCCTGCCCCTCGTCGTCCCTGGCGAGAAGCGCGTCCAATCCCCGTCCCAAACCTTTAATCTTCACCGTTCCCTTCCTGTCATCCCGCGCTTGCCGCCGCTCCGGCGCGGCGCAATATTTCTCCGGCCAACTCCAGATACGCCTGTGCGCCCCTGGAGGTTCTATCGTAGCTTATTGCGGGCACGCCGTGGCTCGGCGCTTCGGCGAGCCGGATATTGCGCGGAATAATGGTATCGTAAACCTTGTCGCCAAAGTGCTGCTTCAACTGGTCGGAAACCTGCTGCGCCAGAAGATTCCGCGAATCGAACATGGTGCGCAGCAAGCCCTCGATTTGCAGCCCGGGATTGAGGTTGGCGTGCACTTTTTTAATCGTCGAGACCAAATCGCTCAAACCCTCGAGCGCGTAGTATTCGCACTGCATTGGAATCACCACCGCATGCGCGGCGCACAGTCCGTTCAGCGTGAGCAGATTAAGTGCCGGAGGACAGTCAATAAGTATGAACTCGTAATTGTCCTGAATATCGCGCAGTGCTTGTTTTAAACGCGTTTCGCGGTTCGGCAAATCCACCAGTTCCACTTCCGCACCGGCAAGCTCGCGGTTCGCCGGAATCAAATCAAAGCCGCCGCTCTCGGAAATCTGCCGCACTTCGCCGATTGCAGCAACCCCCAACAGCACCTGATACACGGTGCGTTGCAGTTCGCGCTTTTCTATGCCGCAACCCATGGTGGCATTGCCCTGGGGATCCATGTCTACCAGCAGCACTTTACGGCCCGCAGCAGCAAGGCTTGCCGCGAGATTCACGCTGGTAGTGGTCTTGCCCACCCCGCCTTTCTGATTGGCGACCGCTAGTATTTTTACCATGAATGCACGGTCTACGCTTTCACCATCACCAAATGACGCTGCGCCTTGAGCCCGGGGATTTTAAGCGGGATTACCCGCTCCAGGCGGTAACCGCTTGGCAGTTGCGCGATTTCCTCGTGCGGATAAACTCCTTTCATCGCCGCAAATCTTCCGCCTTCATGCAGCAGATGTTTCGATAAAGTAACGAACTCGGCGAGGTCCGAGACTGCGCGGGAAATTATCAACTCGAATTTTTGCTCAGGCAGCCAGGCCTCAACTCGCTCGCAGCACACGGTGACATTGGAAAGTTTCAATTCTATCGCGGCTTGTTTCAGAAAAGCGGCTTTCTTGTGGCTGCTATCCAGCAGGGTTACGCGCCAATCGTCGCGCGCGATCGCCAGCGGTATCCCCGGCAGGCCCGCCCCGCTGCCTACGTCTAAAATGCGCCGCGCTTCGATGTACGGCACCACCGCCAGGGAATCAAGCAAGTGGTGGCTTACCATCTTTTCCGGCTCGCGCAGCGCGGTGAGGTTGTACACCTTGTTCCATTTCCGCAGCAACGCGAGATAATCGAGCAGGCGTTGCTGGGCTTGCGGCGATAATTTGAGCCTCAAGGCGTTTATGCCTTGTTGCAGATCACTCGCCAGGCTCATGCGGTCTTTTTAAGCTTGGCCGGAAAACCGCGCTTCAAATGCACCAGCAAAAGTGAAATCGCGGCGGGCGTTACTCCGGATACGCGCGCCGCCTGGCCTAATGTTTCCGGTTTGTGCTGATTGAGCTTTTGCTGCACCTCGATCGAGAGCCCGCGCACGCTTTTGTAGTCCAGATCCTGCGGCAAGCGGGTGGTTTCATAATTTTCACGGCGCGCGACTTCCTCACGCTGGCGCTCGATATAACCTTGGTATTTGGTCTGAATTTCCACCTGTTCCGCGACTTTTTCATCAGCGACAGCGGAGCCCGCGCCCGGCAGGGTCAGGAGCGAGGCGTAACTCACATTGGGCCGGCGCAATAAATCCGCCAGTGAATATTCGCGTTCGATGGCGCTGCCCAGCACACGCTCTGCCTCACTTTGCGGAAGCAGCTTAGGGTTGATCCAGGTGTCTTTCAACCGCGCCTGTTCGCGGGTAATCGCTTCGCGCTTTTCCGCGAATTGCCTCCAGCGCACGTCGTCCACCACCCCGAGTTTTGTGCCGGTTTCGGTTAGCCGCAAATCGGCATTGTCCTCGCGCAGCTGCAGGCGGTATTCAGCGCGGCTGGTAAACATGCGGTAAGGTTCGCTCACGCCGCGCGTAATCAAATCATCTACCAGCACGCCGAGGTAGGCTTCGTCGCGGCGCGGGCACCAGGGTTCCTTGCCTTGCACTTTCAATGCTGCGTTGATTCCGGCGAGCAGCCCTTGCGCTGCGGCTTCTTCATAACCGGTGGTGCCGTTGATCTGCCCGGCGAAGAACAGGTTCCCGACGGCTTTGGTCTCCAGCGAGCTGTTCAGTCCGCGCGGGTCAAAATAGTCGTATTCGATGGCGTAGCCGGGACGCGTGATATGCGCGTTTTCCAGGCCCTTGATCGAGCGCACCAGCAGAAGCTGTACATCGAACGGCAGACTGGTGGAAATGCCGTTAGGGTAAATTTCGTTCACCGTCAAACCTTCCGGCTCCAGGAAAATCTGATGCGATTGTTTGCCCGCAAAGCGGTGAATCTTGTCCTCGATAGAAGGGCAATAACGCGGGCCTATGCCTTCGATGATACCGGTGAACATCGGCGACCGATCCAGTCCGCCGCGGATGATATCGTGGGTGCGGGAATTGGTGTGGGTAATCCAGCACGGTACTTGCCGCGGGTGCATCTCCGGCCTGCCGATGAAGGAAAACACCGGCGTCGGCTCATCGCCAGGCTGGATTTCCATCACCGAATAATCAATGCTGCGACCGTCAATGCGCGGCGGTGTGCCGGTTTTGAGCCGGCCCGCGGGAAGTTTGAGTTCGCGCAACCGTGCGGCAAGGCTGATGGCCGGCGGATCGCCTGCGCGACCACCTTGATAGTTCGACAACCCGACGTGAATCAATCCTGAAAGAAAAGTGCCGGTGGTCAACACCACTGCACCGGCGGCAAAGCGCAGGCCAAGTTGCGTCACCACACCAGTGACCCGGTCGCCTTCCAAAGTTAAATCATCTACCGCTTGCTGGAACAGCCACAGATTGGGCTGGTTTTCCAGTACGCGCCGGATGGCTTGCTTATAAAGCACGCGGTCGGCCTGGGCGCGGGTAGCGCGCACCGCGGGGCCTTTACTGGAATTGAGCACGCGGAATTGTATGCCCGCCTCATCGGTGGCGAGCGCCATCGCGCCGCCCAATGCATCGATTTCCTTGACCAGATGTCCCTTGCCGATGCCTCCTATCGAAGGATTGCACGACATTTGCCCCAGTGTTTCGATGTTGTGGGTGAGCAAAAGGGTTTTTTGCCCCATGCGCGCGCTGGCCAGCGCGGCTTCGGTGCCGGCGTGGCCACCGCCTACCACGATCACGTCAAATTGCATTGGAAATTGCATGCGAATAGCAAGTCTCTAAAGAGGCGTAATGATACGCCGGGCCAACTTGGCAGCCAAGCCCAAATTCTTTACGGGGAGCGTTTTTCAGGTGCGCCGAACCCTATTTCAGGAAAGTGTCATAGCCGAATTTCAATATCAGCGCGCTTACCACCAGCAGAAACATCTGCCGCACAAAACCGCTGCCATGGCGAATGGCAAGCCGCGTCCCGAGCAACGAACCCGCCACATTGAAAGCAGCCATTAACAGTCCAACCTGCCAGATCAGGTTGCCACTCGGCACGAAGTAGAGCAGAGCAGCGAAGTTAGTGGCCACATTCACCACTTTGGCCGCTGCTGAAGCCCGTAGAAAATCGAATCCGAAATAGCGCACAAACAAAAACACCAGAAAACTACCTGTGCCTGGGCCGAAGAATCCATCGTAAAAACCGATGGCCGCGCCCAAAGCGATGGCGAGAAACTTCTCTTTGGCGCCTTCATGCAACGGCGCGTGGACAGAACCCAAATCCTTTTTGAAGAAGGTGTAAACCGCAACGACGATAAGCAGCGGCACCACCAGCGCACGCATGAGGTTTGCAGGAATTAAGCTCACCGTCAGCGCGCCAAGGTAAGAAAATATAAAGGCGGTGATTGCGGCAGGAAGGACGGCGTTCCAGCGTATGCGCACCGTATGGGAATAGCGCAGCGCAGCACTAGCGGTGCCAAAAATTGAGGAGAGCTTGTTGGTGCCGAACACCGTAGCGGGCGCTGCGTTCGGCATCACGCTGAACAGCGCCGGGATCTGCACCAGCCCGCCGCCTCCGACTACAGCATCAAGCAGGCCGGCGACAAGGGCTGCGGCGCAAAGAAAAACGAGATCCACAGAGCCTATCTCGGCAATACTCACGTAGTGCGTTGCTAGCCAAAAAGCGACGAATGCGAGAAACGAGGTGCAGTTCGATGCCATTCATCGAACAAGCCGAGTGACAAAGCAGGCGCGTTTTTTGGCTGCAACCCGTAGGGACGGGGCGATTTTCGGTTATGCCAGCGTTGCTCGCCGCTTATTGAGACCAACTCAACTGCGCGGCTCGCGTCTTGGCCTACCTCGAAAATTGCCACCGTCGCACACGCGACTATTACCGAGACAGGCTCTCTACATTAAAACGCAGATTGCAAACGCTCGCGCCGCGCGACCAATTCCCTGGGCAAACGGTCCTTGAGCTTGTCGAAAAGTTCGCTGTGGGAATTAAGCTCCTGCCGCCACACTTCCTTGTCGAGCGACATCAGGATCTGGAATTTATCTGCGGAGATTTCCTCCAGTCCTTTCCATTCCAGGTCCTTGTAGTCCGGCACCAGCCCCAGCGGATTTGCAACGGCGTGCGCCCGTCCCAAGCAGCGCTCGACGATCCACTTCAGCACGCGCATGTTCTCGGCGAAACCGGGCCAGATGAATTTGCCGTCCGGCCCCTTGCGGAACCAGTTGACACCGAAAATCCTGGGCGGATGGGCAATGGTGCGGCCCATCTTCAGCCAGTGGTTGAAATAGTCCGCCATGTTGTAACCGCAAAACGGCAGCATGGCGAACGGGTCGCGCCTGACCACGCCCTGCTGCGCGGTCGCTGCCGCGGTGGTTTCCGAGCCCATGGTGGCGGCGAGGTACACCCCTTCATCCCAGGAATGCGCTTCATACACCAGCGGCACCGCGGTGCTTCTGCGCCCGCCGAAAATGAAAGCGCTGATCGGCACGCCGTTCGGATCGTCCCAGGCCGGGTCGAGCGAAGGGCATTGGATCGAAGCCGCGGTAAAGCGCGAGTTGGGGTGCGCGGCAGGGCGGCCGCAATCCGGCGACCATTCCTTGCCCTGCCAGTCGGTAAGCTTCGCCGGCGGTGTCTTGGTCATGCCTTCCCACCACACGTCACCTTCGGGAGTAAGCGCGACGTTGGTGAAAATGCAATTCCGCCTGAGCATGGTCATGGCGTTGGGGTTGGTGTGCTCCGAAGTACCAGGTGCGACACCGAAATAGCCCGCTTCCGGATTGATGGCGTAAAAAAGTCCATCCTTGTGCGGCTTTATCCAGGCAATGTCGTCGCCCACAGTGGTCACCTTCCAGCCTTTGAAATTGGCCGGCGGTATCATCATAGAAAAATTGGTTTTGCCGCAAGCGCTGGGAAAAGCCGCAGCCACGTAAAGTTTCTGCCCTTGCGGCGGCTGCACGCCCAGAATCAGCATGTGCTCGGCGAGCCAGCCATGGTCCCGGCCCATGATGGAGGCGATGCGCAGCGCGAAACATTTTTTGCCGAGCAGCGCATTGCCGCCGTAGCCGCTGCCGAAGGACCAGATTTCGCGCGTTTCCGGATAATGCACGATGTATTTGTGATCCTTGTTGCACGGCCAGCGCACGTCTTTCTGTCCGGGGCCAAGCGGCATGCCTACCGAGTGCATGCAGGGAACGAATTCACCGTCGGAGCCGAGTACGTCGAGTACCTTGCGTCCCATGCGCGTCATGATGCGCATGTTGACCACGACATAAGGGGAGTCGCTGATTTCCACGCCGATATGCGCGATGCGTGAGCCCAGGGGGCCCATGGAAAACGGGACCACGTACATAGTGCGGCCGCGCATGCAGCCGTCAAAAAGCTTATTCAGCGTTGCGCGCATTTCGTCCGGCGCAATCCAGTTATTGTTGGGGCCGGCGTCGTCTTTGTTCTTGCTGCAGATGAAAGTGCGGTCTTCCACGCGCGCCACGTCGCTGGGATCGGAAAGGGCGAGGTAACTGCCGGGGCGAAGTTTGGGGTTGAGTTTGATGAAGGTGCCGGAGGCCGCCATTTCATTGCACAACCGATCGTATTCTTCCTGCGAGCCGTCGCACCAGTAGATGCGCTCCGGCTTGCACAATTGCGCCATCTTGGCGACCCATTCCTTAAGCCGCTTGTGCTTCACATAGGCCGGGGCCATGTCAGTCGTCGTAGTATTGAACTGATTCATCTTTTTTACCTCATCCCTTCAGGATATTTGGAACAGAATCCCCGGCCCCAGGCAATCCGGAATCTCTTCAAAAATTGGGAATGCATAATACCGCCCCGCAGGAACTCAAGGCAGCACGAGGAATTCCTTACAGTTAAACCATTATAATTAAACCCACCGCTCCTTGCCAGCCGCGCCAAAGATCTCGGGCTTTTGCTAAACTCGGCCCGCGGTGCGCGACGCTATGACCTGGCGAAAACTAAGGAACCTCTGAACAAGTCCACGGTGGGCGCGACGGAGACTTCCCGGGATGAGATGCGCGAAGCGAGGCGCAGCGAATGGTTGACCCCCCTTCGCAAGCCGAGCGACAAAGCAGATCACCCGGAAAGGCGCCCCGGACTCGGTCTCGCGCAGCGTGGTGCGGGAAGGGGCGCAAGCTGCTGCAAGAGGCATTGTAAAACGGGGCGCTCATGCTGCCGCTCCCGCACCCCAAGCTTCGCTGACCGTGTCGCGGTAGCCGTCCCGTCCGGGTTTCGGCGCAATGCGGCGCTTGCGTCGTTGCGCTCCTCGTGCTTAAGCTACGGCTAGGCACCTTCGTCGCGCGCCTCACAATCATCCGCATTGCGCCAGAAACGCGTTCCATCGGCGACTTGTTCAGAGGTTCCTAACAGAAGGAGATTCGCGCATGCAACGCCGCAAGCTTGGTACCCAGGGTCTCACCGTCTCAGCCCTTGGCCTCGGGTGTATGGGGATGAGCGAGTTCTACGGCAGGCGCGACGAGGCGGAGTCGCTCGCGACCATCCACCGCGCGCTTGAGCTCGGAATCGATTTCCTCGACACGGCAGAGATCTACGGACCTTTCTCCAACGAAGAACTGGTGGGACGTGCCATTAAAGGCAAACGCGACAAGGTCGTCATCGCCACCAAGTTCGGCATTGTGCGCAAGGCGGACGACCCGAACTACTGGGCGCTGAATAGTCATCCCGAGCGCGTCCGCGCCTCGTGCGAAGGCTCGCTGAAGCGCCTCGGCGTGGACTGCATCGATCTCTACTACCAGCACCGCGTAGACCCCAAGGTACCGATCGAAGAGACGGTGGGCGCGATGGCGCAGCTCGTGCGGGAAGGAAAGGTCCGGTATCTGGGTCTCTCCGAAGCGGGCCCTGAAACCATCCGGCGCGCGCATGCGGTACACCCGATAACGGCGCTACAGAGCGAATACTCCCTTTGGAGCCGGGAGCCGGAAAATGATGGCGTCCTCTCGACCGTGCGCAAGCTTGGGATCGGTTTCGTCGCCTACTCGCCTCTGGGCCGTGGTTTCCTCACCGGGCAGATCCGCAGTCCCGAGGACCTGGCCCCGGATGACTGGCGCCGCACCCATCCGCGGTTCCAAGGCGAGAACTTCAAGAAGAACCTTGAACTGGTGGAGCGCTTGAAGGAGATTGCCAAGGCGAAAAGCGCGACACCCGCTCAGATTTCCCTCGCCTGGGTACTGTCAAGTGGGGACGACGTCGTACCCATTCCTGGCACCAAGCGCCGCGCGCACCTGGAAGAGAACCTGGCCGCAGTCGCGATAAAACTCTCGCCTGAGGAGCAGGCACGCCTTGACACAGCATTCCGCCCAGGCGCGGCAGCGGGCGGGCGCTATGGTCCCGTCGCTGCGGCCCGGATCAACCGCTGACTGGAAGCGACCTCCTTCAGCAAGCCTGATGACCGCGAGCATATTTGCATCTCACGCCCCACGAATACAAGCGAGCTTATTTTCCTATGCAGAAACGGGAGAAAATCTCCCCGAGCAGATCATCAGTGGTAAATTCCCCGGTAATTCTGGACAGCGCCTGCTGAGCGAGCTTGAGTTCCTCGGCAAATAATTCGATTTGCGCCTTATTCTCCAAGGCGCCTGACAAGTGCTGGCCGGCTTCGCGCAGCGCGCTCAGATGCCGCTCGCGCGCCATGTACACCCCTTCCCCTGTGGGCTGCCAGCCGACTATCTGCAGCAATTGGGCGCATAGCAAATCCACTCCGGCGCCGGTTTTCGCCGAAAGATGAACGCGGATTTCGCCCTCCACCGCTTGGGCTTTTGGTTCTGCCGGAAGCAGGTCAATTTTATTATAAACGCAGATACGCGGCAGTCTGCTTGGCAGCCGCTCAAGAATTTTTCTGTCTTCCTGCGATTCGCTTTGGCTGCTGTCTATGATCAGCAGCACCGCGTCGGCTTTCTCGATCGCCGCCCAAGTACGGGCAATCCCCATTTTTTCCACCTCATCCTTGGTTTCTCGCAGACCCGCGGTGTCGATGACATGCAGCGGCACGCCTTCGATTTCGATCGCCTGGCGGATAGCGTCGCGCGTGGTCCCGGGAACGCTGGTGACAATCGCCACGTCTTCTCCGGCAAGCCGGTTGAGCAGGCTAGATTTACCTACGTTGGGCCGCCCGGCGAGCACTACGCTAATGCCCTCGCGCAGGATACTGCCCTGCCGTGCTGCAAGCAGTACTTTTTCAAGCTGCGCCTGTATTGCCCGCAATTTTCCGACAGCATTCGCCTGCTCGAGAAACTCTATGTCTTCTTCAGGAAAATCGAGGGTGGCCTCGACCAGCGTGCGCAATTCGATGAGGGACTTCGTGAGCGCATTCACTTCGGTGGAAAACGCGCCTTGAAGCGAGCGCAGCGCGCTCTTCGCCGCCTCACCCGTGCTCGCATCAATTAAATCGGCAACGCTTTCCGCTTGCGCCAAATCCAGCATGTCGTTGAGAAACGCGCGTTTGGTGAATTCTCCGGGCTCGGCCAGCCGCGCCCCCAACGCGAGGCAACGGCGCAGCAGCAACTGCATAACCGCAGGCCCGCCGTGGCCTTGCAGTTCCAGCACCTCTTCGCCGGTGTAGGAATGCGGCGCTGGGAAATACAGGGCAATGCCGTGGTCTATGGTTTCTCTGTTTTCATCGAGGAAGTCGCAAAGCGCGGCGTGTCTCGGAGCCGGGACTTTGCCCAGCAGTGATTGTGCCAGCGCTTCCAGGTTGGGCCCTGAGACTCGCACCACGCCGATGGCTGCGCGCCCGGGCGCAGTCGCTATCGCGGCTATAACGTCAGCGCTTGCCATGAGCCGGCTTTGCCCGCTCGATGACCCGCGTGATCTGCCACTGCTGGGCAATGGAGAGAATGTTGTTTATCAGCCAGTACAAGACCAGACCGGCAGGGAAGAAGAAAAAGAAAACACTGAAGGCAATCGGCATGATTTTCATCACCCTGGCCTGGATCGGGTCGGGTGGTTCCGGGCTCAAACGTGACTGGATAATCATGGTGATTCCCATGATGACGGGCAGAACATAGTAGGGGTCGGGCGCGGAGAGGTCTGTAATCCACAACGCAAACGGTGCATGGCGCAACTCCACGCTCGCCAAAAGCACCCAGTAAAGCGCAATGAATACCGGTATTTGTACCACTATAGGCAAACATCCGCCGAGCGGATTGATTTTTTCAGTTTTGTAAAGCTCCATCATCGCCTGGTGCAGCCGCTGCCGGTCATTGCCGTATTGCTCCTTGATTTTTTGCAACTTGGGCGCCAGCACGCGCATTTTCGCCATGGAGCGGTAGCTTGTCGCAGAAAGCGGATAGAACAGAAGCTTGATAATCACGGTAAGCAAGATGATCGCCACACCCCAGTTTTGCACCCATTTGTGCAGCCAGGAAAGCACCCAGAACAGCGGCAGTGCAATCACGGTGAGCCAGCCGTAGTCCACGGTGAGCCCCAGGCCGGGCGCGAGTTTGCCTAGACTGTCCTGCTCCTGAGGCCCGGCGTAAAGCAGGGTGGTGATAGTGGCGTTTTTACCGGGTTCTATTTTTGTTACCGGCAGGATCACCCCCACCGAATACAGATCTTCGCCCAGTTTTTTTGCATAAAACTCGCGTGGCGTTTTATCCTCGGGCAGCCAGGCCGCGAGGAAGTAATGCTGCAACATGGCGATCCAGCCATTATCGGCGTTTTGCGGGTATTTCGCCTTGCCCTTGTCGATGCTGCTGAACTCGATTTTTTCGAATTTTTCCTGCTCGGTGTAAATCGCCGGACCGGTGTAAGTCGGCACCAGCTTGGTTTCGCCCGCGGGCGGCTTGCCATCGCGCAGAAACTGGAAGTATGCAAACGGCTGGAGCGGAATAGCGCTGTTATTACTGATCTCGTAGGAAACGTCCATCAGGTAGCTGCTTTTGCGGAACGTGTATACCTTGGTCACTTTGATTCCGTCTACCGCCGGCGCCGTAAGCCTGACTTCCAAGCGTTCTGCGCCAGGCTTGAGTTCGTAACTCGTGGCCTCTGCGGAAAACTGTGTCTTATGGGTGGGCAGATCGTGGCCGATCAAACCGCTTTGCGCGACGTAAATATGTTCCGGCTCGAATTCCAACAGCACAAAATTTTTCCTCTTGTCAAGCGTGTCGCGTTGCTTCAGTAGCTCCAGCCTGCGCAGGTCTCCGCCTGCGGTGTCTATCTCCGCAAGCAAATAATCGGTTTTGACCGAAATTTTTTGTCCTGCTTGAGCTGCTGCCGCTTGCGGCGTGGTCGGTGCTTGCTGGGTGGCGGCGAGTTTTTCGCTCGGGGTGGGCGCGACCTGCTGGGTTTTCACAGGCTGCTCGGCGTGTGGCGCCTGCGCTGGACTGTTTTCCCGCTGCCAGGCATCGACCAGCAGAAATACCGACAGGCAAAAAACAATCAGCAGAAAAAGTCTTTGCGTGTCCATAAGCCGTTATTAAGAAATCTCAGGGCAACGGGTCGTATCCGCCCGGGCTCCATGGATGACAACGTAGAATTCGCTTTAGTCCAAGCCAGATGCCTCTCAAAACTCCGAATTTGACGATCGCGTCGCGGGTATATTCGGAACAGGAGGGCGCAAAGCGGCAATTGTTGCCAAGCAATGGGCTGAGCACAATCCGGTACAGCGCGATAGCCGCAAGTGCTACGCGCCCCATCGCGACACCTTGGAGAACAGGTCCGACAGCTCCACGCGCGCTTCCGTCGCTTGCGCTTTTGAGACCTGCCTAAGCACCCTGACCACTACGTCCAAGCCGCCGAGACTGTGCTTTCGCATACGAAATTCTTCACGAATAAGGCGTTTCAGGTAACTGCGGTCCACCGCTCGTGGTGTCACCCTTTTGCTGAGCACCACTCCCAACCTCGCGGTCTCCTGGCGTTTGGGCTTTACCAAAACCTGAAATATCGTGCCGCTTTCGGCGCTGTTGGCATGGAATACCGCGGAAAACTGTTCGGGTTTGGTAAGACGAGACGCTTTCGTTAGGGAATAAATGAAAACCAACCCCTTACTATACGCTTAACCGCGTCCGCCCTTTAGCGCGCCGGGCACGCACTACCGCTGCTCCGCCGCGGGTTTTCATGCGCACCAGGAATCCGTGGGTCCTTTTGCGCCTCGTGGTTGATGGTTGATAGGTTCGTTTCATTTTCGTCCCTGCTTCATCATTAGAAAGCCGACTATTCAACCTTTATGCGCGCTTTCTGTCAACCCCGAATTATTTTCTTCCTTGGCGTGGGATTGTTTCGTTATAATGATCAGAATTGAACTTTGTCTGTGTCGCTCCCTTTACTTCTTCGCTGGTCAGAAATGGATCCTTTTTGGCTTTCTTGCCTCTCCTACTTCGAAAAAGAACTGACCGCGCAGCAGTTTAATACCTGGATCAAGCCGCTCAAGTTCTTCCCCGAAGGTGATCCCCTGCTGCTGGTTGCTCCCAACCGCTTTGTGTTGCAATGGATTAAAGAGCGGTTCCTAATGCGCATACAGAAAATGGCCGAGCAGTATTTCTGCAAGCCGGTGAGCCTAGTGCTGGCCCTGCCCGAGAAAGGTGCCACCGAGCCCGCCCCTGCGGATAAGCCGAAGGTTGCAACCTCCAAGCCCCCCATTAAAAGCCTTTCACGCCTTAACCCCTCTTTTTCTTTTGATACTTTCGTCACCGGCAAGGCCAATGAACTCGCGCGTGCCGCTGCCATACAAGTTGCAGAGCATCCAGGCATGGCTTACAACCCACTGTTTATTTACGGCGGCGTTGGCTTGGGAAAAACACACTTACTTCAGGCAATCGGCAACCTAGTACATGAGCAGAACCCGCAGGCCAAGGTTCGCTACACACACGCCGAGCGGTATGTTTCCGATGTGGTGCGGGCTTACCAACACAAGGCCTTTGACGACTTTAAGCGCTACTACCACTCGCTGGATTTGCTATTGATTGACGATATCCAGTTTTTCAGCAACAAGAACCGTACTCAAGAGGAATTTTTCTACGCATTTAACGCCTTGATCGAGGGTCATAAACAGCTTGTTATCACTTGCGATACCTATCCTAAAGAAATCTCAGGGATGGAGGACCGCCTAATTTCTCGCTTCGGCTGGGGTCTTACTGTCGCCATTGAACCGCCGGAATTGGAGATGCGCGTTGCAATCCTACTTAAGAAGGCCGCGATAGACGGTATTACTCTTGACGAAAACGTTGCCTTCTTTATTGCGAAACACATCCAGTCTAATGTGCGCGAGCTGGAGGGTGCGCTAAAGCGTGTACTCGCTTTTTCCAGGTTTGCCGGGCTGCCCCTTTCTGTGGACCTTGCCAAAGAGGCGCTGCGCGACCTCTTGGCCGTACAACTGAGACAAGTTTCTATCGAAAACATCCAGAAAACTGTTGCCGACTACTACAAAATAAAAGTGTCGGAAATGTACTCTAAGAAGCGCTCCCGTGCTCTTGCCCGACCTCGGCAAATCGCTATGGCTTTATCAAAAGAACTGACCGAGCTGAGCCTGCCGAACATAGGAGAAGCGTTCGGCGGGCGAGATCACACTACCGTCTTACATGCCTGCCGCAAGATCGCAGAACTGAAAGCGCGGGATACGGGGCTTACCCGTGACTACAACGCTTTGATGCAAGTACTCAGAAGCTAATAGCAGAATAGGCTGGATATCTTGTGAATTTCTTCGCATCTTTTCGTTTTTGTCGATACATCCACAGCCCGCCCACATGCTGTGTCATGCTTATCCACTGCATCAGCAGTTCTTGTACTCCCTGTTTTATCGATGTTTACTTGAACAGGACACAAGCACACAAAGGTTTTATTACTACTCTTCTATCTTATAAGGAATAATAAACTATGATCTTAATAGAAGCGGACCGCGATGCCTTGCTGAAACCACTTCAAGCTGTATCCGGTATCGTGGAACGACGCCACACGCTACCAATATTGTCAAATGTATTACTCGAACGCAAAGGGGAAAAGATCCACTTTGTTGCAACGGACCTGGAAATCCAAATCGCTACCGAAGCAGAGAGCAAGGGAAAAGGAGAGGATGCTGCAGTGACGGTGTCGGCAAGGAAACTCCAGGAGATCCTGCGGGCGTTACCGGAAAAAAGCAAAGTCGTTCTGGAGCAAAAGGAGAACCGGTTGCACGTGAAAGCAGGCAAGAGTCACTTCAGCTTGCAGACCCTACCGGCAGAAGACTTCCCTAGACAAAGCCCAGCAGCAGCGCAACACAGGGAGAAAATACCGCAAAAGGACCTCAAGCGACTTTTTTACCTGGTCCAATACGCAATGGCGCAGCAAGATGTCCGCTATTACCTCAATGGCATGCTGTTAGTGATAGAAGACGACCAGATAAGAGTCATAGCTACAGACGGGCATCGCTTGGGCTACGCCAGTACAAAGCAGAAACAGAAAAAAGCGCACCAAGAGGTGATTTTACCGAGGAAAGCGGTATTAGAAGTTGGCCGCCTGTTAGACGAGACTGAAAACGAAGTGACCCTTGAAGTAGCCCAGAACCAAGTCAGATTTTCGTTTTCTAACATAGACTTAATAACGAAGGTGGTAGATGGTAAATTTCCAGACTATACGCGGGTTATACCAAGCAACTACCAGAAGCACATTCAAATTTCTCGTCAAACCCTCCTGCAGGCTCTGCAGCGGATGGCAATTTTAGCGAACGAAAAATTCCGTGGAGTACGCTGGGTGCTAACAGACAAGAGCCTGCGCATCGTCTGCACCAACAACGAGCAGGAAGAAGCAGAGGAAGAGCTGGAAGTGGATTACAAGGGCGAGCCTTTGGATATTGGATTTAATATCAGTTACTTACTTGACGTGCTCAACAACCTAGACAGTGAGCAGGTGGATTGTGCATTTGGCGACGCAAATAGTAGCGTACTCATTACCATACCCGGGAATAGCGAGTTTAAATACGTGGTTATGCCAATGCGGATTTAGGTGTGTTTCACGTGAAACCGAGAGAAAACCGATGACAGATAAGAACCATCAGGAAAAAGACGAAAGCGAGTACGACTCCGACAGTATTAAGGTGCTGAAGGGCTTGGATGCGGTACGCAAACGCCCAGGCATGTACATAGGCGACACCTCAGACGGCACCGGCTTGCACCACATGGTATTCGAGGTATTAGATAACGCCATAGACGAGGCGCTGGCGGGTTACTGCAATGAAATTACGGTTACTATCCATACCGACAACTCGATTGGTGTCGTTGACAACGGCCGCGGCATCCCGACCGAGATTCACAAGGGTGACGAGCAGAAGCGCTCCGCAGCGGAAATCGTCATGACTGAGCTCCACGCCGGGGGTAAATTCGATAACAACTCTTACAAGATCGCCGGCGGCCTGCACGGCGTGGGTGTTTCGGTAGTCAACGCCCTTTCCGAGTGGCTTAGACTGACCATCCGCCGAGACGGCAAAGTACATTTCATGGAATTCCGCGGTGGTGAGCCGGTTGCCCCCCTCAGGGTCACGGGCAAATCCGACCGCCGCGGCACCGAAGTACATTTCTTGGCAAGCAAGGAGATCTTCGGCCAGGTTGAATATCACTACGATATCTTGGCGCGTCGCTTGCGCGAGCTCTCATTCCTTAACAACGGCGTCAAGATCCAGTTGACCGATCAGCGTACCGGCAAAGAGGAAACCTTTGCTTTCTCCGGAGGCGTTAAAGGCTTTGTCGAGTTCATGAACCGCAATAAGAATGTTCTGCACAACACGATTTTCCATGCAGTCGGACAGAAGGAAGGCGTTATCGTGGAGGTCGCCATGCAGTGGAACGATTCCTACCAGGAATCGGTGCAGTGCTTTACTAACAATATCCCGCAGCGTGACGGCGGCACCCACCTTACCGGCTTGCGCGCGGCGCTGACGCGGACGCTTAACCAGTACCTCGAGCAGAACGAAATCGCCAAGAAAGCCAAGGTGGAAACCACGGGCGACGACATGCGCGAAGGCTTGTGCTGCGTGCTCTCGGTTAAAGCCCCGGAGCCGAAATTCTCGTCACAGACAAAGGACAAGCTGGTGAGCTCGGAGATTCAGCCGGTAGTGCAGGAAATCGTGGGACAGAAGCTCATGGAGTTCTTGCAGGAAAAACCCAGCGAGGCGCGAGTGATTACAGGCAAGATCATCGAAGCAGCGCGCGCTCGTGAAGCGGCGCGCAAGGCGCGCGAGATGACGCGGCGCAAGGGTGTTCTTGATTCCATGGGACTGCCCGGCAAACTTGCCGACTGCCAGGAAAAAGATCCGGCGCTGTCGGAGCTTTATCTGGTTGAGGGCGATTCCGCGGGGGGGTCGGCGAAACAGGGCCGCGACCGCAAGTTCCAGGCGATTCTTCCGCTCAAGGGCAAGATTTTGAACGTGGAGAAGGCGCGGCTAGACAAAATGCTTTCCTCACAGGAGGTGGCGACGCTGATCACTGCGCTCGGGTGTGGAATTGGCGACGACAAGGACATCAGCAAACTGCGATATCACCGCATCATCCTCATGACTGACGCAGATGTAGACGGCTCACACATCCGTACCCTGCTGCTCACTTTCTTTTACCGCCAGATGCCGGAGCTAGTGGAGCGCGGCCACATCTACATTGCTCAGCCACCCCTTTATAAGGTCAAGCATGGCAAAGAGGAGCGCTATATCAAAGACGACCATGAGCTCAAGCAGTACCTGCTGCACCTGGCGTTAAGCGACGCGCAACTCTATACCTCGGAAGGTGCGAAACCGCTCAACAAGGACGCGCTGGAAAAAGTCGCCAAGGAATACTTGCTTGCTGAGGCGGTAATCGAGCGTTTGAGCCGCATTATTGATTCCACGGTGTTGTATGCCCTGCTCCAGCAACCAGAAATTGATTTGTCCGATGCGCCCTCCGCAAAGAGAAGCGCTGCCGCCTTGGAGGCTCAAGTGTCTCGTGAAGAGCTGCAAATTGAGGCCGCATACGATGAAAAAAATGAGAGATACCAACTGCTGATAAAGAAAACCCAGCATGGTAACCTGCGATATACCACACTCGACCAAGACTTTCTGCAAAGTGGAGACTATGCGCAAATCAAGCGCACCGCGCAGATGCTGCAGGGGTTTTTGGGCAACGGCGCCTATGTGAAGCGCGGCGAGCAGCAGCGGCAGGTGAGCGATTTCAAGCAAGCACTCGACTGGTTGTTGGAAGAGGTCAAGAAAGGCATTTCCATCCAGCGCTACAAAGGCCTGGGAGAGATGAATCCGGAGCAGTTGTGGGATACCACGATGGATCCGGCAAGCCGCCGACTGCTGCGCATTCAGATCGAAGACGCTATCAGTGCAGACGCAATTTTTACCACTCTGATGGGCGACATTGTGGAGCCGCGGCGTGCATTTATAGAAAGCAACGCGCTGGGGGTGCGTAATCTCGACGTGTAGCGGACTTCAAGCTTGCGCTGCAGCGCTATAACCACATTCTTTCACCGGGCACACCAGTTCAGTGCCACGGCGCTTGGTGGTTTTTAGAGTGAGTACCGGCCACTTGCACTTCGGGCAGGACTGAGCAACTGGCGGGTTCCATACCGCATAATTGCATTTGGGATAGGTGCTACAAGAATAAAACAGTTTGCCGTAGCGACTCTTGCGCTCGATGAGGTTGCCGGCCTTGCATTGGGGGCAGAGCACCCCGCTATCGCGCGGTTTGTTGAGCGACTCGATGAATTTGCACTTGGGATAGGACGAGCAGCCGATGAATTTCCCATAAGGTCCGTTTTTGATGACTAAACCGCTCCCGCATTTGGGACAATTGCGCCCTTCCACCGTTACCACCGCTTCCGCCGTTGCCTGTCCCCCATTCAAGTTGCGCGTGTAATCGCAGGCAGGGAAGCCGCTGCAGCCGACGAATTTGCCGCGTTTTCCCAGTCGCACGGTAAGTTGCTTGCCGCATTTCGGACATGCCTCGTCAAGCTGTTCTTGGGTTACTTCCTTGCGCGACAAATTTTTCTTGTCCTCAACCAGGCGATTAAAATCTTTCCAGAAATCCTCCAGCAATGGCACCCACTCGCGCTTGCCGGTGGAAATCAAGTCGAGTTCGTCTTCGAGCTTGGCGGTGAAATCGTAATCAACGTAGCGAGTGAAGTGCTCGGTCAAAAATTTGTTGACAACCCGCCCGACATCAGTAGGCACAAAGTGTTTCTTATCGAGCAAAGCGTATTCCCGCTCGAGCAGCGTGGATATGATATTGGCATAAGTAGAGGGACGCCCGATGCCGTGTTCTTCCAGAGTTTTCACCAGGCTCGCTTCCGTGTAACGCGGCGGCGGCTGGGTGAAATGCTGTTCGCCATACAGCTTGTCGATCGGTATCACATCGCCGACGTTCAGTTCCGGTAGCCGCCCCTCCCCCAGCTCGTCCGGCTCATCAAACCCTTCTTGGTACACGGCGATAAACCCGGGAAAGACCAAAGTTTGGCCGCTCGCGCGAAACAAATTGTCCGGACGTGCCGCGCTGATATCCAGGCTGGTAACATCGAATTTGGCCGGACTAATCTGGCACGCCAAGGTGCGCTTCCAGATCATTTCATAAAGTTTGGCCTGTTCAGCACTCAACTGGTGCCGCACACTTTCAGGCGTGCGGAAAATCGAGGTGGGTCGGATGGCTTCATGTGCTTCTTGTGCATTCTTTGATTTACTTTTGTACAGCACCGCGGATTTAGGTAGATATTCAGGTTCAAACATTTTGCTGACGTAACTGCGGATTTCGGCAACCGCCTCGTTAGCGAGCGAAAGCGAATCGGTACGCATGTAGGTAATCAGGCCGACGCTGGTGCCCGCGATGTCCACGCCTTCGTACAATTGCTGAGCGATGCGCATGGTGCGAGCAGTTGTCATATTGAGTTTGCGTACCGCTTCCTGCTGCAGCGTGGAGGTGGTAAACGGCGGCGCAGGCGACCTCTGCTTGCGTTTCTTGTCGGCCTTTATGACTTGCGCTTCCTTCGTCGAACTTAATTCCTCAGTAATTTTTCTCTGGGCGCTTTCGCTCGCGATGCTGAATTGCTCCAGCTTTTCGGCATGGTATTGGAATAAGCGCGCTGAGAATTTTTGCTTCTCTTTGTGGCTATCGAGATGAATCGTCCAGAATTCCCGCGAGCGGAACGCCTCAATTTCCTGTTCTCGTTCCACAATTAAGCGCAACGCCGGACTTTGCACTCGTCCTGCTGACAAGCCGGGACGAATCTTGCGCCACAGCAACGGCGACAGATTGAAACCGACCAGATAGTCGAGGGCGCGGCGCGCCTGCTGGGCATTGACCAGCGGCATGGATATTTCGCGCGGTTCCTTGATCGCGTTCTTCACCGCGGATTCGGTGATTTCATAAAACACCACGCGCTGCGGCGGCTTGTTCTTAAGCAGCTTCCTGGATTTCAGGATTTCGGTAATGTGCCAGGCGATGGCCTCGCCTTCGCGATCCGGGTCGGTAGCGAGAAACACTTTGTCTGCCTTGGCGGCCGCTTTGGCAATCGCGTCCATGTACTTGTGGTTGCGCGCAATCAACTGGTATTTCATGGCGAAGCCGTGCGCCGTATCCACTGCACCCTGCTTGGGCACTAAATCGCGCACGTGGCCGAGCGAGGCAAGAATTTCAAAATCACGCCCCAGATATTTTTTCAGGGTCTTGACCTTGGACGGGGACTCGACAATCAGCAAATTGTTGGACATGCGCTCTCAATTGCGGGAAGAAAACGGAAGATGATAAAAACTATTTGCTGCGATAGCAAGGAATTTGCACCAGGACGCGCGTGGGCAATGAATGCCCAGGTCTAATCAAGCCGTTGATATAAGCCACCGGGAAGCGAGGCTACGCGCCCGGCAAGTTCGAGCTTCAGGAGCATTGCACTGACCGCATCGGGCGGCAACTGGCTGCGTGCGCACAGCGTGTCAATGTCGCATGCGTCGAAGCCGAGATGTTCAAGCAGCGGCGAGTCTTCTCTATCTTGCTCGGCTGCGGCAGTTGCGGGTTGATTTTTTTGCCATCCGATTTCCTCGAGAATGTCCTGTGCGGTTTCCGCGAGTTTTGCCCCTTGTTTAATCAAAGCATGGCAACCTTTAGAAAGCGGGGAGTGTATCGATCCCGGAACAGCAAATACGTCGCGGCCCTGTTCCAGCGCGAGCCTCGCGGTAATAAGAGAGCCGCTTGAGAGTGCCGCCTCGACCACCAGACAGCCGCGCGACAAGCCGCTGATGATGCGGTTGCGCCGCGGGAAATTACTGCCGATTGCCGGCGTTCCCAGCGGAAACTCCGAAACCAGCGTACCGGCGTCGGCAAGCGCATGCGCCAAATCGCGGTTTCGCGCCGGATAGACGATATCCAATCCTGTTCCAACCACCGCAATGCTGGAACAGGCGCCTTTAAGACCGCCGCGGTGTGCCGCCGCATCAATGCCCAGCGCGAGGCCGCTCAAGATGGTGAGTCCGGCGTCGCTTAAATTTCTCGCAAAGCTCTCCGCGTTGGCTATGCCTTGCGGGGTGGCGTTGCGGCTGCCGACTATCGCCAGTGACGGACAATTGAGCAGTTCGCGTCTTCCTTTGACGTAGAGCAGAGGCGGTGGATCGGAAATTTGCAGCAATAGTTTGGGATAGTCTTCATCAGCCAGCGTGATGAGGTGATTGCGCTGATCTTCAAGCCATTTGAGCGCAGGCAGGACAGCACTACGATCCACGCCTTCGCAAATGCTGCGTGCGACTTTGCCGGAAACCACGCGGGAGAGCGCAGAGTGGGTCGCGGAGAAAATTTTTTGCGGTTCGCCAAAAGCCAGCAGAAGCTTGCGGCAGGAATCATCCCCCAACCCCGGCACCAGGCTTAACGCGAGCCAGCTTTCGGTGTCCTTGTCGGGCTGCATGCGGGCAGCCAAGGTTAGCAGTTAACTCAGGGCGTCTGTGCCACGTCCAGTACATGCACCGGACGGGTAATCTGCATTACCAGAGCGTATGAGATTTTTTGAAAAGTGCGGAAGACCAGTAACAGTCCGTAGCGCTCATCAGGGATGCGCAGTGTGATTTCGCCCTTTTCATTTTTGGCAGGCGGCGAGCGGCGGTATAGCGCCAGCACGTGCCCTCTCTCAATACCATCGCGCGCCCCCTTGTTGAGTGTGACGATAGTATTTTGCCCGGCCTCAGAGAGACCTCCGTAGGCCGAAAGGATGCGTGCTTTAATCAACTTTTCCGGCGCGTGCGGCACATAATTATCGATTGGAGCCCTGGCGGCCACGACCAGGCGGTCGCCGGTGTTTATTTCGAGAGCGGATTTGGTGATTTCGATGGGGCTTGCCGCATCGAATTTGATGACCTTGGCTTCGCCGAGATAAATGGCTTCGTAGCCTAGAACTTCCTGTGTTTCCGGATCGATGAGCGTTTTACCGGCACGGTAAATTTGCCAGTCCAAGCCTTTGTCTTTCGGCAGGTTGTGGACAAACGCACGGTCGCCTGCGCCCAGCACTACGCGCTCATCTTGAGCAGCGATGATGCGCGGCGCGCCATCAAGCCCACCAGCCTCGATCACCAATGGCTGGCTTAGGAAAGGCTCAATGGCGTTTGCCGGGATAGTGGGTATAGGGGCGCGCTCCCTGGGTTCTGCGCGTACACGCGGGCTTAGCTTAACCGTTTCTCTGCCCCCAACAACGCCTCCCCCTGCCTGCTCTCCTCTCACCAGGCGCAAGGCGGGTGATTGGCCCGAGAGATCGAATAGGATGACATCGCCGGGGTAGATCAAATGTGGGTTTTTGATCTGCTCCCGGTTCATGCCCCAGATTTGCGGCCACTGCCAAGGATCTTTGAGGAAGCGCCCTGAGATCCCCCACAGTGTGTCACGCTTGACCACGACATAGCGGTCTGGCGGATTATTTTGCAGCTTTACAGGTTCCTCGGCAAAAACCCGAGCCGGGAGCAATCCCGAAAGCAGAATCAGCGATATAATAATAAAGTTACGCATCGGAATCCCCGCTTACAGAAGTTCAAACCCGAAATTCTGGGATACTCTAAAGTGTAGCATACGCCATAAGAAATCAGGAGTTAGTATAAATTCTGCATGTAGTTTGTTAAATTAGCAAGCATAAATGGCGATTTTAAAAATTCTGCAATACCCGGACCCAAGGCTGCATACTCTCGCCAAGCCGGTTGTGGGGGTGAATGACCAAGTTCGTAAACTGGTAGCGGACATGGCGGAAACCATTTACGCGGCTCCAGGCGTGGGCCTTGCTGCAACTCAAGTGGATGTCCACAAGCAAGTTATTGTGATCGACATTTCGGAAACGCGGGACAAGTTGCTCACGTTTATCAATCCTGAAATTCTAGCCAGCTCTGGGGTTTCTGATTGCGAGGAAGGTTGCCTTTCGGTGCCGGGAATTTTTGAAAAAGTGCAGCGCGCCGAACGCGTCACGGTGCGCGCGCTGGATCGCGAAGGAAAATTGTTTACGCTGGACGCCAACGGACTGCTTTCGGTTTGCATCCAGCATGAGATAGATCATCTTAAAGGCAAGGTATTCGTCGAATACCTGTCCCGCCTCAAGCAGGTGAGGATACTCAACAAGCTAAAAAAAATGCAGCGCAAGATCATGTAATGAAAATAGTCTTCGCGGGCACCCCCGAATTCGCGGCGCAGGCGCTGGAGCGTTTGCTCCAATCAGGCTTCAACCTAGTGTTAGTGCTCACTCAGCCCGACCGACCCGCCGGACGCGGCATGAAACCCACCGCCAGCGCGGTAAAACGGCTCGCGTCAAATCACGGTCTTAAAGTGCTGCAGCCGCAAACTCTGAAAGAAACGGCTCTGCTGGATGAGCTGAGCCGGCTTTCCGCGGATGTGATGGTGGTTGCGGCGTATGGATTGATTTTGCCGAAAGCGCTATTAAGCCTGCCGCGACTCGGTTGCATCAATATTCATGCATCATTGCTGCCAAGATGGCGAGGCGCGTCACCGATTCAGCATGCGTTACTTGCGGGGGATAGCGAAACTGGCATCAGCATTATGCAAATGGATGAGGGTTTGGATACGGGACCGGTGTTAATGCAAGTACGGCTGAGAATTGCGGCAGATGATACCGCGCAAACCTTGCATGACAAGCTGGCGCAGCTGGGCGGAGAAGCCATCGTGCGCACGCTACACGGGCTCGAACGCGCAGAATTGCAGCCCCAGCCCCAGCCCCAGCAAGGAGCAAGTTATGCCGGCAAATTGGGGAAAACTGAAGCTCAAATCAATTGGCAAATGGAAGCGGTCCAAGTCGAGCGCGCAGTGCGTGCATTTAATCCCAATCCTGGAGCCTACACCACGTTAAATGGCGAAACATTGAAAATCTGGAAAACGCAGCTCGAGCGCCGGCTGAGCGGGAAACCGGGGGAAATCGTCAGTGTCGATGGACGCGGCATTGTAGTTGCCTGCGGGGCGGGAGCAGTGCGCATTAAGGAGTTGCAGAGAGCGGGTGGCCAGCGGCTGCCGGTGCGGGAGTTTCTGTCGGGGTTCGCGCTCAATCCCGGTATTTGTATGGGCACTTGAATTTTTTTCATAGCGCCACCATCTGAAATATCCGCTGCGCGATGCGGCGGATGAGTAGAAAGGGAAACCGATGTTGGGAAACTGGCTTAAGACTTCTTTGCTGATGGCCGCCATCATGGCGCTCTTCGGAACGGTCGGCCTGTTGCTGGGCGGAGGCGCCGGAATGGTAGCGGCTTTGATTCTTGGAGGCGCCATGAACCTCTGGGCTTACTGGTTCTCCGACAAAATAGTACTGAGGATGTACAACGCCCGGGAAGTGGATGAAACAAGTGCCCCGCAGCTTTGCGGCATCGTGCGCGAACTTGCGCAAAGCGCGCAACTTCCGATGCCCAAAGTATATTTGATCGATGAAGCCCAGCCCAACGCCTTTGCTACCGGCCGCAACCCTGAACATGCAGCGCTGGCTGCCACGACCGGAATATTGCAATTACTTACTCCACGCGAGTTGCGTGGCGTGCTGGGTCATGAGCTGTCGCACGTCAAGCACCACGACATTCTTATTTCCACTATTTCGGCGACCATCGCCGGTGCGATCTCCTCTATAGCGCAGTTCGGTATGCTGTTTGGCGGGAGCAGGCAGAATGAGCGCGGCGTGCACCCACTGGTGGTGCTGCTCATTATGATCGTCGCGCCGCTTGCCGCGATGTTGATTCAACTGGCGATTTCCCGCGCACGGGAATTCGAGGCCGACCGAGGGGGGGCCGAGGTCTCGCGTGATCCCCAAGCCCTGGCATCCGCTTTGGAGAAAATTGAGCGCTACACGCGCGGCCAGCCCATAGAAACGGCCGAAATGCATCCGGAGACTGCGCAGATGATGATCATCAACCCGCTCTCCGGCGGCGGTGTACAGGGGTTGTTTAGCACTCATCCGTCAACGCAAGAGCGCATCGCCCGTCTTTTGGCTATGGCGAGAGCGTAAATCGCGCCCGCGGCGGATGCGATGGTTGAAGTACAACGCCTGGCCAGCCTCGCGGTGAGCCAGGTTCTGGCCGGGCGCAATCTGTCGCACATTCTTTCTTCTCTCTGGCAACGCCATCCAGACCTAAGCCCGCAGCAGCGCGCTGCTATCCAAGACTTGAGTTTCGGCACGCTGCGCTTTTACGGGCAGTTGCAGGCGCTGCTTGAACATTTACTGGAAAAACCTTTACGCGAGCAACGGCTGCGCGCATTGCTTTTAGTCGGCTTGTATCAGCTGCAGTACACCAGAGCCGCTCCGCATGCGGTGGTAGACCATGCGGTGAAAACCGCAGCAGCGCTCAATCAACGGCCCGCAATGGGCTTGGTGAATGCAATATTGCGCAACTTTCTGCGCAAGCGGGAAACACTGCAGGCGCTGGCCGCAGCTGACGAAGTCGGGCGCTACTCGCATCCGCAATGGTGGATAGACAAACTCAAAGCGCAATACCCGCGTGACTATGATGCGATTTTGACCGCCGCCAACCTGCATCCGCCGATGACCTTGCGTGTCAACTGCCGCGCCACGACCAAGCAGGATTATCAAACGCTGCTGCAAAACGCCGGCATTGAAGCAGAAGATCTTGGCGGACAAGCGCTGCTGCTCAAGCGTGCCGTTCCCGTAAAAGAACTCCCGGGTTTTGCCGAAGGTTTGGTTTCGGTTCAAGACGCCGCCGCCCAATTGGCGGCGCCGCTTCTAGACGTACAACCCGGCATGCGCGTGCTCGACGCATGTGCTGCTCCAGGCGGCAAGACCACACATATTCTGGAGTTGGCCGACGCTGAACTTACCGCGCTGGATGAGGATGCCGAACGATTACGACGTCTCGAAGAAAACTTGCGACGGTTGAAGCTTGAAGCGCGCGTTGTCTGCGGGGACGCCGCGAATCCTTCGGCTTGGTGGGACGGCACGCCCTTCCAGCGCGTACTCGCCGATGTTCCCTGTTCGGCTTCCGGCGTGGCACGCCGTCATCCGGACATCAAGTGGTTGAGGCGTGAAAGCGACATCGCGCAATTTACCGCCACACAGCGGCGCATCCTGGACGCATTGTGGCAATGCCTGGATAGAGATGGTAAATTGCTGTATGTCACGTGCTCGGTTTTTGCCGAAGAAAACGGCCGGCAGGTTGACGCATTTCTTGAACGGCACCGCAACGCCGAGCTTCTGCCGCTCAGCACGCAAAGCCAATTTCTACCCGACAGCCAGCATGATGGTTTTTTCTACGCCCTGCTCCGCAAGACTTAGACGGTTTTTGACCTTGCCCTGCTGGCGCAGACTCGCCTGCGCAGTTCTATTCGGGCTTGCTCTGGCGCCAGGGAACTTGCTCGCCGAAGGCATCCAGATACGCAGCGCAGGACTCGATGCGGATGCCGACGGCTACCGGCTCAATGCCGATTTCGATATCAGTCTTACCCCTACGCTGGAAGACGCGCTGAATAAAGGGGTCGCGTTGTATTTCGTCACCGAGTTTGAATTGGCCCGTCCGCGTTGGTACTGGTTCGATCAAAAAGTGGTGGAGTTGCGGCAGCAATTCAAGCTGAGCTATAACGCGCTGACCCGGCAATACCGCCTGAGCGTAGGAACACTATTTCAGAATTACGTGACGCTGGAAGAGGCAGTGAACGTAATGAGTCAATTGCACAATCGCCTGGTGGCCGATAAGGACGCGCTGAAGAAAAATCAGAAATACTCCGCGGCATTACGTATGAAACTGGATCTGTCGCAGTTGCCAAAACCGTTTCAGGTGAATGCGCTGGCATCGAAAGATTGGACCTTGAGTTCCGACTGGCACCGCTGGGAGGTTACACCATGAGCGAGAGCCCGGCATGAAATACTTCCTGATACTGTGCTTGGGTCTTGGCGCGGTATTGCTGTTTCTGCTTTCCACCGCCAGCGCCAACACGGCTTTGTTCGCCCAGCATTATCCCCTGCTGCTGGCGCTGAACGGCGTGGTCGCCTTGTGTCTTTTGGGCTTGGTGGTTTATCAATTATTGGTTTTGCGCAAGAAACTTGCCGCCCGCGTATTCGGCTCCAAGCTCACCTTGCGTCTGGTGCTGTTCTTTTCGCTGATGGCGGTGCTGCCGGGAGCGCTGGTGTACGGCGTGTCGGTGCAGTTTCTGGCGAAAAGCATCGAGTCCTGGTTCGATGTGCGCGTAGACAAGGCGCTGGAAGGTGGCTTGAGTCTGGGACGCACCACACTCGATAATATGCTCAAAGAGCTCGACAAGAAAGCGGACACTGTAGCGCTATCGCTTTCCGAACTGCCGACAGCCGAGCATCTCACCGCGATCAACAGTCTGCGCGAGCAGCTCGGGGTGCAGGAAGCCACGTTGTTCAGCCAACGCGGAAATATCATCGCTTTTTCGAGCAGCGAACGCAGCGGCTTGATGCCGGATTTGCCGAGCGCTGCTTTGCTGAAGCAAATTCGCCAGCAGCAGACGTACAGCGGCATTGAAACTATTCCCGGCAAAGGCCTGTACCTGCGCGTGGTGGTTCCAGTGAACGTATTGAGTCTTAACGAGGACATCCGCGTGCTGCAGCTTTTGCAACCGGTGCCCAAGCAATTGGCGCAAGATGCTGAGGCGGTGCAGGCGGTGTATCGTGATTACCAGGAGCTTTCGCTTTCCCGTGTTGGATTAAAACGTCTTTACGCATTGACGCTGACGCTCACCCTGCTGCTGGCCTGGCTCTCGGCCTTGGCGCTGGCGTTTCTCATCAGTGAACGCTTGAGCGCCCCGCTCGAGGTCCTTGCGGCAGGCACACGCGCCGTGGCGCAAGGCGATTTCAGCCAGCGGCCTCCGGTAAAAAGCCATGACGAGCTTGGCATATTGATGCAGTCGTTCAACATAATGACGCATCAGCTATCGGAAGCCAGGGCCGCGGCGGAACGCAATCAGGAGCAACTGCAGACCGCCAAGGCCTACCTGGAAAGTGTGCTCGCCAATTTGTCCGCGGGAGTGCTGGCTTTTGATGAAGCTTTCGGGCTGCGTTCGGCAAACCTCAGTGCAGCGCATATCCTCGAGACCGAGTTTGCGCAATTGCGCGGGACCAGCCTGGAGGAATGGAGTACCGGCAACATTGCGCTGCGCGCCCTGAGCGAGCAAATTCTCGCGTCGTTCCGGCAGTCTTTGTCTAACGAATGGGAGAAGCAGGTGGAATACCCGGGGAAATCCGGAACCCGTGTGCTGCTGTTGCGCGGCAGCCGCCTCTCTGGCGCGGTACAATCCGGATACGTGGTGGTGTTTGATGACATCACTCATTTGTTGCAGGCACAGCGCGATGCGGCCTGGGGCGAGGTGGCGCGCCGCTTGGCTCACGAAATCAAAAATCCGCTCACGCCCATCCAGCTCTCCGCGGAGCGGCTTAAGCACAAGTTAGCGGATAAGCTCGACAAGACGGATTTGGAAATCTTGAAACGTTCAACACAAACCATTATCAGCCAGGTGGCGGCCATGCAAAACATGGTGGATGCGTTCAGCGATTATGCACGCACGTCCGAACTCGTCCTGCAGCCAATCGATCTCAATCATTTGCTGCGCGAAGTGCTGGCACTTTACGAATCACCGGCGTTGACTATCAAGCTTGATCTTGCGCCCAAGCTGCCGCAGGCTATGGGCGACAAGACACAACTGCGCCAGGTCATTCATAATCTGCTGCAGAACGCCCAGGACGCGCTTGCTGATGTGCCTGCCCCGAGCATCCTGGTACGCACCGAAGCGCAAGGGAGCCGCATCCGGTTGACCATCCAGGACAACGGCAGCGGATTTCCGGAGCAGCTGATGACGCGGCTGTTCGAGCCCTACGTGACGAGCAAGCCCAAGGGTACCGGGCTGGGACTTGCTATCGTGAAGAGAATCGTTGACGAGCACAGCGGCGTCATCCACATCGAAAATATTAAGCCACACGGTGCCTGCGTCAGCATTTCGCTGCCGCTGGCGCACGCGGCGTGAGTAATACGGACAAATGGCAACCAACCAGATTTTGATCGTAGACGATGAAGTAGGCATTCGCGAGCTGCTCTCGGAAATTCTCGAGGACGAAGGCTACCAGGTCAGGCTTGCTGAAAATGCCAGCCAGGCGCGCGCCCAGCGCATGGAGGCGCGTCCGGATCTGGTGTTGTTGGATATTTGGATGCCGGACACGGACGGCATCACGCTGCTCAAGGAGTGGGCGAGCAACGGGCAACTCACCATGCCAGTGGTGATGATGTCGGGACACGGCACCATAGACACCGCAGTGGAAGCAACACGCATCGGTGCGGTTGATTTTCTGGAAAAACCCATCGCCATGCAAAAACTCCTAAGCACGGTGGGCCGGGCGCTCAAGCGTGGCACGGTGCAACCCCAGCCGCAGCTTTCGCTGGCAAGCCTGGGCAAGTCGCAGCAAATCGCCGAGCTCAAAAAGCGTATGGAACAGATCGCCAATCTCAATTTGCCACTGTTGCTGGTCGGGGAAGTAGGGTGCGGGGTTGAGCTCTGCGCGCGCTTCCTGCATCAGGCTAACACGCAGTGGGTCGCCCCTGAAAACTGTATGCATCTTGTTGACGCAGCGCTCGATTTTCTGCAGCAGGCGCGCGACGGGTTGCTATTCCTGAGCGAAATTGGCCAGCTCAGCAAACAGGAGCAAAAAGGACTGATGTTGCTTATTAGCAAACTTGGCAAGTACAACGTGCGCCTGGTCTGCGCCACTTCAAAAGCGTTGCCCGAGCTGGTGAGCCAGGACCAGTTTGACGCGAGCCTTTATCAGGCGCTCAGCGCGCTCACCTTGGGCGTACCCAGTCTGCGCGAGCACCGCGAAGACATTCCCGATCTTGCGCGGCTCATGCTGTTTCGCTGTGTCGAGGCGGGCGAAGCGCCGCTGCGCGAATTCAGTACCTCGGCGCTCAACGCTTTGCGTAATTACTCTTGGCCCGGCAACTTGATTCAATTGGAAAACGCGGTAAAGACTCTGGCGCTCACTTCTCTCGAAGAGGAAATCAGCCTCGACGAAGTCAACCGCGTGTTGGCGCAATTCGATATTGAACCGCAGGTCGCGGACCATGCGCTACCGCTGGATGTCAGCCTGCGTGAGGCGCGCGATGCGTTTGAGCGCGTCTACTTCAGGCACCACATCAACAAGGAGCGCGGGAACATGAGCCGGATCGCGGAAAAAGTCGGGCTAGAGCGCACCCACCTGTACCGCAAGCTCAAGCAACTTGGCATCAAGATGGGAAGGCGTAATCAAGAACAATAAGTTTTTGCCAAGTATCACTCCATCGTGATAGGCGTTCCATTATAATTGCGGTACGAATGTTTAATTTCCGGAACCTTTGAGCTGGGTAGTAATGTTCCGGCCTTTTGCTGTCCTTAAAATTAACCTGAATCGGTCGCATGAGGCCCACCCCCTTGGTGACTGCTGCGGATGAGTTCAAGACGGGAAATCAGTCAATGGCGAGTCGCAAGGATTTGACCAACGCCATACGCGCGCTGGCAATGGATGCGGTGCAGAAAGCGAATTCCGGCCATCCTGGGATGCCGATGGGAATGGCGGAGATCGCTGAAGTATTGTGGAACCACCATTTGCGGCATAACCCGGCTAATCCCAAATGGCCTGATCGCGACCGCTTCGTGCTTTCCAACGGCCATGGCGCTATGCTGCAATACGCGCTGCTGCACCTCACCGGCTACGACCTGCCAATGGAGGAACTGCGGCATTTCCGGCAGCTCCATTCCAAAACGCCGGGACACCCCGAATACGGCTGTACGCCCGGCATCGAAACCACCACCGGTCCTCTCGGCCAGGGGCTTGCCAACGCGGTGGGCATGGCGATTGCCGAGAAAGTGCTCGCCAGCACCTTCAATCGACCCGGCTTCGACATCGTTAACCACTTCACCTATGTGTTTCTTGGCGACGGTTGCCTTATGGAGGGTATTTCGCACGAAGCCTGCTCGCTTGCCGGCACCATCGGACTTAACAAGCTGATTGCTTTTTACGATGACAACGGAATTTCGATCGACGGCCATGTCGAAGGCTGGTTTACCGATGACACGCCGAAGCGCTATCAAGCCTACGGCTGGCATGTCATTCCCAATGTGGACGGTCACGACAGTGCGGCGGTGGATGCGGCAATCCGCGCTGCCAAGCAAGTCGGTGACAAGCCGACGCTGATTTGCTGTAAGACAGTGATTGCCAAAGGCGCTCCCCACAAGGCGGGCACGCACGAAGCGCACGGCTCGGCTTTAGGCGAAGCCGAAGTGGCGGCGACCCGCGCCAACATCGGTTGGAATTATCCGCCTTTTGAAATCCCGAAAGATGTATACGAAGGCTGGGACGCACGCGGCCGCGGCGCCAAGCTCGAAGCGGAATGGAACCGCAAGTTTGCGGGATACGCCAACGCCTATCCCGAACTCGCAGAGGAGTTTTGGCGGCGCATAGAGGGCGCATTACCTTCGGGTTGGGACCAGCATGTTGAAGCGCTGATTGCCAAAGTTAACGAGAAAGCGGAGAGCGTCGCTACCCGCAAGGCTTCGCAGAATGCGATTGAAGGCTTGGCACCGCTGCTACCCGAGTTGATCGGCGGCTCCGCCGATCTCACCGGCTCGAATCTCACGATGTGGTCGGGTTCGCGCGCTGTCGATAAGAGAGACGGCGGCAATTACATTTACTACGGTGTGCGCGAGTTCGGCATGTCGGCCATCGTGAATGGCTTGGCGCTGCACGGCGGCCTGATTCCCTATGCCGCGACTTTCCTGATGTTTTCCGAATACGCGCGCAATGCGCTGCGCCTCGCGGCATTAATGAAAATTCGCGCGATTTTTGTCTTTACTCATGATTCCATCGGGCTCGGCGAAGATGGGCCGACGCACCAGGCGGTGGAACAGGCTGCAACACTGCGCTATATCCCGAACATGGATGTGTGGCGTCCCTGCGATACGGTGGAATCGGTGGTGGCGTGGGGGCATGCAATTGAGCGCAAAAGCGGGCCCTCCTGCTTGTTGTTTACCCGGCAGAACGTGCCTTTCCAAAAGCGCGACGCCGCCACGGTCGCCCACATCGCAAGAGGCGGCTACATCCTTGCCGAAGCCTCTGGAGGAAAACCGCGCGCGGTAATCATTGCCACCGGGTCGGAAGTGGCGCTGGCGACGGGCGCACAAAAAATCCTAGCCGAAGAGGGCGTCCCGGTACGCATCGTGTCAATACCGTGCACTTCGGTCTTTGACCGCCAGGAGGAGGCCTATAAATCCTCGGTTCTGCCCAAGGGGGTAGCGCGCGTTGCGGTCGAAGCGGGTATCACCGATTACTGGCGCAAATACGTGGGGCTGGAGGGCGCGGTGGTGGGCATAGATACTTTCGGTGAGTCGGCGCCCGCCGCCGATTTGTTCAAGTATTTCGGGTTTACGGTGGAAAACGTGGTGAAGGCGGTAAAAAGCGTGACTTGAAGCTTATATCCCCCTGCGTTTCAAGTGCCCGCTGTTGTAAAATAACAATTTTTTTTGGAGCGAAAACTAATGGCCATTCGTGTCGCGATCAACGGCTATGGGCGCATCGGCCGCAACGTTTTGCGCGCGCTCTATGAATCGGGGCGTAACCAGGAAATCCGGATTGTTGCCATCAATGACCTTGGTAATGCCGAAACCAATGCCCATCTCACTCGTTATGACACGGTGCACGGCCGGTTTCACGGTAGCGTTGAAGTGGAAGGCGATGCCATGATCATCAACGGCGACCGCATCAAGGTGCTTGCAGTTCGCAATCCCGCTGAACTACCGTGGAAAGAACTCGCCATTGACGTAGTGCACGAATGCACCGGACTTTTCACCAGCAAGGAAAAGGCCTCCGCCCACATTAAAGCCGGCGCGAAGAAAGTCATCATCTCTGCCCCTGGAGGCAAGGATGTGGATGCCACGGTGGTCTATGGGGTCAACCACAAAGAACTGAAAGCTACTGACACGGTGATTTCCAATGCGTCCTGCACCACTAACTGTCTTGCGCCGCTCGCCAAAGTGCTGCACGAGAAAATCGGTATTGTCAGCGGGCTGATGACTACAGTGCACGCCTACACCAACGACCAGGTGCTGATCGATACTTATCACAAAGACTTGCGCCGCGGACGCTCTGCCACCATGTCCATGATCCCGACCAAGACCGGCGCGGCAGCAGCGTTGGGTTTAGTGTTGCCGGAGCTCAACGGCAAGCTCGACGGCTTTGCGGTACGGGTACCGACCATCAATGTCTCATTGGTGGACTTGAGTTTTACCGCGAAGCGTCCCACCACAGTCGAGGAAGTGAACGGGGTGATGAAGCAAGCGGCACAGGGAGAAATGAAGGGCATTCTCAATTACTGCGACAAGCCGCTGGTTTCGATGGATTTCAATCATGACGCTGCATCTTCCACATTCGACGCAACGCTCACCAAAGTGGCCGGCGGCACGCTGGTGAAAGTACTGTCCTGGTATGACAACGAATGGGGATTCAGCAACCGCATGCTGGATGTGACGGTTGCATGGATGAATGCGAAATGAGGCAAACTATCACGCCCCGCTCGTTGCGGAGGAGGCTAACATCGCAGCGCGATGTTAAGCAGGCGCCAGCCTGCGGCCGAAGCCACAACGCCCGCGATTCAGCAACCTATGGTGACGGTTGCGTGGATGAATGCGAAATGAGGCAAACTATCACGCCCCGCTCGTTGCGGCGGAGGCTAACATCGCAGCGCGATGTTAAGCAGGCACCAGCCTGCGGCCGAAGCCACAACGCCCGCAGTTCAGCAACCGCATGCTGGATGTGACGGTTGCGTGGATGAACGCAAAATAAACCGCCCATGGCTTTCGTGAGGATGACCGATCTTGATCTTGCGGGCAAGCGAGTGCTGATCCGCGAAGATTTCAATGTGCCGCTGAACAACGGTGAGGTAGCAGATGATACGCGCATCCGCGCTTCACTGCCGACTGTTGAGCATGCGCTCAAAGCGCGCGCCAAAGTCATGTTGATGTCGCACCTGGGGCGGCCTGAAGAAGGAAAGTACGATGAACACAGCTCCCTGAAACCGGTGGCGCAGCGCCTTTCGCAACTGTTGCGGCGTGAAGTGACAGTTGTTAGTGACTGGTTGAACGGAGTCGAAGTCGCCGCAGGCAATGTGGTGATGTTTGAGAACGTGCGCTTCAACAAGGGCGAAAAGAAAGACAGCGACGAGCTCGCGCAGAAGATGGCGAAACTATGCGATATCTACGTGATGGACGCTTTCGGAGTCGCGCATCGTGCCGAAGCTTCGACCCATGGTGTCGCCAAGTTTGCCAAGATAGCCTGTGCCGGACCCTTGCTTGCTGCCGAACTGGATGCACTGGGAAAAGCGCTGGTTAACCCGAGGCGGCCGTTGGTAGCCGTTGTTGGGGGCTCAAAGGTCTCGACCAAGCTTACTGCTCTGAAGTCGTTGTGCAAGGTGGTGGATCAATTGATCGTGGGTGGCAGCATAGCCAATACCTTCATGCTTGCCGCGGGGTACACCATAGGCAAATCTCTGGCAGAGCCAAATTTGATCGGGGAAGCGCGAGAGATTATCGAGGCGTCGCGCACCAAAGGGGGTGAAGTGCTGATTCCGCAGGATGTGGTATGCGCCAAGGAGTTTTCCGGAACGGCCAAGGCCGCCTTAAAGGACGTCAAAGAGGTCGCTGCGGACGACCTGATCATGGATGTCGGCCCAAAAACCAGCGAGGGGATTGCGCGGATAGTGGAGAAAGCCGGAACCATCGTATGGAACGGGCCGATCGGCGTGTATGAATTTGATCAGTTCGGCGCGGGCACCCAAGCGCTGGCCAAAGCTATTGCCGCTTCCAAAGCGTTTTCCATCGCGGGCGGCGGAGAGACGCTGGCTGCTCTGGCGAAATACGGCGTTGCCGGCAAAATTTCTTATACTTCCACCGGCGGCGGGGCGTTTCTTGAATTTTTGGAAGGCAAGAAACTGCCCGCTGTGGAAATTCTTGAACAACGTGCGGCAAAGCAATGAGGTGTGAGGAGCAAGGTGTCAGGAGCATGCTAAAGTAAACCATCTTTTATACCCCTTACTCCTCTCTCCTAACCCCTCACAAAATATATGCTGCGCAGAACTAAAATTGTTGCCACTCTCGGTCCCGCTTCCAGCGAGGCGAAGGTACTTGAGCGCATGATAGCCGCCGGAGTGGACGTGGTACGCATGAATTTTTCCCATGGCACGGCACAGGATCATTTGCGGCGGGCCGAGGCGGTGCGCGTGACGGCGCGAAAAGTTGGCCGCACCGTCGGCATAGTAGCTGATTTGCAGGGACCTAAAATCCGCATTGGCAAGTTTGAGCAGGGCAAAATCACGCTGCATTCCGGCGACAGGTTTATTCTCGACACCGATGGTGCGCCGGGCAACGAAGAGCGGGTGGGGCTGGATTACAAGGAGCTGCCGCGCGATGTTGCCCCCGGCGCGGTACTGCTACTCGATGACGGGCGCATCGTGCTCGAGGTCAAGGCGGTGCGCGGCAATGAGATCATCTGCAGCGTGAGACACGGCGGGGTGTTGTCGAACAACAAGGGCATCAACCGCCAAGGCGGCGGCCTGACGGCGCCAGCTCTTACCGATAAAGACAAGGAAGACATCAAGACCGCGGTTCAGCTCAAAGCGGATTATCTGGCAGTATCGTTTCCAAAGAGCGGGGCCGATATGTACTTGGCCCGCCAGTTGCTGCGCGATGCCGGCGGCCACGCGCTGTTGATTGCGAAAATCGAAAGGGCTGAAGCGATTCCCGCGTTGCAAGAGATCATGGAAGCGTGCGACGGCATCATGGTGGCGCGCGGCGATCTTGCGGTGGAAGTCGGTGATGCCGCGGTGCCGGCTTTGCAAAAACGCATGATCCGTGTCGCGCGGGGAATGAGCAAGCTCACCATTACTGCGACGCAGATGATGGAGTCGATGATAGAAAACCCGATTCCTACCCGCGCGGAAGTGTCGGATGTGGCGAACGCCGTGCTGGACGGTACCGACGCAGTTATGCTGTCTGCGGAAACGGCGAGCGGCAGCTATCCGGTGGAGACGGTTGAAGCTATGAGCCGCATCTGTCTGGAAGCGGAAAAATCATCCGAAATCGCGCTGGACCGCGATTTTCTTGACCGTGTCTTTACCCGTATTGACCAGTCGATTGCGATGGCCGCGCTGTTCACTGCGTACCATCTGAAAGTCAAGGCCATCGCAGCGCTTACGCAATCGGGCTCTACCGCGCTGTGGATATCGCGGCTCAATTGCGGCGTGCCGATTTACGCGCTCACTACGGAGACCGCGACGCGCCACCGTGTCACCCTATTCCGCGATACCTACCCGCTGATGTTGAAATACACTGGCCAGGACCGGGAGGAGCTGCTGCGCGAAGTGGAAAGGGAGCTCTTGGCGAACGGCGTGGTACGCGAGGGCGATCTCATCGTGCTCACCATCGGCGAACCGATCGGCAAGTCAGGAGGTACTAATACCATGAAGATCATAAAAGTAGGGGACCATCAGAAGGCGTGAAAGACGAGCGCTTTTTGTCATTCACTGCTAAAATTTTTATAGGAGGGCTGGCATATATGTACCAACGTGAACTTGAAGCCACGGCCGCCGCTATGGTGGCAAAAGGCAAAGGTATACTCGCCATAGACGAGAGCGCCCCCACCTGCAAAAAGCGCTTCGACAGCATAAGCGTCGAATCCACGGCGGAGAACCGCCGCGCCTACCGAGAGCTCCTTATCACCGTTCCCGGAGCAGCGCAATTCATCAGCGGCATGATTCTCTTTGACGAGACGATACGGCAAACGGCTGCCGATGGCACGCCGTTTCCTGTAGCGCTCAAACGCCAGGGGATCCTCGTCGGGATCAAGGTGGATGCGGGCGCCAAGAAGCTCGCCGGCGCGCCCGGAGAGAAAGTCACCGAAGGTTTGGACGGCTTGCGCGAGCGCCTTGTAGAATACCGTGGCATGGGGGCGAGCTTCGCCAAATGGCGCGCGGTCATCACCATAGGCGAAGGAATTCCGAGCCCGTATTGCCTGGATGCCAATGCGCATGCACTGGCGCGCTACGCAGCGCTATGCCAGGAAGCGGGGCTGGTGCCGGTGGTGGAACCGGAAGTGTTGATGGACGGCAAACACACCATAGAGCGCTGCTTTGAGGCTACGGAAGCTACGCTGCGCAGCGTTTTCAATGCGCTCTACCTGCAGCGCGTCGCGCTGGAACATATGGTGCTCAAGGCAAGCATGGTGATTTCGGGAAGCGAATGCCCGAAGCGGGCGGGTGTGGAAGAAGTGGCGAAACAAACCCTGCTCTGCCTGAAGCGGGCAGTACCTGCAGCGGTGCCGGGAATCGTGTTTCTTTCAGGCGGGCAGGGTGCCGAGGAGGCGACCGCGCATCTGAACGCCATAAATTTGATGGGTCCCTATCCCTGGCCTTTGAGCTTTTCCTACGGCCGTGCGCTGCAAGAGCCTGCACTCAAAACTTGGAGGGGACAGTCCGCCAATGTGGCGGCGGCGCAGAAAGCACTTTATCACCGCGAAAAAATGAACGGCGCCGCGTGCTTAGGTCGCTACACTGTGCAAATGGAGCAGGAAAAAGCCGCCGCATAAAGCGACTCGCTTTGCATGCGCTAGCAGGCAATGGCAATCGGGATGCGCCGATTGCCGAACTGGCGGATGAATTGCTCGAACTCGCCTGCAAGCGGCGTGGTGCAGTCGGGGCAGCGCCCGTCCTGTGTGACGCGGTAGCTAACAATGCGGTGCCAGTCGCGCACGATGAGCGGCGTCTTGCAGCCTGTGCAGTAAGTAGTGCCGCCATCAGTATCGAAAACATTGCCGGTGTAGACGTATTGCAACCCTTCTTGTTGGGCGATGGCGCGGGCACGGCTTAACGTTTCTGGCGGGGTCGGCGGCAGATCCATCATCTTGTAATCGGGATGGAACGCGGTGAAATGCAGCGGCACATCCAGCCCCAGCTCGCGCGCGATCCACTGCGCTTCATTGCGGATTTCCTCATCGCTATCGTTCCTGCCCGGGATCAGCAGCGTGGTTATTTCGAACCAAACCTGGGTTTCGTGCTTGAGGTACTTAAGCGTGTCCAAAACCGGCTGCAACTGCCCGCCGCAAAGCTTGAAATAAAATTCATCGGTGAAGCCTTTGAGGTCCACATTGGCGGCATCCATCTTGGCATAGAATTCCCGGCGCGGCGCATCGTGCATGTAACCTGCCGTAACCGCGACAGTCTTGATGCCGCGTGCGCGGCAGGCATCCGCGACGTCCATGGCATATTCAGCGAAAATCACCGGATCGTTGTAGGTAAAAGCTACGCTCTTGCAGTCATGGGCAAGAGCGGCCTCGGCAATGGCATCAGCGGAAGCCGTATCGGCCAGGGTATCCATTTCTTTAGACTTGCTGATATCCCAGTTCTGGCAGAATTTGCACGCCAAGTTACAGCCAGCAGTGCCGAAAGACAACACGCTCGACCCGGGATAAAAATGATTGAGCGGCTTCTTCTCGATGGGATCAATGCAAAAGCCGGAAGAACGGCCGTAAGTGGTGAGCACCATGGCGTCATTCAGGCGCTGGCGTACGAAGCAGACGCCGCGCTGGCCTTCGTGCAGCCGGCAATCGCGAGGACACAGATCGCACTGAATGCGCCCGTCATCCAGGGTATGCCAATATTTTCCTGGGTAGTTCATAAGAGCAGGTTTTCCTTGCGCTCGGATTCGTGGAACCTAAACACAGTATAGCGCGACAGCCTGACGCTCTCCGCCCAGAAGGAAGGGGACAACCCCGCTTTCTTTTTCAGTAGCTCCATGAACATTTGAGGTGTGGGCAGGCTCTCCCACATCTGCGGCAAAAACGTGCTGCGCTTGGTTTGGTATTCGAAAATGATGCCGTCAATCGCGGGGCGAAGCTGGTTCAGGGCGTCTTGTTCGTTTACAAAATATATCGGCTCTATCACGGAAATCAGCGATATCTCGATCCTGGTATAGTCGAATTCGTCATCGGTCAATGGCTCAAAGCGCGGATCGTGAAAAGCCGCGGCCAAGGCATTGGCCTTGAGGTCTGTGAGCAGTGAGCGCTGCGCTTTAAGTGAGCCGATACAGCCGCGCAGCTCGCCATTCATTTTAAGAGTGACGAAGCAAGCTTTCGGCTCGTGCAGCCACGGCGCGGATTCGTCAGCCGTTGCCTGCCGGCCCAATGCCTGGCCAATCGTGATCCGGGCGATGGGCAGAACAATTCGCTCTGCGTTAGCGTACATGTGGTGCGCTCTCGTTAAACGCGAACGCTGCATAACCCACGACCCGGCCGCGGTCACCTGCGGTATCGCCAGAATTGCGCAAATCCAGGAGTTCCGGTTTGAGGCAGTGGCGTTGCGCCGCGAGCAACAAGCCGTTCACCGGCGATGCGCCACAGGCTTGCTGGTGGCTGATAGACTCACGCAAATCCAGTATCGCTTGTGCCGTTGCTTGGTCTACCCGGCGCGCGGTTTCGTAAGGCAGGTAATGGGATAAATCGGAACTGATTACGATCAAAGTTTCTTCGCCTCCCCACAGTAAATCCAAGACATCAGCGATTTCCTCGGGTGTGGCATCTCCGACCGCAAGCGGGACCAGAGTAAATTTGTCCAGCACGGTCTGTAAAAACGGCAGATGGACCTCCAGAGAGTGTTCGGAAGCATGGGCTGCGTTGCTTTGTGACACCTGGGGCAGCCGGGAAAGCGTTTCCACGCCGGCCTCATCTAGCGGGACCATCCCGAGCGGCGTGGCAAAACCACTGGCATCGGGCAAGGCCAAACCCCGCACCGCCACAAAATGTGCCGGGCCCAGCAATACCACCCGCTTGATTCGTCCTCGGGCGGGTTCAAGCAGGGCATAGGCGTTTGCCGCAACCGGACCTGAATAAATGTAGCCCGCATGTGGGGCGATGATTGCCTTGGGAGTCGCGTGCTTATACTGCTTTGCGTCGCCCAGCAAGGCAGCAACCTCCTGCGCTAGCGCTTCAGGCTGGCGTGGGTAGAAGCTGCCGGAGACGGCAGCGGGACGAACCTGATTCATAGATGACATCTAAAATAGCAATGACCTAATTTAATTGTATATGGTGGCAATGCCGCAAATTTCAAGCATGTGCCTTGCTCATCAGGTTAGACGCTTCTTTCAGCAGAAAATCCTTGAATGCCTGGGCTACCTTGGAGAGGCGTTTCTGGCATCGGTGCACCACATGCCAGTGGCGCCTGAGCGGGAATCCCTCCACATCGAGTAGCTTGAGCCGTCGCGTTTCCAGTTCCAGTTCCACCGTGTGCAGCGAAACCACGCCCAAGCCCATTCCCGCCTGCACTGCCTGTTTGATCGCCTCGTTGGTGCCCATTTCCATTCCGGTATTGAGCTTGATGCGATGCTCCGCGAAAAAGCGTTCCATCGCGCCGCGCGTGCCGGAGCCGATTTCCCGCAGTAGAAATGTTTCCTGCTGCAACTTGGTGAGAGGAATTTTGCGTTGCTTGGCCAAGCGGTGATTGGGCGGGGCAATCACCACCAGCTGATTTTCCATGAACGATTCAGCGGCGATGTCAGCGTCTAGTGGCGGCTGGCCCATGATTGCCAGATCGGTTTCGTTATCTGCCAACTGCTTGAGCACCGCTTCGCGGTTGGAGACGTTCAGGCTCACTGCCACCTTGTTGTGCAGTTGGCAGAATTTGGCGAGTAACTGCGGCGCAAAATAATTGGCGGTGCTCACTACCGAGATATTGAGCTTGCCGCGTTCCAGCCCTTTCATCTGATCCAGCACCGCTTCCATTTCCCCAAGCTGCTGTGCAATTGCGCGGCTGTACTGAAACAGTTCGCGTCCTGCTTCGGTCATGTAGATGCGCTTGCCCATTTGTTCAAACAGCGGCAGGCCGATGTTGTCTTCGAGCTGTTTGATTTGCATGGAAACCGCGGGCTGCGACAAGTAAAGCTCTTCCGCGGCGCGTGAAAAATGCAAGTGGCGCGCCACTGCTTCGAACACCCGCAGTTGACGCAAGGTTAAATGCAGCATCAGCGGAATCCTTAAAGGCAACTTGCCTAATGCTATAATAAAAATCTTATTATAACAATCAAAACACGTGACTATCATTTATGATTATTTGGCGTACTATTGTCGTGTTTGAACATCATATTCAAGGAGATGGTCATGGGCGGGCCGGGCGCAGGAACAATCAAGGGCAAGGAGCGCTATAAAGCGGGGGTCATACCCTACAAGACAATGGGGTACTGGGAACCCGGCTATGTGCCCAAGGATACCGACCTCATTGCGCTGTTCCGCATCACGCCGCAGGAAGGTGTTGACCCCGAGGAAGCCGCTGCTGCGGTGGCGGGTGAATCTTCCACCGCCACATGGACCGTGGTGTGGACCGATCGTTTGACCGCCTGCGAAGCGTACCGCGCCAAGGCCTACCGCATGGATGCCGTTCCCAACAGCCCCGGGCAGTATTTCGCCTACATCGCTTACGACCTGGATTTATTCGAGCCGGGTTCAATTGCCAATCTCACCGCTTCCATTATCGGCAACGTATTCGGCTTCAAGCCGCTCAAAGCGCTGCGCCTGGAGGACATGCGCATGCCGGTCGCCTACCTCAAAACATTCGATGGTCCTCCTACCGGCATCGTGGTGGAACGCGAGCGACTGGATAAATTCGGCCGACCATTGCTCGGCGCAACGACCAAACCGAAATTGGGGCTTTCAGGCAAAAACTATGGGCGCGTAGTGTATGAAGCATTGAAAGGCGGCCTCGATTTCGTAAAAGACGACGAGAACATCAATTCGCAGCCATTCATGCACTGGCGCGACCGCTTCTTGTATTGCATGGAAGCGGTAAATTGCGCTTCCGCCGAGACCGGCGAAGTCAAAGGGCATTACCTAAATATCACCGCCGCAACCATGGAGGACATGTATGAACGCGCCGAGTTCGCCAAAGAACTGGGCTCGTGCATCGTGATGATAGACCTCATCATCGGCTATACCGCGATCCAATCCATTTCCAAATGGGCGCGCAGGAACGACATGATCCTGCACCTGCACCGCGCGGGACATGGCACCTATACGCGCCAGAAAGCCCACGGCGTCAGCTTCCGCGTGATTTCCAAATGGATGCGCATGGCGGGAGTGGATCACATCCACGCCGGCACCGTGGTGGGCAAGCTCGAAGGCGATCCCAACATGGTGCAGGGTTTCTACAACATCCTGCGCGAGACGCACAATCCGGTTGATTTGCAACGCGGCATTTTCTTCGAGCAGGACTGGGCAGGCTTGCGCAAAGTCATGCCGGTGGCGTCTGGCGGAATTCATGCCGGGCAAATGCACCAGTTGATTCACTATTTGGGCGAAGACGTAGTGCTGCAATTTGGCGGCGGCACCATCGGCCATCCAATGGGTGTCCAGGCGGGCGCGACTGCCAACCGTGTGGCGCTGGAAGCGATAATCCAAGCGCGCAACGAAGGCAAGGACATCTGGAACGAGGGTGCGCAAATTCTGGAAAAGGCGGCGAAATCGTGCGCGCCGCTGAAAGCCGCGCTAGAGGTGTGGAAAGACATCACATTCGACTACGCTTCCACCGATACCGCCGACTTTATGCCCACACCCACGCTGAGCGTTTAAGGGGAGCCGATCATGAGAGTCACCCAAGGCACTTTTTCTTTCCTGCCGGATTTTTCCGAAGACGAAATCCGCGCGCAAGTCGAGTATTGCCTCAAAAACAACTGGGCGGTGAGCGTCGAATTCACCGACGACCCGCACCCGCGCAACATCTATTGGGAAATGTGGGGAATGCCGATGTTTGATATGAAAGACGCGGCGGGCATCATGCACGAGATCAATCAATGCCGCAAAGCCTATCCCAATCACTACGTGCGGGTAAACGGGTTCGACTCGACGCGCGGCTGGGAAACCGTGCGCCTGTCCTTCATCGTCAATCGCCCCAAGCACGAGCCGGGCTTCCAGGTACTGCGCCAGGAAGGTCCGGGTCGCAGCATTCGCTACACGGTGCACAGCTACGCCACCGAGAAACCCAAGGGCGAGCGCTATAAATGAATCCGGATCCCGTCGTCCCGCAGAATCTGCCTGACGATACGCCGGTAGATCTGGAAGGAGCGTTTCGCGATTCACGCATCCAGGAAGTCCTCGACCAACTCGACCGCGAGTTGATTGGCCTTAAACCGGTAAAAACCCGCATCCGCGAGATCGCGGCGCTCCTCTTGGTTGACCGGTTACGCAAGGGGCTGGGTTTGACCTCGGGAGCGCCCTCCCTGCACATGTCGTTCACCGGCAATTCCGGCACCGGCAAGACCACGGTGGCGATGCGCATGGCGGAGATCCTCCACCGCTTGGGTTACGTGCGCAAAGGCCATCTGGTTGCGGTCACGCGCGATGATCTGGTGGGGCAATACATCGGGCATACCGCGCCCAAGACCAGGGAAGTGCTGAAAAAAGCCATGGGCGGGGTATTGTTCATAGACGAGGCGTATTACCTGTACCGTGCGGAAAACGAGCGTGACTACGGCCAGGAGGCAATCGAAATTTTGCTTCAGGTTATGGAGAACCAGCGTGAAGACTTGGTAGTGATACTCGCCGGCTACAAAGACCGCATGGAAGAATTTTTCCGGAGCAATCCAGGCATGTCTTCGCGGATTGCGCACCATCTGGATTTCCCCGATTACTCGCCGCAAGAGCTGATCTCTATCACGAAGCTGATGCTCGAGCGGCAGCAATACCATCTCAGTGCGCATGCGGAAAAAGCATTTCAGGATTACATCCTGAGACGCATGCAGATGCCCCATTTTGCGAACGCGCGCAGCATGAGGAATGCGCTTGACCGCGCGCGGCTGCGCCAGGCAAACCGCCTGTTCGCGCGCAATCCGGCGAAGCTCACCAAGAAAGACCTTGTAACCATCGAAGCCGAAGATATTCTGGCAAGCCGCGTATTCAAGGAAGGCGTGCCTGACGAAAAAGCCGGCGTGAAACCGGGTGCGGTGAAATGAAGTGAAGCCCTCGGTGATAGTGTAAAATTTACAGTTTGCACAGCAGCCACGACACGGAGAAATAATGACCAAAAAAACGCTGGTAAGTGTGCTGATGGGAAGCAAAAGCGACTGGGAAGTGATGCAGCACGCGGCAAAGCAGCTCGAGGATTTTGGCGTTCCCTACGAAGTGCGGGTAATTTCCGCTCACCGCTCCCCCGACATGCTGGATGAATATGTCAAAAGCGCTGCTGCGGGGGGCATCAAGTGCTTCATTGCCGGAGCCGGAGGCGCAGCGCATCTTGCGGGCGTCATTGCCGCCAAAACCAGTTTGCCGGTTTTGGGCGTGCCCATGCCGTCGAAACACCTGCAAGGTCTGGATTCGCTACTTTCCATCGTGCAGATGCCCAAGGGCGTGCCGGTCGCAACTTTTGCCATCGGCGAGTCTGGAGCAGCCAACGCCGGGCTTTTCGCCATCGCCCTGTTCGCGTTGCATGACTCAAAGCTGGCAAAACAATTGCAGAATTTCCGCAAAACACAAGCCGAAGCGGTAAAAATGGCAAGCGTATCCAAGCTTTCTTGAAGCCCGTTAATGCCGCTCAAGAAAATGACCCGCTCGGATACTTTATTGTTCCAATCCAACCTTAGCGGCATCCCTTTACAACACCGTGGCAAAGTGCGCGACATTTATGCGTTGGATGACGACAAGCTTTTGATCGTCCAGACCGACCGCCTCTCCGCATTTGATGTAATTTTGCCGACGCCGATACCAGGCAAAGGCAAAGTGCTCACTGCCCTTTCCAATTTCTGGTTTCAGAAGCTCGGTCATGTCATTCCCAATCATCTCACAGGAATTGCTCCTGAATCGGTGGTGAAGAAAGACAGTGATCGGGAGCAGATCGCAGGGCGCGCTTTTGTGGTGCGGCGTTTGAAGCCTTTGCCGGTTGAAGCCATTGTGCGCGGCTATATCGCCGGCTCCGGCTGGAAAGAATATCTGAAGACCGGCAAAGTTTGCGGCATATCTCTCCCCTTAGGGCTAAAGGAAGCACAAAAGCTGCCACAACCGATTTTCACCCCTTCCACCAAAGCGCCAGCGGGAACACACGACGAAAACATCTCTTTTGCCGATGCGGAAAAGCTTTTGGGGAAAGAGACCGCGGCGAATGTGCGCGACACATCCATCCGGCTCTATTCCGACGCTGCAGAATACGCTGCGAAAAAAGGCATTATCATCGCTGACACCAAGTTTGAGTTCGGCCTGGACGATACCGGAAAACTCTATTTGATTGACGAAGTACTGACTCCGGACTCTTCGCGTTTCTGGCCGGCCGACCAATACCAAACCGGGATGAGTCCGCCAAGTTTTGACAAGCAATTCGTACGCGACTGGCTGGAAGCTCAGCACTGGAACAAAACGCCGCCGGCGCCGCAGCTTCCTGCAGACGTGCTGGAGAAAACCGCGGAAAAATACCGCCAGGCGCTTCGTTTGCTTGCCGGCAATTAAATCTATTCAACCGCAGAGGCGCAGAGAAGAGCGAAACCAAATGGACAGGATTTATAGGATTTCGCGGGATTAACAAGTTTAAATCCTGTGAATTAATGTTTCTCTCCGCGGTTAAATCAAATGCCCAACAATGAGATTGAAAAAGCCGTAGCCATTCTACGCGCGGGCGGACTGGTCGCGTTTCCCACTGAAACGGTTTACGGTCTCGGTGCAGATGCTTCGAATCCTGACGCGGTCAAAAAAATATTCGCCGCCAAAGGCAGACCGCAAAATCATCCGCTCATCGTCCATCTTGCCGATGCTTCGCATCTCGCGCATTGGGTAAGAGACATTCCCATGGCAGCCCACCGCTTGGGCGAACGGTTCTGGCCCGGTCCCCTCACGTTGATTTTGCACCGTGCGGAAAACGTCCCAGATGCGCTTACCGGCGGCCAGGACACGGTGGGCCTGCGTGTGCCTGCACATCCTGTCGCGCATGCCCTGCTTCAAGCATTTGGCAGCGGAATCGCTGCACCTTCAGCTAACCGCTTTGGCCGCATCAGCCCGACCACTGCCGAGCATGTGCGCGCAGAACTGGGAGATCGGGTGGATATGGTATTGGACGGCGGTTCCTGCGACATTGGCATAGAGTCCACCATAGTTGATTTATCCGGCAACCGACCCACCCTGCTGCGGCCTGGAAAGATTTCGGCTGCAGAGATTGAAGAAGTTTTAGGAGAACCTTTAGTACGACCCGGGCCCTCGTCAGCGCGCGCGCCGGGGATGCTGGCTGTCCATTATGCGCCGCAGACCCCCTTGCACGTGGTTTCGGGCAAAGTTTTGGCAGAGACGGCCTATCGCCTCAGCGCACAAGGCAAACGCGCAGCGGTTCTTGCATACCATCATGCGCCGATTGCCAATGCGCGTATTGCCTGGTTTGCAGCGCCTTCACAGGAGGCCGGCTATGCGCGCGAGCTTTACGCCAATTTGCGCCGCCTTGATCAATCGGGGTGCGATGTGATTCTGGTTGAACAAGTACCAGAAGAATGGGATGCGGTGCGCGACCGCTTGGCCAAAGCGGCGGTTTCCAAAGAGGGTTTCTAAAGCAGCCCCACCAGCATTTTGGTCGCGATGAGGTAAAGCAAAACGGCCATGATTTTTTTAAGCCGCGCAACCGGTAAACGATGCGCGAGCTTGGCCCCCAGCGGCGCAGTTAGCACACTCGCCACAGCCAGCCACAGCAGCGCGGGCAGGTAAACAAAGCCCAGGCTCAGCGGGGGCAGGTTCTCCTGGGTCAATCCAGTAAAAATGTAGCCCGCAGTGCCGAAGACGGCAATGGGGAAACCGATTGCCGCCGAGGTGCCGATGGCATCATGAGTTTTTATATTGCAGTAAAGCATGAATGGCACAGTCATTATCGCGCCGCCGCCTGCCACCAAGCTGAAAATGATGCCGATGATGCTTCCCACAATGAACGTGCCGACTTTCCCAGGCAACTGCCGCGAGGGCTTGGGTTTAATGTCGAGCAGAATCTGAGTGGCAGCGTAATAGACGAACATCGCAAAAAACAACGCCAGGGTCGAACTGGAAAGCTGCGCAGCGAGCCCCGCGCCAAGGAGCGTGCCAATGGCGATGCCCGGTGTAATGTCGCGCACGAAACGCCAGTTCACTGCGCCGTGCGCGTGGTGTGTGCGCAGGCTGGACATTGAAGTAAATATGATGCTCGCTAGCGAGGTGCCAAGCGCAAGATGCAGCAGATGAGTTTGCGGAAATTGCTGCGAGCTAAAGAGAACGGTAAGTGAGGGAACAATGATAAGCCCACCGCCAACGCCCAGCAGCCCGGCGAGAAAACCCGCAAGAGCACCGACCGCAAGATAAGCCGCCACCCATTCCATCGTCAGCCTATTGCATTATGGCAGGCGTGAATCGGCGCGCTCACTTCAGAAGGACCCCGGTGATGAACTCCCACTCCGTCGGGTCCACTGGTGTGATGGATAGGCGGGAGCCTTTTTGCAATACTCGCATGTTGGCGAGCTCGCGGCGGCTTCGCAGTTCCTTGATGCTGAGGAAACGCGTTTTCCGCACCAGCTTCACATCCACGTTAAACCAGCGCGGGTTCTGTGCAGTGGCCTTGGGATCGTAATACTTGCTCTTGCGGTCATATTGGGTTGCATCCGGATAAGCGAGCTTGCACACTTCGGCTATTCCTGCAATTCCCGGATCTTTGCAGCTTGAATGATAAAAAAAAGCCTTGTCACCGACTCGCATCTGGTCACGCATGAAATTACGCGCCTGGTAGTTGCGCACGCCGGACCAAGCGGTGGTTTTGCCGGGAGCGGCGGCGAGGTCGTCTATGCTGAATCCAGACGGTTCTGATTTCATCAGCCAGTAACGCATGGGACTTAATCAGAGGTTCACAGGGCATAAAAAATGCGGCATAGCCGCATCATGAGATAAAGCCCCCCGCAAATGCCGTCAAGGCCGACATCTTGAACCTTAGGTTCAAGGTGGTTCGCTCACCGAGCACATCAGGCGCTTCCGCGTCGGACTCGCACAACAGCGCTCTTCAGGCTAGCGACCCAGGCGAAAATATTGGTTCAAAAGAATTTTAGCCCGGACAAACACCGCAGGGGACAACCCGGTTGCAGGCGGGCTCGATAAGCTAAAGGAGTTTTTCCTGCTCCGACATCGCTTGCTCAAGCGTTGCCTGCATGCTAACCATTCTACGCTTGAATTCCGCGATGTCAAAACCGTCCGCAACGCACGTCGAGAAAAGTTCATAAGTGATATTGAGCGCGGCCATGATGGCGATGCGCTCAAGCCCTACCACTTTTCCCTGGTCGCGGATTTCGCGCATTTTCTTGTCCAGGTAGGTCACCGCCTCGAGCAGCTGTTTCTGCTCGTTTTCCGCGCAAGCTACGCGGAATTTGCGGCCCATGACGCTGATATCCAGGCCTTTGCCTTCAGCGCTCATTTTTCATGCTCGGGAATATGCTTTAACAAGGCTTCAAGACGTTTTTTCGCGCTATCAATTTTTACAGCCAGCTGCTTGTTTTCATTGACAGAAGTGGCAAGTTGCTGACGCAAATAATGGTTATCGGCGCGCAGGTGCTGGCAGACCTGCACAAACTGATTGATTTTTTCTTCGAGCGACTTGAGTTCCGTTTCCATAAATACACTATAGGTTGAAAAATCCTGAAGAGTCAACTGCTAACGGTATTTTTTGAATGTATTTTGATACCAGTGCCCCGCCTGACTCCAGATATTTGTTTTCACTGTTCTGTGGTCATTAAGGGGCGAGGAGAATTATGGAAGCGGGTATTTACTTACATTAGGCAAGTGTTTCTTGTGTAAACTATGCCTTAAGTCGCAGCTTGGTTTGTTTTTTCAAGCCAAGTCGTGACTTGATGTAGGAGTTCGTTTGCAGGTGCCTGAGCTGATTTCTTCAGTTTGGGTTAAACGGGAAACAGGTGCGCGTTTTTTTAACGCAATACCTGTGCTGCCCCCGCAACGGTAAGCGATTCTGGCGTATCAGCAAGCCACTGTGAGTTACTCATGGGAAGGCGATACGCTTAATCTCGCGAGCCCGGATATCGGCCTGGAAACGCGGTTTGGAAGTACCGCGGGAGGCGGTATCTGGTCCCATCCTGATACTTAAGCCACGTACTCCCGGTGTATTTCCTTGTTCATCAATCACGCATGCGGTGGGCATGTTTTTTGGGAAATGCACATGAAAAATTTTTACAAATGGAGTTTGTTGTTTATTCCGTTGGTGAGCAACACTTATGCTGAAGACGGAGTTTCGCTGTCAGCGGAAGAGGTGGTGGTGACGGCCAAGCGGGTGCCGGAAAAGCTGGAAAACACGATCCAGCCTACGACGCTGATTACCGCTGACGATATCGCAAAAAGCGGGCAGGAAACACTGGTCGAAGTGCTGCAATCGCTCGGTGGAGTGGAAGTCGCAAGCACCGGCGGCTTCGGGCAGCCCAGCAGCGTGTTCATCCGTGGCGCAAACAGCGATCACACCTTGGTGTTGATCGACGGACTGCGTGTGGATTCGGCCACAACCGGCACCACGGCATTTGAAAACATTCCCCTCAACCAGATCGAGCGCATCGAAATTGTGCCGGGGCCTTTAAGCAGCCTTTACGGAGCGGACGCCGTAGGGGGCGTGGTGCAGGTCTTCACCAAAAGCAGCCGATACACTCCGGGCGTCAGCGCATCGGTCGGCTACGGGACTTTTGATACCCGCACGGTGAGTGGCGGAATCAACGAACGGTTCCACGATACCGATTTCAGCTTTAATGCGGGCTATTTGATCAGCAAAGGTTTCGACGCCACGAAGCCACCCGCCGCCTTTCAGAGTCACAACCCCGACCGGGACGACTACCACAACACCAACTATTCGCTGAAACTCGCGCAACATTTTACTTCCGACCACGAAATCGGGTTGACCGCGTTTCAAAGTTACGGGATCACCCGATTTGACTCCGGCCCGTTTACCGATGACATCAACCGGCAAACTCTAAGCGCGTTTTCCGTGTACAGCCGCGACCAGTTCACCGCGACCTGGCAAAGCATGCTGCGTTTCGGTCTGGGACGCGACAATCTGGACATCAGCGGCGCATTCCCGGGTTTTTTCCGCACCACCCAACCGCAACTCAGCTGGCAGAACGATTTTAAGCTGGGTGGCGGTTCGCTGATTGCCGGTTTCGAATATCTGGACCAAGAGGTTGCGAGCGATACACCTTATACGGGCACCCAACGCGATGTGCGCTCGATGTTTGGCGGCTACGTCGGTGAGTTCGGGCCACACGGCGTCCAGCTCAACGTGCGCAACGACGACAACAGTCAGTTCGGTAACCGGACTACCGGTTCAGCGGGCTATGGTTATCGCTTGAACCCCTACCTCAGGTTCAGAGCGAGTGCCGGCACGGCGTTCAAAGCACCGACGTTTAACGATCTTTATTTTCCCGGCTTCAGCAACCCGAACCTGCAGCCTGAACGTTCGCGCAGCTATGAAACGGGCCTGGACGTGGGGGTGGGCGAACATCATTTCAGTCTTACCTATTTTGACAACCGCATCACCGACCTGATTGCCCTTGACAATACGTTCACGCCACAGAACATCAACCAAGCACGCATCAACGGCGTCGAGCTTTCGTATCGGGGAAGCTTTGCCGGATTCCGGGTGAATGGGCAATTCACCTACCAGGATCCGGTGAATTCCCTCACCAGGCAGCTCTTGCAGCGCAGGGCGAAGGAGCACGGCACGTTTGCAGTGAACCGGAGCTTAGGCTCATGGCGATATGGCGCCGAAGTGGTGGCGAGTGGCGCGCGTTTTGATTCGGCGGATGAAGATCCGACAACGCGCCTGCACGGCTACGCGCTTTTCAACCTCACGGCGGGTTACATGTTGGCCCGGGATTGGTCGGTAAGCATGCGCTGGAATAACGTCTTTAACCGGAGTTACGAGCTTGTCCAAAATTTTAATACGCCGGGCAGCAATGTCTTCTTCGCACTGAAATACGAGCCGCGGCCTCAACGCGGAGAATAAGACCGAGTTCGCACCATCCGGCACGGCTGCGAATGAAAGCGGCGCGCCAGGCTTCGGCACGCCGCTTTTTATTTTCAACGAAACTCTGCTATTGTTCGCGCCATGACCATGACGAGCACGCAAATGTACGCGCGCCTTTTGCGCTATGTCGCGCCGTACTGGCACGCATCCCTCGCCGCCATCGCCGGCATGATCGTGGTGGCGATTACCCAGCCTGCCGTGCCGATTCTGATGAAACCGATGCTTGACGGCAGCTTCGTCAACAAGGATCCGACGTGGATTCAGTTGATCCCGGTGCTGGTGGTGGTGCTCATGCTGGCGCATGGCGTGGCGACCTTTGTTTCCGGCTACAGCTCGAACTGGGTCGGCAACAAGCTCGTGCTGGACCTGCGCGAAGCGATGTTCCGCAAGCTGGTGCAGCTGCCGACCGGATACTACGAGAACAACACCAGCGGCAACCTGATTTCCAAGCTCACGTTTGACGCGGGCCAGGTCACGTCGGCCGCGACCAACGTGGTGACCGTCCTCATCAGGGACGGCCTCACCATTCTCGGCCTGCTGGGCTGGATGTTCTATCTCAACTGGAAGCTGTCCCTGGTTGCGCTGGTCATGGGGCCGCCCATCATGCTCATCATCCGCGTCATCAGCCGGCGTCTGCGGCGCATGGGACACGAAGTGCAGCAGGCGATGGGCGATGTCACCCAGGTATTGCAGGAGGCGACCGAGTGCCACAAGGTAGTGAAAGTGTTCGGCGGGCAGGAATACGAAACGCGGCGCTTCCACGACCTCGCCAACCGCGTGCGGCGCTTTGAAATGAAATTCGCGGCGGCGGCCGCGGCGAGCTGGCCATTCGTGCAATTGGTGGCGGCGCTTGGTCTCGCTGTCATTGTATATTGGGCCACACAGCAGTCCGGTTCGGACGAGACCACGGTGGGCGGTTTCGTATCGTTCATCATCGCCATGCTCATGCTGATTGCGCCCCTGAAGCGCCTGACCGGAGTGAATGAATATTTGCAGCGCGGGCTCGCGGCAGCGGAATCAGTGTTTGGTCTATTGGACCAGGATGCGGAGGTCGACCAGGGCAAGGCGGCGCTAGGGCGCGCTAGGGGTGAAATCCGTTTCGAAGGCGTGAGCTTTGGCTACGTCGGCGCGGGCCGCATCGCGCTCAAGGACATTTCATTCTCAATCAAGCCGGGTGAGACTCTGGCCCTGGTCGGCGCCTCAGGCAGCGGCAAGACCACGCTCGTCAATCTCGTGCCACGTTTCCACCATCCGACCCAGGGACGCATTCTGCTTGACGGCCACGACTTGGAGACACTCACGCTGTCGAGCTTGCGCGCCAACCTCGCGCTGGTAAGCCAGGACGTGGTGCTGTTCAACGATACGGTCGCGGCGAACATCGCCTATGGCGCGATGAGCGGTGCGTCGCGCGAGGACATCATCAAGGCGGCAGGAGCCGCGCACGCGATGGAATTCATCCAAGCCATGCCGCAGAGGCTCGATACGCTGGTGGGTGAAAACGGCGTCAAGCTTTCCGGCGGCCAGCGCCAACGCCTGGCGATCGCGCGTGCCATGCTGAAGAATGCGCCAGTGCTGATATTGGACGAAGCGACTTCGGCGCTGGATACCGAATCCGAACGGCATGTACAGGCGGCGCTGGAGACGCTGATGCAGGGACGCACCACTATCGTGATTGCGCATCGTCTTTCCACCATCGAACACGCCGACCGCATCGTGGTGCTAGCTGACGGCGGCATCGCCGAAATCGGCACGCATCAGGAGCTTTTGGCGAGAAACGGAGTTTATGCCAGGCTCTACCAGATGCAGTTCGCGCCGGCTGTGAACAATCGCACCCAACAATAGTTTCCGCTTTCAGCGCGGAGCCATCAGGTAAAAGTTCTTGTCTACGAGCTTGCAGATTGTGCGCCCAGCTCGACATACTCCGCGGCAACCACCAAACCTTGAGCTTTGCACCACTCCCGCATCTGCTTGAGTTGATCGGGAATGGACCGGTCTTTCTCAGCCTGCTTCGTTGTGGATACGCGGGCATAAAGGGCAACCGCCATGTTCTTGTTCTCCTTGCAGGAAGCTGGAATGGAAAATATACGCCAAATGCGCGAGCCTATCCCCTGTTTTTGGATTTCCATGTATGTTACTCGAACTGGGGAGCTCAGCAGTTCAGGTCTTGTCAAGTTTTTTTGCGATTAGGACTATGTCTTGACCCAACTCGGGATTTTCTTTCGACTTGTAGAACTCGTAATGTTGCATTAGCCATGACTTTAAAATCCTTATCGACGTTGACTTTTTGCGTTGTTCTGAATCTTCCATTTCTTTAATTTCATCGCTTGTCCGATATATTCCTGTAGATTCTGCAGATGAGGTGCCAACCTGTATCTCCCCGAATCCAGAAATCTGAGCGCATTTTTTGAGTGCTGCTGGCGAAAATATATGAATATGCCTAGGGGGTTCAAGCCCACGCCAGTATCGTCCATAATTACGATGCGCTAGGCTTAGTGCGTTAGGAGTAGTGATAATTAAGCGACCGCCCGACCTAAGTACACGCCAGCATTCACACAGTAGAGCTATCGGATCATGGATATGTTCTATAACCTGACTCATTGTCACCACATCGAAAATCTCGTCGGGATAATGCATATCGGCCAAATTGCCGGTACGAATATTTATCCCAAATCTTTCTCGAACCCGAGCAGTGGCCTTTGGGTCAAATTCAACGCCTTCCACTGCCCAACCTGCTTTACGCATCCTATTTAGAAAACGCCCTCCACCGCAACCAACCTCAAGCAATTTCCCCGGCTTTTCAGTGCCTATGTACATTCTCTTGAGCTTGCGCCTTTGTGCACCGAGACCGCTAATCAAGCCAATGGTCCTGCTAATTAGTTTGCATATCAGATTTAAAATACTGAACCATAACTCTGTTAAGTTATGCGAGCGAGAAGCAGTGTGTGTATGGTAGCCCTCATATGCTTTTCTCATGTCTGCTTCTAAAGGCTCGGGGTCAAGCCAAAGCAAAGAACAATTCTGGTTTACGCACTTCCTGATATTCCACTCACCTTGTGTGCCTGCCAGATAATCCCTAAGGCCCTCGTAAAGCATTTCACCACCTAGCCCACATATAAAACAGGCGGGACTAGGCTCGCTACGGATTTTGGGCCCACTATTATAAGCAACTTGCATCTCTACCCCGATTCAATTAATGAATGTGTTAAATTGGACCCGAATAGAAGGCTGATGTGCTGTCACTTTTCTGGTTGACCTTTTACGGCGGATACGACTATTGTCCGGCCCGTGAGCAACTTCCCCGCCCCGTGGGCCTTCACGTAGGGTTCGTTCTCTGGGCTTAAGGTGCGGTACTTGCGACGCTCTCGACCAAGAAAGCTTTCCCAGGCGAGCCACCATATCGGATAAAGGAACGCGAGTAGCGCAAGCGAGGTCTTCTGAAGCTTGTCGATGTCCAGTTGGATGCCAGAGAAGCCCGCCTCGGCGAGCGCGCGAGCGAGATAAAAATAGGGGATCGGGTTGATGTGCCCATTGGTAGAGTAACGCTCGTCGTTGCGGATGGGCAGCGGCCCAAACAGATTGGCGAAACCGGAGCCGAAGTAGCGTAGCCTCGATTTCATATTGAGCACGTTGGGGGTGGTTAGCACCAGAAGCCCGCCGTGCTTAAGTACCCGGTACGCCTCATGCAGTAGGGCGTAATAATTCTCCAAGTGCTCTATGACCTCTGAGCAGGTCACGAGATCGAAAGCACCACTTTTGTATGGCAAAGCCTCGTGGTTCAGGTCCACTCGCGCAATCGGCACCGAACCGAGTTCAAAACGCTCCGTATGAAAGTCGCAGGCGCGGGCGCAGACGGTTTTAGGAAAGACCTGCATCAGTTTCTCCAGCAACCGGCCCTCGCCGGCGCCGATGTCCAGAATCGAAAGCTGCCCGCTACTAGCGGCAGAGCTCAGTCTGGAGGCGGCTACTCTCAAAACAGCCCGGTAGATTTTTTCGGTGCTCATAGTTCTCTACTTGGGACGGTTCGTGGATTGTCCGACCGGCGGCTGCGAACCCTGGGTCTTCTTCCTATCAAGCGGAAATTAAAACGGAGCGACATTTTTCTACCCGAGCTTTGTGCGTGGAGCTGATTCAGGTTCAGTGTTTAATAACGCCGCGGCAGCGGCGATGACTTTCGCTGCGGGAAGCTGCTGCAGGCAATCGCTGAAGCTGGCAATGTTTCGTTCGCAGCCTTCAAGCAGGCACGGCACGCAGGCGCCTTGTCCTTGTATCAGCATCACATTGCCTGCGCGCTGACTGCCCAGCCGCTTCCACGGATTCCGCTCTTCGCGATGATTTTTGGGCCAAGGACCCCATTTCACTGGGTTGGATGGTCCGTAGAGCGCCACGGTCGGAACGCCGAGCGCCGCCGCGGCATGGGTCAGCGTGGTATCGGGACCGATATAAATCGCCGCGCGGCTCAGCAAATAAACGGATTGTTCCAAATTTAATTGACCGGCCAGATTGAGCGTATCTTGCGGCAACAGCGGCAAAATTTTTCCCACGTATTCCAGTTCCTTGGGAACATCGCCTCCCGAAAGCACAATCCGCAAGCCTTGCTGGGCCAGCCAATGCGCGAGCTTGCTCCACCCTTGCGCGTGCCACATCTTGTAATTGAATTTCGGGTAGAGATGCAAAACCGCCAAACGTTGTCTTGGCGCCACACGCAATAATAGCGCATCAACATGCGCTGCGGCAGCAGCGCCCCATGACACGACTACTTCGTAATGTTTGGGTATATTAAGAAGCTCGGCGAGCTTGAGGTTCATCAAAACCGTATGGGTATTGAGATTGTCAAACTCCACCCAGCGCGAGAGCAGGCGACGTTTCCAGCGGCTCTTCCGGTCCGGGAGCAACACCCCCACGCTCCGGCGTCCCGCAGCCCACGCGTAGAGCGTGGGGCGGTCACCAGCCATCGTTGATATCGCAAAGTCATAGGCTCGCCAGATGCGCTGATAGAGTCGCGCATGCTCACCAAACGTCGGCCGCTCGGGAATGGTGATGACTTCGTGCAGGTCGGGGTTGGCGGCAAGTATGCCTTTGGTGCTCTCGAACACCAGCGCGTCGATTTGCGCTTGCGGCCAGGCGCGCTTGAGCGTCCGGATCAGCGGAGTGGCGAGCAGCACGTCGCCGATACGTTGCGTGACGACGACGAGCACGCTCTCAGACACGTTCATACGCATAGCGGTACACCGTACGCTGCCGGGGTCAGGCTCATTCGAAACCCCAGCGCGGCCTGCACAACAACAGGTGCCAGCACCACAGCACGACATAGATTTTCATGCACTCCAGTGCTTTCGGGCTGCCGGCACTGAACAGTACTTGCAAAGCTCCCAGCAACACGCTGAGGCTGAGCCTGCACCACAGTCCCAAGAACAGGATTGCCACCCCCCAAGCGCCGTTGTGCTTGTGAAAGTATTTGTAGCGTGAAAGGTAGAACTGGATGCGGGAGCGGACGGGCCGGCGGTTGGCACTCTTGCCTTGCATGTGCATCACCTCAGCAGCGGGCACATACAGGACGTGACAACCGCTATCGGAGATCCGCTTGCACCAATCGGTCTCTTCGAAGAAGAAGAAGAATCGCTCGTCCATGAAGCCGACCTGCCGAGCCCTTTCCATGTGCACAGCCATGCAGGCGCCAACCACACTCGGAACCACACTGACTCGGTCATTGCTCAGCTTCATCATACGCCGTGGCAGGCTGCGATTCACCAACTCCCATACGATTTTGGGCTCGGGGACAGCGCTGGCTTGTACCGAGTTATCGGGGCGCAACAGCTTCGGCGAAGCCAGCACTGCCTTGGGGTCGGACTCCAGGGCTTGGGCCAGCAGTTCAACGGCATTATTGAGGAACTGTATATCGGAGTTCAGTACGAACGCATAGGGTTCTTTTACGCGTGCCAAACCTGCATTGGCAGCCTTGGCAAACCCGAGGTTGGCCGGCATCGGGATGACTTCGGCATCCGGCAGCTCACGGGCGAAAACATCGAGGGAATCATCGCCCGAATGATTGTCGATAATAATGATGCGGAGCAGTGCCGGATCCGACGCCATTGCTCTGGCTGTATGGACTGCCTTCACCACGAGATGTGGAGTCATCCAATTAATGAAGATCAGGGCGTAGCTAGCCCGAGTGTACGTCATAAGTACTTTGAGGACGCAGAAGCCCCTTCAATTTGAATGTGAACTGGATTCAGCGCCGAGGATCATCATTAATCGGCAGGCTTGGTCAGGTACATCAGTTTCAGGTAACGATAGTATGAGACTTCAGCCGTGGAAACCGCCATAGCGAACCCCTCCCGTCCATCGAGGAAGCCGCGCTTGAGAATATAGGTTCGAATGAAGGCCCAAAGCCCATGCGCAATCGCTTTAGCCAGGCTCGCCCGGCGGCCGCGTTCAGCTAGCATGCGCGCGCCCTCGCTGGAGTAACGATTGACCTTCTCCAGCACTTCCACCGGGTCGTGGAAGCTCTCGTGCAGCAGGTGTGAGCGTAAACGTCCAATCCTGCCTTCCACTACCACCTGCTCATGCACGCGAGCTTCGCTGAAGCGGGCATTGCCGCGGCGGAACAGCCGAACGACCAGATCAGGCCACCAGCCTCCGTGGCGCATGAAGCGGCCGCAGTAGCCGGATAGCCGCGGCATGCAGAACGCTACAGCTTCTCCAGGATTGGCAATGGCCGATTGGATTTCGCTGCGCAATTCAGGGGACACACGCTCATCTGCGTCGAGCGACAGCACCCAGTCGCCGGTTGCGAGGCTAAGCGCGCGGTTTTTCTGCGGCCCAAAGCCAGGCCAGTCCATGGTCACAACTTTTGCCCCCAATGCCTTGCAAATGGCGACCGTGTTATCCGTGCTGCCGGAGTCCACCACGATGATTTCACCTGCCCACGCGACAGACTCCAGACAGGTGTTTATATTGCGTTCTTCGTTCTTGGTGATGATGATGGCTGATAGTTTCATTTTACAATTTCAGATCTGGCCTTAATCCGGCATGGAGCAGTCCGTATGCTGCATTTTGCTCCCGAGCCGGGCTATGGTATACCTCTGGACTTCTCGGATTTATTGGGATTTCTTTACTTCGTTCGAAATCACGTTTCCGAGCAATAAATATCCTGCTGTTGATAAGTGCGTATTGTTGGGCGCATATAAATCTAAAATAATGGATTTGTCTTTTTTGAAAACGCTTAATAAGTTTGGGCCTAACTTGTATTTCTCCAATTCTCTCCAAAAATAATCATCGGTTTCAAAATATACGGAGGATTTGTCAGGAATTACCACCCAAATGAGATTCAGGTTTTTAATTCCCTCATTGATTTTCCTAATACTGACAATTGTATCTTTGCCGAGCCGAGGATGTTCAAAATCTCTGTTCATGAAAAGTGATTTATTACAAAACCTATTACTGAAATATCGGCATCCATTTGTTACGGATTTTACCGCAACATAGTGAGGCCCTGTATCGTGAAATATTAAATCTGATTCGCTTTTGATTGCCAGCAGCGTATTGGCTAAAACAAATAATCCTGTAGTAATTTTTTCATTCCAGCTCAAAGCAAATTGGGGCGGCGAACTGCCGGGAGGCGATGATTCTTTTTCAATATCTTTGATAGCCGGGTTTGTTTTTTTGCAAGCCAAGCTTTCGTTTAAATTACCGTCTATCGCCCACTCAACGCTCTCAATTATCACGGTATTGCCCTTGAAACCATTTTTTCTCAGCCCGGACTCGAAATCGGAGCATATGAAACCAACCTCATTCCAACTCAAAGTTTTTACTGAAAATCCATTTCCTATTAAAGCCGATTGCCAAATTAATCCAATCGAAAAACTGTCACCTATCACTATTATATTTGCATCTGTAAATTTTGAGGACTTGAGATGAGTTGAGTCAATTGACGGTTTGCTCGCCCTCCAGCCAAAATAGTATTCAGATAACCTTCCAATTCTGGTCAAATCTCCGTAGAAATTCGCGGTGAACAGGGTAACGACCAGGAGGATCGAGATAACAAAAAAACAATAAAAGAAAACTGTTACCCAAATTTTTGAATGATTCATTACTAGAATTGAAAATATAAAAATGGGCTATGTCTTCCCACCTTCGAAATGCAATAACCAAGAAGTACGGACGTGAGCAAAGAACTAACGAATATTTGTACTGTATTAAAACGATTTATAGATTTAATTTTTGGAACATACTTTTCCGCGCATTTGGCGGCGGGCGGAAATGCTAGACAAACAATAATTGAAATTATTAATATTTTCCAAAATGCCGACTTGGGATAGGGTAATTCATTTCCCTCGAAAACCGGGAAAGAGACGCCATTGAGTCCTAGCATTCCCTTGTAAATCGCGGTTGCAACAGATAGGCTTTCGGCCCTGAATATTACCCATGCAAAGCACACGCACAAGAACGAAAGCAGCCAGCCGGTCGCCTTGCCAATCCATCCGTAGGTATGTGTCTCACCAAGTAGTTTGCGCCAGGCGTGATTGATGATGAGAAAAACACCATGCAAGGCACCCCACAGCACGTAGGTCCAGCTGGCCCCGTGCCAGAGCCCGCCCAGCAACATGGTGATAAATATATTGATATAGCGCCTGGCCTTGCCCAGCCGATTGCCACCCAACGGAAAATAGAGGTAGTCTCGCAGAAAGATGGATAGAGAAATATGCCAGCGGCGCCAGAAGTCAATAATGCTTGTTGCTTTGTAGGGCGAGTTGAAGTTGATGGGAAGGTGAATGCCAAAGAACAACGACAACCCGATTGCCATGTCAGTATAGCCGGAGAAATCAAAGTAGATCTGAAACGTGTATGACAATACGCCAAGCCACGCCATGAAAAACATGGGGGCATTGCCTTCATTCACGCTCTTAAACACTACATCAGCGTACTCGCCCAGCGGATCGGCAATCAGCAGTTTCTTTGCCAATCCCATCGTAAAGATGGCAATGCCTATGGCAATCTTGTCGTAGTTGAATCGATAGGTCTCCGGCTTGGAGAACTGCGGCATCATCTGGCTGTGATGCAAAACGGGTCCTGCAATTAAATGCGGAAAGTAAGTGACAAACAGCAAATAGTTAATGAAGCGGGGCTCTTTAACCTTACCCTGCCAGCAGTCTACGAGAAAGGCGATTTGGGTGAAGGTGAAGAACGAAATGCCGATGGGCAGAACAATGTTCGGCGCATCCATCTGCCGAACTTGAAACAAGCCTAGAACAACATTGATATTGCCAACAAAGAAATTCGCATACTTAAAGAATCCCAGCACAGCCAGATTTGCGGCGAGAGCGATATAAAGGGTAATTTTTCTTGTACGCTCGTCCCCGTCGGTTAATGGTGTGAGCTTCAGTCCAAATAGATAGTTGATACAGAAGGAGCTGACGAGAAGCGGCAGCCATTTTATACTCCACCACCCGTAGAAAAACAGGGATGCCAATCCCAGCCAACCCGCGGCGGCTGTTTGGTTGTGCTTTGCAATCAGAAAGAAGCCGATAAAAACAACGGGGAAGAAGGCAAAAATGAACTCGTACGAATTGAATAGCATGCCCCGCCTCTAATTTAGCCCGCGAGCGGGCGGGAGCCCGTATTTAGAGTGGGACTCATTCCTCATTGCCGAGATACCACCGCACGGTCTTTGACAAACGTTATCAGCGAGGAGTGATGGGTGATGAGTGAGAGGGCGAAGTTCGTCGAGAATGCCGCAAACGGTTTTGACTGCTTCCAGGTCGGTTTTTTCGCTCGCCTCGCCGATGTCGTAGGTTTCACCCGGCTTCCCTTGGGAGAGGATACCCCTGGTTGTGCAGCGCAATGATCGCCTGCATAAATCCCGTCCCGCACGTTTTTCCCGTCTCCGCAGACGGCAGACCGTAGGTATGGTGACAGGCGCGGTAAATGGTTTGCTGCGGCCACGCAGCGGCCCTATACGTCTGAATCATCAGCTGCAATATGTTGCGCAGGCCCTGTATCCCACGCTTCCAGATCCCCAAGCGGATAGTTACCGAAAATTCCATACGCGGCCCGTTTTAACTTTCCGTGTAGAGTTGCGTGCGGAAACCGCTGTATAGACTGTTTGGCTTCTAGCATTTCCGCGGCTAGTTGCCCAGACTTTGAAAGATAACGACTATGAAATTCCTGCTGAGTAATACCCCATTTCATAACAAATGCACGTCCACCACGATTGCGCCGAATACGGTGGGTACTTTTGCTTCCAAAGTGGTAAAACCTGCTTAAGCTGATCATTCGAAAGTTCCGGCATCCTATCACCCAAAATTTCATCAGAAGATCGTCATCGCTACTCATCCCGGGGCTGAATTCCAGGCTATATCCGCCTACTAGATGCCACCACTTCCGAAGAACAAGCGTGGGTTGTGAACCCTGACCTTCAACGTCAGTTTTCGTAACCGACATGTAATTCTCCAACATCTTAAATTCATCGAAGTCGCTCGGGGTGCTCCCGAAGTCTTGAACAATGACACAAGGATGGCCAGTGTCATACGGCTGAATCATGGCGGAAAAAAACAGCGCCAGATCGGTCTTCGAGGATTTAATGGCATTTACAAATGCGGTGTCCCACCCTGGGCAGCAGACCATGTCATCATTCACGTAAACAATCCAGTCATTCTTGGCCTGAGCCGCCAAATGATTTACAGAAAGACAGACCCCGATATTTTTCTTTGTATGGCTGTGTTTAAGACCCTGCGATCGAACCCACTCTAGGGTGCCGTCAGACCCATCATTAACGTGGATTAATATTTCGTGGTCATAGCTTGAAAATTTTCTTATGCTTTCAACGCATAGTTTTAAGTACGCCAAATTGTTCCATGTCGGAATTAACACGCTGAACATTGGCAGCACCCCCTATTTATCATCCGTCGAAATATTTCCGAATAATGAATATATACTGGACACGAGTGCTTATTGCCGCTAAAAAGACAGGGATCTGAATTTATACCAGCCTGTTTTCAACGACATCCGAGCTGTCACTATTTGTAGCAGCAGCTAACAGAGCTGCTACCGTCAGGCTGTAAAATGCAGCGGTCATCTTAAGGTCGAAAATTTCAACCGTCAGTCCAAAAATAAAAAATCCGACCACCAGGCACACCCCGAGCATCGCGGCAGTTCTTTTCAGGCGTGAGCCGGATTTAGAAGACTGAACAAAGATTGCGAAGGGCACAAAGTAAATGGACAGGATTGATGCCAGCCCCAAAAGTCCAAACCTCACTGTGGCCGCAAGAATTTCATTATGCACCTCCCCCATTCCTTGGTACGCCGCTTCCTTCGTAATAAAACCTGCTTGACTCAACGGCCCCATCATCTGGCTGAATCCATCAGGGCCTACACCGAATATCGGGTTTCGTGTAAACAAATAGATAGCGGCCTTCCAATGCTGGAAGCGTATCCCAATTGCGGTGTCTTCATTCCCCTGGGTAAAAGCGACGATATCTCCGTATATGTCGTCGATTCGGTGATGAATTCCATCAAAGAGTATATAACTGACGAAGCTCGCTGACACGATTAACGCGATCACCAAGGTGGATCTGGTCAACGTTTTCTCTTTGCTGTGGTATAGCGCCCAAATGATTGCTAATATCGGCACCGCAACCCAACCGCCGCGAGAGCCTGTCTGAATAGAGGAATAAATGCCGGCGGCCAATGCCGAAACTTTCAAAATGAGAACCGGAACCGGATCTTTTCGCACCCAGTTAACGCTAAACAACGAAAGAAAGCCGAGAATTAGCGATAAATCGCCAAAATGGATGGGATTTAAAAAGTACGAACCCAGCCGACCGCTCAAACCTTTCGGATAGAGTGAAATCACCAGAGTCGAGGCAATTGCCCCCAAGGGGAAACCATATTGCAATACCGTTATTGCCGAAATTCGAGTGCGCCGCAACGCTAAATAAATTGGAATCGCAAGCAAAAATCTGGAGGGCGCATCGTAAGGTGGTGGCGTAAATTTTGCGTGATAGGCTTGACTGAAAAAAACGGCCAAAACGAGGGAGACCATGGCTGCGCTGTAAACGACAGCATTGCGATCCCAGGTTTCATAGGCGTGTTCTTTTTTTGTTTGAGCCAGAAAGTACAGAGAAATTATCACCAGCAAAAAAAAACATCCGTTAACCCCTCCTTTTAAAGTGAGAAGTAGGATAGGGTAAGAAAATAAAATAATCGGTATCGAACGATTCACGATTGAGCTTATTTTCACGATTATAACGTTTACCTAAGTTAAAGCGGTTGTCGAAAGCGCTTCTCTATGGTGGGAAATCGACAGAGGGTTGTTGGCAACCCTGTGTATTCTCCTTGATTGAAATGCTTGCTTCGTAGAAATGAGAATATCATTATTATGACTGGCTAGTCGTTAAAATAAAGTTTAAAGGGTTGAGTCCATTTTGTGAATCGTTGTTAACGTGATGCTTATTGGCGGATGAAGTGTGCGGAATTATTGAGCGAGTTTTCGTTTAACGCAGAGGTGTCCGATTCTCGAGCTGGGCCGTAAACCGGTTCAATCCCACTTTCTAACCTCAAATAGGCATCGTCCTGGATTGTGTACCGATGATCAGATAGAAGAATTTCAGCTAAGTCTCGCTGCTTGGGGATGAGCCGCAGTTATTCATGACCTTGTGCAGGCTCATGTTCACCGAATCATTGGTGTTGGTGGTGTAGATGACGCTCTTGATATCCGGCGGGTAATCAAGAATGGGGTGATGCGCGGCCTGTCGAAGGCGCTAGGCATGAATTTGTACGGTATTGTATTCCGGCACCCACTTGAGTAAATCCTGTTTTACCTGATCATCCTTAAGCGTAGTGTTCTGGCCGAGCCATAACGTTACTCCGGCGAGCCATTCCCCATTCACTTGCCTGGCGAGAGCGATGCGAAGTTTCGGGTGGTGTGTCGGCAGGGTATTTTCATCGTCGGCAAGCAGTTCTTCGTAGAGCTTTTCGCCGGGGCGCAAGCCGGTAAAGACGATTTTTATTTCGTCTTCGCTGAAACCGGAAAGACGGATCAAATCTTTGGCGAGTTCGGCGATTTTTACCGGTTCGCCCATGTCCATGACAAAAATTTCGCCGCCCTTTCCCATCAGGCCCGCCTGCAGCACCAGTTGCGCGGCTTCGGAAATGGACATGAAGTAGCGAATGATTTCCGGATGCGTGACGGTCACCGGCCCGCCTTTCTCGATCTGCTCGCGGAATTTCGGGATCACGCTGCCGGTGCTGCCCAGCACATTACCGAAGCGCACCATCACAAAACGCGTGCTCGATGACTGCTGCAAGGCCTGGCACAGCATTTCCGCAAGGCGCTTGCTCGCGCCCATGACATTGGTGGGATTGACCGCTTTATCCGTGGAAACCAGCACGAATTTTTCAATCCGGTGCTCGACCGCAGCCTGCGCCAGAACATAAGTGCCAAGCGCGTTGTTGAGCACCGCTTCCCAGGCGTTTTGCTCCTCCATCAACGGCACATGCTTGTAGGCCGCGGCGTGAAACACGATGGAAGGACGATATTGCGCCAACACCTGGTCTACCCGCGAGCGGTTCTTCACATCACCGATGACACAGGCCACCGCAGTATCCGGAAAATCGCTTTGAAATTCCTGCTCGATGCGGTAAAGCGCGTATTCGTTAAGATCGAATAAAATAAGCCTCTGCGGCTTGAAGCGCGCAATCTGCCGGCACAATTCGGAACCGATCGAACCCCCTGCGCCACTGATCAAAATCGTTTTCCCGGCAAACAGCCCCTGCAGGCCGGCACTATCCAGAACAACAGGGTCACGCCCGAGTAAATCGTCGAGCTCAACGTGGCGGATTTGCGATACCGTGACCTTGCCGCTCAGCAGGTCGTCAAACGAAGGCACCGTCAGGGCCTTCACCCCCGCCTCCACGCAGACATTCATGGCCCGGCGTCGCGCTGCGTGAGAGGCCGAGGGCATGGCAATGATGGCGTGCTGAATTTGCATGTTTTGTGAGTGAGAGGCAAGCTCGTTGATCTGTCCCAGTACTCTTACCCCGTGTAAAAGACTTCCGTGTTTTTCCGGGCCATCATCGAGAAATCCCACCACACGCCACTCGTGACTGCGCGCAAGATCCTTGACCAAGCTGGCTGCGGCATCGCCGGCACCGAGCACAATCACCGGCTTCGCCTGCAGATTGGCGACGCTGTACAGCCGACGCTCTTTCCATAGCCGGTAGGCAATGCGGCTGCCGCACATGATGAGGAAAAGCAGTATCGGATCCAGAACCAGCACCGAGCGCGGAACCAAAGCCGGAATACGCAGCATCAAGAGCACGAGCGGAGCGGCCATTGCCGCCGACGCAACCGCAAGGAGGATGCGTTTCAGATCGGGTAGGCTGGCGTAGCGCCAGATGCCCCGGTAAAGGCCAAACCACAAAAAAATGAGCGCCTGCGACAGCACAACCCATGGCAGCGTCTGCCACATGCTTCGCAGTTGAGGATGCTCGAAATCCATGTTGAAACGCAGCCAGTAGGCGAGACACCACGCGAGAGCCACCGCGACCAGGTCGTGGCCAAAGGCAAGCCAAGCACGGAGGTTGACCCTAGGCGGAAACATAATTGCCGGAATGTCTTTTCCAGTAACGGTCGAAAACAATCATGCCAAGTGTGTAAGCCGCACTCCAGCCGGCAACCAAAACAATTTGGCTGATCTCATCCTTGCCGATAGCCCACAGGGCGGATAAACCGGCAACGAGCATCAGAGCATACTCAAACCAGGCGGTTTTGCGATGCCCCCAGCCGATTTGCACCAGCCGCTGGTAATAATGCCCGCGATGCGCCTGCCAGATTTTTTCCCGCTTCAACGCGCGCTTAAGCAACGTGACGCTGGCATCAACAATAAAAGGCGAAAAAACCAATAGTGGAAACCAGAACGGCCAGTTGTTTTGCGACCAACCCATGAGGCCCAGCGTTGCCGCGAGAAAGCCCAGTGGTATGGAACCGGCATCGCCCAAGAAGATTTTGGCCGGGTAGAAATTGAATAACAGAAAGGCAAGTGCCGCAGCGGCCACGGAGAAATTGACAGCGGCGAAAGACTCGCTGCCCGTCTGCCAGGCGGCGATGCCGTAAAAGCTAAAGCCGAACAGCGCCATTCCCCCGGCGAGCCCGTCCGAGCCATCCATGAAATTATACAGGTTGGTCATCCAGGCCGTGGCGAGAATGAAAAGCGGCAGTAACAGAACGCCGCCCGCGTTTGACCACAATATCGCGGCGATGGCCGCAGCCAGAAAATGCGCCGGCAGCCGCCAGACCGGGGAGATGCCGTAGATATCGTCGAGCAACGATATGGCGAGTAACAGGGCCAGCGCGATCCAGAGCGGCCATGGCGGCAACAGCAGAAGAAACGAAATGAAGACGCCGAACATCAATCCCAAGCCGCCGGTGCGCGGCACCGGCGCGGTATGCAGCGAACGAGGATTCGGACGATCAAGCACGATTCGCGACAGACCGCCCTTGACCAGCCACCGCAGCGCCACAAATGCCGCTGCGAACGACAGAAGGGGCGCCCAGTAATGGGAATATAGGAAATCCGTAATCAAGGTGCGTTCATCTTCGCTTGAGAAAGAAACCATTTTGCGGTTTCCATGAGCCCCTCGTCTACCGAAAAAGATGGTTTCCAGCCAAGCTCTTTGCGGATTTTTGAGTCCTCGACTTGCAGCGAGTCAAGGAGCCGCTCCGCTTCGGCCGACATACCAAGCAATTGCGCGGCGAAGCGCAGCGCTGCGGGCGGAAAAGGCCAAAGCCGCGCCGGGCGGTGCATGGCGCGTGCCAGCCGCTTGAGAAGCTGTGCAGTCGAAACGTCCTCGTTGTCTCTAAGCAGATAAGTTTTGCCTGCCGCTTGCGGATGAGTCGCGCAGATCATTATGGCGTCAACCAGGTTCTCGACGAAGATAAGACTCCGCGAGTTGTTTACCGAAGCAAGCGGAAGCGGAATACCGCTTTTTACCGCCTGCAACAGGCGCAGAAAATTGCCTTTTACGCCCGGCCCGTAAACCAGCGGTGCCCGCAGAATCACCACTTCCAGGTCGGTTTCATCACCGACGCGCTTCAACGCCTGCTCCGCTTCCCATTTGGACACGGCATAAGCATCCTGCGGGTTGGGAACGTCGGTTTCGGAGAAGCGCTCCCTCTCCCCTGGAGCTTGCCCTGAGTAACGCCGAAGGGGGAGAGGGTGGGGGTGAAAGACAGTTTTTTCTCCGTTGACCTTCACTGTACTTAAGAAAACCAATCGCTTGACGCCCGTCTGCGATGCCATGCGCGCCAGCCGCTCGGTTGCGTGAGTATTGACCTGGCGGAATTCCATAAGGGAATCTTCAGCAATTTCCTTCATGATGTGCACGCGCGCCGCCAGGTGAACGATGACGTCTATGCCATGTAACGCCGCCCGCCAGTCGGTGCCGGGTCCAAGCGAGTCAACACTGCAGGCGATGACCCCGGACGGGAGGACGGGTTTAGTTTGCGAGACTGAGCGGACTGTCCCTTTTACGTCCCAGCCACAGGCAAGCAATTGCTTGCACGCTGCCTGGCCGATAAAACCGGTGGCCCCGGTTATCAAGGCGGAAGGCATTTCCTGCCGTGGCGAATCATTTAACGCAAGAACTCTTCGCCTGTTGTCAGATCTCTATCTTCGACCATCAGCTTGTGCTTTTTTAATAGTTCCAGTGTGCCCCGGAAGTCCAGCACAGAATCTGCAGAACTGAACTCTTTAGTAAGCGCATTGCCCACCCCTTTTTCTCCGTCGCCCAACTCCGGAAGCATTGGCCGGATGGCGAAATAATCGCCGCGTTTGACGCAATGATGAAGCTCTTCTTCCGAAACCATGATCTCGTGCATTTTTTCGCCAGGGCGTACGCCGATTATCTTAACATCGATGCCGCGGTCACCGATTAACGCCTTGGCTATGTTTATCACCGTTGCAGAAGGCGCATTGGGAACATAAGTTTCCCCTCTTTTTGCTTCCCGTAATGCGGCAAAGACCGTATTTACGGCTTGATAGAGGCTGAGCAGGAAGCGAGTCATCTCGGGAGCAGTAATCGTGACCGGCCCACCGTTTCTTATCTGATCATGAAACAGTGGAATTACCGAACCACGGGATGACAGCACATTGCCGTAGCGCACGCAGATAAAGCGTGTACTGGGGTTTAGAATGTTCGCCGAAATGAAAATACGTTCCTGCAGCGACTTGGTCATGCCCATCACGTTGACCGGCTTGCAGGCCTTGTCGGTGCTGATGCCGATGACAGTCTGCACCGGATAGCTGTTTTCCTGAATGGCGCGGACGATATTGTAAGCGCCGATACAATTGGTCATGATGGCTTGGGTGGGAAAATATTCACAGGTGGGAACCTGCTTTAATGCCGCCGCGTTGACCACGATGTCAGCGTTTTTCACCGCCGAGCAAACATCGTCGTAGCCGCGCACATCGCCGATGCGGAATTCGAGCACGTTGAGAAAATTGTTGTAAATCACCTCGTCGGTGGTGACGGTTTTGTGCAGATACGACACTCGCATCTCGTGCTGCTTGGCCTCGTCCCTGGAAAAGACGATCACTTTTTTGGGCGTGCCGTGTTCGCCGGAAAGCACGCGGCGCACAAAGGTCTTCCCCATGGAGCCGGTGCCGCCGGTGACCAGAATGGTTTTCCCTTCAAATATCACTTGGATGTCTCCAAAAAGTCTTTCACTAATTCGTCTATCATGGCTTCCCAGGTCGGGGGAGCATAGTTGAATTCCGAGCGGAATCTCGATGAATCGAGTCTGCGGTCATACTTGGGCTCTTCATCCGGGATGATTTCTATAGGAAGGCGCATTTTCTGCTTGATAAGCGTTAATAAGCCATACTTGCTAATGGGTTCGCTGGACACGTGATAGATGCCCGATGCGCCGGGGTATTTTGCTATCAGCATTTCAATAATTCGACTCAATTCGATGGTGGTGAAGCCGGAGAAAATGGCGTTTTTGTAGCCATGAACCACGCCCCTCTGAGCCAGAAACCACTCCAGCAGACCGCACTTGCGTAAAAGCTCCCTGCCGATAATGGATGTCCTCAATGTGACACATCCGGGCATGTTTACCTCGCCGAGAAGCTTGATCATGCCATAGGGATCGTGCGCATCAGGAAGATCGGTTTCCTTGTAATTCCCTCTGGTCCCTGAAAAAACGCAATCTGTGCTGATATGAATCAATCTGGCGCTGAATGTATTGCACAGAAGCGCGATCCTGTGGGGCAGAATGGTGTTAATCTCCAGGCTTAAGACGGTATCTTCAGACTCCAGTCTTTGCTTGAGGACACCCGCCGCATTGATGACAGCTTCGGGACGGAAGTCCTCCATCACTTGGGCAAGCAACCCTATGGAGCTTAATTCGATTCCTGGATAGGCATTCTTGGCGTTAAATAGCCCGAATGCGGAGTAGTCAGCAAGCTTTCCGCGCAGGGTAACGCGGGTGTCGTGGGCGAGGTAGAGCTGCTTCAGCAACTGGTGGCCCAGCATGCCGGAGCCCCCGACAATCAGGATGCGCATGACTTTTCTTCCACGAGTTGTTTCATCCATTGTTCAAGCTGGTCGAGCAGCCGCCCCCGCTTGAAGTTGGCTTCAAAATAAACTCTGCCACGACTTCCCATTGCCGTTCTTTCCGGTCCGGTGAGGCTTGACATCCTGAGCACCGCCTCCGCCAGGGCATCAGGGTTTTCCGGTGCAACAGCATACCCGGCACCGGATTCTAGTACTACCCGGGCGGTTTCTCTACCCGCCGCGCTTATGATGGGTCTGCCGCAGGCGAGATACGACTGCAGCTTGCTCGGAAGCGTCAGGGCAAAAATCGGGTCACGGCGCAAGGTTACCAGCATTACATCTGCGAGCGCAAAATAATGAGGCATGGTTTCCACCGGACGCTGGCCGAGCAAGTGAACCTGGCCTTGCAGGCCCAGCACATGAACTTGCTCCTCAACCCAATTTTTCCTGTGACCGTCTCCCAGAATCACCCAATGGATGTCGGCGTAGGGCAGCAGATTTTTCGCGGCCGCCAGAATGGTTTCGAACGACTGTGCAGCTCCGATATTTCCGGCAAACATTACCCGAAAGCCATCTGGCATTTGCTTCCGCTCCGGCGCATCCACGCTGAGAGTAACCACCTGATACAGCGATTCGGCCCAGTTGGGGAAATAACCCACCTGCAACGGTTCGGCGCCCCGCGCTATCACCGAGGCAGTGAAAGCTTCCGATTGCACGAGAATGAGGTCGCATTGGCGGTAAATAAAGCGCACCAGTTTCGTTACCCAATTGAGGATGCGCGGCGATCGCACTGCGCCCGTGGCGGAAAGGCTCTCTGGCCACGGGTCCCCCACCCATAGGATAAGCGGCGCTCGTTTCAGCCATTTCAATACGATTGCCGGCAGGCATACGGTGATCGGCGACGGTTCATACACAAAAATAAGATCAAACCTGCCGCGGCACTGAAACGGCCCGAAGACGCTGGCGAAAAAGACGAAGGAAAAATAATTCAATGCTAGACGCCAGCGTTGCCCTTTTCCTCTTGGGATTAGCGGCACTCTGTAAACCGGCACATCCTGAAATACTTCCTTGCCGCGGGAGAAAAAGCCGTATCCCGGGAAAAAAATGCCGGTCGGGTAATTCGGTTTGCCGGTGAGCACCGTGATGTCATGCCCGCGTTCCTTCAAGCCGGTTACAAGGTCATTAATTCGAAAATTCTCAGGCCAAAAATATTGAGTAACAACAAGTATCTTCAAGATTGTGGTCGAAACAAGATATCATCGTAAACAACCATATATTTCTGAATAATCGAGTTCCAGGTAAATCCGGCGGTCACAAATTCTTTCAGCCGTGAACCCATATGTTTCAGGTCGGACGGCTTGCTAAGCAACTCGACCAGCCCCTGCTGTATCCCTTCTATAGTTGCTGAGACAACTCTGCCGCCACCAACCCTGCCGATGTCGTCAAAACCACATTTATCAGTCAGCAGAACTGGAATTCCTATGGAGCCTGCCTCCAAAACCACAATAGACATGGCTTCCTGTCTCGAGGGGATAACCAGTATGCTGGCGGCGAGATACGCGCCAGATTTTTCCTTGCCACCGATATATCCAACAAAATGAACTCTGTCTGATATTTTCGAAGCCGCCGCGATTTCCCTAAGGCGAGGCAACATTCCATTATCGGGTCCTACGAAAACTAACTGATAATTGGGGAACTGATCTTTAATATTACAGAAAGCCCGCAAAAGAATATCGGGACCTTTGATGTAGTTCAGGCGTCCTACAAATAAAATGATAGGGGCCGAAGGCGTGCCAATTCTTTCCCGGAAACGGCCACCGTCGGGAAACTCGGAATCTGACAAATCCACTCCGTTAGGGATCAACACGACCTTGTCATGGGGTACACCGTAACCGGCGAAATGGCCAATTTCTTCGACAGAGATGGCGATGCAGCGGGAGGCGTCCCCAATAATCTTTCTGCCAATTAGCAGGTTGTAAAAGCGTTTGATGAGTTTTGATCTACCGAAAATAGGTAGGGTTCCCGCCGGGCAGACGACGTAGGGTTTGCGTGCACGCCGGCATATCAGGTAAACCAGCACATTCAGAATGGTCCAGTGTCCCATGATATGAACGACATCCACGCTACTGATCAGAGTACTCAACGAGCGCAGCGAGAATGCTGGAACAAAAAACCGCTTCAACAAGCACCGCAGCGCAATTACTTCTATTCCCTCCAGCATCTTCAATCGCTCAGGCGTGATCCCTAAATCAGTGGTAAGAATTGCCGTTTGAACGCCAATCTTTTTTAAGTGGCGGCTTATCTGTACGGTACGTTCGGCAGCGCCCCCCCCGGTGATCGGGTCAATAAGAACATTCACGTTCAGAACCCTCATAGTAGACACCTTTAACTCAGGTGCTGATTTTTATACCATTCAGCAAACTTTGTTAGCCCTAATTCAAAGCTGACTGGTTTTTTGAAACCTAAATTGATCAGCTTTTTAGAGGAATATACCCGAAAAGGGTTGTCATTAGAGCGTCCTAAAATTCTCAAGGCTATGGAAAGTAGTATGCTGGGGACCGGTACTCTGGGAATGAAGTAGTCTGGGCGGCCAAAACTTCTTAGTAACACAGTTTCAATGAACCGGTAGTTATTATTGCTACTCTCATCATCTGAAATAATAAATATCTGTCTATCTATATTTAAATCCGTTAAGGAAAGAAAAGAAAGACACGCAGTCACGTTATCTACATAAATGGCATTCATTCGTCGTTCGTTATGTACGCAGGACTTGATATAATTAACTAGCGTACTGCCATTCATTAAGCTGTCAGCGAGTTTAATCAGATTTTTACCTCCAGGACCAAATACGGCAGTCGGTCGCAAAATCACCACCTCCACGCCATCGGCACTCAGTAAAAACGTTTCAATTTCGTGTTTAATCTGTTCATAGGCCGTGACAGGGTTATAGGGTGTATTTTCATCAACGGCCCGGATCGAGACCTTTCCCACTACCGTGGCAGTGCTGCAATGAACCAGCCGTTTTGCTTTTGAATCACGGCAGGCCTGAACAAGATTCGAAATCGCTCTTAAGTTATCGGCTTTGGATCCCGTTCCCAGGTATGCAAGATTTATGACTATGCTGTCAGGAACAATTAATTTTCTCAGGGTGGTCAAATTCAAAAGATCGCCCTGCACGGTTACAACATTATCTTTCTTAAGTAATGCCGGGGTATTGTTCTGATGGATCAGTAGACGAAGCTGGACATCTTCGAGTATCGGCAAGCGCGGCACGAGGTGCCGGCCTATGAAGCTGCTTGCTCCCGTAACGACGTAGGTAGGCATGGTAAGTGCCCTCAAGTCTATCAAATGTCGGCCAGTTTTATTCTTTAACCGTATCAGGCGGTGAAGCGCCAGCTTTGCTTATCAAGACATACAATAAGCGGAGATGAATAGTCCAAATCACGACCAACGCTACCCACAGCTGAAGGAAATAAATCATTCCGTGATACGGAAAATTCAATATACGATTTTGCCATCTTCTGATAAAGCGCGAGGTTCCCATTTTCGGGCTCTCGCGCATTCTCAGCGCCAATTGCTTGGTTTCCATAAATCAACTGCCAAACCCACTTCTTTCAAAGACCTAACCGTTGTAAAAGTAGTATCACAACCAGCAGGGCGACTGCCGTGGTGATAAGCTTCGCTTTATACAATGTGAGCATCATTTCAGTTCTTTGGCGTTTACAAAATTATGTCGTGTTCAGTGGACAATACAGTAATGTCACCCAGCGAGGTCGCGTTCGCGAACCATTAACGGATCCAAATACCGAGACGTTTTTCCACGGTGGACTAAACTGCCGCGTAAACCATTAACACAAACAACAGCACGAAGGTGATCGTCACTGAAAAATAGATGACACCCAACACGTCCGCGCCTAGTTTCCTGAACACAAGATGGGTCGAAACCAGACACAGGACCATGAGAATGGCCTGACCGGACATGTTGGAAAGGATATTGCGCTTCAGTCCCATCTTGCGTTGGACTCACCGGTCAGAACATCATGACTCGCTCGTCGTATCGGAGGCGATATTCGAGGCGGAAGGAGACGGCGGATGTCGCTGGATCATGTAAACTGCGGAACCCATGAGCAGACCGATCAGAAACGCCCCGAGGTATTCCCTATACGTTGTCGTGGTAAGCAGTAGCATGATCAGGTCAACCATGAACATACCGCCCATGGCGGCCATGATTAGCCGCCGATCAGGAAAATCCTGCCTCAACAGGGGCCGCACAAACCCAATGATGAGTATACTCAGAGCCAGCAGGAAAAGGACCAATCCCACCCCACCGGTGTCCACCAGCAGGTCGATGAATAGATTATGGCTACCGGCGTCGGTAAGCATTTGCCCCGTAACAGGGTTGATGCCTCTTGCGGAGGCGCCGAACCCGTCACCCACCAGCACATGGAACCAAGGTGATGTCTTGGACGGTTCGAGTGCTGTCTTGGCGGACAGGCCCTGGGAGTAAGTTTCCAGGGCTCCATTGATAAGGCTACTGCGCGTATCGTAGCTTCTTGGGAAGCTCTCGGTGTATTGTTTGACCGTCCCGCAAGGGATCGGCGAATGACCTGCCAAGGTCGAGACACCAATGGCTGAGGCAATGACTCCTACCACCACGAGGCTCCTCACCCATTCCTGCTTGTCGGCAAACCGCATCACAATAAACACGCCAATTACCCACCCCAGCACGGAGCCTTTGGAACCAGCCAGGAACAGGATGACCGCCGCGAGCAATGACCAGAGGTAGAACATGTTCCTCAAGCGTCCGCCCTGATGGTGCGCGAGCGCCAGGGAAATTAAGCTGGCCATTGCCGCCAGATACCCCACTTGACTGCGATTAACACTACCACCTAATAAATCCCCCCTTATTGTCATATTGTGCAGCCCCATCGGCTGACACTCGTAATAAATTTTTTCAAAGAAATGAGGATAAAAATCCACGGGCAGCGGGAAGATCGTAACCACATAGAGCAGGGAAAAGGCGATAAGAAAAATCTTCAGCTCGGCCAACCGGGCGCAGGCAAGAATACCCAAAGCGATGTATACCAGCCAATGGCTGAGAAAGACAAATACGTAATACAGAGAATTGTTCGTGCTTCTCAGGCTCCCCTGGAACAAGGTCAGCAGTGGATGCTCGGAGGAAAAATTCCGCCACACGGTATAGGGCGATTGCGCGGCCCTGAAGAATCCGATGGCAAAAACGATGGCCAACAGAATCCACGGTAGAAAATGCGGCCAGCGAAGGCGAGAAAACTCCGCCAGCAAACCTTCGCGCCAGCGGATAATCAACAAGGTCGCCAGCACTACGGTCGACAGGATACCGAACGCCGAAACACCGGGATGGGCCATCGATACCTGCGCAATCAGCTGAATCGAAGTTATGAGAAACGCCACCGCAACGGGCACCGAAATAATACACAGCAGCACATACCCGGCCACCAGCACCGGCAGCAAGAACCAGGTACCCAGGTTGTGCGCAAGCCCGAGCTTCGTAAATATCAGAATAAAGATGATTAACCCCACCGCCGAAAATATCCGGTGCGGCGTTAACAGCATCTGGGACATGTCGCTGGCAACGTCTGCTTTTATGTCAATCTCCAATATTATTCTTCCATGCTTCCGCAGCACCACCCTAAAATGTGGATTCCCAACTTGCCTAAGGCGATCCGGATTTCCGGATTACCGGAGGCGATGCGAATTTCAAACTTTCCATAGGTGCCACCTTGACCAGCACTGTTTCGCTGGTAACGTGGATTTCGAGCGGCAGCGCTTTACCGAGCTTGACCGGATCAAAATTCGACTTGACCTCATTGAGTTTCAGCCCGTGGTAATCAAAGAGGGAATATCAAGGTGGGTCATATCAACATTGGGCTACCCGTTGTTTCTGAGTTCACATACCATGTGTAATTACGGTTCAACAGAACCCGCACACTTGCCGTAATCTTCGACAGGTTAAGCTGCTGGACGCACGCGTTCCCAATAGGCTGAAAACTCACCTATTCTCTGAATTTCTTCGGTAATGCCGTGCTTGCACCGATAGTCATGAACAGCCTGCTTGCAACCATCCAGATAATAATCGTCCACTATGATGTAGCCACCTAGTGATAACTTGGGATATAGATTTGCAAGCGCGTCCATAGTTGATTCGTACATGTCGCCGTCAAGCCGCAGCAACGCCAGCGCTTTTATCGGCGCGCCTGGTAAGGTGTCTTTGAACCACCCCTTAAGGAATTTCACTTGCTCATCAAGTAAGCCGTATCTCTCAAAATTACGCTTCACCTGTTCCAACGAAATCCCAAGATAATTGTTGAACGTATGATGCGGATCCCCGGCGTCGGATGGATAACGGGCTGCATCCGGCGGGGGTAATCCCTGGAAGGAGTCAGCAGCCCACACAGTGCGATCTGTTACGCCATGCGCCTTCAAAACGCCGCGCATAAAGATTGTGGCGCCACCGCGCCACACTCCTGTTTCGATCAAGTCCCCAGGAATATTCCTGCGAAGGATCTCTTCGATACAAAATTGAATATTATCCAAACGCTTCAAGCCGATCATCGTATCGGCTAATGGCGGCCAATCCCTCCCTTCAATTCGGTTGGTGGGATCAAATTTGAAGCGTCGCGCGAGGCAGACGCGGCCGGCTGTGCCCGTGCTAATAAGGCCATCAACCATCTTTAGTATCCAATAGATAGATTTTCGAAGCGGAGATGTCCTCGGCAGCGTTTCAATAGAAGCTAATGTTTCGCCCCAAAGATAATAAGTCAGTGTGTGCTTCAGTAGCGTCAGATACAGATACCTCGCGTCTTCTAGTACGGCAAGATCGTTGGCTATAGTTCGTAACATCATAGTTATGTGACCCTAAAATAATTTTACTAAACTTCTGCTTGCCCTTATTTAATAGTTATAACCGAATCTGGTGTATGGCGGAAGGCTGAGAAGGCGGCGTATCTCTGCTGAAATCCAAGTGTCGAGTTTGGGTTATCAGCAAAAAAGGAGGTACGCCAATGAGTGAGGATAGCGTTGTTCAGTTTCGGAAACCAGGGGAAGTCGCGGATGCGCTTACCGAGCTGCTTCGGGAAGGCGCGCAGCGACTGATCGAGGTGCATGAGCGCGCAGCCGCGGCACTCAATGAAGTCGTAAATCTGCTTGTGAAACCGGCACTGCCAATTATTTGCGCCGCAGACCGGACAGCCGCCATCCGCGACCACATCCCAATCAGAGTTAGCTGCCTGATACTGGCCGTCGAGATATCGCTTGCGAATTACGCCGTTGTGGTGCATCGTGCACCATCGCAGGATTTTGGCTTAATGTTATCCGGCCCTCTCAATACAGCTTTGCGGGAGCCTGGTTGCGGGGATATTGGCGGTCTAGCCGATGAGGTGGCCTCAAGAGTAATAACGCCAAGAAACTTTTCCTTACGATTTCTAAACTCTGGGAATTTGAAGTTACCTGTCAATTACATGAAACCAATATTGCGAATTCCTTGGGTAATTCGCGGAACCTGCATTATCTTGGAAGCAGGCTATTTATCCTCCAAAAGACCTTATGGCCCAACCGATTAAATAAGACATTGAAAGCTCTCCTCAGCGTCAGCAATGTAAAAAAATTATTGGGACACAAGGCGAAAGCAATGCGCAAAGCCGCGAGGCCAAGCCGATAACGGCCGCCCCGGAAGTGCAGTTGGGAGCTGACAAGATGTGCATTGCTGAGCGCTTTATCCTTAAGTTTCACTAAACTTTGAGGTAGTGTCCCAGATTCAAACAGGCGCGAGACAACCCGTACCGGCTCTGCTGCCTTGAACTCGTCCATTCTGGAAAAAGTCTCCTGGTCTGGGTGTATCCGATATAACGCAAGGACTTCGGGAATTCGCAGAAACCGCCCAACAAGCCCGAGCCGCAACCAGTAGTCGTAATCCAGCATTATTTTTAACGAGCTGTCCCACAACCCCACGGTCTCATATGCAGAGCGTCTAAAAAATGTTCCCGGTCCTGGCGGGCAAATTACTTTCACCACCATGTCGTGGTAGTTAAAATCAGGAGTCTTTACCCGGCGAATAAACGCAGAGTTTGGGTCAATCAGATTAAAATCGCAGTATGTCAGGACAACGTCGGGATTTGCCAGGATATGATCTACCGATCTGCTGACGGCGTTGGGCAGCAAAGCGTCGTCCGCTCCGATCCAGGCTAAGATTTTGCCCTTTGACATTTGCCAGCCTTTGTTGAGGGTGTTGACCTGCCCAAGGTTATGCTGTGATTCCCAATGGAACTTGCCTATATACTTCTGCAGTACTTCACTAGTATTGTCTGTAGATCCATCGTCCAGTACTATTAATTCAACATTGGGGTAATCTTGTTTTAGAACGCTCTGGATAGCCTCATCCAAATAATTTCCATGGTTGTATGCAGGAATAACTATGGAGACCAGAGGAAATTCCTCAATCATCCGACAGCCTTTGATATTTGCATGACTTCTGATTCTGGGGTTGATGCCGTCAGAAGAAATTGGTGATCTGACTGCGAATGGAGTTGATAACGACAGCTGAAGGGGAGAAATCATGTTCCAGCTCGTAACGGCCTGTCCATGGCTGTGATACGGCGGTTGTAACGGCCTCGATTATATTCTGAGGGTCAAGGCCTGCGACGATGTGGGCCCCGCCTTCAACCGTTTCTGGCCTTTCGGTAGTCATGCGGACGCTGATGCATGGTACTTTATAGAAGTATGCTTCTTCCGGCGCGGTACCGGAGTCAGAAATAATGCAGTAACTGTCCATCAGCAGTTTATTGAAGTCATAAAAACCAAGTGGCGCCATAATTCGTACCCCACGCGGGATCTTGATTGCGCCGAGCTTGCTTTTTGTGCGTGGATGCATGGGATAGACGACGTCACGCTTGAAGCGCTTGTGCAGTTGCCCCAGTGCTTCAATAATCGCTTGCAGGTAAGATCGGTGATCCACGTTCTCGCTGCGATGAGCAGTCACCACAATATACCCGCCTTTATCGAGACCAAGGCGCCGGATAATATTGCTCTTCTTAATTTGCGGAAGGAATGCCCACATCGCTTCGAAAGTTGGATTGCCGGTGACGAAAATCTTGGACGGGTGGATGTTCTCGCGCAGCAAGTTTTCCCGGTGATATCGGTTGAAAGGCAGCAGGATACTGCTCATGTGGTCAATCAGGATGCGATTGCGCTGCTCCGGCATACGGGTATCCCAGGCGCGCAGTCCCGCTTCCATATGAAATGTCTTGATGCCGCGGTGAGCCGCCGGCATTACGGAAAGTCCACTAAAGGTATCGCCCAGAATCAGCAATGCATCCGGTTTGATCTTGGCCAGCAATTCGTCGGACTTGGCGATCACGCCGGCCACTTCGCGGCCGTAGCTGGATGTGTCTATGTTTAATTGATAATCCGGTTTGCGGAGCCGCAAATCTCGGAAGAAAAAATCTTTTAGCTCCGGCGTGAAATTTTGCCCGGTATGGATCATGATGTGATCGAAATTGAGCTCGTCGAGTTTTTTTAATGTTGACCACAATTTGATCATCTCTGGCCGAGTGCCGAAAATCGACATTACTTTCATTATCTGGTCCTTTGCATTAATGGTGGCTGACTGAACTGTGGTAATTGGCAACAGCCGTCTTATCTATACCGGCGTGTTTTGGGTTGGGTGCACAATAAGTCTTACTTCTGGCAGTGGAACGATCATCCTGCCGCCGCCGTCAAGGTACTCCCTGCATTTTCCGGCGATTTCGCTGAAGTAGCTCCAGGCGAAAATAAGCAAATAGTCAGGCGGAGATTCCTTGAGTATCTCATTGGAGCGGATGAGAAAATGAGACCCCGGCGTATAGTAGCCCCATTTCGCAGGAGCATCATCAATCAGGTATTCCAGGTGGCTATGGTCAATGCCGCAGTACTGTATGATGGTATTAGCTCTGCCGGACGCGCCGTAACCGGCGATGCTTCGGCCCTTGGCACGCAACCCTTCGAGGAGTTCCATCAATTTGGCTCTGCGGACTGCAATGTCGGCCGCAAAGCGGATGAAGGTTTCCGCTTTGTCAAAGCCGGCTGCGATTTCGTCTTTCCGCAACGTCGCCACATGAGGCGATATCACAGCGGCATGGCGCGAATTCTTCTTGCAGACGTAATAGCGCATTGAGCCTGCATGTATCGGTATTGGTTTAACATCAAAAATAGTCATGCCAAAACGATCGAAATGGTTGGTCAACGCGATTAGCGAATAATAATAGAGATGCTCGTGGTAGATCATATCGTATTGCAGACCCTGGATGATCTTGCCGAGATAATGAACATCAAAGACGAATACTCCATCATCGCTCAGTAAATTAAAGATACCTTGGGTGACCCCACAAATGTCGGGGATGTGGGCGTACACGTTGTTGGCAACGACCATGTCGGCATTTCCAAACTGACTGGCGATTTTATCGGCAACAGCTTCGCTGAAAAAATCGTTTATCACGGAAATCCGCGGATCATTAATCGCTTGAACAATATTTGTTGCCGGTTCAACGCCTATCAATGTACGGACGTGTTGCTCCGCGAGCGGCTTCAACAAGACGCCATCATTACAGCCGATTTCGACGACTGTCGAGTGTTTCGGGTCGAGAAAGCGCAATACCATCTCGCTTGCGTAGTCAACAAAATGCTCTCTGAGCGTTCGGGTTGCGGAGGAAAAATAGAAATAATTCCCGAACAAAATCCTGGGATCTACAACGTCGCAGAGCTGAACGGCATAACAATCACTGCAGAAATACACGCGTAGTGGAAACAACGGCTCCTGCGAAAATTGTTCCGGCTGCAGAAAACCGCCGGCTAGCGCGACGTCACCGAAGTCGATAATCTTCTCAAGAGATTGACTTTTGCAGAGCGCGCAGCGCGCGGCCTTGCCTTGAGGCGACTTGCTCTGGTTTTGCGTAAACGCCCCAAGCTTAGTCATGGGCAAAAAAGCAACACCGGGAACAGGTGCATATGGTCAGAAAACGTTACTTTAAATTATTTCTTGCAGGCCGGAAAAAGCCTAGCAAGGTTTCGCGGTCTGATTCACACAACAGATATACCCATTCCCAGAAAAGCAGCAGGGACAGGCAAATGATGGTGAACATAATTTTTAGAATCAATATATTCACTAGGCTCACGAGCCAAAAGCCTGCAAGGAAAAGCGCTACCACGATGAGCTTAGAAACCGGCTGATGATCTTTTATAATTTGTTCCGGCGCGGGCAACAACCTGTCAGCGGCGAAAAACAGAAGCGCCGCATCCACCGCGCAGCGGGCATCCCATGCAAATGCAACGCCCGCGATTCCAAACCTGGTCGCGAAAAACCAGACTGCCGCGGCGTACAGGGGCATTTGCACCGCCAGCAGCTTGGCGGTCACATCCGCCCTGCCCAAGCCTAGCAGCACGGCAAACGGAACCTGGGCCAGCACATTGATCAGCGTCCCGATCGCAAGCCATCTGGCGACTTGGGCGCTGTGCGCCGCAAAATCGGGACCGACCCATAAAAACAAAAGCTCATCCGCAGTGGCGAGAAGTACTCCGACTATCGGTACGACAGCAGCCAGCAGGTAATATACAGCGCGCCGCGACAAACCGCGAATCTCGCTGCGCCGATTTGCCGACATGGCACTGAAAACAGGAAACAGGGCTGCCAGTAAACTGGCGGAAAATATCCAAAGCTTGGTCACCACTTCGTAGGGCGTAGCATAATAACTTACCGCACTCACGGACACGAGGGCACCGATCAAGAACCTGTCCAGGGAAACGATGACGGGATTGAGCATGTTGGTAATAGTTAGCCATCCACCGAATTTGACCAGGGGTTTCAGGAATTCGGTTTGAAACGTATAGCGGCTTTTGAGATCGGGAAGCTGGCGAAGGCATAAAAAAAAGTAAACTAGAAAAACCACGCCGCGGCTGATGATGATGACAGCCACCACGGCCGCCAGGTTTTTGGTGAACAGCAACACCAGCAGCGGGGCAAGATAATTGACCGTACTGGCGGGTATCTTGACCTGGTTAACCAGATCAAAGCGGTGCAGCGCTTCCAGCACGCCGCGAAAAGCGGCCGTTAGCACGATCAACGGGACGGATGCGGCCAACAAATAAAACGAAATCTCGGCTTCCGCCACCAATTGTGCGGGAATCTTAAGGACGTCCGCTGTCAACCACGGCGTCAACAACCACAGTGCGAAGCCGCCGAGCAATCCGAGCCCCGCATGAAATGTGGCTGAAGTCCAGATCAGCCCGGGCAGCGCCCCGATTTTTTTGGTTTCGACATATTCGGCGACGAATCTAGTAGTTGCCAGGCCCAGCCCAAAGTCAAACAGCCCAAAATATCCCATCACTACCCAAGCGAGGGCTAACAGCCCAAAGCGGTCAGTGCCCAGCCCCTTGATGATGAGCGGAATCGTAAACAGAGCTACTAGGACGGGCGCGGCCATGCCAAAAAAATTCCACAAGGTATTACGCGCGATCGGCCGTTTGTTTAAGACATTCACATCCATTGCTTTCCGTTATGAAGTAGTCATCAACTTTGGTTCGACGCGGTTTTCAAGCGTGGAGCTCGCATCCAGGAACTTACGAATGCAGTTTGCCGAAGGGGGTGAAAATAATCACGGACGAAATCTATCGCCTTATTTCGTCCAGCGCTGAATTCACCTTCAGTCATCGTGCGCATACGTTCAAGAACCGTTGCGAACTCGCGCTGGTTGGAAACGCGCCAGCAGAAAGCCGGGTTTCCCAACACCGGGTCGGGATTAATCGCATCCTGAAGGCGAAAATTAATAATCGGTTTGCTGGCCATCAGCGATTCCAAAGCGACCGTGGACGAAACCTATGCATTGAGACTTACCAGCGACCCGATTGTCACTTTCAGTCAAAATAACTTGCTTAGTTTTTGTGAGACGCATAAGTAGAACTCATTAATTGAAGTTAAGTTACTTGGATTCCCTGTTTTTTTTTGATGTTTTCAATCCATTCGCTTTCTTACATAGATAGCTCAAATAACTTACAAGATAAAATAAATAAATTCGTAAAGATCTACGTGAGTAGAGTCGCATGGTATATTTTCTTGCCCGATAATCAGACGCGAGATGCTTTAAATACTCCATGTGTCCATAATTTGAAGAAGGAATAGGCTCTAACCAACAGCGCGCTCCGGAAACCACTTTCAGGCTAACCCCCCTACTTTTAAGGTGGTAAGAATGAATAACGTCTTCGTAATAAGCCTTGCCTTCAAATGGATAGAAATTCTCCAATACCAGATTTTTTCTGTGATGCATTACGCAACCCCCAGCCAGCCATTCAACATCGAATGATTCATTATTAGCGTTCTTCGGATCAATGCCGACAGGTGAACCGGATTTATCAATTTTCCCAGGCTGATAGCCGGCCGAGCCGTTCATGAGCCAATAATAGATTTTCCGTATTATTTTATTTCTTTCAGGTTGCTTGTAAACGGATTCACCAGTTGAAAAGCTCATTAGCGATGGTGCAACAGCAACCTCAGTACCGAGTATCCTTAGAGTTTTCAGGAGATGCTCGATACAATGCTCGTCCACAAGGATGTCGTCATCCAACTGCATTACGATATCATGCGATGCGTTTCGAAATCCAATCGCTCTTTGTGCAACCTGTCCCCTGCAGTCTGTGACGATTACCTTTACATTGCGGTAAGAGAAGTTCTGGACTTTGTGGGCTTCATTGGTAGGAATGCAGACGAGTATTTCGTCGGGGACGATGGATCCACGATTAAGTACCTCAATCGTGCCTTTTAGGGAATCGTCTCCCAAGGTCGCAATGACCACTGTCATTGGGTATGGCTGTAAATTAAAACGTGTATCCGATATCACGATCTTCCAATTAGTATCTTCTGAATCATTTGTCCAGATGGAGTTGAGTGTGCCTGCAATTTCCTGCAGGAACTAGGCACAGGGAGGAATGATGTTATGGGCTATTCCTGAAGTTATTGAGAAACCGAATGGAATAATTCCAGACGGCGTCCCTGTGCTTCCTGGGAACGCAGAGCAACCAGATACTCGTCTAAACAGCCCAGCCCCCTTTCTAGCCTCTGCCGCGCCTTGGCGTTGTCCAATGACATATCCCGCGGGCGTTTGGCACGTAAATTCGCATGAGCCACTTGACCACGTCGGATCAAGTCATCCGGCAGTGCAAAGCACTTGACCAGTTGAAGTGCGAACTCATATTTAGATGCCCGCTCATCCCCCACCAGATTAAAAATACCCGAGGCGCCGGACGCGGAAAGTTCATGGGATGCCAGCGCCAGAAAATCCGCAAGGATAGGGGTGAAATAAACATCATCGAACAGTGAAAGAGGCTTTCCGGCTCGCAGGTTGTAGATAATCCAATCGCTGAACGATTGTCGCTGGGCATGCCCCCAGCCAAAAAAATTTGTTCGCACGATAAGTGCCTGCGGACAGGCCTGTTGAACCGCCCGCTCCGCGAGGAGCTTGCTTTGGCCAAACTTGTTAAGCGGCTGCGGTGGGGCATCCTCACTATAAGAGCTGCTATTGCCTGCAAACAGGTGATCCGTAGAGATGTGAATTAGTTTGATTTTCTTACTCGCCGATGCCAGCGCCACATTCCGTGTAATCTCGGCATTCGCCTGGTACGCCAGGACAGGAGCTTCCTCACAGCGGTCGACGTTGGTCAGCCCTGCCGTGTGAACAACCAGGTCAGGCGAGAGTTGGTCTAGTTGGTGTCCAAGTCGCACGGGATCTTCCAGATCGAGCTTGCACGAAGTCGTTCCCGCCAGTTTAACGGAGTGCAGGTGCGTTCCCAGAATGACATCCCATTTATCACGCACTGCACAAGCCCAATTGAGTGCCAGCAAACCACTGCCACCAGTAAGGACAACACGCTGTTTCTTCATTTTTCAATCATCCGTTAATCCCTACTTCTGAGACTAATTTACGCCATCGCGGCAACTGGTTGTCCACCCAGAAAAAGTCGCCAGCCGCAGGAGGAAATTCGTTGCGCCTACCTGCCTGCAGCGCGTGCGCCAATTCTTCAGCCGTGCTCGCAAACCGTATGCCCCCAACCCCGCGCAAAGGACTGTGATTGAAGTCCTCGTCATCAAGAAAAATCACTACGGACAAACCAGCCAGTAAGGCATCCAACCCGGCAGAGGAACTATTGCTGGAGAATGCCAAATCAAAATTCGGCATGATCTCAGCCAAAGGCGCATCCGTCAGCTCAAATGAAAGAGTTGGACAATCCTCCCTTTCAATTGGGCAGACCGGGTGTGGTTTAAGCGTCAAGGATATTTCTGTATCTATCAAATGGGATGCGGCTTCAATACAACGGAGCATTTTGAGGGTTTGCTTGAAAGTGAAATCGCCAAGAATCAGAACTTTCTTCTGCAAGCTCTGAGCCTGGAGGCCCGCTGATGCCGGAGCATCGACAGGCTTCTTCAACTTGCCGGAACCCAAAGCGGTCAAATATTGGAAACGCAAAGCCTCAACCTCGAGGAGTCGTTCAGGCGGATACCCCGCCTCGACGAATGCCTTCCAGGCCATCGGGCCATTGACGGCCAAATGATTTGGTAATGGCTTAGCCCAGTTTCGCTTCGAAATCAAGCTGCGTGGGTCATCGAAGTTGTTCAAGTGCCAATAAACCACGGTAGCATGCGGCACCCCGATAATTTCACCGTGTCCATGCCGTCGCCACGCGCGAAGCAGGGCACATTCCCAACCCTGATTCTCCCAAATATAAAGCCCGATTTTTTGGTTGGGCATGTTCTTGAGAGCGACATCGAAAAGCTCTACCCACAAACAGTTGCTAATAGCTGTTGAACCATTCAAAGAGGCTAGCCAATCGCTTCGCAAGAGTGGCCATAGCCAGACAGCGGACCCCTTTGGATTGAAGGCGCGACTGATTTCCCTCAAGCGCCAGGAGACCGCATTGAGCCGGATCCAGTTTTTCAATGCCCGAAGCACAACGCTCCATGACAAGTATGTTTCCAGAAAGGTGTGATACCCCTGTTTGTAAGCATCATGATTAAACAGGCGCAGCCAGTTAAGGCCCGTCTTGACATCAGGAGTCCCAGGGCTGAGCAGAAAGTGGTGAATCCAGTTGGCACGCTTCCCGCTGTCTTGGAGAAGCTTCGGTAGCCCCTCCCATTGCCGGGGAGAGAAACGCCCCTTCGCACCGGAAGCCGGATCCAGATTAAAAAAGTATGAACACAGAAAGATGGTGTTGTTACCGGAAAACCATTGAGGCTTTTGGAGCTTGCGAAGCGGCCATCGCGTCACAAGATGTCTTAGGCTGATCAAGCCCTGCATTGAATATGGCAAGGCACGATAAAAGCTGCGCAGTGACCATTCCTGCCTGGATTTTTTCACCGGCCGCCAAATAAAGTTGATTCGAAGATTTTGGCATAACCTCCGGATTGCCTGAGCAAGGTTGCGATCAGAGCTGTCGAGAGTCAGCTCGGAGGGTTTCTCTTCAAGAAGAATTTCCTCCAGGGCCATCAAACGCAGACAACCATAAATTCGCGCCGATTTGAAAGGGCTTTTTTCAGACAACTGGGTCATCCACCAGAAGCTGAAGCCATCGCCCAGATCGAGATGCTCGACAATACGCTTGCCATCTATCTGGCTCTCACCCAGATCATGGATAAATGCGAGGTACTTGGCCCTCAGGCGCTCGGCATGATCTTCCAGATATCGCGGGACAGAAGCGCCTGACGAACGATGGGCGTAGCTTTGCCAGTGCAATACTTTTCCGATCGCACCAGGCGGATCGTGCTTATGATCCCAGACAATCACCGAAGCCATTACTGTGGCAACGGATCCAAGATAGCCAGGATTTCTCCAGGCAGCTTCAAGCGGTAGCGAAGCGCGCCGACATCATCAGATTTTCTTTTTCGAATGGAGAATGCTGCGAAACAAAGCCTTGCATAGGGTGTTACCGCCGTAACGGATGGCACTCCCCAGTAACCATACGCGTTAATTTCGGAAGGGTTGAACTTGAGAAGCTGCTGAATCAGGCCCTTTGCATTGAGAACGACATAGGACGCGCGTTCACCCTCCATGATCCCGTCATAGTTGATAAATTGATAGGATCGATTGAAGTCACCACATCCTTCCTCGGCCGTCAGCCGGAAGGTTGAGACCAAATGACCGCCGGGAACAACGTGGTTCCAGGCCGCAGCCAGCATCTCGGAAAAACAAATATTCCAATCGACGCAACTGAGCGAAAAAACAACATCAAAGCGCTTGTCATGAAGCACATCCCGGCTTAAGTCTAATATATCCCCGCACAGGATATGTGCCTTGGGGTTCATTCTTCGCCCAGCCTCAGCGGCTGCCTGATTGATTTCCACGCCGGTGTAATTTTCAATTCCAAACCGGTCCCGGAGCGCCAGACCCAAGCCGCCACACCCGCAGCCTATATCGAGAATTGCGTCGTCACGATCGAGACCCAGCTGGTCGATGATGACGCGTTCGGATTCATAGAACTGTTGCCATGCGACGCGATTCTGCGCGAAGTAGCGGGCCAGTCGATCCGTCTGATAAACGATGTTTTTCACTGCTTCGGCGTGTTTCACTTGCGGGGAACGAGCGCTATTTGTAAAGGCTCCAGATTTCATCCGATGCCATGTGCTTTTCGACAAGCTTGATATCGTCCGGGCTATCGACTGAAAATGACTCAATGTATGGATAGGGCGCAATGTACTGCCGAAAGGACATATCTAGAATGCGGTTACTGTCGCAGGCTTCGAGTTTTTCCAGGCGCGTCTCCGCATGCGCTGTAAACGCCTTGAGGTATTGCCAACGAAAAGCAAAAATACCGTAAATTCGACGCGCCATAAGGGCGGGAGAGAATTTGCCCTTGCAATAAGGAAGCGGTGCGCGAGACGTATAAAGCACCTCTCCGGCTTCGTTATGAATTATTTTGACGGTGTCAGGATTCAACCATATCGATTCTTCAGTAATGTGCATTGCCAAGACCGTGCAGGGAATCGACGGATCTGCCCGCAGGGGAGAAACCACAGCATCGATCATGTCTGGCCGCATCATTGGCTCATCGCCCTGCACACACACGACAATGTCGCTGTCGCCAACAGTCTCCCCTAAGCGTTCAACCGCCTCTGCAACGCGATCAAGCGCTCGAGTGTGATGAGATCCAGTCATGACGACCGGGATGCCTTTCTTCTTTGAGAACTCTTCAATTTCATGGTCGCAGGTGGCCAACACCAGGTTATCCCATCCACGGTACATTTTGGCGCGCAAGTAGACGTGCTCAACCATTGGACGGCCACGAATCGGATGCAGGGGCTTGCCAGGGAATCGCGAGGCCGCCATGCGTGCAGGTATGACACCAATTATTTTCATTTTAATCTGTTAAAAATATGAAAGAGACTGGGCGAATCAAGATCCAGTAATTATTCAGCACGATTTTCGCCGGCTTTTTTAAAACGATATTAGTGGGCAACGGAATCCGCGGAGGTGGCCAAAACCACATGCTACTCGGGCCATTACGATCGTCCGAATGCCAATCCTAAATCGAATATGCGCTAACCAGGGAACCTTATTTTTTCAACCCATTCTTTCCATGAAGCCTGATGTAAGTCTGGGTTGGATAAAGAACAATATGCTGCTCACACATGAGGATTCTCTTGGGATCTGTTCCCGCTGTAATTCTCAATTACTCGTTGGCAGATTTGTCCGATAGAGACGGGCCAGATCATTATCCAGCTGACCCAGTCGTGCACTATCACCTGCAGTAGAAACGTTTACCCAGCTCTGAGTCTCATCGGCCAGGTAAAAGGAATTCAAGAGCTGAATCGTCGAGAGAGTGTCTTCATAGTTCACAGGAAACGGCTTATCTTTTTCAAAGAACGCAAGAATCTCTTCGTATATCTTTACGTGACCATGACCATAGACATTTCCGGAGAAATCTTCTGAGTTCTTAGCGCAAGCCGCTGGATCCGGCGTATAGACCTGCAGTTCATTTACGGCAATTCCACCAATTTGTGCCAGACCGTTTTCGCAGACCAAAGAAAGACTCGCCTCATAATCAATAGGACGCGCGGCAGTGGTGACCTCAAGCGCGCCTATTGCCCCATTTTCAAACGCAATAGCGGCGGTAGCCGTATCCTCGACCTCGATATCCACACCCAAAGTTCTGTGGATGCTGCAAACACGGCTAACGTCACCGCCCATGAGTTTGAGCAAGTCGATATGGTGAATACCCTGATTGGTCAGGCATCCGCCATCCATGGAAAATGTCCCGCGCCAAGGGGCCAGGTCGTAATAGCGTTGGGGCCGGCACCACCGGACACGCACCGCAACCAAACGTAACTGACCAAGTTCACCGTGTGCTAAACCCTGCAACACACGCTTTACCGCCAAATTATGGCGATTTTGAAATACAGCAAATATTTGAACACCCGCCGCTGCTGCTTTCGCATACGCTTCCTTCACCTGCGAAGGCTTCATGAAGGTCGGTTTTTCGACGATAACGTTTTTTCGGTATCGAGAGATGATATCCAGCGCATGCTCGTAGTGCATACCCGACGGAGTAACAATTGCTACAGTATTTATTTGTGGATTCTCTAATAGCATCTGATGATAATTTTCATAAGCCTTTGCGCCGAACTGCTCATGATAGGCTTTTGCTTTTTCAGGGATAAGGTCGCATACGGCAGTGAGCTCAACTCCTTCGGTTTGGGCAATTGATCGGCAATGGTGTCCTGAAACGCGCCCGCATCCAATAATGGCGACCTTGACGGCATTGTTCTTCATGATTTGCGTCCCACGGCCCGTTTTATGAGATCAACCACCTGGGCCATGATCGCACGGGGCGCGACAGTGAATCTGCTGTAGCCCGCAAGGCAAGGGTGATCAAATGATGCTCGGTAATATACTTTGCTTGAGAGGACGGAGTGTATGGCCTGACTCTGCCCGCCAAAAGCAACATGCAAGAAGTTACCCGATGTTGGCAAAACCCTGAGACCCAAAGAGCGCATTTCCTCAACAAAAAAGGCCTTCCCTTCGTTGATTCTGACCACTGCCTGCGCCATTTCGGATGTCTTATCCAGCATCCTGGACATGAACTCCACAGCAATCGTACTCACCTCGTACATTGGCCGCATTTTGTGCAGAAGAGCAATCGTTTCCGGGTGAGCCACGGCGTATCCGATACGAAGACCGGCGGCACCCCACGCCTTGGCAAATGTTCTCGCTACAATCAGATTGCGGGAAGTCGTCCAGGATACTGCCGACCATTCGTAAAATGGATGATAGGCCTCATCCAGCAGCAAGACCGCCTCTACTGCCTCGCATTCCGCAAGAATCTTGCGCAGCACATCTGGCGCAAGGACTGTGCCGGTGGGACTGTCCGGGTTAGGCAGGCATAACAGCTTCGGTTTGCGTTTGCGCAGAGCACTAATAATGGCGGCTGGATCCAGGCGTGGGCCGGCTTCTGTGCCTTCATATTCAATCGGGCATACCTCTGCTCCGAACATCTGGCTATAAACTGGATACATCGCAAACGTCGGGACGGTATGGATTACGCCGTCCCCATCCTCGACAAATGCCTCGAACGCGGAGCGAATCGCCCCATCGCTTCCCGGCGTCAAAAGTAAACATTCCGGGCTCACCCCGACCCAGTGCGCAAGCTTCCGATAGGTTTCTCCCGCTTCCGGATAACTGGCCAATGCCAAAGGCGGAATTTGCTGGAGCACTTCACCCGATAGCGCCATTAGGACAGGATCCAGATTCTCGTTCTTATCAAGCCACAAACGGTCCAAATTTCTGGGAATTGAATTCAGAGCGCTGGGTCGCAGCAGCTGTGGATTCAAAAGAGATCGTCTGGGACGTATGCTCATTGAATTGTTGCTTCATTAACATTAGGGAGAGTTGGGATATCGTTTTCGTCCAACCCATTGATTGCGGCGCGCCCCATGGCCAGAATCGCCTCCTCGGCGCTGCCGCCAATGTGCGGTGTAACGAGGAAGTTGGGAAGCGCCAGCAGTTCTTTATCCTGGGGCGGCTCTACTGCGAACACATCGAAGGCTGCGGCCGCCAGGCGCTTGTCCTGCAGCATCTGCTTCAAGGCCACCTCGTCGACCAATCCTCCCCGGGCGGTGTTGATTAGCACGGCAGTCGGCTTCATTATGCCAAGCCTGCGGGCATCAAGCATGCCACGGGTGCTGTCATCCAAAGGCACGTGCAGGGTAACGATGTCGGATCGCGCCAAGAGAGTCTCGAGGCTTACCAGTTCGACACCATGGGCCGCGTAGAAATCGGGATAATCCCGAATGTCGTTCACCAAAATTGGACAATCGAAGGCCTGCAACAGAGGCACTAAGTCCTTGCCAATATGGCCGCAGCCAATGATGCCAACGGTTCGTCCAGTCAAATGACCTCCGACATGTTGCCGCCATGTACCCGATAAGATTTCACGATAGGCTGCCGGCACGTGGCGCAGCATGGCGATCGCGAACGAGATGACCAGTTCCGATACCGAGCGGCGGTTAACCCCGCTGGTCCAGCCCAAGCGTTTGCCATAGGCACGCATGGCGGCCATGTCAATCATGTCCAGCCCAACGCCATATTTGCTGATGACTTTGAGCCCGGGCAGTCGGGACAATACCGACTCGTCAATTGTTTCAAGGGCGGTGATCGCCTTGTCATGCCCTCTCAGAAACTCGACCAGGCTGTCCCCCTTTAACTGGAGGCCCGCGTCGTTGAAGGTGACCTGCTGATAACGCGCCAGCAATTCGGCGCGCAGAATGGGGTTCCTGGAAAAGGAGCGGGAGCAGACCGCGACTTTGACTGTAGGACTCATCCATTAAGCTCCGCGAGAAACTTTTCGCACTGAGAACGAAAGGTTTTGTCGGGTGGGACCTGTACTTGCTGGATTGCCGCGTCGGCGCCCACCGGGAAAATCAGACAAAGCATAGTGCTCGTATTCTTCTTGTCCTTCATAAGCGCGGAGAGCATTACATCGACTGGAATCGGAGTTGCCGCATATTTTTCATAATTCTTGCGCAGAATTGGATGCATCCGATGGTAATGCTCCACTGGCAACAGCCCACGCTTTACAGCAATGTAATTGGCCATATCCATGCCAATCGTGACAGCAATGCCATGCGGCACCGCGTAATGAGTCGCTGACTCGATGGCGTGACCAAAGCTGTGGCCGTAATTGAAGATGTTGCGAATCCCGCGGTCGAACTCATCCTTCTCAATGAAAGGCTGCTTTATGAGTAATGCCGCCCGGATATACCGCAGGAGCACATCTCGAGTTGAAAACAACTGATCGAAATCAGCCGCCAACCGATCAAACGCAGCTATCCCGTCTATCGCATGCACCTTGATGATTTCCCCAACACCAGAATGAATGTCCTTGTCTTCAAGAGTTTCAAGAAATCCTGTATGGATGAATATGGTCTGAGGGGGATTGAAGGTACCGAGAATATTTTTGGTAGGACCAAGGTTAATGGAGCTTTTTGAACCAATGCACGAATCTGCCTGGGCCAGCAGCGTCGTCGGTACAAAGCGCCAGGGAAGGCCTCGCAGTAGCGTGCTTGCAATGAAACAGGTGATGTCCTGAACAATGCCGCCACCGACCGCAACAAGCGTGTGATCACGCCGCACCTTATTCAGCACCAGGCGCTCCAAAACGGGTATCGTCTTTTCTATCGATTTATTCTCCTCGATTGCCTCAATAACAATGGTGTTGGGATGATCAAGAATGGCACGGAGATCAGATTCATATAGTCGCGCCACATTGGCATCAATCAGGAAATGAGGCTCACCCTCGAACAGTCGAGCGGGATCAGACAATAGTGTGTTGTCAAAAACTACTGAATATGGCCCTCTGTGAGATTGAATCACCAACTGCTCAGACACGACTAAAGCCCCCATCTATGGCGATGTTCTGGCCGGCGAGGTAAGTGTTTTCTTCGCTGGCAAGCCATAGGACCAAGCGAGCAATTTCGTCGGCCTGTCCGAGCCGACGTGCCGGCACTCTGGAAACAAGGGACTGTATCCCTGCTTCGCCAAGCACACGGCGGGTCAATTCAGTATCAATAATGCCGGGCGCTATGCTGTTTGCGATGATGCCATCGGCTGAATGTTCAGCAGCCAAAGCCAGCGTCATACCGTCTATTGCAAATTTGCTGGTGGAATAGGACGCCCGGTATTCCTTGCTGATCTTGCCCCAGATGGATGACACATTAACTATGCGGCCCCATCCTTTGCTTTTCATTGCCGGTATTGCCGCTTGGCAAAGCAAAAAAGGCGCAAAGACATTCACCTGCTGAATAGACAGAAAATCATCCGGCGCAATCTCCACAAATGGCGCGATCTTGTTGATGCCAACATTATTTACCAGCACGTCGGGTGCGGCACGGCGCACGCACTCGGCGCAGGCCCTGATTTGTTCAACGTCCGAAAAGTCCGCGGCGACCCACTCCTGGCACGCATCATCCGTTTCGTTAATCTTGCGGGTGCGCGTGCCTATCACCCATGCGCCTTCGGCCCGAAACGCTTGCGCAATCGCCCGCCCTATCCCCCGGGAGGCGCCAGTGACAAATACTTTTTTATCCGAAAAACGCATATTTTTATTTACCTATACAGTCCGGATATACCGCAACAGGTATGCTCCCACGAGATGGTCAATGACCATGTGGGCATCCTCTGCGGGGCCGTATTCCTTGAGTTCCGTTGGAATATGGATTCCCTCGTCGGCCAGAGTTTTCATCTTGCCGCCATCGAAGGCGGTAATAGCCACGGTCTTGATGCCTGCCGAGCGGGCATGGTCAAAGGCCTTGAGCAGATTGGGCGAATTGCCGGAGGCTGAAATGCCGACCAGCACGTCCCCCTTCTTTCCCAGAATCCGCAGTTGTCTGACGAAAATTTCTTCGTAGCCAAAATCATTAGCCAATGCGGTAATGATTGGAACGTTGTCGGTCAGGCTTATCGCGCGGAACGGTTTGTCATAGTGATTGGTGCCAATTGCAAGGTCATTGGCAAAGTGACTCGCGGTGGCGGCACTGCCGCCGTTACCGATAAAGAATACCGTGGCACCTCGTTCGCGCGCGTCCAGCAAAGTTTGAATAAAGCGCCCAACATCCGCCGTATCGACACGCTGAAGGACAGATTGCAGATAGTTAAGGTAGGCGACGGCGAAAGCGACCGGATCAGTGGTGAAAAAACGATCAATGTTGTTCATGGCTGTATGGGTTTGGGATGTCATAGGATTGACGCCAAATAGGATCTGCGTAGTAGATTTTGAAAACGAGTTGCATGGTGCGCAAGGCATCTTCGGAGGTGCCGCTCTGCACCGGTCTGTCATTCAGGATGCAGTCGGCGAACGCGGCAATTTCTGCGTCCCAGGAGAGATCTTTATTGTAGCGGGTAACCTGCTCCTGGGGATCGCCCTGGTCATTGTCGGGGTCCGCCTGCACTACGGTCAAAGTTTCGGCGCCGTAACTTTTGGTCCCCGACAGAATCCCGCCGAGGATGAGACTGCCTCGCTCGAGGTTGATATCGAGATGAAAGCGGTGCCGCCATTGGGTGGCCGAGGAATTGAGCATGCCGACAACGCCTTCGGCCGTCCGCATCAGGGCATAGGCATTGTCTTCCACATCATAGCCCCAGTGGCTGTTAGAGATGAAGCTCTGAACCTCGTTGAACTCACCTCCGAACAGGCGCATGAGGTCAACCATGTGTATGCCCTGATCAAGCAGCACCCCGCCCCCGGCAATCTCGCGTTTAGTGCGCCAGTCCCGCTGGTCGAAAGTAATCAGCTTCGCCTTGCCATAGACGCCACGCATATTGATGACTCGACCGAGCTCGCCGGAGCGCAGGATTCTGAGGGCATCCTGCACGGACTCGTGGTAGCGATGATTGAAGCCATACATGAGCTTGAGGGCGGGATACCGGCGCTCGTGGGCGATGACCCGCAGGACGTCTTCGACATTGCGCCCCGGCGGCTTCTCACAAAAAACATGCAATCCGGATTCGAGGCCGGCAATCGTAACTTCCGCGGCAATATCGTTGGTCATGCAGACTATCAGAATGTCCAGGTCTTCCGTCAGCAAGCGTCGGTAAGCCCTGTAATAGCGAATGCCATCGGCGAGCGTGCCCTCGCCATCAAAGGTTTGGTCGCACACCGCCACCACGCGCAGACGCGGATCTCGAACGATGCAGTCCTTCCGGCGCTTGCCAACCACGCCGAACCCGGCTATGCCGACTTTTAGTTGAGTCATTGTGCCTCGATTTCCTCTCCGGCTAGTACGATAGTCTGTCCGGGTTTTCTGGGCTGAGCCGGTGGCAGGCAGACTAACACTTACTTAACCCAGATCTGATTGAAAGTATGCTTGGCCGAGCCCGTATCAGAATCGAAATAATCCGCATGCGTTTTTTTCTTAAGAGTAAAGCCCGTTTCCTTCAGATACATGCTCGCATTGTCGGCCTGAGCGGTGAATTTATCGTTTATTTCAATCAGAATACCTTTTACCTTGAGCAGGATAGGTTTCCCGCCTTTGAGAATCAAATGCTCGATGCCATCGACATCCATCTTTATATAGTCAGGCTGGGGAATCTTCAAACGCTCGACTGCGTCGCACATGGAAAGGCCGATGGTTGGAAACTCGAAGACTTTACGCATGACTTCACCATCATGGCCATATGACTGACCAAAAGTGGACAGCGCGCCACCCCACTCGGTGTTCGTCATGTTGAGCTTGCTGGCAGCCAATGTCTCAGCAAGTGGTAGCGGAACGATGGTGATTTGCTCCGTAAGGTCATTGAGAAAGATATTGCGGGCCAGCAGCTCCAGATTGAAGACCGACGGTTCAAAGGCAAACACCTTGCACCCTCTCTGCTTGGCTGCGTAGCAAGAATAAAGACCAACGTTCGCCCCGATATCCCACACAACCGAGCTATTGGGTATGCTATCGATCCATTCGAGGGTCTCTGGTTCCTTTGTAGAAAAAGTGTCGGCACGGTATCTGTTGAGCGCATTGGGGATGGCAAAGCTCAGGTTCAAACCCAGGTGATTCACCTTTTGTGTTCGGTTCATCGCATTACTGATGATCTGCGCGTAAACATAGCGCCCAACGAAATTTTTTTCCAGAAGGGCAACCGCCCAATTGATTAGCCGCTTGAGACCCGATTTGATAATTTGTTTCAATTTATAACACCTATTTTGGTAACGTTTCGCCGTAATTTCCTAATGCGTTAAGGCCTCCTTAGAAAAAACGCTGCTTAACGCGGAAACTGCGGCATTGAGAAGGGCCTCCGGGCTATTAGCAAAATTTATTAATGACGGCGAATCGCCAAAGTCATCTCGGACTATTCTGCCTGGGCCGACTGTCCCGGGTGGGACAACGCCAGATAGAAAACGCGATAACCCAATTTCCTTAATATCCGGGCGACAAAATCGAGATGCGAGGGCAGCGCTGCAAATATGATATCCGCTTTCTCGTGACCCATACCTGGCATGGATTACGCTTCTATTGCTTTGAAGAGTACGGCGCGGAAATCCTGGCAGGACAGGATACAGGTCTCACCGGCTGATTGATGTTTCGCGAAATACGCGGCAATGTTTTCGCGGATGGTGGCGCGCGTGAGATGCTCGATTTCCACCTGAAATGCCCTGCCCAAAGACATCGTGTCGATGACGATCACGCTTTTCTTCGCAATCCGCACGAATTCGTCGACGATTCTTTGATGGCTCGACTGGGTCTGCAGTATGGTCGGTTCGAGCAGGGTGGAGAAAACGTGGCAGATAAGAACATGATCCACACTTTTATCGGTGAAAGATCCCAGAAACTCGAAATCGAGGATGCTGCCTTGACTTAGAGTCCGGTTGACGCTCCCGTCCACGCCAGCTTTGGCCACCCGGAGGCAGCGCTCGTCGATGTCGAAGCCTGTGTACGGCGAACGGGGATACCTGCTCAAAATGAATTTCAGGTTTTGTCCTTTGCCGCAGCCTGCGTCCAGAAAGCTTTCGCCGTCCTTGTAGCCGATCGTCGCCGGATAGCTATCCAGAAACAACTGCAATCTGCTGTCCAAACCGGCGAACTGATTCATGCACTCCTGCTTTGAAAGCTTATCCAGATTCAGATAGCCTCTGCCGCCCTTCGCGTAATGCACGAGATTTTGCGTTTTGTATACCTGCAGGGTGTATTCGGTGCGCGCTTCCTTCCAGATGGCGCGAATGGCGCGCCAAAACGACGCCTGCAACGCGAACAGCGTCCCGAGGGCAGATGGTCGCCCGAGAACTGGATTTTCGACGGACCGCAGAAATTGCTGATCGCTTATCCAGATTTCGAAGTGAACCGGCAAACGGACGAGCACCTGAAACAGCGGCTTCAGTTTGCTTGAATACTGATCACGAAGGAGCTGCAGTCGCTTTTTCATTGTGACTATGCGATGGGAAGCGGCGACAATGTCACCCCACCAATCCCCACCCCATCGGTGTTCCCTTTTTCACATCCCGATTCACCCGGCGGCCGAGGAGCATGTCGTAATATTTTGGCGCCAGTCCCATGCCCTGGCGGCGCTCAGGCAGCAGGCGACATGTGGCCGACCACAGGGAGACCGTCGCGCTTCGCATACCGCCTCGAAGAGCGCGTAGCCGAAAGATCTGTTGATTAGAAAGGACCCGGCGCAGTACGGCTTTCATTTTTCCACCGATTCCAGCCATCTAAATGTGTGCCACCTTCAATTGAAAATTGACATGAGAACAAAGCCAGGCCTTAAGCTGGTCCGGCCCCGAGATAATAGGGATTCCATGGGCTGCCCTGTCATCGCTTTGCAAGTGACTGGTAGGATCATAATACACGGAAGGCTTGCCCAGCTCCCTGGCGATCAACGCCGTCGAAGTAAACGGCATGGAAATCACCGCGCAACTCGACTCGATAACCCGCAAGGCAGAGATTTCTGGTTCAACCAACACAATGCCCCCTCGCTTGGATAGCCTGTCTGCGAAATGCCGGTATTGCGGATGCGCAATGTTGCCAATTCTTCGTTTGCGCTTCCACAACATAACTACATCCAACTGGTGAGTGGCATCGGCAATGTGCTCCAGAAACCTTTCACTCGTGGCAGGAATGTAGAATTCGTAATCGGCACCCAATAAGCAGTAACTTGACAGCCTGTGAGGCGTGATATCGAAAACTGCCACTCCGGGCCTTTCTGGTTGTGGCATCTCGACGGCACTACTCTGGAAGTAGATCGGGCCGACGACGCTTACGTTAGCGCTCTCGCCGACGGCACGGCGGACGAAATCCGCTTGATACTCATCCCATACCAGATAGTGAGGCCAATTCATGGCCTGCCAGCCATACATGAGTTTTGGGTAGCCATTTGGTCGCTTAAAAGATTCGCAATTAGTTGAGTAGAAATAAAAGGTGATCCGAGAACCATGCTTTTCCGCTTCGTACGTCCAGAGTGGCCGGTAGATCCAGCCCGAATTGTGGAACAGATAATCCCGAGCCAAACTGTTGGGCTCATACGTGCGTATCGTTTCGGCTAAAGATGCTTCGCCAAGCATAAGCGCATGCCACCAACGGCCGCGCAAAAGGTCGAAAACTGCAAGTGCACCTGACGCAATACTCCATCCAATGAAGCGCACCAATGCACCAATTTGAGTCAATGGCGAGATGGCTGATGGCACCGGGATTACGGGTATGCCGTCAACGGCACTCGGAGCGACACCCTCGACGCTGTGACATAGCGTATCGAGTTCACCAATTCTGCCAGGCCATTGCTGATACCAGGTCACAATGTCGTGGCTGCGTCCGTCCTTGCAAGGCTGAGGCAGGTTATCCGCAGTGAGTGTGCCAAAATACGCAAACCTTCCTGGCGCTCGAAACGAGGGACGGATTATTTCCTTCACGCTGCCGGCAAGTCGCCTTGCGATTAACACCATCCCGTAAGCGAGAAACAAGGCAACAAAACCGTTCCACGCTAACGCCGACCGAATCTTTGCGACCTTGAAACCGTGCTGCTCGACAACTCGACGCCATTCAGGCGGCAGAGGGTGAACCACATCGGAGCCAGGCTTTCCGAGCGCGTAGAGCAGTGCTTTATTGAGATTCAACCCACCCACACGAACCAACAGATACTGCCGGATGACAAGTTCCGCATCCGTTAAGCCGGCGCCAAAAATGCGCTTTGAAGCGCGGCCCTTGCATTGGTTTAACCGGGTGTTTGTTAAAGCTTCTTTAACGGCCGTAATTCTGCCAAGTTGATTCGACACTTTCAGGGACCGATAGCCTCGCATCATGCGCCTAAGACGCCGGCGTCCCCTGCGTTGCAGTAAATCAGTAATCAAAGGTATTTTCATGCGAGATTGAAGATGCGCTCAAAGCCTGGAGAGCTGGAAGAGGAACTACGGTTCGTGGTTTTCAAGACGCCAGATCATGGTGAGTGCCCCAGACATAGGCTTCTGAATATGGGGAGTATCAGCCACGACAAACCCAACCTTCTCATATGCCTTCACGGCTGTAAGATTATCCTTACTAACGCCCAACAAAATCTGCCTGATACTGCGATGTTCCTTGAGCCATCGCGCGCTTGCATTGAGAACCTCTGCTGCTACCCCCTTGCTCCGATAGGCAGGGTCCCCAATCAACATACCCATGATGGCGTAGCCCAAGCCCGAGTTCACCGGTTCGTACTTGATATTGCCGATGTGCAGTCCGGAGGCCTTCTCGAAGATGCCGAGGAAAAGAATGTCGTCTCGCCCAATGCGCTCAAGCACATACTGCCTGAGATCAGAGAGTTTCCGCACTACTGTCGCAGCAGCAATGAACTTCTTGGATTCCGAATCACTTAGCCAATCGAGGTATCTTTGCGTGACATCCTTTTCGGTAAGCTCACGAAGCAGGAATCGTTCAGTGTTTATTTCAACCTTGGCAGTCATCTCACGAAGATATTCTATTGCCTGCTCAACACTGGCCGTCATGGTTAGACGCAATCTAGCGCACTACCCCACCAACTCCCACCTCATCGGTGTACCCTTCTTCACATCCTGATTTACTCGACGTCCCAAAAGCATCTCGTAATACTTCGGTGGCAATCCCATCCCAGGACGCACACAGCGCAGATTCTCCAGTGTTAGCACCTCCCCTGCCTTGAGATCTGCTGCAATATAAATTGATCGCCGAAACACCAACGATTTCTTCTCAGCCTCGCTTGGACCATAGGTCACCTGCCCCAATGACTGCCATGCCCGTTCAGTCTCAACCACCAGCGCACGCAGTTCCTCGGGTTCTAGCGAGAAGCTACTGTCTACGCCGCCATCGGCACGGCGCAGGGTGAAGTGTTTCTCGATGACCGTGGCACCGTGGGCGACCGCCGCCACCGATGCACCCACTCCCATGGTGTGATCTGACAACCCCACTTCACAGTTGAACAGAGTGCGTAGGTGAGGAATGGTGAGCACGTTGCTATCTTTTGCTGTAGCTGGATAGGTGCTGGTGCATTTGAGTAAAACAAGATCTCGGCAGCCGGCCTCGCGGGCGGCGCGCACGGCATCGTCGATTTCGGCCAGTGTCGCCATGCCGGTGGAGATGATCATCGGCTTACCGGTGGTCGCCACCTTTCGGATTAGCGGCAGATGTACGTTCTCGAACGACGCGATCTTGTAGGCGGGCACATCCAGCCCTTCGAGAAAATCGACCGCGCTTTCGTCGAACGGCGTGCTGAAGCAGAGCATGCCCCGTTCGCGCGCCCGCTGCATGATGGGTAAATGCCATTCCCATGGAGTGTAGGCGAGCTTGTAGAGATCGTGCAGACTCTTGCCCTTCCAGAGGCTCTGCTCGTCATCGATGAAAAATTCGCCCTCTCGGACATCCAGGGTAATGGTATCCGCGGTAAAAGTCTGTAGCTTGAGGGCATGAGCGCCGGCCTTGGCTGCGGCCTCGACGATTTGCAGCGCCCGTTCAAGCGACTGGTTATGGTTGCCGGACATTTCCGCGATTACAAAAGGCGGCGCGTCGAGTCCGATCTTTCTTTCAGCTATTTGCATGGTCGTCCTGCCTAGCGTGAAATAAGCTTGCGTCCGAGGATGAAGGCTTCTGCCGCTTCCACGCCAACTGTCGCTCCGCGCCAGCGCGCCAGAGCTTCCACCGCCTGCAGCGATCGCGGATGGGGAAATTCCCGCAATTCGCCGGCATAGGCGCTGAGGGCGGAGCGCTTGATGTCCAGCGTGGCCGAAATATCCACAAAATAATTGGGCAGGAAAGGTTCCGCCGAGCCCGGAGGACGCCATTCCGTGGAGGACGGCACTTCGAAGAACAGCAACTCCTGAACCGGATGCCCGGGCTGCGGCCGGCAGGCGGCGATTACGGCCTCATGCACCACTTGATGATCGATGTTCACATCGCCGGAGTGGTGAGTGAGCAGCGTTGACGGCCGGTATCGATCGATGAAACTTTCGATCTTCTTGACCACATCCAACAGGTCCAGCCCGTCGAGGCGGTTATCCGGCAAAGCCAGGCTTTCCACCGAAGCACAACCTAGGATACCGCAGGCGGCTTGTGCCGCCGCATTTCGCGCCGCCATTCGACCGACATCGCCTGAACTTGCAGCCTCCGGCGCCCTCGAGCCTTCCCCATCGGCCATAAGCAATACATGCACTGAGCGGCCCTCTTGCGCATAGCGGGCGATGGTTCCGCCGCAACCGAGCACTTCGTCATCTGGATGAGCCGCTACTATCAGGATAGACATGAGCTAGTCCAATTTCGCCGTCAAAACGTTCCTGACAAGGTACGCGGAAATATTGCGTCCGAGGAGCGCGTCCCTCGACGCCACCAATCCCTGATGGGTGCCGCGACCCGTGTATTTGATGGATTGGCCGTGCAGGTCGGTCAGGCGCCCTCCTGCCTCGGAAAGAATGAGTTCCGGCCCGGCAACATCCCAATCTCTAACCGGCACATCTTTGGCGAACGCGTCAGCCGAACCCTCGGCAACACGGCAAATCTTCAATCCCAGGCTTCCGCTTTCGATATATCCTTTGAATGACAAGTCGTTGTACACGCCAGCCGCCATCCCTCTGGGTTCAGGATAATTGTCAATCAACGTCAGACCCAGCGTCGTCTTGTATGGAAGCCGGCGACCATTCATGAACGCGCCAGAACCCCGGTTTGCAACAAACATCTCATCCGTGGCGGGCGCATAAACAACCGCAATCAGCGGTTCGCCATGGTCCATTAGGGCAAGCTGAGTGACATATCCGGAAAAACCGGCAATGTAACTCGCAGTACCGTCGATCGGATCAATCAGCCAATAGCGCCCTTCGCGGAAATCAGGCGGCCCTCCCCGATCTTCCTCGCTGATTACAGGGTATTGGGTATGCAATCTGGACAACCCGGCGCAAATCATTTGATGCGCCCACTCGTCAGCCTTTGCGTGATACTGGGTGCCGTCCCACGACCCTTCGGCTCCACCGTCGGAAAGCCAGCCCCTAAGCGACGCGCCTACTTCGCGCATCATGCCGCTCAAGGCGTCAAGCATCAAACCAACTCCTTAACCAGATTCATCTCATGACCTCTGATTGCCCCGATTTCAAAATCCTTCTGCTCGCGGGCACACTGTGCCAGCCACTCGGACTGGGGCGTCGGTTTCACGCCGGAGAACAAAAACAAGTTCGATCCAGTGATATTCAACGCGCTTTCGCGCCACAAAGGTTCAATATCCAAATAGGCCGGCAATCGCTGCCGCAATATCTGCTCAGGGGCATCAATCATGCATGGTTCTTTGCCCAATCCGGCAGAGATATCCCGAACCACTTGCCGAACCGCTATCCCCGCGTGGGGCAGGCACTCCCACATCACACGATCATTTTCAAGCATTGATTGCAGACTTTCCACGATAGCACTGGATAGGTCCTCTACCCATGCAATTTGGGCAAGGTTCGTCCCGCCATTTACCAGGATAATGGGATTGCCGTCCTGTATGCGATTGGCATAAAACGCCACGCGGCCGGTGTGATCATGGCTGCCCCAGAAGATTGGCAGCCTCAGGATTATTGCCTTACGTCCCTTTGATTGCTGAACATCAACCGCCCGCTCGGCTTCATTCTTCCCAAGCAGGTATTTCCGCGTGACAGGCAGAAGATTCTTCATCTTCTCATCTGCGGGACGATCAATCAACTGGTCGGCGTCCCGGCTATGGCCCAACCGCGTCACCCACGTCGAAGAGATAAGAAAATAGGGGACTTTTGCGATACATCCAAGCGCTTCGCTTACGTCGAAAGAATCGTAGGCCAGGAAATCAAACACCGCATCGAATGCATCCGCTGACACGCTTCTCAAGCCCTGCGATCGTTCGGAGAGAACGCATTTTATGCCGGTTGGCAAGTTGTCGCCGCGGCGCGATATCACCGTCACCTCTTGATTTTTGGACAAAAGTCTTCGAATTAGTGCTAACCCGAGGAGGCGGGTACCGCCGATAACCAACACCTTCATGTTGCTACGCTATGAATTCATTCAGCCACGTCCTTCTCAGCTTCAGGCCGTGCGAGAAAGACATGAGACCATCGGGCGCAGTCACTGAATCCTGCGACTCGCCCAAATAGACGGATACAAAATCGATGCCTGCGGCCAGCACCAAACACGCGGTCGTCGATATGCGCGGGTTTATTTCGAACGGTTTCGCATCTCCCGCTCCAGTTTTCACGAGCTGGATGTTGTAACACCCCCCGACGGGTTGAGCTGCGTGAATTGCGGCACAGGAAGCGATCACGCGTTCATCGTTATCCGTTTCCGCACGCAGGGTAATTCCACGCTTGATTCCGACCTTTACCGGGACGACGGCGCGCAATTTTCCCGCCCGGTCGGCGGCCATCATCACCGTATATTCCTGTCCCACAAGCAACTCCTGCAGGACGAACTCCTCCGGACGGCGACCGGAGAGAACGATATGCGCCTGCAATTCCTGTTCGGAGCGAACGATGGCAACGCCGCGCGAGCCTCGCCCCTGGCGTGGTTTGACGATGCACGGGAAGGGAATTTGCAGATGCCCGCTGAGCGGTTTGGTCTCCGGAACGGGCACACCGTGTCCCCGGAGAAGTGCGTTGGACGTCAATTTGTCAAGGTGGGCACTGACGAATGTAGCAGATGGAAGCAATACCTCGCATTTCATTCCATCCCGCGCATTCGCAATGGGCAGCAGTTCCTCGTCAACGCCGGGGATAAGAAGGTCCGCTTCGATTTCACAGCACAGGCGCTGGAGTTCCCCGACGAATGCGGGGGCGGACGCAAATGGTATCTGGTGCCACCGGTTCGATGCGATTGAATGGGGTTTGGCATCATTGTCGGCATCGGCAAAATGCACTTCGTAACGCGCATCCAGCAAGCGGTTGAGCGCCTCGGTGCCAGCGCCGCCGCCACCGGTGAAAAGCAGTCTCTTGCTCGCGTTATCAGGAAACCGGCTGGCTACAATGGTCGACACTGCCTTCCTTATCAATCCCAGGACCGCATCAAAGCGTAAGGCGATACGCGACGGCGCCCCGCGCCCCATCCGGCATGCCTTCGAATCCCAAGGACTCGAAAACCTTGCGCGACGGATGATTGCCGCACTTCACCTGACCGGTTACCGAGGCGCCGGGCATGTCGCCGCGAAGCTTCAGCAAAGCCGCTTCGAGGATGCGGCGACCCAGGCCACGCCCGCGAAACACTTGCGCAAGCGAGTAATCGACTTTCCATGTGTGGTCCTGGCGCTCGAATCGCACCTGTCCGAGCGCAATACCATCAGTTGTCTCGATGATATAGAGACGGCATCCATCCGGGTTGCGCAAACGCTTCTGAAACCAGACGCGATGGCTTGCCGCGGGGATCGGCTCCGGCGAGAAAGCGTTGGCGCGAGTACTTGGGTCATTGGCCCACCTCAGCAACAGCGCCTCGTCTTCCAGCCTGGCGAGCCGTACCCGCAGCAGAGTGCTTTCCGTTACCGTCAGCGCCGCGCAAACGCGATCGACTCCGCTGCCGTCAACCGCGCCGCGACAGCGCAGGGACCAATTTTCATCCAGATCCCGTCGCAGGAGTTCGTCCAAGGCCTTGGCGATCGTCGGCTCATCCACTTCATCCCGGTTTCCCAGCCAGCGAATCAGGCCGCGTTGATGCAATTCGGCGGCGATGGGGCGCTGGTTCTCCGACAAGGTCACCACCAAAGCGGGCAACCCGAGGCATAGACGCTCCCAACTGGTCGCCCCGCCGGCGCCTATGGCCAGATCGGCCGCCATCATTAGCGGCGCCAGGGATGGCAGGCCACTATGGAGGTGAACGTTCCCGTGCCCCGCCGCCTGCCGTCGTATCTCCGCAGTATGCGGACCGGCGGCATTGATGACCGCATCGACCACAATGTCGGTCCGGTTGAGTTGCAGAAATGCGGCGAGGGCGCGACCCATCAGATTGTCGCTGTCGGCGCCGCTGAAAAAAATGAAAATCCGGCGGATCGGCCCTTCCCGCGGGGGAGTGCGATCACGCAGCTCCCCATAGGCGGGTTGCAGCAGAGCGTATTCCGGCCCCAGCAACAGGCTGCACGCCGCAGGCACTTTGCCGGCGTAGCGAATGTCCATCTGCGCCACCAGGTTCTGGTCGAGGAGCAGGTCGCAGTCATGCACCCTGTCGGCCAGATCATCGATCACCATGATGCGCTCAGCCGATGTTCGCAGGGCGCTTTCCCAGCGGGAGTCGATGGCGTAGTGGTCAACCACCAGCCAGTCGAGCTTTTTGCCCATGAATTCGATAGCGGCGCTGGTTTGCTCAGCATCCTCCTGCCAAGTGGCTCCAAGCCAAGCTGCATGGGCGAGGGTGCCTTTGGCTTGCATTCCTGGCTTGGGTGCAGACAATCGGCTGACGGTGAAGCTCCGCTCCTCAATCAGGTTGCAGAGGTGACCGTCGTGCTCACGGCAGACGAAAGACACCACTGCACCGTGCTCACGTAGCGCATCCGCCAGCGTCAGGGAACGCATGACGTGACCGCGACCAATGGTCAGGGATGCGTCAGTGCGTACAACGACATTAGTCACTCGACCCATGAGCTGCCCCAATCTCAATTCAATCGTTTAAAACCGGCATGGCAGACCGGCCCTTTAAGCAGGTTCATGACGTCCCGCCCCTCCTCGCATTCCTTGATGAGTGCGAAAACGGGATCCAGCGCCTGGAAAAACTGCGCCACAACATCGGGAGTGTGTTCGGTGCACACATACACGCTTGTCCCGGCCAGATAACCCTTGGCCAGCATCTCCTGGGTGATCAGGGTTTTATACGCCGGCGCGTTGGGGCTGTTGAAAGAGAATCCGGTCAGCGCCGGCAAGCCGTTAGTGGTGATGGACAGTCCATGCTTGCCGGCCAGGGCCTTCCATTTGGCGGTGATCTCCCGTCCGGTTTGGGTGATGTGTTCCCACGACTTGATGCGCTCCATGACTTCCAGCGTCTTGAGCGCCGCGCTCGGGCCGATACGTTCGGTCCAGAAGGTGCTGCTGATAAAAGTACTCTGTGCGGCTTCCATAACCGCACGTTTGCCGATGGCGGCAGTAATGGCGTAGCCGTTGCCAAGCGCCTTGCCGAACATCGCCATGTCCGGCTCAACGCCGTAGAGCTTGTGCAGGCCGCCAAAGGTCTGGCGAAAACCGGACGTGCACTCGTCGAAGATCAGCACGATGCCTTTGTCGGTGGCGAGCTGCCTGACTTTTTCCAAAAAACCGTTCTCAGGGCCCACATTGCGCGAGACTTCCATCTTGATCACACCGATATCGTGGTCGCGCACCAGCATTTCCAACTCCGGAAAGTTGTTGTAGCTGAAAGGCAGCACGCTGCCGCGCAGGACCTGGGGTACGCCCTTGGGCTCCAGACCGGGCAGCAGATGACCGGCCAGATTTTGCTCGTCTCCCAGGTTGGCGGCCAGGTACCAATCGTGCCATCCGTGGTAGCCGCAGATGGCGACCTTGTCGCGGCCCGAGGCGGCGCGAGCAATACGGATTGCGATGGCGTTTGCTTCGCCGCCTGAGCGTGCGAAGCGCGCCATATCCGCCCAAGGGTGCAGCGCAATCAGCTTTTCGGCCAGATAGACTTCTTCCGGGCAATTCAAGGTGGACATATTGCCGGCGGCGATGGTCTGGTGGACGGCCTCGTCCACTTCCGGATGGCCGTAACCCAGAATGTTGGTGCCGACGCCCATGATGGACATGTCGATGTATTCACGCCCGTCCAGATCCCACACACGGCAGCCCTTGGCCTTGCTGAAGTAGGCTGGCCACTGCTCGGGCAGAAACATTTCCGGCCGCTTGGAAAGCAGCATGTTGCCGCCGGGAATCACCCGCTTGGCGCGCTTCCAGAGTTTTTGTCCGGCGCCCAGAGTGGCTCCTTTGTTGCGGACGAGATGTTGGTTGGCCTGGAAGAGTGCCGGCCGTGCTTGGCGGAGCGCCAGCACTTCTTGCCAGCTAAAGTCGTTGCGCGGGTGGAAGTAGTTAAACACGGCAGCAATGACTTCAAAGTCCGCTGCTTCGTCGACCGTCCACCGCTCCATCGAGGGGTCTTCCTCATACGCAACGTTGCCGGTCTTGAACAGCCCGGACTCTCGAATGAAGGGCGTGACATGCTCGCGCTCGGCAGGTTTGGTCGCCTGCCGGGCTGCCTGTTCCAGCGCACGGAAGGAAAACACCTCCGTATCCAACCCGTCCGGGTAGGAGCGCGGCCACGTGTTGCTGAGGTAGTCGACGCCTTGCTCTTTGTGAGCGGCGATGACCAGATCGACCAGATCCGGGTCAATCAGCGGACAGTCGCCGGTAATGCGCACCACGGCTTCCGGCTGATGCGGCTTCGCGGCCTGGTAGAAGCGGTCCAGCACATCGTTTTCGCTGCCCTGAAAGACTTCGTAACCGAGACTGCGCACATGATCGGCCAAGGGCTGGTTCCGAGGATCATCCGAGGTAGCCAGGATAATCCGGTCAATGCGCTTGGCCTTGGCCAGCCGACGCAGCAACAGCTCAATCATCGGCACGCCATTGATGGGGCGCATGACCTTGCCGGGAAAGCGAGTGGAACCCATGCGGGCCTGAACAATGGCAATGGTTTTCATAGCGCAGCCCAGCGGGCGGGATTCAACAAATCGATGTCGTGGGTTTGCAATTCCCTGGGGACTTGCGGCATCGGGCCTGCGATTGCCTGAAGAACCTCCTTGAGTTGCTTCAGGCTATCGACACCGATGATGACTTTAGTGATTTCCGAATACGATAAGGCGTAACGGAGACAGGCTTGCAATGGGGTCAGCTTGGAGTATGTCAGCCACTTTTCCAGGTTCGACCAGAGCGACGCCCACCGATTGAATTTTTTGGGGCGGTCGCTTGGTGTCATTAAAAGCAGCCCCTGGAGAAAAACCGACCGCGCGTGGAATTCTATGCCCCGCTCCGTCAGGCGAGGCAGCCAACCCGAATCGATCAAGCGGCGGTCCATGATGTTAAAAGGCGCCTGGACGATATCAAATTGATACCGGCTGCAGAGTGCGTCGAGTTCTGCGGGTTCGTAGATCGAAATGCCGATTTTCCCGACAAGTCCGTCGCGTTTCAGTTGCTGCAAGACTTGGTGGAGCCTATCACCGTCTTGTTCCAGCAGCTGCTGCGGCCGGTGCAACAGAAGGCCGTACAGGCTTTTGATCTTCAGCCGTTGCAAGGAACTGCGGAGGGCATCTGCCACCCACTGAGAGACATCACTGCAAGCTTCCGGTACGGCCGGCAACTTCGACACGACCCGCCAGTCCGATATGCCGATCTCACCCAACCGCCTCTCGCTGTCGCCATACGCAATCGCCGTATCGAGCATCTCCATGCCGCTGGCCCTCGCATGACCGAGGATGGATTGGGCTTCTCCGTATAAAACCTGGCCTTGCTTGTTCGCGATGCCGTAATCGAGGCCAAACTGAACGGTGCCAAGGGCAAGCTTCACGCCAGCAGTCCCTTGAAAGCCCTGATGACATATTCCTGCTGGTCGTCCGTCAGGTCATAAAAAAGCGGAATGCTCAAGGCCTCCTGGTAATAGTTCCGGGCATTGGGATAATCCTCCGGCTTGAAACCCAGCCTGAGGTAATAGGGTTGGGCGGGCACCGGAATGAAATGCACCTGGGTTCCGACCTGCCGGGACTTGAGTTCCTGCATCAGTCGTCCCCGGCTCAGGCCCGCCGCTTTAAAATCAATTCGAAGCACATAAAGGTGGTGACCGCTCTGGTCGCGTCCCGCAACCTGGGCCGGACGACAATTGCGCATGCCGGAAAATGCCTTGTCGTATGCCTTGACGAGGTCGCGCCGGCGCGCAATGAACCTGTCGAGGTTTTTGAGCTGCGACAGCGCCAGGCCGCACTGGATGTCGGTGATGCGGTAGTTGAACCCCAGTTCCTGCATCTCGTAGTACCAGGGGGACTGCACGCCATCGGTTACGGCTTCCTCAGGTAATTGAAACGGATCGTCCAGTTTGTTGATGCCGTGGCTGCGCAAGCGTAAAAGTTTTCGGTAGGTGGGCTCGTCGTTAGTGGTGATCATGCCCCCCTCACCAGCCGCGATCGCCTTTACGGGGTGGAAGGAAAAGACCGTCATGAGCGAGTGCGCGCATGAGCCGACTCGCCGGCCGTCCGGGTACCGGGCGCCAAGGGCGTGGGCCGCGTCCTCAATCACGACAGCGCCTGCTTTATCGGCAGCCGATTTGATTGTGGGCATATCGCATGGCAAGCCGGCAAAATGAACGGGCACCACCGCGCGAGCATCAGGATTTTTTGCAAGAGCCTCGTTGAGGCTGTCCGGGGAAATATTGACCGTATCGGGATCAATGTCCGCGAAGACCGGTCTTCCGCCGGCATAGAGCGCGGCATTTGCGCTGGCAACGAAGGTAACGGGCGAGGTGATCAGTGATGTGCCCGGGCCGACTCCAGCGGCCAGGGCGGCCAGATGCAGGCCGGCGGTGCCACTCGCCACCGCCACAGTAAATTTCACACCGACATACTCCGCCACGGCTCGCTCGAATCTCTCAATGGTTGGACCCTGGGTCAGCGCGCCGCTTCTCAGCACATCCACAACGGCCTGGATGTTTTCTTCATCGATATGATGTTTTCCGTATGGAATCATAGATTCTGCACTTCACGGGCCAATCCGTTTTGCTCTTGCTGGTGAAGCCTTGCGATGTGCTCGTCAATTCCGCCGAGCTTTCTGCCCAGCACGCGGCAGGCTTTCCGGTTGGATAGGCTCATGTCCTGCGGCCGCCGGACCAATTCAGGGCGGTCGGCCAGGACCCCGAGCTTGATGCCACCGGGGGTAAGATTGAACCCTTCCGCGATCTTGAGCCCGAAATCGTACTTTGAGATGCGCTCGTCCCCGACCACATGGAAGATGCCGCTGGCCTTGAGGCCGATCAGATCATGGACGGCTTGCGCCGCCGCCTCGATAAGGATCGGCGTGTAAAAGACATCTTTGAACAAGTTCAACTCTTTGCCCGAGCGGAGCGCGCCAACGATCACATCGCTGAACGAACGGCGATAGCTTGGCCCCCAACCATAGAAATTTGTGCGAACCACGAGGGATTGAGAATGAGCGTCAAGAACTCGACCCTCTGCTTCGGCTTTTGTCCGTCCATAGACATTTTTCGGTGCGACCAGGTGTGTTTCATTCACCAATGAAGCTTCCCCGGAGAACAAATGGTCCGTGGAGATATGCACCAGCGGCAATCCCAGCCTGGCACAGGCGCGCGCCACGTGGGCCGCCAACGAGCATTAATTCAGCAGGTCCACATGTTTGCGTAAGAATGCCGCTCCAATGCGCGCCTTGATTTCGCCTTCAGGATGGGTGGGCACGTGCTGACGGACAATCTCCCAGAACCGTTGCTGCAATTCTTCATCTTCTTGCGTTGCCCGCCAAACGCCTTTAATGCGATCATCGACCTCTGCAGCTAAATCACGAATTTCTTCTCGAGAGTTGCTGATTAGCTCGACACCTGCTGTTTCGAATGTTTGCGTATGGGTGGCATTTGCCACGCCAGCCACAAAAAGCTCGCGCAGGCTGAGCATACGTCCTTCTTCCTTATGCCAGGCACGCTTTAAAGTGAACGGAGTAGAGTTCCAATGATATACACTGTAAATCGTCTGTGGCCCGGAGAAGTTTACAAATGCGAAAGGTCGTTTGAATATTGTAGATACGGCAAATATTCCAGAATCGCTACCCAGATAGAATCGGCAATTACCAAGCAAATAAATGTCCGAAAAGTCGCCCCTCTCAACGTGATTTGCATAGTCGATCACCTTTGGATTGCTAGATACCAAAGGCTGCTCAGTAGATGACCCCATCCGCAAAACGTAATACCCCCTGCTTGCCAATTCCTCCGCACAGAGCGCCATACTTTGTACATCAAAATCACGGTACTTGTGATATTTCCAATCCATTCCGCTTTCCACCTGGTCGAGATAAGCGCTGTCTCGATTGTGCAAACAGACCCATGACGCACCGATAGGAATACCGAGTCGTTCCAAAAGTTTTCTTCCCCGCGAATGCTCATCTTCAGTAAATTGAAGATGGGTATCAGTGTTTTCCAGAAAACAGAGATCTGTAGGGGGAAACGTGAGTCGATGTATATCGCCGCCGGTCCACAATTGACACGCTCTTTCCAGGGAGCCTATTAGCCCTGCGCACGGATATATACGGAAAGTTCTGGCAAACATGAGTCTTAGTTGCTGGTTACTGACCGCGCTCGAGCAGCCAATAAGATCAAAAATACGGCGCTTGCGGCGCTCAACGTCGCGCAAACACAGATAACCTTCGGTGTTGCAAAGGTGCCCGATGCGGGAAGCATCTATTACACCAAGACGAATCAAAATAAATGGCCGAGCGGCAACAATAAAAACCACTAAAGGCAGAAGCGCAAAGGCCTGTATCCAAGCGATGATTGCTCTCGCCGTCGGCCCTATCATGCGACGCGTTTTGCGGATAATAACCGGCCACTCTACGGTTCTCATCCGGACACTCCACGGCGCACAAAAACAAATGTGCCAAGCACCTGCCCGCCCATAAGCATTAGGCGCACCCGCATCAAAATCAGATCTCGCAACGAAAGATAGAGCTGATCGACCGCACCGCCGAGGTGTTTGCAACGGCTGCTGACAAGCGCGAAGTCAGTCTGGATCTGAAGCCGTTGTACGCCAAACGGGCCGCCCTTTATCCGAATCAGATATTCTGCAATCCTGTTCGTTAGAGGTCTTAAATCAGTTGTGCAACCCGCTGCTAACAAGATAGCTCGCAAAACTCTTATTCTTAACCTACACGAAACTCGAACACTAATCCTTGTCCCATTGCGATCTCAAATCTTCGAGTGTTCTCAGGGATAGACTAATATTCTCAAATGGAATTCCTTCCAATTCTTTCATACTACGCTCCCACCATTTGGTAGCTTGAATTTTGTCAATAGTGTCGTCCGAAAATCTCATTCGGATGATTCTCGCAGGATTGCCACCAACAATTGAATATGGCGCAACGTCTTTTATCACGATAGATCCAGCCGCCACTATCGCACCATTCCCGATCTTAACCCCTTTGATAATTACAGAATTATCCCCGACCCAGACATCATTTCCGATTTCGGTCTTAACTGATCTTGCCTCTAAATAGCCCTGAGAATCTGAAGTGAGTATCGTTTCACCGTAAGATTCAGTCGTATTTCTGTACCCTACTTCATGCACAGTGAGAGAGTCCGTTGGATGCGAAAAAGCACCCACGGAAACTCTGGATCCAAATGTACAATAATTTCCCGAACATGTATCAGCCAAATAGGAAAAATACGCAACCCCTACATATCTTCCGAGATCACTCCGATTTATACAACTACATAACCCTAAGAATAAATTCCCCGACAAACGGGAATTCATTATTTTTGCAAACGGCGCAAGCTTGATATGTTCGTTGAAGGTAATATCAATTTCTTTTTTATTATTTAAATAGTCGATCGTGATCTTCTTCATTTTTCGCATTCTTTCGCGAAGCGCAACAATCGAATATGGCCTGGCTGGGGAACGTTAAAAGACCCGGATACGCGAACCTGCATAAGCAATGATTGTATTTACCAGTTGATTGTTGTGGTTTCTATCAGCTCTGGATAAATGACTCATCAGAGGAATTGATAATTTTTGCCGGCACACCCACTGCAGTAGAGTTAGTCGGCACATCCTTGAGCACCACCGCACCGGCACCTATGATTGAATTCGCACCAATTCGCACGCGATTAATAAGGACTGCGCCGGTGTGAATGTGGCAGCACTCTCCCAGAACTACGTTCCCGGCAGTCACAACGCCTGGATCAACCTGGCAGCATTCCTGCAGTACATTGTGGTGGTCAATCTGTACACCGGTGTTTACGATGACGCCTGATTGGATTTCCGCCTTGTACCCGATAATACAGCCGGCATTTATCCACACACCATCGTCGATTCGGGCGTTGGGCAATATTATTGTGCTTGGATGTATTGCCGAAACGAGCTGTAGGTCGCTGTTCCTGACCGACTCAATTTGATTTTGGCGGTGTCTATTGACCGGGTCGAGACAAAGTACCTTCCTTACCCCCATCCCCAATAGGATTTCAATCCAGTCTGGAGAAACAATTAGAGGGCGCCCTTTAAAGACACCTTTATGCGGAAACTCCGTCGTCTTACACACCCTTTTCTTATTCTCTTCCTCAATATCGACTTCGGTAAAAGAATCTGAATCGACGACAAAACAGGCGATCTTCAGACCGGTCGCTTTCTCGAACCAGGATTCCACCTGCCCGGCAGATCCATCAAAGTACCCGACAATGGCAACGGCGTTTTTACGAGAAGGCATGGATTGCCGAAATGACCTGCTCTATATTGGACAGCGGTTGTTCCGGCCCCGCAGGAAGGTACACGCCGGCCCTCCCGAAAGGCTCCGAATTGGGGTAATGCCCGGAATCATTAAAGTAAGGGGCACGGTTCAAGTCAGGGTAAAATGGCCGGCACTGGATACCCTTTTCAGAGAGAAAATGAATCAATTCCTCGCGGGACTCACAAAGCGCCTCGATGTAGACGGGAACCTCGCCAGCATCCAGATTCACTGGTATCAACCTTATAAATGGAATCCCCGAAAGTCCTTCCGCGTAGGCCTGATAGATCTTCTTGAGCTTCTCGATTCTTTGCGGGAGCAGTTTGAGTTGTTCTATACCCACTGCCGCCAGAATATCAGTGAATCGAAAGTTGAATCCCGGGCGATCCCATTTTGCGTTGACGATGTCACCGACTCCGTGAGTTCGCATCGCGACGAGCCTTCTATAGGTCTCCTCGTTTTTGGTGGCGACAAAACCGCCCTGTCCGGTCGAAATTACCTTTGCCACTGAAAACGAGAAGCAGCCCATGTCAGATTGAGTCCCCAGGAAGCCGTCCGGATTCCGCGAACCCAACGCTTGTGCGGCATCCTCAATTACGATCAAACCATGACGGCGGGCTATTTCGTTGATGGCACGCATATCCGCGGACCTGCCGCACACGTGTACCGGGATAATTGCCTTGGTCTTCTTGGTTATTGCTCCTTCGACCAGTTCCGCGTTGATAATCGGCCGCCCCGGCTCTACGTCAACCAACTTCACCGAAGCACCCAACAACAAAGGGGCGTGCGCAGTCGCTATCCAGGTTCTGTTGGGGACAATAACCTCATCCCCCGGGCCTACACCCGACACCCACGTACTCATCAGCAGAGCGGTACTTCCGCTCGTTGTCGCGACCACATAGGGAACACCCAGATAGGCCGCGAGGCGGCGCTCGAACTCGGCGACAACGGGCCCTTGGCTGACGTGTTCCTGAGCGATCGCCCGCGCGATCGCTTGAGCTTCGCCGTTGTTAAATCCGGTTCTCCACCAACTGACGTTATTTTTCATTCCGCTGGGCGTCAATGACGCGAAGATAAGGAAGTGGCACCAGGAACTTACCGCCTGAGTTTAGAAATGCCTTGTGCCTCTCAAGGATACTTTTCTGGTGCTGCCATGCCAAAACGACCACATAGTCCGGGTGATCTTCATACATCTTCTCCGACGGGTAAACGGGAATATGATGGCCCGGCGAATAGCGACCGTGCTTCAGAGAGTTGTCGTCCACCAAATACTCCATGAATGGCGCCAGCTCGAAATGATGGGTCAGCGTCGTCGTACTGTGGGAGGCGCCGAATCCGACAATCCTCTTTCTGGCGTCTTTCAGGTTCCGAAGATTCTCAAGCACTTGCCCCTTCGCAATTTGTATATCCGAGGCGAACTTTTGGTATGTGGCCACCGCGCGCATCCCTTGGGCACGTTCTTCATCAATTAATTGATCCACTGACAAATCGCCGCTTCTAGACCCGTTTCGCAATTGACCGATAACGCGGATCGATCCACCTTTGGGTGATGTCTTTGTTGCTTGAATAAGCTCCAGTCCACATGACCCAAAAATATTCTTCAATACCTCGACTGTAAAATACGAAAAGTGCTCATGGTAGATATAGTCAAACATCCGGATCTTCATCTGTTCGGGGTGATACCCGGTCTGCACAACAAAGATTCCATCACGCGTCAAAAGTCTTGAAACGGACTTCGTGAAAGCCATGACATCATCTATATTTGCATACATGTAGTTTGCCGTAACAATGCCGGCTAATCCGCAGTCTTTCATTATTTTTGAAGCGACGTCGTCCGTAAAAAAACCATTTATTGTTGGCAATCCTGCTTCATTTGCCTGCTTGGCGATTGACTGAGCGGGCTCAACACCCAAAACTTTCATTCCAGTCCGCTTGAAAGACGCCAGCATGGAGCCGTCGTTGCTACCCAGGTCGACTACAAGTGAGCCCTCCGGAATGTCGAAGTATCTAACGATCTCTTTCGCATAGTCATCATAGTGATTCCTTAACCCGACCGTGACCCCGCTTACGTAAACATAATCAACGTAGCTTGCTTCGGGATTCACCACATAAGGTAGATGAACGTAACCACAATCCCGGCAGATCGCCAGCTCGAGCGGATAGACGGGCTGGGTTACATCCTTGTGCTCCTCTCTTACAAACTGATCCTCCAGCGGTGTGGCGCTGAGGCGAAGAACAGTCTCTATGTGGCTACTCCCACACACCCGACAATGCTCGTCGTGCCGGAGAACTTTTTTACTCATATTCAATAGATTTTTCTACTGAATCAGTGTTTCAATGCGTGCAACAAATGCCCTACGGCCGGCGCTTTGCTCCTCCGGCGCCCAATCCGGAAACACAGTTTTTTCTCGCAGAAACGGGCCTTCTGTAGTTTCATGGAATACAAGGAATTGTGATCGAACCAAAAGGGTGTGATAAATCGGCTCGGACAGCCGGTAATAAAAGAGCTTGCCTGAGTTAAGGTCACCCATCCTGATGACCTGGCGGATGGTTCCGTCGTCATGGAACAACACCACATCCACCTCGCCCTCCAGTATCGCCATTGATTCCGCTTTTCCCAAATGTTTGTGGGGACGAACATAACAATCCGAAGTATGCACAATGAACATTTCATGCAGCCGGTCACCCGGTGAGCGATGGGCACAGAGGCGGATTCTTTGGCGCGGATTGAGCAGCGCCAATCGCTTCAGCTGCGCCAGGTCCGCGGATTCAACGGTAACGACTTCTTCCAGTGGGTAGAGGACTTCATCGCTTTCCTTATGGGTAGGGATCATCGCATCCGATCCAAATCCTGTGCACTGCCCGGAAAAATGGATGCAAAGATGCCCCCTTGCTCGACAAAGCGCGGGTGATTGGCTATCACCTTGGGCTGATTTTGTGGATTAAGGCCCAGAAGGCAAGTGCTGATGTGTCCAGAGTAAAGCGCTTCGGAGCCTTTTATGTCGAGCGCTCCAATCGGCATTCGCATTCCTTTTTTATTGGCGTTATCGTCGAGCACGCAAGAGATCAGGTCGGTTACCCCCATCAAAGAAAGAAAGGCAACCGAAAGGTGCCCTGCTCCAAACAAGGCAATTGGGCCGCGTTCCCGACGGATAGTTTCAAGTTTCTTGCGGATTCCCGCACGACGACGGACTAAAGTCTCGGCAAAACCACAGGCACGAGCCACTTCGTTTGCGACAACTTGGCGATCCGGATCGCTATTAACCGCAGCCAACGAAGCTTCCTGCACTATAGCAACGATCGAATTCTCCAAAACATAAGGCACGGATTCAAAATGAACAATCGCAAAACCAGATGCGTACAGTAACTGCTTGAACGTAAAACTCGTGAAATAGAAAACGTGCTCCTCCCAGATGGTTGTGCAATCGCCCGCATGCAATGCGCGCTCACAGTCAGGGAGTTCCCAGACTATATATCCTCCCGGTTTGATTAAATCTCTAATGAACTGAATGAACTCGGGCAGGTTGTAAGCATGCTCGACAACGTGGCGCACAATTAATACATCAGCAGCACCGCAATGTTCTCGGATCTGCGCAGCTTTTGCCCGCGTCAACACTGATTGGAAAGTCTCAACATTTGCAAGGCTATCCGTGACGCCAAGATCCCGCTGGGGGTTGATGCGCCAAGTCTTGCCATAGCCACGGTTTTCCAGTCGCCTTAGGGTCGAATCATCCTTGAAACTATAGGCGCCAAACACCGAGTTCCGGGTAACATCCGGAAGGGCGATTAGTGTTTCAACGAGATCATCAAGGTGATCCTCCGGTTCAAAGCAGGTCAACCACTCATAGCGTGGTTTTAATTCTTCGACGGGAAAGGTTTCACCCAGGTGAAGAAGCCCAGTGTCCGGGCAAAGGCGAAGTTGCAGAGGAAATCTTGGCGCTTCAGTCAGATCATCAACTGATAAAAAACGATTTGAAATGGGCTGAAGCCCAAGATCGATTAGTAAATCTCCAGAAGACTCCAGGTGCTTGAGCTCTGAAATATTCATCATTAAGAGTGTTTAGCCATGATTGAGCATTCGAGACAGGCCATCTTCCAGGGAGGTAAACTGAAAACCGGGGGTCAAAAGAGACTTGATCTTGCGGGCATCGAAGGCGTTGTCGGCTTTTTGCTTGCTCCGGGGGCGGGATTTGACCTCAAGGTTTGGAAATTTGGCCTTCAGAGTAACGACAACATCAGCAAAACAGTAACTCGTTCCACTTGCCACGTTCAATTCACCTTCAAAATCGGTATCGATAAGTTCCTCAATCAAGCGGCAAATATCATCAATGTAGATAAACTCTCGCCGTTCCGTTCCATCTCCCCAAAGAGTAATGGGCGTACCTTCCAATGCCGCGGCAGCGAAACCGGAAGGTCCGTAGGTTTTGCCATTGTCGCCTGGCCCATAGACCAGCGGTGGGCGCAGGCAAACCAATGAGGTTAGTTGATTGGCGGCGCAGATTTTTCTTAAAAGGCGCTCCGCACTGTACTTGGCGATGCCGTAATAGGACGTTGGATTGATCGGCGTTTGCTCGCTGATACAGGTGTTTTCCGTCTCTTCCCCATAAACGGCGGCTGAACTGAGGAAAATAAGGCGCCTGATCGGGTGATCCTCCAGCAAGTGGCAAATATTTTCCACGATAGCCATGTTCTGCCGGAAAGCTTCCAAAGTGTCGCCGAACTGCCGTTTAACGGCAGCCATCAACACCAAGGCGCTCTCCTGAGTGAGATGGGGTACGAGTTGGGCCGCGCTGCTTGAGTTACCCAGATCGATATCCGGCAGGGATCGGCCTATTACTTCCCTGACTCCAGAGCGTGAAAGAAGTCGCTCCAGATGCGACCCGATAAAGCCGGAGTGCCCCAGGATAATAACTCTTTCAACCTTTCGCATCATGAATCAGGACTTCACCTTGTTCCCGGTTCCCAACACAAAGAGATACTGGCACATCGGTGCGAAGCCGGTATGCAAAACCTCATCGTTCATGCCAAAAAGGAACGCATGATCAAAATATTTTCCAATCAATTTCTTCAAATCCTGGCCATTCATGCAATTTACATGTCCTTCCTTACTTGGCGGCGAAGCATAAGCCTGCGACTCAAGGGATGGCGCACCACAGATGAACACTCCACCGGGCTTAATGGAAAGACATATGTTTTTCAGGTAAGCCTCTTCGTGTTCTTTCGGTATATGTTCAATGACATCCAGAGAGAAGGCGGCATCGAACAAATCACCAGCGTGATAGGGACCTGTCAGTATGTCATGGACGGCGAGCGTGACGGGCCACTCTCGGTCAATATGCTTACCTGCCTCTTCTATGAACACGGGATCGAAATCAATGGCATGGAGTTCATCAACCTCGGGGTGTAATAATCGACTGGCAAAAGCATCCCCACAACCCACTTCCAATACACGTGAATAGCCCGTCAGCATTTTTGCAACAAATTTGTGGCGGGCAAGGGTAAATCCAAGCAGCTTGGGGTCCAGACGCCACATCACACTGGCCCTGAGACTCATTGGCGAGAGGCCCTTGGCCTTCATCATCTCAATCATGAACTGATATTGGTATTCTCTTGTGTATTTTGTGCTCATTTTAAGTGTGTTCAAAAATTGATTTTTTCAGAGCAGCCCCTGATTCGCATAATTCTGTATAAACGCTTTCCCCATCCTTCCCATGTCTCCGTATCCACTGTACTTCTTATAGAGATCGGTGATTGATCCCTGACGCTTCTCGTCCTCTTCCGAATACATTGCGTTACCATCCAAACGATCTAGCATCTCCGCAACGACGTCTCTTATGTCCTCTGGGGAGTTATCAATGATGTCTATCTTTTTCTGCTCATATCCGTGAGAAGTAAACATACGCCCCAGATTAGTAGAAAGCACTTCATGAAAGGTTGCGTACCGGCGCTCCCCTCTCAGCCAAAGCAGCTTTGGAATGAAAAGACAGTTTCCGGCATGGGGACGACCGGACATCGGGACGAAATTAGTCATCACAACAGGCACGCCGAATAGAACGGGAGTTAGCACGGGGCCTGACGAAACTCCGACGAAACAACGGCATTGCGAGAACAGGAAAATATCCATCCTATTTGATCGAACATCGCTGAGAGCGTAGTCAAAAAACCCCGTCATCCCAGCGAATGGTTTCATCTTTGGGTCTCCCACTCGAATGACATAGCCACCGCGTTGGACTACCTCCTGAATGGCCAGCTTGTAACTCTCGATGTCCGCATTTCGATATGAATCATATGCTTCGTCTGCAAGATAGGAACCCGTCTTATACCCCGCATCCCTGACATGAAGGCTTACGAACCACGCATCCCTTGGGATCCCAACCTTTTCCAGTTGTTCCCTTCCATATTCCTGATCGTCGGCATTTAACTGAAACAGGGGTTTGCGATTTTGTTTTTCCCATTCCTTTTGAACGACGCACTTCGCATGTTCGATATAGATGGCTTTGCCCCGCAGGGTGGCGGACATACAGACATCTGATTCCAGATATTTTCTGAGCGGGGAAAGCTGCCGGATGACCTCTTCGTCATCAAACACGGTTATATATTGCTTCCAGTAATCAAGCATGACGGGGTTGAGGACCGGATCTCCCGGGTGAATTAATTGGATTAATTTGCGCTTAGGAAGCCACCCGAGAAGCATGGCCTTCACATGCGTGTCCAGGTAGGCATGAGCATTGTAATATTGGAAAATATCCTCATTAATGATCCGGAGTCCCAGAACATCGAGATGCTTCTGCCTGATAATACTGTCTTGGGTATTAATAAAATCCTGCATGACGTTCTGGAGATTATCGGTGTCCTGCAACATGAGATGCGAGGTGCAGACCCTAACCCGCCACTTCAAAATGCACTCCGGATATGCTTCCCGATACCGCTGAAAGTAATACAAGAACAACCTGGAATACGTGATGAGGTCATGGCTGCGATGCCCGAAGATCAGGCTCAATATCTTTTCGTAACCCCAGCGCCTTTGGGGGACAGCGGAGACCACCGCTGCATAGAAATAATATTTTATCGGGAACGCAATGCGCTGACAGGCTGATCCGCACTTTGCAAAGATTGAACGGAGGACCTTTAAAGATTGCGCCGCTCGCGGAGGCAGTAACCGTACTATTTGAGCGCGGCTCAGGAACATATTTCCCAGTAATATCTAGCCACTGCTTGAGGAATTCGGCTTGCAGCCATGCGTGGAAATGAGAAACTTTTCAATCCTCACGAGATTCTCGATCAATCCCGGTACGACTGGAACTGTTTTTAAATCCTCGAGAGATAACCACCGCATAGCCTGTCCCTCACCAAGCACCAGCACCTCGTCGCCAACCTGGCAATGAACCGGAAAGACATGATTGTGTGCGGCACCAGCCCCACGCCACTCCCAACAAAATAGCTCATCTCTCACTTGACCCGGAACACATCCCAGTTCCTCACGAAGTTCACGCTCCAACGCGTTCCGCAGGTTTTCGCCCTGCTCGACAAGGCCGCCGAAAAAAGTCCAGAAACCGGGGAAGGGAAGTCCGGGGGCATAATCTCGCTGCTGCAACAGTATCCGGCCGTCATTTCTGTAGATGAGCGCCTTCACCGCATGATTCACAGGCTCGGTCAAAGGAGAGACCTCATCATCGACGCTTAAGAGTGTTCAAGAAACACCGGCCCATTGGTGGACATGCTGATGCTTGAGCCGGAGACGAATTCTGTCAGCGCATATCGCAGATCCTCATCAATCTGCTGCTCCAGACGTGCGCTCATCCATTTGGCCAGTTCTGTCCGATAGGCGTGAACCGCAGGATCCATAATGCGGCACGCCTCAAGGCCAAGTAGCGGTGAGAGTCTTGCGTCATCGCACTTGCCTGCAGCGGCGATCGAGAGAAAGCTTTTCAGCATGGATTGCAGGGGGCCTGGTGCGCGATCCCATTCGGGATCGCCCGTCTTCTCATTGCCTTCGGAGCGAATGCAGCCAGGCTCAGAAGTAAAATCAAGCTCGCAGGAGCGTTCGGTTGTCTCAACCTGAATCATCCGGCAACGTTTCAGAGCATTGCGCTCGAGAACCGCCGCACAGGGGAATTCACCAGCCTGCAGGTCAAGCCTGACTCTTGCGCCGCCGCGCTCAATCGTGACGCCGTTAAACCGGACGGGATCAACCGTGAGGGTGCGCAGGAGGGACAGGATATGCGGAAAGACGTCGTGAATGACTGATATTGAAGAATCGTAGTGCTTCTGCTCTCCGTGGCGAATTTCCGTTGCAGGATCAGTCCATGTGAAGTTGATTCTTTTGACCGAACCGGAGCGGGCAATATCGTCTGCAAAAACTTGAGCATACCGCGCGAAGCGAAACACATGCCCGGCGCACAGCGGCACACCGAGCTTTCCCGCCATATCGATCAGTAGACCCGCGTCCACCGCTGTAAGCGCGAATGGCTTTTCAACCAGAGTCGGCGCTCCGGCAAGAAGCGCTGCTACCGTTGCCGGAAAGTGCGATCGCGCTGCATTCGCAACGATCACCGCCTCGGGCCTGCCGGCGTCGTCATATCTCGGCCATTGATTGGCCACCTCGACACGGCCGACCCCGGTCTTTTGCGCCCAGTTTCGCAAGCCCTCGGCATTCCCCGGCGAGTGCATTGAGACGGCAACCTCGCCCGGCAACAACTCATTTAAAGCGACGGCGATTGTCCGCGCCCAACGGCCGCCGCCAAGTATCGCTATTTTCCGCTGTCCTCGCCGAAACCGTCCCATCATCGATCGGGTCGTTCTGCTTTACGACCCGCTACGACATACTGCGCGCCAACCGGTATGCGGGAAAGCGCGCGGTCAAGCGCTCGAAAGAACTTTTGAGCGAAAGGGGTAAACAGCGTGTAGCGTACTTGCGGCGCGGATAACCCCGCATCAATAAACAAGCGGCGGAGCCGCCAGGGTGGGAGAAGCATGGCGTTCTTGTCCAATTCGCATGTGCGCACCACCCACTGGGTCGCAGGATTAAAGGGGTTGTGTTCGATCACGACCAACTGCCCGCCCGGTCGAACGACCCTGGCCATTTCCCGCATGAATTCCGGCCATTGCTGTTTGGGAATATGATGCAACACGCAAATTGCGTACGCACAGTCAAAGACGTTGTCTTCGTGCGGCAACCGATTGCCTTCATAGGCTTTATAATTGACACCGGGATTTTCGCGCGTGGCCAAGGCCAGGGAATCCTGCGATACATCGATGCCATGAAGCTCGCCCACGGCTTTCGCGATCTCGCCATGGCCCAAACCAATGCCACAACCGACATCCAGCACCTTCAAACTTTTTAGCGGTCCTACTGAAATGAATGTATCGAGAAGCCGCTCGACCTTATCACGCACGAAGAACGCATGCTTTTGGCCAAAATATTTCGTCGATCTCTCGATCGCCGCCTGATATGTCCGTGCATACGAATCAAATTCCTTGCTCATGCCGGAACCTTCAATTACCCGTGCGTCCATATGGCTCAGGCACTTTTATGCCCCCCGATGCCATTGGCATGATCACTCGGGACATTGACAGAACGTTCGACAATCACCAGAGGGCGATTCTGCTGCTGAAGATACACTTGACCCAGGTATTTGCCGATGATGGCCAGAAACATCCCATTCAAACTGATACTCAAGAGTAAAAGCAGCACTATGGTGGCGAAGCCGCCCGGCCAGTCGCTCCCATAAAATATCGCTGCCGCAAAATAATACATCGCCAAACCAACGGTGATCGCTGAGATGATAAAACTAATGTAGCCTGCCAGCCTGAGCGGAAACAGCGTCATGAAAAAGATTCCATCGCTCGCGAGATTCACCAGTCTGCGCAAGGGAAACTTGCTTCGCCCATGCCTGCGTTTGGCACGGTCATAGGGAATACCGGCTTCATTTATGGCGAATGCCGATGTCAATCCCCTGAGGTAAGGGTTGATGTCATTCAGGGCCATCACTCTGTCCAGCACCGTGCGATCGATCAGCCGGAAGTCGCCTGCATCGCGGGTGATGCGATCCTCCGATATATGGTTGATAAATGCGTAGAATGCCCGCCGCCCCCAGGCCAGGAAATGATTTTCCTCGCGACAACGACGAATCCCGACCACGACATCGTGCCCACGTTTCCAAAGATCAAGAAATTCGAGGATGAGTCCCGGTGGATCCTGGAGGTCACAATCAATTTGCACGACCGCCTCGCCCTGCGCCAGGCGATAGCCCGCCATAAGTGAACGATGAAATCCGTAATTCCGATTGAACCGCAGCACCTTCACGCGTGGATCGCGCACAGCGATTTCTGTAAGTCGTACAAACGTCGAATCCTCACTATGGTTGTCTGTGAAAATCATTTCGACATCGTATCGCGTATCCGACTTGAAGACTTCGCAGAGTGCGTCATAGGCGAGGCGTACATTCGTTTCTTCGTTATAGACAGGCACAACAATCGACACGAGACGGCGCTGTTGACCAGCTTTCCTTGCAACATCCGTGAGGTCGCTTTCGATGCCCATACTTAAACCGCCGTCCTATCCATTGCGGATACTTGTATAAAATCTTCCCCGCTCACAATTGGCAGAACGCGCCCCTGAAAACCCAACTTTTTGAGATACGACAACACCTCGCCCTGGATATGCCAGGCAAGATTAACGATTGGAGCAGAGTCAGACATGTCAAGTTCCTCGTCAGACAGGATTGGAATACCGGTCCCGGGAACATAGCATCCCACTTTAGGCGACATTGGCTGTTCATAGACCGCGCTGATGTGCTCCTCCGTCAACTTGAGGAGTTCCAATATGATTGCAGCTCGACCGGGGAATGCCTTCGCCCTTAATCTGCCATGATTTTCAATTTCGCTTAGCAGTTCTTTTCTTTTTCTTTGGCGCCATGCCTCTATATTTGCAGCCATTCGAGAAAACCCCTGAGCGAACAGGGACTCTCGTCGAAGAACTTCAATTTCATCAACTACTCTACCGGCCGAAACGGGAGTGCGTGAAAGGAAGACGCGGATATTTCCCCCGTATCTCCTGGGGAATTCAAGACCAACGATATGGGCATTTAAAGACCTGGCGATAAATTTGAACGACGTATAGCTGTACGTCCGTGGGTGCTCGTGGTAGAACGTGTCGAATTGGTTGAGCTCCAGCACGGATCCCAAGTAGTGATTTTCCACGACAAGATGCGACGTCGTGTTTTGCATGAGAACATCGAGCGCCGCCAGCACATCCTCGAGATCTTCAATGTGGGCAAAGACATTCGTGAACGTAACTATGTCGGGCTTCCCGTATTTTTCGACAAAGCTGAGCGCGACCTCCTTGTTGAAATAATCCTGCATCACGTTGTGGTGCTTTGACCGCGCCTCAACGGCAGCATCCGTCGGTTCTATTCCGTATGTTCTCGCGCCCTTCTCCTTGAACATCGAAAGCAGGCTCCCGTCATTGCATCCAATATCCAGTATCGTTTTGCCGGCTAAACGCCCGAATTGTGATTCGCACGAATCAACAAGCTCTCTCATCCCATTCAAAACATCTTTCGTTAGTGCGGCCCTGTAATGGTATGTATGAGGGAATAAAATATGTTTCGGCACCTGGTATTGCTGATGCGCGGTCTTGCAGTTGTTACAGAAAAGGATCTGGATGGGGTATTTTTCGGTTTTTCTCTGCTCGCCTATCCTGACCAGGTCGTCGCACATTGCGTGATATCCCAGATCCAGAACCTTCTCCAGTTCATGGTTTCCGCAGACTTCACATGCCGCTATTTTATTTAGAAGTTGTTTTTGGCTTCCCGGCATATGAACATTCCTTGGATCTTTGGAGAAGGACGCAAGGTCATCTGATATCACCAGAAAATCCGGCAATTTGAGCCAGAGTCCTGGATTGCATATCCGACCCTGCAAGCCAATCCCTGTACCAACCCACGGTTAATTGCAATGCCTGCTGTAACGACCGGCGGGGTTTCCATCCAAGTTCCGTCCTGGCACGGGTGCTGTCGAGTCTCAGCGACCCGGCTTCGCATAGGTTCTGCCCCGATGTTGCATGCATGACTTGCGCGCTATTGCCCCAAAGTTGAGCAACAGTCTTGGCCACCTCGCCCACGGTGACATCGCCGGAGGCGTCCGGACCGAAATTCCATGCCCTTGCAAACTTTTCACCATCCGAAGCAAAGAGATGCTCGGCCAGTTGCAGATAGCCGGATAGCGGCTCCAACACATGCTGCCAGGGGCGCACAGCCTTCGGGTAGCGAAGGTGAACAGCCTCATGATTTGCAAACGCGCGCATGCAATCCGGAACAAGGCGGTCCGTTGCCCAATCCCCCCCGCCTATCACATTGCCGGCACGGGCAGTGGCGACACGGGCATGATGGCCTGATTCGCAGGAAAAGAAACTCCCACGATAACTGGCTGCAACAATCTCGGCTGATGCCTTGCTGGCGCTGTAGGGATCATGCCCGCCCAGTGGATCATCCTCGCGATAGGGATCCGCGCGTTCGTGGTTCTCATACACCTTGTCGGTCGTAATAAGCACGACAGCCTGCACTGAGCCGGTTGCGCGGACCGCTTCCAGCACGTGAGCCGTACCCATGATATTGCTCATGAGGGTTCCAAGGGGGTCGCGATAGCTTTCCCGAACCAATGGCTGGGCGGCCAGGTGAAAGACCACCTCCGGCTGCGCGGTTTTAAATGCCGACCTGAGCTGCGCGAGATCCGCCAAATCGGCGCGGGTATCCGAAGAAAGCACGGATTTGACTCGAGCAACTTCAAACAAACTGGGATCAGTCGATGGATTGAGTGCATAGCCGTGGACATCTGCATTAAGCTGATGAAGCCATAGCGTAAGCCATCCGCCCTTGAATCCGGTGTGTCCTGTAACCAGAACTGAACGGCTTTGCCAGAATGCAGGGTTCAAAATCACCAAATCTTCCAAGGCGCCTTGCCTGAATTCCAGAGCTCTTCGAGCAGGTTCTTTTCGCGCAGAGTGTCCATCGGCTGCCAAAAGCCCTGGTGTTTGAAAGCCATAAGTTGCGCGCGGCCCGCGAGTGTGATCAGCGTATCGCGTTCCCAACTAGTGTCATCGCCTTCAATCAGATCCAGGCACTTCGGCGAAAGCACAAAATAACCGCCATTAATCAAACCGCCGTCTCCACGTGGCTTTTCCATAAAGCCCGCAACTTTGGTACCGTCTAATTGCAATGCGCCGTAACGGCCCGGGGGCTGTACGGCCATTATCGTTGCCAGCTTCCCGTGGTGCTTGTGGAAGGCAATCTCGGCAGTGATGTCGACGTCCGCAACACCATCTCCGTAGGTAAAGCAGAAGGCCTCCTCGTCCCGAAGGTAGGAGGCAACGCGCTTCAAACGCCCCCCAGTTAGCGTGCCATCGCCTGTATCAATTAACGCCACCTTCCAAGGCTCCGCTTTTTGATGGTGGACTTCCATGTGGTTACGCGCCATATCGAATGTGACATCCGACATATGCAGGAAGTAACTGGCGAAGTACTCCTTAATGACATAGCCCTTGTAGCCGCAGCAGATCACAAAGTCATTCACGCCGTGGGCGGAATATAATTTCATAATGTGCCACAGGATCGGCTTTCCCCCAATCTCAATCATGGGCTTTGGTTTGAGATGGGTCTCTTCGGAAATTCGGGTTCCGAGACCCCCAGCCAAGATGACGGCTTTCATAATGTTCTAAGAACCTTCAATGACGTATTCCCAAATAATCCCGGATTTATGGTTTGATGATTTTTCTAGTTACACCTGGCCGACCTTTTAGTATCGACCTTTTTAATCATTGAGATCTGGAGGGATAAAGCTAATGCAAAAAGTATTGCTACTGAATCGGCAATAGTGTGGGATTGGCTGTAAAACAATATTGAAGGTGCAAGGCTCGATATGAAGATTAGCAAAAATATCCTTGGCGATATTCCGCCTTCATTTTGAAGATGAGTTTCATGGGTCATCAATTGGCGAAACCCGCGTAACAAATAAGTGTGAAGTGCGAAAAGAATCGCCAAAATACCCAGAACGCCGATAGTACTCTGTGACCCCCAAAGACCTTTACCGAAGTATGTGGTATACATGCCGGCTTCTTTGACGTATTTGAGTGGTTTAACAATCGCAAACATATATAACGAATCAACAGGATCTTGCCTGAGCATGTCAAAGTAGACCCTGCGCATTATTTCGCCATATCGGTCCCATTTGATATTAAAGTAACCTGGTCTTCGCATTTCGGTCCCTATTTGCTCGTCTGAGCCGTGGTCCCTCAGGTATCGTACAGCTGCCTGGAAGCCATGCATATCACTGGGTTGATTGAAGATGCCATAAACTAATCTTGGGTATCGACGAGGCGTTTTGTCACATTGAAGTTGCTCAAATCCTTTCAATCGGTCTGTCAAAAGTTTATCTGAACAGACATATCTACTCATTAATATGGGATCTGTTGTCATCCCAACTACTGCAGCATGCCATACCACATGGGATCGGGCCCACAGCGCTTCATCATATTCTTCGTGCAAAAATGCGGACATTGTGCTTTTGGCGAGCGCGAAGATCACAAGAACTAATATAAGCGGTGTGATGCATGAGGCAACTGTTCCAGAAGGTGAGATATTTTCTGGATTATTTGTATCAGTATGCGGTTTTCTCCTGTTGCCCCAAAGGGAATACATGACTGAAAGGGCAATTGCAATCAACATCCATTGGGCTGAACCTCTTGCAAGCAGGACAAAAACCAAAATTAATATCTGAACCGAGACCAATACCCAATTGATAAGGCTTCTTTGCTGACTATCAATCGATAGAACCACATGCAGTAATGGAATCAGCCCCAGGATTGGAAGAAAACGGTAGTTATATACCGTTATTAATTGATTACCAACACCTGGGTTTGATATCAAGACCAGCGTGATGGCAACGAGCAAACTCCACAGGAGTAAAAGACTTGGGATCTTTTCTCTGTACGCAGCCAGGAACGATGTTACCGATACAAACAACACTAACAGCCACAAATAGGACAGGCTCTGAATCTTTATCCCAAATAAAAAAAAAGCCAGTATTACAAAATACAAATAAGCTTGATCATTCACATAGGCATGGATTTGGCTGAGATTAATATTGTGCAAAAGCGTGGCTCTTTGTAGCGCCTCGTTGATCGTTAACTGATAACTCTCGTATGACCCAATGCTATGCAAGTTCATAAGACTTACATTAGGTATTTGTCTTAATATTTCCAAAACTTGTTCAAGGCCTGCCAATCCATTAATGCCATAGACCAAATGGCTAATCGCAATGCTTATGGCCATCAGATAATCGTCAAAGGGTTCTCCCAGCGTATTTAATCTGATATCCGTGAGAATTAGCACGCCAAGCAATGCGCTGGCAATTGCCACACTGATGTGAAGTACAAATAAATAATTTTTTTCAGTTGTAGCAAAACGCATAATTCAAGTTATGTGGTGGTCAACGACTTCCGGGCAGTCTTGGTTAATATTCATTGAAATTTGAATTTGACGCCAACACGGTTGTTCGAAAGCTCTTTCAGGAAAAGCGGATCTTAACCTCTCCCTCTGGGCTTTTTATATCTACACAATCTGGGACCGAAAAGGACACAAGAAGGAATGGCGGTACATTTGCCCGAGTTCGAGACTAGTCCCTCTTGCCCGTGAATCTCCGCCGAATGCGTCGGGATAACTCCGAAAGTAGCGCTTTACCAGGGACATTTGCAAGAAAACCTTGCTTGGCAGATAGCTGGACAGCGTAAGTGCCAGACACTAAACGCCCATCAACATTATACGAGTAACGGTTCAGATTATCTGGATGTTGCTCCGACTCGTAGCCGCTCTGAAACGGAATACAGAATTCTAGATCGTTTGTTTTTCTCAGCAAGCAATACAATAATACATAGTATTCAGGGTCGGTCGCTGCTTTAAGGTGTTTCACCATCGAATCACTCCAAGGCATTAGCGTGAATGTGCCGACTGGACTCAACCATAGGCCGAGCAACTCGTACGAATTGAATTTTGCCAGGGCGGAAAAGAAGTTGGGATTGTAGTTGAAAAATCCGTGGTCGATTCCACCGAGAAATGGGACGGCGTGTAACATCAAGCCGCCCCTTCTCGTCAAATCGTGCACAATCCTAAAAACGTTCTCCTGATCGATAAGATGCTCTGTTGTCCCAGCGTTCACCGTAAGACAGAAAGCGTTGCGATCTTCTTTGCTCACGGTATCCAGGTTGAAATCAAATGGGTCTCCATACCAACCATCTGCATCGAGAGCCTTATACTCTTTTGAAGCAAGCGAATAAAACTCTCCTGCAGATGATCGATTGGCAAGCTTGTCAAGTTGATCATCAGAAATTGAAGATCCGCCTAAAGCACGAATAGCCCTCCTAAGAGACTCCTTACACGAGCTACTGGAGCCGTCCTGTCGCGCAAAATGAATTTGCTGCGATCCTAGGTCGACAACCCGTCTGACATCATTCAAATGTCCACGCTCTCCGAGTTCAGTGAATAGCGCCATCATTTCGACAGAATAACCCATGAAGATTCCCTCGGTTCTTAGAGTATTTTCGTAATTTCTGGAAGGCGCCTAAGCAAAGTAACTATGTTCAGCAACGGACGCCTTGCGGCCCATTTCTGTATTTGGCCTCAGCCTCGCGATAGTCGTTTATGTCACCTGCGTTTAGCAGTACCGCCGCCTCGTTGCAGCCGGCGATGACCGTGGCCTTACTCGTCCATTGTCACCAGCACCCGGCCCGCATCGCCACTCCTCGCCACCGCGATCGCCTCGTTGATCTGGTCAAGCTTGAATTCATGCGTCACCAGGCCGGCCAAATTGAGTTTGCCGGCCTGCATCAACCGGATGTAGCGTGGGATGTCGATATGCGGTTCGGCACCGCCGCCGTGCGAACCGGTCAGCACTTTCTTGAAATGCAGAGGCAACGTATAGATCGAAACGTTGTCGCCTTTTTTTGGCACCCCAACCAAGATGGTTTTGCCGTCGGCATGCGTCAGTTCGTATGCCTGCTCGATCACACGCGCGTTGCCGGTAGTATCCACGACCACATCTGCACCAGCGTTGCCGACGATCTTCCTGATCTCGCCGGCGAGGTCGCCGGCCTTGGTGGAATTGATGCAATGCGTCGCACCGAAGCGCTTTGCCATTTCGAGCTTGCCGTCGACCAGGTCGATGCCGACGATCGGGTAAGCTGAAACCATTGCCGCAGCCTGCGCGATGTTGAGCCCGACGCCCCCGACGCCAAACACCACCACCGACTGGCCGATCTTGACGTGCGCATCGTTGTTGACCACGCCGATCGCCGTCGTCACCGCGCAGCCGAACAGCGGCGCGAGCTTCAGGTCAAAGTCGTGAGGAATCGGCGTGATACGGTTCTCGGCAACGATCGCGTAGTTGTTGAAAGTCGTTACCCAGCCGGCGTTGGCCTTGCGCCCATTCCAGCTGTAAGCGGGCGTTTCCGCCTGGATGCCGTCGGCCTGCCGCCAGTGCATGACGACGCGATCGCCCGGCTTGACGCGCTTGACGCCGAGGCCTGAAGCCACGACCGTCCCCGATCCCTCATGACCGAGCAGGTGCGGCAAAAACTTGTCGGGTCCCTTGGCGCCTTCAATCTCGTTGATCTGTGCGCCGCAGATGCCGCTGTAATGGACCTTGACCAGCACTTGGCCGAATAACAGCTCCTCGGGCATTTGCAGCTCCGCCAATTCAAGGGGTGCGCGCTGCGCGACTAAGACCGCCGCCTTGAACTTTCTTGGTTCCAAGACTTGTTGCTTCGCAGTCATTCGAAATAAATGAATTCGTAGTCGCCGCTATAACCAAAATGGTTGTAGAGCCATATCCATTCGGCGGTATCGAAGAAGGATTCGCATGTTAAGGCCCAACACTGGAGGTTGAATTGCTCCAGCTCGTTACGATAGCTTTCAAGCATGATATAGGCCTGCTTGCCCACTCGTTCGACTTCCTGCAGCGCTGTGCTTAATTCGAATATCCGCAGATTGTGAAAGCAGCCCAGTGAGATTACCAGGTCGAATTGATCGTCGCCGAACGGGTAACGATCCTGCGCCCGGTATTTGAACAGTTTGTCTTTGACAGCGGGGTGCGCGTTTTCCAGGCCGTGATGCGAGATGTCAAACCCGACTATGTCCAGGCCGGGCTCGATCTGCAGCATTTCGTAAAGGAGGAAGGCTTTACCGCAGCCCACATCGAGCACCTTTGATCCAGCCTTCAGGCTATAAGTCTTGATCAGCGCTTCGGCGACCGGCTTCCAGCGGCCGGGTAGGAATTTGTATCCGCCATATCCATAACGACGATCGCCATCCCAGTAGTCCGCCTCGTATTCCTTGGCCTTGAGCATGCAATGGACTTTTTCATCGACCATGCGCGCCAGATAATCGCGTCGAGTTGCCTGGTGCAGCGGCGTAACGATGTTGAGCAAACGACCCATTCACTTCTCCTTGTGATCTACCGTCGATTAACCGGCGCGCAGACGCTTGACGGTAGCGACGAGTTCCTTCGCCGATATCCGGTAATGCTCCATCAGGTCGTCCTGCGAGCCGTAGTGCTTGGCAAAAACGTCGGGGATGCCGATTCTGCGGAAGCGCTTGACCGAATTGAAGTCGGCCTCCGCGATGACCTCCGCGACCGCGCTGCCGAGGCCGCCAATTGTAGTGTTCTCTTCGATCGTAACGATTACCGGCACCGTCGTTGCGTGCGCGAGCAGCGCGGCGGTATCGAGCGGCTTGATGGTCGGCATGTGTAACACGGCGCACTCTATTCCTTGCTCCGCGAGTTCCTTGGCGGCGTTCAGCGCGAGCTTGAGCGTGATACCGGTGCTGATCAGCAGCGCGTCGCGGCCTTCGCGAACTGGCAGCGCCTTGCCGATGCGGAATGGAATCTGATCGGTCGTGACGATGGGGTCGAAGCCCTTTGCCAGCCGGATGTATATCGGTCCCGGATGCTCGACCGTCTGCGGCATGAAGCGGCGCATTTCATCGGCATCGGCTGGCGCGACGACCGCCATGTTCGGCACCGCGCGCAGGATCGAAATGTCCTCGATTGCGAGATGCGTCGGCCCAAGCGGCGCATAGACCAGCCCGCCGCCATTGCCTATCAGCCGCACGTTAAGATTATGCAAGCAGACGTCGACGACAATCTGCTCGAAGCAGCGCCGGGTGATGAATGTACTAATCGTGTTGACATAGACGATCTTGCCTTCCAGCGCCAGACCGCTCGCCATGCCGACCACATACTGCTCGGAAATGCCTTCCATTAAGAATCGTCCCGGCATTTCCTGCTTGAATTTATCCAGCGTGTTGACGCCGAGGTCGGAGCCGATGAAAAAAATCCGCTCGTCCTGCTTGGCCAATTCGTAGACCTGGTCGAGACAGGTTTGGCGCATTACTGGTCCTCTAGAGCCTTGAGCAACTCCTGAACGTCGCTGTCCTTGAGGTTGCTCTTGTGATGCCACTTGAGATTGTTCTCGGCGAAGTCGATTCCTTTGCCTTTCACCGTGTGGCAGATAATAGCGCTTGGCTTGTCGCGCTCGAACGGCAGGCGCTTGAACACCTGTTCCAGCGCCGAGATGTCGTGGCCGTCGACTTCACTGCAACTGAAACCGAAACTGCGCCACTTATCGGCAAATGGCTCGAGGTCGAGCACCTCGTAAGTGCTCGAGTACGATTGCTGCTTGTTGTAATCCACCATCACCGTCAGGTTGTCGAGTTTGTGCTTGGCGGCGCTCATCGCGGCCTCCCACACCGAGCCCTCGTCGCACTCGCCGTCCCCCAGCACCACGAATACACGGTGGGCGGCCCGTTCATATTTGGCGTTGATCGCCATCCCGACGCCGATCGGCAGCCCGTGCCCGAGACTGCCAGTCGACACTTCGATTCCCGGCACCTTGGGATCGGGATGCCCGCCGAGAATGCCGTCGAACCGGCAGAATTTCCACAATTCCTCCTCCGGGAAGAATCCCTTCTCCTGCAGCAGCACGTAGAGCGCGATGCAACCGTGCCCTTTGGACAGGATGAAGCGGTCGCGCTGCGGAGACTTCGGGTTGTTCGGATCGTAGTGCAACACGCTGTCGTAGAGCACGCGCAGTATCTCGACGGGGGACAGCGAAGTCCCGAGATGCCCGCGTCCGCCGCGGCCGAGAACGTGGACGATGCGGGTGCGCAACTCGATCGCGCGGCGGTCGAGCTTGGCAGAAACGGTTTTCGCCTGGTTCATGCGGTCCTTACCCAGGAAGAAAAATCTTCCAGTTCATTCATTGTCCGGTCCAGCATGCGCTCGGATTTTATCAGCTGCCGCATGCGGACCTCCTCGCGATCGGTGCCAGCGTCGACCGCAAACTCGCGCCGCTCGAGAAACGTCGGCACGAACTCGTTGAGCAGGATCATGCACCACTTCAGCCCGAACAGCGGATAGTTGAGCGCCAGCCGGCAGGTAAGGCCGCGATCGCCGCTGAAACATGCGAGCATGCGCTGTGTGTAGCTATGCTTGGCGGACTTGCTTAATTCCATCGCGGGGTGCAGCACAAAGTCGGCGATCATCTTGGCGGGATCGTCCTTGCCGAAATACTCAAAATCGAGAAATACTATCGAGCCGTCGGCGCGCCGCAAGGCGTTGTGAAAACCGAAGTCCGACGGGCTCAGCGTCCACTCGCGGCGTTGCAGCTCGGTGGACCACGCAGCCGCGTCGATCTGCGTCTTGGCGCGTTCGACCATCGCGTCGAGGGCCGGTGCGAACGACTGAGATAGAAACCGCCGCAGGCCAGCGTAGCTTGCGCCTTCACCGTGAACAGCCTGCAACCGATCAAGCCGCCTCAAGATGTTTTGATGTAACTCGCTGAACGAGAAACATGCCTCGGCGGCGCGCGGCAGCGGCTCCGCCGTGCCCAGCGCCGCCAGCCACTTGAGCCGCGTGGCAAATCGCACGGCCTGTTCGATATCGCTTTCGGATACTAAGGACGGATCGATCGCGGCGCCGTCGACGTACTGGTACACGGCAACCTGGGTGCGGCGATCGGCTGCATGCGGCTGCGGCACGCAACGTTCGCCGCTTGCCCACAGGAAACCCAGGCTGGAGAATTCGACCTCGAGTCGGTCGAGCCCATCCATCGTGCGCTGGAAATAGAACTTGGCCGCGTAGCGAGACCCGTCTACACAGACCACCCGGAAGACCTTGCTGTTGCCGCTTCTGCCGATGCGGTCGACCGAACGCACTGGCGTCTTCAGTAGCGCCGTAATCGCTTCGGTGGCGGCGGTCAGCTCCATATTTGGGGCCGCTCTAACCGGCCACGACCGCGCTGCCGAGCAGATGCTCATGAATCTGTTTCCAGGTAGCGAATGCAGCCGCGTTCCCAATGGCGCCGAGTGGGCCCGGCGCCGCGAGCAAGATCTTCACCACTTCTTGCGGAAACGCGGTTTCGAGGAACGTTTCTTCGAGATCATCGATGAAATGCGTTACGCCGAGCGTTTTGATCCGTTCGATCTTCTCGGCACGGGTCGACTCGAAAAACACGTCGGCCCGGCGCAGCCCGGGCCCGGCAGCGCCAAAAAATCCCTGCTGCTCGAGCCACGCCATGGCAACCGCGCGCAGGTTCACGTTGGCTTCGCCAAAGTTCGCATATTCGGTCTTGTGGCTGACGATACGCACCGGGATCTGACGATGGCGGCAAGCGGCGAAGAATTCCATGACGCCGTCGTCCGGCCGCGCTTCGTGCATGCACGGCCCGTACACGGTGACCTGCAGACCGCGCCAATGCAACTCTCCATCCGGCAACGCGCGGATGGCGTCGCGAATGAGCCTCTTGTTTTTTGCGATACTGCCTGCGATCAAGCCGCGCTCCAGCGCGATGGCGTGCATGAGCTCGTTGTAGCTGGCAATGGTGTTGTCGAAATCCACGCCAATGACCCAGCCGCTGGCCGTTGCGTTCATCTGGGACGTAACAGTAAGGCGATTTGCGCCATCCGGTTACTTCAGTTTCACCCGCTGCATGCGCTTGATGTTGTAATACCGGTCGTCGGTCATCGAATCCGGAATACTGCCGGCCTGAAATGCAGCAACCAGGTCGCGTACCGCGTCCTCGATTGTATGGCTTGGGGCAAAGCCGAGCTCGCGCTTGATCTTGTCCGACGAAACGTGGTACGAGCGGTTGTCGTCGGTCGGTGTGGTGACGATCTTCACGTCGCCACCAACCACGCCCTTGACCATACCGGCGATCTCGCTCACCTTGTGGTTATGGTAGCCGACGTTGAAGATCTTGCCGTCAATCGCCGCGTCAGGCCACTCCAGGCTTTTGATGTAGAACTCTACCATGTCGTCGATATGGATGTTGGGACGCATCTGCTCGCCGCCGAATACCTTGATATGGCGATTGGTTATGGCGTGGTTGGTGAGGATGTTGACAGTGAGGTCGAGTCGCAACCGCGGCGAATACCCACACACTGTGGCTGGACGGACGATGAGCGTAGTGAAGCCGGGTACCCGTTCCCTCATCAGCACGTCCTCGCACAATGCCTTGTATTTTGAGTAGTCAGTAAGCGGCTCAAGCGGCAGGTCCTCGGTGACGTTCGGGACGTCCTTGATGCCGTAGACGCTGGATGACGAGGCGTAAATGAAGCGCCGTACCTTGCAGTCCTTCGACACCTTGACCAAGTCGAAGAAGGCGTCGTAGTTGATCGACTTGCCGAGTTCGAGGTCGAGTTCGAAGCTGGGGTCGTTGGAGATGCAGGCAAGGTGGATCACGGCATCACACCCGGGGATGGCATGCCTGAGCAGCGCGCAATTTCGGATGTCGCCTTTAACGTGTTCGAGATTGGGATGTCCCTTGACCGAGTCCAGCACATCTTCGCCGTACAGGTAGAGATCGAGGACTTTCACCTTGTAACCCTTGGCGAGCAGCATGGGTACCAGCACTGCGCCCACATAGCCCGCCCCGCCCGTCACAAGCACCTTGTCAATCCCGTTCATCATTGCTGACTCTTTCTCCAAAAAAATATTTATGCCACGCATCGGACCAAGGCATTGCAAAGCGCGGCGGTGTATCTCGGGCCTATCATTTGAGCAGCGTCGTGACGTACTTGAATAGCGCCACCGAACCGACCGGCTCGCGATTGCAGACGATCTGGACGTCTATCGCGGCCGCCGCGGCGCCGACAAAGGCGGCAACTTCCGAAGCAACCCCGGCGCCTAAACACAGGCCCGCCAGTGACAGGAACGCGTCGCCGGCCCCGATCCGGTCGACGACTTTGGTCGATAGCGCAGGAACGTTGTGAAACATCCGGTTTTCACGATCGTACATCATCACGCCCTTTGTGCCGCGCGTGACTGCGAGTTGCCGCGCGCGAATGAGTTTTCCGACATTTTCCGCGACCGCTTCAAGCGTATCGTGGCGATTATGTGCCGCCAATCGCAGTTCGGGCTCGTTCAGGGACACGAAATCCGCGCGTGGGTAACGATGGATTACGTGATATCCGCGGTTTCCGCTGTTGATCTGGGTATTGACTGCAAGAAACCGGGCCTTTTCAGCCAGCACCGCGATCATGTCGGGCGTAATGAATCCATTGCCGAAGTCGGGCACGATTACCACGTCGTACGACTGGGCGTGGCTAGCCAGCCACCGGCAGGCTTCCGCCTCCGTTTCAACAAGTGCCGGATCTTCGCGAAAAAAATAGACCTCGAACAATTTCGCCAGGTCGGCATCGACGAACCGCCGTTTGGTAATCGTTGGAGCATCGACGAAATGGAAAAACAACGGTTCGATGTTGGGGAGAAGTTTTTCGCGGATGAACTGCTCGTGGCTGTCGATTGTGCCGAGCCCGGTCATCAACGTCACTTCCTTCGCGAACCCGCCAATATGGTTTGCAACAGCGAGCGCGCCGCCGGCAAATTGCTCCTCCGAATCGTAGCGAACCGCCAGAATGGAGCTCTTGCCGGTCTGCCCCAAGGCGCTGGCGTAGTGGTACTGGTCAATGATCGCGTCACCGACGACGAGTACTTTCAGATCGCGAAGAGAGCCAATTTGCCGGCTGATATCCTTGTCCGACCAGCGGGTACGGAAGGCTCGCAGAAACTCCTTGGTGTCGGGCGGGAAGATGTTGAAATGTTCGTTCAGCAAGCTACTGGAGCTGAACGTGATTTCGTCGGTATAAAGAATCTGGCCGTGGTGCGCCTCGACTGCCTGCTGTTCCAGCGTGATATTGCCTGTTACATCGTCTCCATGCGAGCGGTAGTCGCTGCCTTTCGCATAGATGCTCGGGCGAATTTCGTGGATCGCCTCGACTGCTGTCAGCGCGTGATTGATGGCGACAAAGTCGACGCACGCCAACGCGGCAAGACTCTCGGCGCGCAGGTGTTCGCCGAATACCGGGCGGCCCGGCCCCTTATTCACGTAGGCATCGGCGGTCACGGTCACCACCAGTACGTCGCCCTCCTGCCGGGCGCGCTGCAGGTGGCGGATGTGGCCGGTGTGCATCAGGTCAAACGTGCCGTGGCACATGACGACGCGCTTTCCTTGTTCCCGCAGTTGCCGCGAGCGCTCCCCCAGCTCGTGCATATCTAGTATTTTTTGCGTAGTCATAAAGTCTTAGTTCGAGTGACCTGCACCGAAGCGGTCGGTAACGTTGTGCGGAATGAATTGGTATTCAATCTCGACCAGCCCGTAGTCGGCTATCTTCGAAGCCATGTGATCTATCCCCCCAGATAGCGAAACCAGGATGCCGTTGCTCTGTCGATGGATCCGGGATCCCAAACGGGCGCATCGCGCCAGTCGTCAATCGATTCAATTATGCGGCGCACCCCTTCGGGAAACGGTACCTTGGCGCGCCAGCCCAGCAGGCGCTCGATCTTGCTTACATCGCCGAAAGTGCAATTAGGCTCGCCTGGGCGCTTCGGGATGTAAACGACCGGGCCGCCAAGCAGCTCGACCAGATGGTTGACGCTGTAATGATTGCCGCTGCCGACATTCAAGGCTTCGCCAACAAGCCGTGAATCGGCTGCGCGCATGAACGCGTCTGCGACATCGCTGACGTAAGTGAAATCGCGAGTTTGCTTGCCGTCGCCAACCACCGTGAAAGGCTTGCCGCTGAGCTTCTGGGCGAGAAATATCCCGAAAACCGCGCCGTAAACGCCGCTGGTTCGCGAGCGTGGTCCAAACACGTTGAAAAGACGCAGCGAGAGGGCGGGCAAACGATAAAGTTCAGCCCAATGCAGCACCAGCTCCTCGCCCATGCGTTTGGTCAATGAATAGGGATACTTGGGCTGAATGGGGGCCGATTCCGGCGTTGGATAAATGTCGGGAATGCCGTAACTGGATGACGAAGCCGCGTAAACAAAACGCTTGACGGCGGATTTGCGCGCGCATTCCAGTACATTGAAAGTGCCGCCCACATTGGTGCTGAAGTACTCGGCGGGCATCTCGATCGAAGGCACGATATCGGCGAGGCCCGCAAGATGAAATACCCAATCGATGCCGTCAAAGAGCGGTTGCATTGCAGGATCGCGTATGTCGGCGTTTGCAAAATTGAATGCCGGATGGTCGGTGACCGCGCGCAGGTTGTTCAGCCGCCCGCTCGCCAGGTTGTCGACAACGACGACTTGATGGCCGCTCGCGATCAGTAATTCGGCCAAATGGCTGCCAATGAAACCGGCCCCTCCTGTCACTAAGGTCTTCACGATGTTGGTCGAAAGTTGCTTAAGTGCAGTTCAGGTGTTCCACGCGGTTTTCGCGCAACTCAAAAAAATAGTTTGACTCGCGATCAGCCATAAAACGACTCGCGGCCATGAGTTACATGAGCACTTAAAAACGTCATCACGCATTTGATATTCGCACGCAGCGACTTGTCATGTATTTCGTACCAACGCTGTTCGTCTAGAAACGGCATTTCATTCGGTCACGGAATTAAAACTAAATTTTTCACTGAAATGACGACTCGTCATTTCGAAAGCGTTAGGATGACCGTCCTGGCAATGTTCGTACCTGAGATTCACGAGTAAGTAACGCCGTCCAAGTCACAATTACCGTGCCTGATGACCTAGCACCATTGCCATTTCCCCCTCTGCCACCAGCCTGCCCTGTTCGAGACGAAACAGATGATCGCAGTGTTCTACTGTGGAGAGCCGGTGGGAAACGATGAGAAGTGTCTTGTTACCGTGCAGGGCGCGCACGGCTCTCATGACGTCGTGTTCGGTGGCGGTGTCGAGCGAGCTGGTGGCTTCGTCCAGCACCAGTACCGGCGGGTCATGGTAAAGGGCACGGGCGATGCCGATGCGTTGGAGCTGGCCACCGGAGAGGCGGATACCGCGCTCGCCAACCAGAGTGTCGAGCCCTTGCGGCGAATCATTGACGAATTGTTCCAATTGCGCCGCGCGGATGGCGCGCCAAACGGCTGCTTCGTCAATCTGGTCAGCAGGCAGGCCAAAGGCGACATTGCGGCGCAGGGTGTCGTCGGTAAGGTAAATGGACTGCGGCACATAGCCGATTTGGTCTTGCCAGCCGCGAAGGTTGGTCTGGATGTCAGTGCCATCAACTTTTACGATACCACTGCAAGGAGTGAACAGGCCGAGGATGATATCTACCAACGTACTCTTGCCTGCGCCACTACCACCGATAAATCCAACGGAGCTGCCTTGAGGAATTACCAGGCTGACGTTGCATAGGGCCTGAGCATCGGCGGACGGATACTGAAAATTAATCTGATCCAGAACCAGCGCGCTTCTGAATGGAAAGGGCTGGGCGGACTCCGGAACAATTGTGGCATCCAGCAGAGCGAATTCGCTGTGCATGGCGTTGATCACCGGCAACGAAAAACGCACGTTTTGAACGGTAGCAATTACACGATTGACCGAGGGCATCAGGCGAAAAGCGGCCGCAGTAAATAATCCCAGCGTGGGCAAGAGTGCCTCTAGAGGCTTACCCTGCCCGATCATTACCAACACCAGAGCAGCTAACCCGCTAACGGCGAGCAGTTCCAGCCAGAGTCTGGGCAACGCTTGTAGAGTGGCTTGGCGCTGAATGAGCTGTGCGCTACCGGCGTTGTGCAACCGGTATTGGGCCAGGAAATCGCTTTCCCGCCCAAGCAGTTTCACATCCTTGGCGCCCCCCAGCCCCTCTTGCAGGCGCTGAATTCGCAGTCCCTCGTGGAACTGGAGCGCGACGCCCCAGCGCAAGAGATGGTTGCGGGTGAGGCGATTGAAACCCCATCCGGCCAGAACCAGCGTGCTCATGACCAAAAGCACGCCGAGTGGTTCCACCACCAGCAGCATCGCCGAAATGCCGATCAGTACCAACATCTCAGTAATCAGTATCAGGCCTTGCTGAATTACGCTAGTGATGCCGCTGACCTGACCAATGGTATTGCGGATCAATTGCGCCGAATTGCGCTGTAGATGAAACGTATAGGGCTGACGCAGATAGCCAGCAAAGAGCCGCTGTGAAAGATCGGCTTGAAGCCCGGAAACAAAGCGCGCTTGCCGCCAGGCGAGGTATGCAAGAAACAACGCCTTGACCACGTACACACCGACCAGGGTCAGCATGCTGATGATGATCAGCCGCTCCTGGCTCGGATTGCCGAGGCTATTGAGCCAAGGCGCCAGCACCGGATACTTGGCGGCCAAATTGCTCTGCGTCATCAAGGCCAATACGGGGATGACCAGGCCAATACCAAGAGTCTCCAATACCATGCCGATCAACATCAGGCCCAACAATACGATAGCGACGCGACGCTGGTCGAAGGTGAGCAGGTGCCAGAGCTTTTGTGCGATGGACATATCAATCAAGGATCACAACGGGATATTGTGGACAGTGATACCGTAGGCGCGAATGGCATCGCGAATCCAGAACGAAGACTCATGGTGCCGCTCGCTTTCAGGCACGCTACCGCCCTGCCAGGCATGAGCTAGCATATTGATTTAATTTACTTATATTCTCCGCGCTTGCGCGGGCACTACAACCACAATCAAACTTGATTGGATTCCAATCGCAGCACGTCGGGCACCAACAACGGTATATCGCCCGGATGACTACTTATCTCCGCATGACGCTCGCGTGGCTCGGCAATTTCAGTCAATATGCGCGCATCGTGCATATCGGCTTGGTCTAATACTTTCCAAACGCGTTTACCCAGGAACTGCTCCCGCTCGCTTGTAGGATCGTAAATGCCCACGATCGTAATATTTCGTTCCATTGCCCGTAACGTCGCGATCTCGGCGAGATCCGATACGCCACACAGGAGCAGGCGCTGCCAGCGGTTGCGTTCGCATTGATCAAGCAGACGTGAGCAGGAATTTCCTGCTTCTCGATAGAACGACAAAGAGGTGCTCAGATATTCTGCGGTGAGCCGGCTCTTTTCGGCGAAACCCTTGGGCGTGAGGTAGTACAGGAAGCGGTTCGCCGGTGCCTGTTGAACCTTTACCCAACCCTTGCGGACGCAACGCTTGAGATAGGAGTTGGCGAGTCCCAGCGCTACCCCGAGCTGGCGCGAAAGATAACGTTGGCTCATTTGCTCGTTACGCTGAACGGTGTCCAGGATCTCGAGCGTACGCGTGTCGTCATGGTCGGGTATAGTGTTCATTCTGTGAACACTATACCCGAAAACCAAAATAGATCAATAGCAAATTAGGTATTTAGCTTGGGCCTAGCGGGTGGGAGGTTCGAGCTGATCTCGTGCGATTTGGGCCCGTACCTGGTGCCCCAGCATATCTAGGAGCAGTATCACCCGTCCACGCCCGCTTTTGGCAAGCAGGACACCCTCGTAACCGGCGAGCGGTCCTTCTGCCACCCGCGCCCGGTCGCCGACCGCAAGCTTAGGCTCGGCCCAATCGTGCAGGCCGTCATTGTCCTGCTGAGACTTGAGGTGCGCCACCAGGTCGTCCGGCACCCGCGCCGGCTCAGTGCCGAAGCGCACCAAGGACATTACGCCCAGCGTCGAACGGATCGGTATCCAGTTGTCGGTGTGCGAATCCAGGTTGATGAACAGGTAGCGTGGGAACAGGGGTTCGATTACGAGCACACGTTTGCCGCGGCGTTTGCGCGACTGGCGAAGGCGGGGGAGGTACACGCCATAGCCTTGGCGCGCAAGGTTCGCCAGCGCGACTTCTTCCTGGCGTGGCTTGGTGTAGACCAGATACCAGGACTTCTTGCGCGCTGAACTTGCAGCCGTCAAGGGCATGCCGATCGACATGTTTTGCGGGACCAGGCCGGAGCTTGTTGCACCCGCGTCATCCCCACAGCCAGAGTGCCATCGCTTCGATACACCTCATTTTCGAACTGTGCGAACTATAGCTGCCATACATGTACCCCTGCAGTGCACAAACGATCTTCATTCGAACCAATAAATCCGGCCCCGCCGGTGACAAGGATCATGGAACCGCTCCGAAAGCACGTATGTACATTAAAATCATGATATCCGGTTTTTCCGATCAGGCCTTAACGATGTTGTCGGCAGGCTCCAGGTAAACGCCGCGGGTATCCATGATAAGTTTCGCGTGTTTTTTATGCTTTCGTAGTCGAAGGCATCGTGATTGGTAGTGGTCTCCCGCAGTCTTGAATGAAAGCTTCGACCGGTTCCCATGTAGGCATACTCGTTCACGCCTGTTTTCGCAATCCATCACGATTATTGTTCGACACTTTAAACGTGCGCGACCCTACCTTACAAATACTTCGACCATGCCCGCGCGGAACGCGCTGCTCGCTGTAACCAATACGCCCGACGGGGAAAGCGTGTCCGGGAGATCTGCGGCAAGCACACGGTCATCGTCCCTTGCGTGATGCCTAGACCCGATCTGGCCCAGCGGTGCGCCTGGAAGTTCACGGCCGAGGCGCATTCCGGAACGGACGGTCGTGGTCGCAGAGAAATAGTGCGTTCAGACAGCATGTAAATGGCTGTACTCGGCCAGGCATTGCTTCAATGATGATTGCCATGCCGGCAACTCGAGCCCGAAACTTGTCCTGAATTTGGTGTTATCGAGCACTGAATTTGCCGGGCGCGCAGCCGGAGTGGGATATTCTGAAGAAGGAATCGAGCGGACGGGTGTGGTCTGGCCTGAGATGCGCAAGATTTCAGTTGCAAAACCAAACCAGCTTGTTGCGCCTGAAGCACTCAAATGAAATAAACCGGACGTTTCTTTCGGCTCATCGAGGACTCGTGCTGTTGTTTCGGCGATATCGCGCGCCCAGGTGGGTGCGCCCTGCTGATCGCCGACTACTTTAAGCTCGGGGCGCTCGGCCGCAAGCCGCAGTATCGTGAGAAGGAAGTTTTTTCCGCGCGTGCTGTATACCCAACCGGTCCGCAAAATCAGGTAATCGGCACCGCTTGCCGCAACGGCCCGCTCCCCAGCGAGCTTGGTTTTGCCGTATACACTGAGAGGGTTCGGACTATCTTCCTCGGTGTAAGGAGAAGACTTGGTGCCATCGAACACGTAGTCGGTGGAGTAATGCACGAGCAGCGCGCCGAGGCGCTTTGCTTCTTCCACCATGATGCCGGGAGCGACGCCGTTGACCGCCATCGCCAGATCCGGCTCCGATTCAGCCTTGTCCACCGCGGTATAAGCCGCTGCGTTGACGATGATGTCCGGCTTGATTTCGCGGATGCGCGCCCTGACTGCATCCGGTTTTGACAGGTCCATTTCTGCGCGGCCCAGCGCGGTCACCTCGCCGAGCGCGCCAAGCGTGCGTTGCAGTTCCCAGCCGATCTGCCCGTTCTTTCCGGCAATGAGAATTCTCAATCGAATACCTCGGCCTTTTTGAAGGGAATGCCGGCGCGGTCTTTCGCCGAGAGCGAGGGCTCGCCGGAAACCTGCCAGGAGATCGCGAGGTCCGGGTCGTTCCAGAGAATGGTCCGCTCGTATTCGGGGGAATAGTAATCGGTCGTTTTGTAGAGAAATTCAGCGTACTCGGACAAAACCGAGAATCCATGCGCAAATCCCGGTGGAATCCACATCATGAGTTTATTCTCGCCGGACAGCTTGTTTCCGATCCATTTGCCGAACGTGGGTGACGAACGCCGGATATCCACCGCCACGTCGAACACCTCGCCCGCGGTCACGCGAATCAACTTCCCCTGCGGCTGCTTGATCTGGTAATGCAGTCCGCGCACCACGTTTCGTGCCGAGCGTGAATGATTGTCCTGCACGAAGTGGGTTTTTATGCCGGCTTCCCGGAATGCGCGTTCGTTCCAGCTTTCCAGGAAAAAGCCGCGCGCGTCGCCGAATACTTTCGGCTCGATGAGCAACACGTCGGGAATGGCGGCCGGAACAACCTGCATCAGAAAATCTTGTCCTGCAATAGACTCAGCAAATAGTCGCCGTAGCCGCTGCTTCTGAGGGGCGCCGCAAGCACTTGCAATTGTTTGGTGGAGATATAACCCATGCGGTAGGCGATTTCCTCGGGACAGGCGATTTTGAGGCCCTGGCGCTTCTCGATGGTCTGTATAAACTGCGAAGCGTCGAGCAACGAATCATTTGTGCCGGTATCCAGCCATGCATGGCCGCGCCCCATCACGACGACGTCCAGCTGCTGAAGCTCCCAATAACGCTTGTTGACGTCGGTAATTTCCAACTCGCCGCGCTTTGACGGCTTCAACGAGCGAGCGATCTCGACCACTTGGGCATCGTAGAAATACAGCCCCGTTACGGCATAGCGGGACCTGGGCGCAGCCGGTTTTTCCTCCAGGCTCAAAACTTTTCCGTCCATGTCGAACTCAACCACTCCGTAGCGCTGAGGATCGCGCACCGGGTAGGCGAAGATGGTGGCGCCACTTTCTTTTTTCGCGGCGCTTCGCAGATCTTGCGGCAGTTCGTGTCCGTAGAAGATATTGTCTCCCAGAACCAGCGCGCAGGACTGATTGCCGATGAAAGACTTGCCGATGAGAAATGCTTGGGCGATGCCGTCCGGCGAAGGCTGAACTGTGTAGGAAATGTCCAACCCCCAGTGCCGGCCGTTGCCGAGCAATTGTTCAAACCTAGGCGTGTCCTGTGGGGTGGAGATGACCAGAATATCCTGGATCCCTGCCAGCATCAGGGTCGTCAGCGGGTAGTAAATCATCGGCTTGTCGTACACCGGCAGCAGCTGTTTGGAGACAACCTGGGTTGCGGGGTAAAGCCTGGAACCCGAACCGCCGGCGAGAATAATCCCTTTTCTCATGCCTTGATCCTCTTGCAGTATTGTGTCATTGGGTGATTCAGTGATTCAGTTATTGGGTGAGTTACGGGGCTACGCTCTTGTGCAGACCTGCCAGTAACCGGGACACTTTTTCAGTCAATTCGAACACCTCGTGGCTTCGCTCAATATAGGCGAGTTCAGACGAAATCAACAACTGCGTTTCGAGCTCACTCAAAGATCCTTTAGCTATACTTAAGAAATGAGAAAATTCTTTTTGGCCGGATCTGGCCGCGCCTTCCGCTAAATTACTGGGTATGGAAACAGCCGAGCGGCGGATTTGCGCAGTTAAGCCATAAATTTCTTCTTTTGGAAAGTTCTGTGTAACCTGATAAACGGTTTTTACCAGGATCATCGCGGCTTTCCAAGCTTCTAAGTTGTAATGCGGTCTCACCCAATCTTCCAATTACTTAATAACCCGGTTACTTAATCACTGAATTACTCAGTCACTTAATCACCCAGTTACTTAATCACTGAATTACTCAGTCACTTAATCACTCGGTTACTCATCACCCTCGAGCCTCGAGCATAGTGCATCCCCACCCATTTCTTGTATTCCCCCGATGTTACGAGGTCAATCCAGTCCTGGTTGTCGAGGTACCACTGCACGGTCTTGCGCAGCCCGCTTTCGAAATTCTGCTTGGGCCGCCAACCGGTTTCGGTCTCGATTTTCCGCGGGTCAATGGCGTAACGCCGGTCGTGGCCCGGTCGGTCGGCGACATAAGTAATCAGTGTTTCGTGTTTGATGTGCTTGCCGCTCGATTGCAGCGGCTTCAGCTCATCCAGAATGGCGCACAGCATGCGCACCACTTCGATGTTGGTTTTTTCGCCCCGGCAGCCGATATTGTAGGTTTCACCGGGCTTCCCTTTGGCTAGGACCATTCTGATTGCAGCGCAATGGTCGCCCACATAAAGCCAGTCGCGTATGTGTTTTCCATCCCCGTAGACGGGCAGAGTTTTGCTCTGCATGGCATGCAAGATCATCAGGGGAACGAGTTTCTCCGGAAACTGGAAAGGGCCGTAATTATTCGAGCAGTTGGTGGTAAGCGTGGGGAAGCCGTAAGTGCGGTGATAGGCACGCACCAGGTGATCCGCCGCCGCTTTGGATGCAGCATAAGGGCTGTTCGGCGAGTAAGGTGTGGTTTCGCTGAATGCCGGATCGTTTGTTTCCAGCGAGCCGTAGACCTCGTCGGTTGAAACATGCAGGAAACGGAACGCGTTTTTTTTGCCCGCGTCGAGGTTTTTCCAGTAAGCGCGTGCCTCTTCAAGCAAATGAAAGGTGCCGACAACGTTGGTCTGGATAAAATCTTCAGGGCCATGAATCGAACGGTCCACGTGGCTTTCCGCCGCAAAGTGGACGATCGCCCGCGGTTCATGTTGTTTGAGAAGATTGCGGAGCAGCACGCGGTCGCAAATATCTCCCTGCTGGAAAATATGCTTGGAGTTTTTTTCCAGGCTCGATAGATTGTTGAGGTTGCCGGCGTAGGTAAGCTTGTCGAGATTCACAACGGGAGTATTCTCCGTCGCGATCCAGTCCAGCACAAAATTTGAACCAATAAATCCGGCCCCGCCGGTGACAAGGATCATGGAACCACTCCGAAAGCACGTATGTACATTAAAACCATAATATCCGGTTTTTCCGGTCAGGCCTTGACGATGTTGTCAGCAGGTTCCAGGTAAACGCCGCGGGTATCCACGATCAACTTTGCATGTTTTTTAATGAGACGGTAATCAAAAGCATCGTGATTGGTGATGAGAACGACGCAGTCATAGCCTGCAAGCGTCTCCGGCGTCAGGGGCACGCTGCTCAGGGCAAAATCATGCTTGCGTATTTTGGGAAATACCGGCACGTGCGGGTCCGAATAAGCGATTTCTGCGCCCCTGGCCTTGAGCAATTCCATCAGCTCAACAGCGGGGGATTCGCGCATGTCCTCCACGTTCTTTTTGTACGCGATTCCGAGGACCAGAACACGGCTGCCCTTGATTGCCTTGTCCCGATGATTTAATGCTTCGGAGATTTTTCCCAGGACCCATGCCGGCATGCTGCTGTTGATCTCCCCGGCCAATTCGATAAATCGCGTGTACACGCCGTATTGGCGGGCTTTCCAAGTGAGGTAGAACGGGTCAATCGGGATGCAGTGGCCGCCCAAACCGGGGCCGGGATAGTAAGGGACGAAACCAAACGGTTTGGTCGCGGCGGCGCGGACGACTTCGTGAATATCAATCCCCATTTTATCCGCAACGATTTTCATTTCATTCACCAGGCCGATGTTGACCGCGCGGTGGATGTTTTCCAGCAACTTGGCCATTTCCGCCGTTCGCGCCGAACTCACCGGCACAACCTTGTCGATCACCTGCCGGTAAAGCGCGAGTCCCGCTTTAAGACAGGATGCAGTCACGCCGCCGCAAACTTTGGGTATGGATTTGATGACGTAATCGGGATTGGCCGGATCCACCCGTTCAGGAGAAAACACCAGAAATATATCTTTGCCGACTTCGAGCCCCGCTGATTCGATGCGCGGCTTCAGTTCCTCGTCCGTGGTCCCGGGATAGGTGGTGCTCTCCAGGGAAACAACCTGCCCCGCCCGCAGGAAGGGCAGCACTGAATTCAAGGTGCCGAGGACGAAGCTGAGATCCGGTTCCCGGTTAGGATTGAGCGGCGTCGGAACGCAGATAATCAGCGCATCCGCCTCGGAACATTTTTTGAATTCGCCGGAGACGACCAGCCCTTTTTTCAAGGCGGCGGCGATGGATTGGCTGGGAATATAACTGATGTAGCTCTCGCCTTTATTCAGGCGGCTGACCTTGTCCGGATCGATATCGATGCCCAGCACGCGATAGCCGACTTCGCTAAACCGCAGCATCAAGGGCAATCCCACATAGCCCAGGCCGATAATGCCGATCAGGGCTGATCGATTCTCAAGTTTCTCGACGAGTTTGTTGAGCGACATGCGTACCGGCGCCTTAAAAAACAGCCAATTATACACCAATGTCCGGCGCATCCCGGCGCGTCCGCAGCGCTCCTTTTCGTCCCTTGCGAACCTATGAGCACAAATCGTTTCAGTGTAGTCTAATGGCTCGCGAATCCTCCAATAACTAAAACCAATTTAATGCCCAAAATCCTGCTGGTGAAAACTTCCTCGATGGGGGACGTCGTCCACAACCTGCCGGTGGTGAGCGATATCCGCAGGCATTTTCCCGATTCGCAAATTCACTGGGTGGTGGAGGAAGCTTATCAAGAAATTCCCGCGATGCATCCCGGAGTAAGCGCAATCATAACCGTTGCATTGCGCCGCTGGCGCGGGGCGCTGTGGAGCGACGAAACCTGGCGGGCGCTTGGCGATTTGCGCAGAAAGTTGAGCGGCAGGCAATACGATTTCGTTCTGGATTCGCAGGGATTGATTAAAAGCGCGCTGATAACCGGGATGGCGCGCGGAGTGCGCTGCGGGCTCAACTGGAAAAGCGCGCGCGAGCCGCTGGGCTGGTTTTATGACCGTGTTTTTGACGTGCCGTGGACGCTGCACGCGGTGGAGCGCAACCGTTCGCTCGCCGCGCAGGCGCTGGGTTATGCGCTGGAGGGCAAGGCGGATTATGGCATCAGCGCCAGGCCCGCCGCTTTTCCCTGGCTCAAATCGCCCTATGCGGTGCTGCTGCACGCGAGCAGCAGCCCGCGCAAGCTCTGGCCGGAAGCGCGCTGGATTGAGCTGGGCGCTTATCTGAATGGTTCGGGGCTCTCCTGCGTTCTGCCGTGGGGCAATGAGGACGAACGCGCGCGCAGCGGGCGGCTGGCTGGCCAAATCAAGCTTTGTGTGCTTCCTCCGCAACTCGCGCTCGGTGAGGCGGCATCCCTGCTCGCCGGCGCCAGGGCGGTCATCGGCGTGGACACTGGGCTCGCTCATCTTGCGGCGGCGCTCAACGTTCCGGTGGTCGGGATTTATTGTGCAAGCCGCCCCGAGGATACCGGGATTTATTCCGAAAGCGCGGTCAATCTGGGCGGAATCAATCAGCCGCCGACGGTGGGCGCGGTTGCGGCGGCGCTCGGCAAGCTGCTTGCGGCGCCCCCCAACTTTCCTTCCCGCTTGACGGGGGAAAACTTAAATCCTCCCCTTCAAGGGGAGGGTACGGGTGGGGATGGGGTCGCGCAAGGGGAGGGTACGGGTGGGGATGGGGTCGTGCAAGGGGAGGGTACGGGTGGGGATGGGGTCGCGTGAAAGGGCAAACCAACAAGCGCATTCTTCAGGGCGGACTTCAACGCAGACTGCGCGCCAACATGACTGATGCAGAGTTGCGCTTATGGCATTGCCTGCGTACAAGGCAAATGGACGGTTTTAAATTCCGCAGGCAGCATCCTTTCGGAGACTACATTCTTGACTTTGTTTGCCTGGAAGCGATGCTTGTAATCGAGGTGGACGGAGGACAGCATGGAGAGCACATGGAGCGGGACGCAGCTCGCACGGCAACGCTGATGAGCGCGGGTTTCAGGGTGCTGAGATTTTGGAATAACGAGATATTTCATGAAGTCGAAGCGGTTAAGGATTCGATATGGCGCGCTTTGCATACCCCACCCCCATCCCAACCTTCCCCCTGAGGGGGAAGGAGTAAAAAAATGGTAACTTCTCCCTGAGGGGGAAGGAGTTAAAAAATGGTAACTTCTCCCTGAGGGGGAGGAGTTAAAAAATGGCGGCTTCCCGCGAAGAGGGAGGAGTTAAAAATGGTGACTTCATCCCTGGTAGGGAGAGAGCCGAAGCCGGTGGCTTCCTCTGATTTGCGAACCTCCCCTTCAAGAGGAGGCAGAATCTTACGATTCCTCACCTTCACAGGGATGCAGAATTTTAGAATCCTTCTCTTCAAGGGGAGGCAGAATTTTATGATCCCTCCCCTTCACAGGGAGGCAGAATTTTAGAATCCTTCTCTTCAAGAGGATGCAGAATTTTATGAACCCTCCCCTTCAAGGGGATACAGAATTTTACGATTCCTCCCCTTCACGGGGAGGCAGAATTTTGCGATCCCTCCCCTTCAAGGGGAGGGTACGGGTGGGGATGGGTTATTGAAAAGGAACTGACGACCTTTCCCTCAGCGGTAATTAGGACATTGAGATGATCATGACGCGCTTCGTCTACACCCTGCTGACTTATGCGATGCTGCCTTTCGCGCTGCTGCATCTGTTATGGCGCAGTCTCCGCCAGCCCGCCTATCTCAAGCACATCCCCGAGCGTTTTGGTTTCTATGGGGAAGCGCCGTTCCATTCGGTCATCTGGCTGCACGCGGTTTCGGTGGGAGAAACCCGCGCCGCCGAGCCGCTCATCAATGCCCTGCGCAAGATGCATCCGGACCATTGGGTTCTGCTCACCCACATGACGCCGACCGGGCGCGAGGCCGGCGAGCGGCTTTTCGGCGATAAAGTGCTGCGCTGCTATCTTCCCTATGATTTTCCGCAGGGGGTTGAACGATTTTTGCGCCATTTCAAACCGGCGGTGGGCGTGCTGCTGGAAACCGAAATCTGGTTCAACCTGATTCGCCTGTGCCGCGCAGAAAATATTCCGCTTTACCTGGTGAATGCGCGGCTCTCGGAAAAATCCGCGGTGCGTTACGCGCGTTTTGCCAATTTCACGCGCCCTGCTTTGCAGGCGCTGAAGGGAATTGCGGCGCAGACGCAGTGGGATGCGCAGCGGCTGCACGCGCTCGGCGCGGCGAAAGTTGAAGTCACCGGCAGCCTGAAATTCGACGTGACCCCGCCCGCTTCGCAGATCGCTTTGGGCGAAGAGTTGCGTCGCCGCTTTGGCACGCGGCTGGTGTTCCTGGCGGCAAGCACCCGCGAAGGCGAAGAGACGCTGGTGTTGGAAGCCGTCGCCCGGACCGTGGTGCCCAATCTCCTCACCGTCATCGTGCCGCGCCATCCGCAGCGTTTTGATGAGGTTGCGTCGCTGCTGCAAAGCCGCGGTATTCCGTTCAAGCGCCGCAGCGAAAATCCGCAGCAGGTGGACAATGTGCAGGTTTTGCTCGGCGACAGCATGGGGGAAATGTTCGCTTATCTGGCCGCCTGCGATGTGGCTTTCGTGGGCGGAAGCCTTCTGCCTTACGGCGGGCAAAATCTTCTCGAAGCCTGCGCGATGGGGAAGCCGGTGCTCATCGGCCCGCACACCTACAATTTTGCCGAAGCAGCGGAGCTTGCGGTGCAGGCAAGAGCGGCCATGCGGGTCGCTGATGCGAACCAACTCGCGCGAGCCATCCAAACCTTATTTGCCGATGAGAAAAAACGCCGGGCGATGGGAGAAGCCGGCCGCACTTTTATTGCGCGGCATCAGGGTGCGACGCAAAAAATTCTCAAATTGATTCGCTTCGGTTGATGCCACCCTCACCCCAACCCTCTCCCGCCCAGGCGGGAGAGGGGGAATATTTTCTTTCCCTGCAAGCAGGAAAAAAGAAAAAGGAAACTCCCCCTCTCCGCGAGAAGCAGAAGGGGAAAGAGAAAATTCACTCTACCGGCAAACAGTAAAAGGGAAAAAGGAATATTCTTCTCCGCCTAAGCAGGAGAAGGAAAAAGAATAATTCCCTCTTTCCGCGAGTGGGAGAAAAAGAACATTTCCCTCTCCCCGGAGACTGGGGGAAGAAGAATAATTCCCTCTCCCCGGAGACTGGGGGAAAAAGAATAATTCCCTCTCCCCGGAAGCGGGGAGAGGGCTAGGGTGAGGGGATGAAATTTCGCAACATGTTTAGAAAGTAACACGCTCGGGCTGCGGCGCAAGCGTTACGAGGCTGGTCAGATGCTAGGCGCGGACGAGCGAGCGACGAGACAGCACAGAAGAAGTACGGCGAGGAACGAGCGAGTTCGCAACAACGCAAAGGAAAAATTAAAATTCCCTCTCCCCGCTTCCGGGGAGAGGGCTAGGGTGAGGGGATGAAGTTTTGCAACGTGTTTAGAAAACGAAACGTTCGGGCTGCGGTGCGTTAACCAGCGGCGCAATGCAGGTTTCGAACAAATCCACCGAACTGTACTCTCCGGTCGCGACGCAGGTAATCAATTTCGCCGCCATCACCGGCGGATCGCCGACAATGGCAAACAGCCGCCCTCCTGGCTTTAAAGCCTGCTGGAAAACTTCAGGGAGCAGCGGCACCGAACCGGTGAGCACAATCACATCGTAAGGCGCGTGCGCATTCCAGCCGCGCGCGGCATCGCCTACTTCCAGCGTGACGTTGCTTATACCTTCGGAGCGTAGGGTTTGCGCCGCCTGCTTTGAAAACTCGGGAATGATTTCCACGCTGTAGACGTGCTGCGCTTTGGCGGCGAAGAGCGCCGTGAGGTAACCGCTGCCAGTGCCGACTTCCAGCACCGTATCGGTTTTTTTTGGCGCAAGCTCCTGCAGCACGCGCGCTTCCAGTTTCGGCGGCCACATCGCCTGGCCGTGTCCCAGCGGGATTTCCATGTCGGCAAACGCCAGCCCGCGCCATTTTTCCGGAACGAACCGCTCGCGCCTTATTACGAACAATAAATCAAGCACGTCCTGATCCAGCACTTCCCACGTGCGGATTTGCTGCTCGATCATGTTGAAGCGCGCTTGCTCGATATCCATGGGCTTGAAATCCAAGGGTGTTTCCATGCTTGCAATTATCGCATAGTTCGAGTAGTTTCATGGATACACGTTAGGGGTCCTTGTGGTGCGAGTCACCACTTGGTGAGATAAACCCTTATAACCTGATGCGGGTAATGCCGTCGTAGGGAAGCGTGGCGGAATTCCTCCACCCTCGCTTCCTCAGAATGGCAGGTCCCAAGGAGCGAGTTATGAATGCCAACCCGAAATTCTTAAGCGCCACCGCCCACGTTGATGAAGCGGCGGTCAAACCTTTGCCCAATTCGCGCAAGGTGTATGTCGAAGGCAGCAGTCCCGACATCCAGGTGCCGATGCGCGAGATCGTTCAATCCGACACGCCCGCATCTTTTGGCGCGGAGAAAAATCCGCCGATTTATGTCTACGATACCTCCGGGCCTTACACCGACCCGCAAGCAAAGATTGATGTCCGCGCGGGACTGCTGCCGCTTCGAGAAAAATGGATACTCGGGCGCAATGACACGGAAAAACTCTCCGGCCCCAGCTCCGAATACGGCCGCAGCCGTTTGACCGACCCCAAGCTTGCGGAACTGCGTTTCAATTTGAAGCGCAAGCCGCTGCGCGCCAAGCGTGGCATGAATGTCACGCAAATGCATTACGCTCGGCGCGGCATCATCACGCCGGAAATGGAATTCATCGCCATCCGCGAGAACCAGCGGCGCGAGGCCTTGAGCGAACTCCTCACGCGCCAGCATCCGGGAGAGGATTTCGGCGCCTCGATTCCCAAGATGATTACGTCCGAGTTTGTGCGCGATGAAGTGGCGCGTGGGCGCGCGATCATCCCCGCCAACATCAACCATCCGGAATCCGAACCGATGATCATCGGCCGCAACTTCCTGGTGAAGATCAACGCCAACATCGGCAACTCCGCCATCACCTCCTCGATCCAGGAGGAAGTGGAAAAAATGACTTGGGCGATTCGCTGGGGCGGCGACACGGTGATGGATTTGTCCACCGGCAAAGACATTCACGAAACCCGCGAGTGGATTATCCGCAATTCGCCGGTCCCAATCGGCACCGTGCCGATTTACCAGGCGCTGGAAAAAGTGGACGGCAAGGCTGAAGAGCTCACCTGGGAAATTTACCGCGACACGCTGATCGAGCAATGCGAGCAGGGCGTGGATTATTTCACCATCCATGCCGGAGTGCGGCTGCCGTTTATTCCGCTCACCGCCAAGCGCATGACCGGCATCGTCTCGCGCGGCGGCTCGATCATGGCCAAATGGTGCCTCGCTCATCACAAGGAAAGCTTCCTCTACACCCGCTTCGAGGAAATCTGTGAAATCATGAAAGCGTACGACGTGAGCTTCAGCCTGGGCGACGGCCTGCGTCCCGGCTCGATTTACGACGCCAATGACGAAGCGCAGATCGCCGAATTGAAGACTCTCGGCGAGCTCACCGACATCGCCTGGAAGCATGACGTGCAGGTGATGATAGAAGGCCCGGGCCATGTTCCGATGCAGCTCATCAAGGAAAACGTGGATTTGCAGTTGAAGTATTGCAAGGAAGCGCCGTTCTACACGCTCGGCCCGCTCACCACCGACATCGCGCCGGGCTACGACCACATCACGTCTGCAATAGGTGCTGCGATGATAGGCTGGTATGGCACCGCGATGCTCTGCTACGTCACGCCCAAGGAACATCTCGGGCTTCCCGACAAGGACGATGTGAAAGACGGCATCATGGCTTACAAGATTGCCGCGCATGCGGCGGACTTGGCCAAAGGCCATCCCGGCGCGCAGATCCGCGACAACGCATTATCCAAAGCGCGCTTCGAATTCCGCTGGGATGACCAGTTCAACCTCGGCCTCGATCCCGACAAGGCGAAGGCTTTCCACGACGAGACGCTGCCGCAAGAAGGCGCCAAGCTCGCGCATTTCTGCTCCATGTGCGGCCCGCATTTTTGCTCCATGAAAATCACCCAGGACGTACGCGATTACGCAGCGCAAATCGGAGTTTCCGAAACCGAAGCGCTTGAGCGCGGCATGGAAGAAAAAGCGGTAGAATTCCGGCAGGCAGGTGCTGAGGTGTATCGAAAACTCTGAACAAATTAGAACAGCATCCACGCTCAGGATAAAGGTGACCCACGGTTCTGCTGCCATGTTGTAATAACGCTTGACGATAATAACGGTCTGCGTTAATATCTCTTCATGATCCGATCGTTTCGGTGCAGAGACACCGAACAGCTTTTCAACCGCGGGCCAGTCCGGCGTTTCAAAGCCATCGAAACAGTCGCTCGCCGCAAACTTGAGATGCTCGATGCGGCGCATACGTTGAACGATCTCCGCGTGCCGCCGGGAAACCGGCTGGAAGCTTTATCCGGAGACCGCAAGGGCCAGCACAGCATTCGCATCAACGTCCAGTGGCGAATCTGCTTCGTCTGGAAAGACGGTCACGCGGAGAGTGTAGAAATCATCGACTACCATTAAGGACCGTATATATGGCCAAGCTCAAACCCATTCACCCCGGCGAAATTCTGATGGAAGAATTTCTGAAGCCGCTCAATGTGAGCCAGTACCGGCTCGCGGTGGATATTGACGTGTCCCCCCGCCGCATCAACGAGATCGTGCTCGGCAAGCGCGGCATTACCGCCGGCACCGCTCTTCGCCTCGCTCATTACTTCGGCATTTCACCGCAGTTCTGGATGAACCTGCAGGCCAAATATGATCTGCAGACCGAGGAAGACCGGATGGGAACCAAAGTCAAGAATTTGAAAGTGCTCAAAGCGGCCTGACAAACCAGGAGACGATATGGCACTGACACGGGATTTCAAGGAAACGATTCTGGCGCGCGCGCGGCGCGACACGCGGTTCCGCGAAGCACTGTTTACCGAGGCGATTAAAGCCTACCTGGCGGGCGATACCACTGTAGGCAAAGCCGTTCTGCGCGATCTGGTGAACGCGACCATCGGTTTCGAAGGGCTCGCGGCGGAGGCGTTCTGCCTTGACGACTGTCGCTAATTAAGCGATGATTGTCGCCTAATTTGCGACATGGCCGCTGCCGTCTCTTATACATGAACCTCGCCCACCTGCTCTTCGGCGCCTACCGGCGCGACGTGCTCGGACTGCTGCTGCTGCATCCGGGCGAGTCGTACCACGTGCGCGCGATTGCCCGCATGACGGGCCGGCCGGCCAACACGCTCTATCGTGAGCTGGCCATGCTCGCCGAAGCGGGACTGCTTGTGCGCCGCGCGCAAGGCAACCAGGTGCATTACCAGGCCAACCCGGATTCCCCAATCTATGAGGAGCTGCGCGGCATCCTGAAGAAAACCACCGGCATCGCCGACGTGCTGCGCAAGGCGCTCGCCCGTCTCGCCGGTAGAATCGAGCTCGCCTTCGTCTATGGCTCGATCGCGAGCGGCAAGGAGGGCGCGCGCAGCGACGTGGACGTCCTGCTAGTCGGCGAGGTCAAGTTCGCGGATGCGATCCACGCGCTGGGGCCCGCGGAGAAAGCCCTCCGCCGCGAGATCAATCCGCACGTGTACGGCGTGCGCGAATTCCGCGCAAAGCTTGCGGGCAAGGAGCCTTTTCTTCTGCGGGTGCTCGAAGGGCCGAAGATCCCGCTGATCGGTAAACTCCATGACCTTGAAAAATCTCGCGGGCATCGGGCGGCTAAAGCCGCATAGCGTCACCGCGAAGGAGCTTGCGCGCCTTCTCGATTCCGCGGCAACCTCGCTTGCCGATGCAAAAAACGACGCCATTCACGCGATCTCACGGTTCGACCTGGCCTACAAGAGCCTCATGCAATCCGCGCTCGCGGCTCTGATGGCGAACGGCTACCGTCCCTCGACTCATGAGCCGGGTCACCAACAGACGACGATCCAGACGCTGCCGAAGACCATCGGTTTGCCGGCCGAAAAGCTGCGCCTCTTCGACGGTTTTCGCCGCGCGCGCAACCTCGCCGACTACGAAGGCAATCCGGTCGAGGAGCGGCTGGTGAAGGAATGCGTCGAAGCTGCGGAACGCCTGCTTGCCGACGTGCGCGCGTGGCTGAAGAAGAACCGGCCTGATCTGATCTGACACATTATGCCGACCCTTGACTTGCTAAACCGTAATCAGGCGCTCGAGCGCGGCATGCAGGAAAAGGCCGCGGAGTTTGTGAAAACCGGCGCGGAGATTTATCGAAGATCGTGAAAGTGTGACAACGCTTAAAAGGCGGCTCATGAGCCGCCTTTTTTATTTAAGCATTCTTTAAAAAGCTTGCATAGTATTAAAGAAGTCTTTAATATGGGGCCAATTGATTAAAGAACGCTTAAATTAATGGTTCGCAGCACCGGAACTCACGTTGGGGTGGTCCTCGCGGGCGAGCATGTGCAGGCATATGTGCCGAACAAGCTTCCTCCGAACGGCCCGCCGCTGAACATGGCCGCCTTCGAGCAGGCGAATCGGGATGCCGAGCTTGCACTGGCGCAGCTTAACGGCCTATCAGGCTTGGCGCCATCGGTTGAATGGCTTGTATATGGGGCCATTCGCAAAGAAGCGCTGTTGACCTCGCAAATCGAAGGCACGCAAGCAACTCTCATCGACCTGTTCGACGAGGAAGCGGAGCTTGGCGTCGCCAATGCCGACGATGTCGAGGAAGTCGTGAACTACCTGCACGCATTCCGCGTGGTTCAGAAGCATCTGAGGTCCCCCAAGGGCTTGCCGATCAGCACCCGGCTGCTGTGTGATGCGCACCGCCTGCTTCTGCGCGGTGTGCGTGGCGCCGATAAACAACCAGGAGAAATCCGGCGATCGCAAAACTGGATTGGCGGGACGCGGCCGGGCAACGCAGTGTTTGTGCCGCCGCCCGCGAACCGGCTTGCAGCATTGCTGAGCGACCTCGAGCGTTACGTTCACGTCGAGCGTGCGACCCTGCCACCGCTTGTCCGGATTGGGCTCATTCATGTTCAGTTCGAAACCATCCATCCGTTTCTGGATGGCAACGGACGTATCGGACGCCTTCTTATCGGCGCCTTGCTTGAAGCTTGGGGTTTGCTGCAAGAGCCGCTGCTATACATCAGCGTATTTTTCAGGCGCCATCAGCCTGAATATTACCGGCTCCTGTCGCGAGTGCGCACGGACGGGGATTGGGAGGACTGGACCGGTTTTTTCCTTGAAGCAGTAAAAGCGGCTTCCGCCGAGGCGGCGCGCAGTATACTCGGTGTTGCCACGCTGATAAACAATGATCGCAAGAAAGTGCTGGCCTCCTCGTCCCAGTCGCCGGTTGCTTATCGCCTGTTCGAGCTGCTGCCGTCGATGCCTCGTTTTACCGTCGAGCGCGCGCGCGCAGCACTGGGAACCAGCTTTCCCACCGCCAACGCGGCAATCAAGGCTCTCGTTGAACTCGACATCGTGAGCGAGACCACGGGTCGCGCAAAAAATCGCAGCTTTGGTTACGCGAAATACATTAAGCTGCTCTCGGAATAATCGATATGTCGATAATTCTGTGATTCATCGACATATCAGGCAATCATGTCTACTGCATCAACAGAACGGGTCGCGAGGGTATACGGTCTACGGCAGTAAGTAAAAAGCGGTAGAATTCCGGCAGGCGGGTGCTGAAGTGTATCGAAAACTCTGAACGAAACATAGGTCCTGCCCACGGGGGGAATATGGCGGCAGAACCCGAACAATTAGCGCGTGGAAAAATAGATCAACTGCTTACAGCCGCTGGGTGGGCAGTACAATCAGTTAAGAAAGCCAATATCCACGCCGCGCGTGGCGTTGCTATCCGTGAATTCCCGTTGAAGGAAGGTCATGGCTTTGCTGATTATATGTTGTACATTGACGGCAAGGTAGCGGGGGTACTCGAAGCAAAAAAGCAGGGTTTTACTCTCTCGGGTGTCGAGATTCAATCGGAAAAATATGTGAAAGGACTTCCCGACAACCTGCCTGCTTGGGACAATCCACTGCCGTTTTCTTATCAGTCTACCGGCATCGAAACCCGCTTCACCAACGGCTTTGACCCTGAACCGCGTTCTCGACCCGTGTTCGCGTTCCACAAGCCGGATACACTGGCGCAATGGCTGGAGTCGGTCCCGCAATCGGTAAGAGACTCCGCTGGCTCTGCAATCCGGTTAACCACCGGCGCCGCAGCGCAGATTGATTCTGGACATGAGGGCACTTTTCTTCAGCGTTTGAGGCACATGCCTCCGCTAGCGGATGATCTTTGGCCGCCAAAACCACGGGCCATTGCGAATATTGAGAAGTCGCTCCGTGATAACCGACCGCGCGCACTGGTACAAATGGCGACCGGATCGGGCAAGACTTTATTGGCCATTGTTCTCGCCTATCGCCTCATCAAATTTGCCGGCGCGAGGCGCGTGCTGTTTTTGGTTGACCGCGGCAACCTCGGTCGGCAAACGAAAAAGGAGTTCGACCAGTACGTTTCACCGTACAACAACTTCAAGTTCGGCGAGGAGTACATCGTCCAGCACCTTACGTCGAACAATCTGGATAAGAGCGCGCGCGTCGTTATCGCCACCATCCAGCGCATGTATTCGATGCTCAAGGGCCGCGAGCTGTCAGAAGAGGACGAAGAAATTTCCGCCTCCGGCATCGAAAGCTTGTTCAAGGAGCCCGAGCTGATCGAATACAACCCGAATATTCCAATCGAAACCTTCGACATCATCGTTACCGATGAAGCGCACCGCTCCATCTACAACCTCTGGCGGCAAGTGCTAGAGTACTTCGATGCCTACCTCATCGGCCTCACCGCCACGCCCGGCAAGCAGACCTTCGGCTTCTTCGACAAAAACTTGGTAATGGAGTACGGCCACGAGCAGGCAGTGGCTGACGGCGTCAACGTCAACTACGACGTCTATCGCATCCGCACGCAGGTGACGGAAGCCGGCAGCAAGGTGGACGCCGGATACTACGTAGACCTGCGCGACCGCGCAACCCGCAAAGTGCGCTGGGAGCAGTTGGACGAAGACTTCTCCTACGACCCCAACAAGCTAGACCGCGATGTGGTAGCAGTGGACCAAATCCGCACCATCGTCCGCACGTTCCGCGACAAGCTGTTCACTGAGATTTTTCCCGGCCGCACCGATGTGCCCAAGACGCTCATCTTCGCCAAGGACGACAGTCACGCCGAAGACATCGTCAAGATAATCCGCAAGGAGTTCGCCAAGGGCAACGAATTTGCACAGAAGATTACCTATCGCACCACGGGCGAAACGCCCGAGCGCCTGATTGCTGCCTTCCGCAACAGCTACAACCCGCGCATCGCCGTCACCGTGGATATGATCGCCACCGGCACCGACATCAAGCCGCTAGAGATCGTAATGTTCATGCGCGCGGTGAAGTCGCGCACCTTCTTCGAGCAGATGAAAGGTCGCGGCGTGCGCGTAATCTCGCCGGACGATCTCAAGGGCGTCACGCCCGACGCCAAGGCCAAGGACCACTTTGTCATCGTGGACTGCGTGGGTGTGTGCGAGCGGGACATGACTGACTCGCGCCCCATGGACCAGCAGAAGTCTGTGCCGCTGGACAAGCTGCTGCAGGCGGTGGCGCTCGGCAACACCGAGCCTGAAGTGCTTTCCTCTGTCGCCGCACGCCTCGCGCGATTGGAGAAAGACCTGCCGGAAACCGACAAAGCCAAGATCGCGCAAAGCGCTGGTGGCGTGTCACTAAAAGACTTAGCACGCGGCATCGTCTACGCGCTGAGCCCTGATCTGCCCCGTGAGCAAGCCGCCAGTGCCGCGCAAGCTGCAGTGAAGCCGCTCTACGACCCCAAGCTGCGCGAGTTGATCCTTGCGCTAAAGCAGAAGAACGAGCAGGTCATCGACCACGTGACTCAGGACGAAGTTCTCGAAGCTGGGTTCTCGGAAGCCGCGCGCGAGCGGGCGCAGAAGATTGTCACGACCTTTGAACAGTTCATCCTGCAGCACAAAGATGAAATCACCGCGCTGCAGATCCTCTACAACCGCCCGACAAAGGCTCCACTTAAGTTTGAAGACCTAAAGAACCTAGCCGACGCGCTTCACGCCCCACCACACCTGATCTCTGAGTCGGTGCTCTGGCAAGCCTACGCCGCACTGGATAAAAACAAAGTCAAAGGCGCGAGCGCCAAGCGCATCCTCACCGATCTCGTCTCACTCGTGCGCTACGCCATGCACCAGGAGAACGAACTCGTCCCGTATCCCGAGCGCGTCGCTACCAACTTCAAGGCTTGGCTCGCGCAACAGCCGGCAGCCGGCAAGCAGTTCACCGCAGACCAACGCAAGTGGCTGGAGATGATCCGGGATCACATCGTCGGTAGTCTTCGAATGGATATCGAAGACTTCGACTCCGTACCTTTCATTCAGCACGGCGGCCTCGGCAAGGTGCATCAGCTATTCGGGGCAGAGTTGCCGAAGGTGCTTGAGGCGTTGAATAGGGAGTTGGCGGCGTGAGCAACCCTCAACCTCACGTCGCCGAGAAGTCGGCCACCTACGAGATTCGGGAGCAACTCGAACGGTCTACGCTTTGGCCTCGTGTGCCTTTCACCAAAGCCATCGATCTCAACCCAAAGCCGGAGCGTGGTTCGCTGTCCGACGAAGTTCAAGTGTCGTTTGTACCCATGGCAGCTGTCGAGGCTGGAACGGGCGCTATCGATGCATCAGCGGTCCGCAAGTACGCCGAGGTCAAGAAGGGATACACGTATTTTCGCGAAGGCGATGTGTTATTCGCCAAGATCACGCCGTGCATGGAGAACGGCAAGATGGCCGTCGCACGCCAGTTGCGCAACGGCATCGGGTTCGGTTCGACCGAGTTTCATGTGCTGCGCCCGCGCGAGGGTGTCGATGCGCATTACGTCTATCACTACGTATCGAGTGCGCGTTTCCGAGCTGAGGCGGCTCACCACATGACCGGCGCGGTTGGGCAGAAGCGCGTTCCTGCTGCGTTTCTCGAACAGAGCGAGATCCCGCTTCCACCGATTGATGAGCAGCGCTGTATCGTCGCCGAAATTGAAAAACAGTTCTCCCGTCTTGACGAAGCTGTCGCCAACTTGAAGCGCGTCAAGGCCAACCTCAAGCGCTACAAGACCGCCGTTCTCAAAGCCGCGGTCGAGGGTCGTCTCGTTCCCACCGAAGCTGAGATCGCCCACCGCGAAGGCTGCAGCTACGAGACCGGCGCACAACTCCTGCAACGCATCCTCGAAACCCGCCGCAGTCAGTGGAAAGGCAAGGGCAAGTACAAGGAACCCGTTGCGGCGGACATGATTGAACTGCCGGAGGGGTGGGCGTGCGCAAGCGTTGCTCAGCTTTCACATAAAGTCCAATATGGCCACACGGCCTCCGCTGTCGTTAAGCAGACCGGAATTCGGTTCCTTCGGATAACCGATATTCAAGACGACCGCGTCGACTGGTCCATGGTGCCGTCATGTGACGTTTCTACGGAAAAGGCTGATGAGCTACGTCTCAAGCCAGGGGACATCGTATTTGCACGGACTGGTGCGACTGTTGGCAAGAGTTTTCAGCTCCTCCTTCCTTTCCCGGACTCTGTGTTCGCGTCGTATCTGATTCGGATAAGCCCGGCGGATATGCACCTCAGTAGTTGGCTTTATATGTTCTTTCAAAGTTCAGCTTATTGGGCTCAGATTCGTGATTCGGCCGCTGGGATCGGTCAACCCAATGTCAATGGCTCTAAGCTGCAGGCGCTTAGAGTCCAGCTCCCACCCCTCGCTGAACAACAACGCATCGTCGCCGAAGTCGACCGACGCCTTTCCATCACGCGTGAAATGGAGACCGAGGTTGCGGCAAATCTCCAGCGCGCCGAACGGCTGCGTTCAGCAATATTGACTAGGGTCTTCGCTATGAGTGATGAGCAGGCGTAGCCGATGCTAACAACGTTCTGGTCGCCAAAGTGTGTGCAATGCAAGTAGGCCTTGCTCATCTGCTGCCTGGGGCAACGCGCCTTACGGGCGACGAAACAGGCATCAACGAGACATATCGGGGTGTAGTCGAAACCGTCTCGGACAAGCGCCTCGCATACGTGAAGTTGCTGCCCGCGAAACAGCTCGTAAATGAAGTTGTGTGTTCTGTGCTTGGCAGGTCGATTGGGCTATCCATTCCCGAGGGATTTTTGGTTGCTGTTCTTCGAAACGACTATCCGGATTCGCTGGCATTGCAGGCGAGCGGCCTCGACGATGCTTTAGGATTTGGCGTCGTATCGCTCCCGCATCCGGACTTGCGGCGGCGAATAAAGATGGAAGGCGTTGCTGTAGTCGAGCAGTTCATCAAGACGTGGTCCAGCTGGAGGGAAGCCATGACTTTCGACGAGTGGGTAGCAAACTGCGACAGGAATCAAGGCAATTTACTCGTCGGCGCCGAGGGCGATGTTTGGCTCATTGACCACAGCCATGCGTTTACGGGCCCTAGTTGGGTGGCTGTAGATCTTCAGCCTGGAGTGAGCGTACCGAACCAGATTGCCGACAACATCGTTCCGACTCTTACGCTTCCGCAACGCCACGCGACATGGCAGCTCGTGCAGCAGCTCTCGGCCCAATTCGCCGCGGTCGATATTGAAAATGTGCTGGGGCTAAGCCGATGCGATGCGTTCCTTGGAAGCGCAGACGCAACTGCATTGCGCGATTTTCTGAGGCTGAGGACGGCCGAACTCCTCAGGCTAATCGGGCAAAGACTTGGGTTACCCGTAATTGTGTAAGGAGACTATATGGTACCGACTGCCGTCATTGACAACTTAGAATTCCCAGCTCGGCGCAGCACACACAAAGCGAGTTGGGCGCCAATCTACATCGAGCCAATGGTTGGCTCGGGTGAGCGAATATGTACGGCCGTTATCGCCGGAAATGAAAGCGACTTTGTACTTGTACCAGTCCCGTCTCTGGATCGGCTCTCATGTTTGTATGGGGCGCAGGCAAAGGCTGTGTCTTTTGCTAATGAGATCGCCCTCCACGCGATAAGGGAATGGGTCTCGGGGCGAGGCTTTGGTGCGATCGAGAAATGGTCGTCTCCGGTAGAGGGAGTCATTCTCGGAGCCCTTCGCCGTGGAGCAGGGGAATCGCTTGAGGATGTCGCGCGAACTGGTTTGCTTCAGTGCGCGTCTCTGGTGGAGAAGCTAGCGGACGAGGAGGAGACCACGGAAGCCGGTGCGCGGGCTGAGGTGTCCACGCGGCGATTGGAGAAGCTGGTCCGAGAAGAAGTAGTTACGGCACGGCCGGATCTTCACAAGCGATTCGATCAGCAATTCCGCGTCAATGAGCGCGCTAGAGCTACGCGAATCGGTTTCACAGGAAATCGCCTTGTGGCCAACTTTGGATTGCTAGTTCCTGGGCAGCTCGCGAACCTCGTGAACAACGCGAAAGCTAAGCTGTGGGACCTAGAGCAGCTCCGAAGCGGTGCGCTCGCGGGGATGTTTCCGCAAAGCGGGACGTTGAGTTTTGAACTTCTACTTCATCGTGTGCGACGCGATGATCCTCAATACAGCGAAAGGCAGATAACCTCTATAGACGAGGCCGGCCTAGAGCTTGAAGCAGAAGCAGATAAGGTCCAAATACGCACTCGCCAGATGACATCCCCTGGCGCGATTGCGACGTTCGTTCTTGAGAGGGAGGCGGCGTAGGCGGATTTGACTCAAACATAGTCAGAAAGGCGTTTGCGAAGGTCGCTTGTTGTCTTTGGCTGCGTAGAATCAGTTTCATCCGTTGGCGAGTCGAATGCTAGAGCCCGTCATTGAAACGCACGGAAGCATTGCTGTATCACCCATGCCTAGCCTGGATCCATCGCCAAGGGAGCATTCCGGACACGTGCTGTCGCATCGCGGCTCGATACGTTCCTGTCTGTGGCGAAGATGGTCGTAGCGAGTGTACAGTTCGTCACCGCCTCCGTTAACGCCCAGCCCCAGATAATCAAACAGGAACCCGTTGACGGCATCCGCTGCGGACATTGCATTCAGTGTAATGACGCTTGGGTTTGGCATCTGCGTTCCGTAGTGCTGGTCTTCGCGCTCGGCATCGGTCTTCCATTCATCGGCGAGCTTGGTAGGGTTTATTAGCTGATTGCACAGCAGACACCCTCGGCCGGGTCGTATGCGGCGCACCACGCTATAAGCCGCTTGGATTTCTCCCGAGTTTTCCTCGAATGACACCTTCGCGCCCAACTGCACACCCGGAATGTAGTGCTGCTGGACAAGAGCGTTGAATACGAGCCGGGCCCGCATCGAGTCAGCGGCGAGGAATAGGTAGTCACAGTCAACAAGGCATTTCGCGACCTCCTCGCGAACGAGGTCAGACGGTAAGGCCTCCACTTGCACGGTAGGATTTGCCTGCTTCGCCACACGCTTGGCGATATCGACCTTGAGCGTTTTCGAGATTACGTCCTCGACAGTCGCTCCCACAACGCGAGAGAAGTTAGACTCAGCAATACGGTCTGGGTCCACAAGCACGAGATAACCAACACCGAGTCTTGCGAGGTACTCGTTAACGAGGGAGCCGATTCCTCCCAGACCGATGACGCCGACCTTGGTTTTCGCGAAGCGAGCCTGTCCAACCTTTCCGAAAAAAAGTATCTGCCGGTGGTAGAGCTCTTCATGATCGATCTCGCCAACTCGTGGGGGACTAGGCCAGAGGTGCTGCAGTCGCGAGCCGAGCACTACCGCGTGTTGTAATGCCGAACGAGTGCCATCCGGAAACCAGATGTCCGCTTCGACGGCACGTTCCGCGAACACCAGTGCTCCAACGGGCATACCCCGTGCAATATCGAGCAATGCATGATAGCCACGCTGATGAGAGGCATAGTCGATGTGGCTGAAGCTTACGCTGTCAGCGCCGCCATGATTATGCACGGCAAGGTAGACCAACCGATGGTCCCTGCAATAGGTGATGCAGCGGTTGATAAATCGAGCGTTCAGCGCCCGATACCCGCGCTTGCCTTCGATGTAATCCTCACCGTCTTTCGCGATGAACAGAGTCCTCGCAAGTAATCGGTAGCCGTAAGACGTCTTGGCAAACCCAGCGGCCACCACAGCCCCATGCTCGTCGAAGTCGCCCGGGAAGAGGTGGGCCATTAGCCGCACATATAGCGGCTGTGGCATGTGAAGCGTGCAGTTGCGCATCACGCGATATACCTCAGCCAGTGCAGTACCTTGTTGAACTTCACTACCGGTGGTTCAAGCTTTGGGTCTCGCTTATTTGCGCGCCGCGATACCTGTATGGCGACACGGCCACGGAAGTTGTGGCCCGCGGTGACAGGTGCCGAGAAAGCCCTGCCGTTCGCCCAAGCAACGTTCGCCCCGATGAAGAGAGGGTAAACGTCGGAGTAAGGTGTCTGTGCCGTCAAATGACCGCCGACCCAGGTCGTGGTGGGGTTAAATCGCGGCCCGAGATCCACCGGCTCTATGAAAACGTATGCGCCGCCAGCGCCGTCCTCTTCAACCGTAACCATCGCACCGTCGAAGCTGTGCCGAAGAGCATCCACGGCCCGCTCGACTTCGGAGTTCACGGCGAGACCTACGAGTTGTCGTCGTCCGCGATCGCCGTGAACCGATCACGCGGATGCAGCTTGACATCATCATGGTCGCCAATGACCTTGTGTTGGCCGTTCGGAAGTTCCTGCTGCAGCACGAAATCAAGCTGGATCGGCACCCCTTGTGCGATCGCAGCCTGCTTAATCTCGAGACCGGTTGCAGTTCGGTCAGGGAGCGTGACGGGGCGCTCGTTTACCGTCACTTCGACCGCGTGGGGATGCTTGCTGTGCTCTTGATGACGCTCGATAGCCTGTTGTTCCATGTCAATTCCTTTCAAAATTATGTTGCTAAAAAGCCTCGTGATTGCTAAAGTGGAATCACTTGAAGCGCAATATACATATTGCCTTTAAGGTTGTCAATTGCTTTTTAGCAACTAAAGGAGGATTAATGGCCGACGCAGACAAGGGCTTTCACGCTGAGGCGTTCTATGACGCTCTCGCCACAACCGTGAAAACCCGGGAGCAAACATGGAAACAGGTGAGCAAGGAAACAGGGGTAAGTCCATCTACTCTAACGAGAATGGCACAAGGGCGGCGGCCGGACGCCGCGAGCCTTGCTGTGCTCTCCGCGTGGGCCGGAATCAACCCAGCCGATTTTGTGGGGTTGCGTAAAAAAACAAAGACGCCGGAATCGTTGGTCGCGATCTCGACGCTGCTCCGGGCGGATTCGAATCTGAAGCCAGACGCCGCCAAGACACTTCAGGCCATTATAGAGACCGCCTACGAAAAGTTGAAGCAGGAACGGTCGGGAAGCAAGAAGTAATGCTTCCGCGGGGATTCAAGGCAGAAGCGAATCGCATCTCCGTCGAGATGCGAAGGGAACTCGGGCTCGAGCCCCACTTACCACTCTGTCCTTGGCGCCTCGCGGACCATCTTTCTGTTCCCACAATCCCGCTGAGCAAGCTTGCGGAAGAGAACCCCACCATAAAAGGGAACATGGATTACCTTCTAAACGTCGATTCGGGAGTGTTCTCTGCCATCACGATTTTCGACGGTAGCTACCGCTTCATCGTACATAACGACGGCCATGCGCCGACTCGGCAGCGCGCAAATCTTGCGCACGAGCTGGCGCATGCGCTTTTGCATCACCCCCCTCACCCACCGTTCTGCAAACATGGCAAACGCGTATTCAATCGGCAACTTGAGGATGAAGCTAGCTGGCTCGGACCGACACTATTGGTGTCGAATGAAGCAGCGCAATGGGCGCTTCGCTCCGGAATGACCGAGGAAGCGGCAGGGCGTCATTTCGGGGTTAGCAGAGACCTAGTTCGTTTTCGCCTGAATAAGAGTGGTGCAGTACGATTGGCCAGCTACGGCAACCGAAAGATTAGAGCGTGACTACGGCTACCATTGTCCAAAAGCTCTGGAACTACTGCAACGTCCTGCGCGACGATGGGATGAGCTATGGCGACTACGTCGAGCAGCTCACCTTCCTACTATTTCTCAAGATGGCAGACGAGCGGAGTCGGTCACCGTACAATCAACTGAGTCTTGTCCCCTCGGAATATGCATGGCCGTCACTCTTGTTGCGCGACGGTGATGAGCTGTTTGACCATTACCGGCATGTGTTGGAGAAACTGGGCGAGAAGAAAGGCATGCTTGGTCTCATCTTCGGCAAAGCGCAGAACAAGTTCCAGGACCCGGCGAAACTGCGGCGCTTGATTGTCGATCTCATTGATAAGGAAAACTGGTCTTCGATGAGCGCGGATGTGAAGGGTGATGCCTACGAGGGTCTGTTAGAGAAGAACGCCCAAGACTTAAAATCCGGCGCGGGACAGTACTTCACGCCGCGTGCGCTGATACGCGCGATGGTGGACGCGGTCGCACCCAAGCCCGGCGAGTCGATCTGCGACCCTGCCTGCGGGACAGGCGGTTTCCTGTTCCTCGCACATAACTACATCGTCGAGCACTACCCCAACCTCACAAAGGACGAGAAGCGTCGGCTGAAGGAAGATACCTTCAAGGGTTGGGAGTTGGTGCAGAGCACTGCTCGTGTTTGCGCGATGAACCTGATGCTGCATGGCATCGGCTCCGACAAGAACGTTCCAGTTGCGGTGGCAGACGCGCTTGCGGCCGACCCTGGCGAGCGCTTCGAGGTAGTACTTACTAATCCACCTTTCGGTAAAAAGTCGAGTACGATGATCGTCGGCGAAAATGGGAAAGTCAGTACCGAGAAAGATCTTGTCGAGCGCGAAGACTTCTGGGCGACAACGTCGAACAAGCAGCTTAATTTCCTACAGCACGTAAAGACGCTGCTCAAGCCACACGGCCGCTGCGCAATAGTCGTTCCGGACAACGTACTATTCGAAGGCGGTGCAGGCGAGGCCGTTCGGAAAAAGTTATTGCACGAATGCGATGTGCACACGCTGCTGCGACTACCCACTGGTCTCTTCTACGCGCAGGGCGTAAAGGCGAACGTGCTGTTCTTCGACAAAAAGCCCGCGTCCGAAACGCCGTGGACAAAAAAGCTGTGGATTTACGACTTGCGAACCAACAAACACTTCACGCTCAAGACCGGCCCACTCAAGCGCGAAGACCTGGACGAGTTCGTCACCCTCTACAATCCCGCCAACCGCTATGACCGCAAGCCGACGTGGTCTGAAAAGAATCCGGATGGTCGCTGGCGCGTCTACGATTACGACGAGCTCGTCGCCCGCGACAAGGCGAGTCTCGACATCTTCTGGCTAAGGGACGAGAGCCTTTCAGAATCCGACAACCTGCCAGCTCCAGAGGTGATTGCACAGGAAATCATAGATGATCTAGAAACAGCGCTGGAGCAGATGCAGGAGATTGCCGCTGATCTCAGGGGCACCACAGGATCGAAGACAAGCTGATGGCGCGGCGAGAGCAAGGAGTAATAGAGGATTTAGTTGAAATCGCCTCCAAGTTTCCTTGGTGGGTCAGTGTTGTTCTTGCGATTGTCACGTACTTGGTACTGCACTCATTTGCCTCTATGGGAGTCGCCGTAACGGCCGATGCTAAAAACATTGGTGCCGTTGTCAGCACACAGATATTTAGGACATTTGCAATGATCGCACAGTATCTTCTGCCTGGAGCACTTCTGGTTGGCGCGGCAGCATCTGTTCTTGGTCGGCACAAGCGTAATGCCTTGCATGAGAACGTTGCAACCGCTGGTGTGAGGGGTGCTCTTGAAAAAATGTCCTGGCAAGAGTTTGAAATGCTCGTGGGCGAGTCCTTCAGGCGGCGCGGTTTTTCTGTGGAAGAAACGGGCGGCGGCGGTGCGGATGGCGGAGTGGATCTTGTCGTCTCTCGTGGTGCTGACCGTTACTTAGTCCAATGCAAGCAGTGGAAAGCTCGGCAAGTCGGAGTCGAAACAGTCAGGGAACTCTATGGTGTGATGGCCGCGCGCAGGGTAGCCGGCGGTTACGTTGTTACATCGGGCGTTTTCACTGACGAAGCAAAGCGCTTCGCCGAAGGTCGAGAAATAAAATTGATTGCGGGAGATCAGCTAGTCGAGATGATACGCACCACGCAGACTGCTGTGCCAATAAAAGACCCCGTCGCTGCGGCTGAAAGTCCCTCATGCCCACAATGTGGTTCGCCGATGGTTCTGAAAACCGCGCGTAAGGGCGCTAACAGGGGTAATTCATTTTGGGGCTGTCCAAAGTATCCCAACTGCCGCGGCGCGCGACCAGCCTGAGCAAATCAACCAACAGAAAAAAAGGGTTGGAGTCGACTTACCTGATTACTTGATCAGCCCTTCCGCTTTCAACTCTTCCTGCACCTCATGCCCCGACACTTCCGCGCCGGCATCGCGCGGAAGTCCCGCGTGTAAAAAGAGCGACGTCGCGGAAATGATCGCGATGCCAAGGAAAGCCGGCCAGAAATCGGAAGCGACGATCGTATGGTGATCCTGCAGGAGGCTCGAGATCTGCAGCGCGTAGGCGCCGACCGCCACGCCCAGGCTCTGCGCGAGCTGCTGAGCCATGCTCGAGAAGCTCGATGCCCGGCTCATCGCCGGCATGGAGACATCGGCGAACGAGATCGCATGCAGCGCGGTGAACTGCAGCGAGCGCAGGCAGCCGCTGAATAGCAGCACGGCGACGATGATGTAATGCGGCGTGCTTGCGGTGAATAATCCGTAGACCGCGATGGCGGCCGAGGCCACGGCCGCATTCACCGTCATCACTCTGCGGAATCCGTAGCGCCTGAGGATCGCGCTCGTCAGGGTTTTCATTAGCAATGCGCCCGCCGCCGTCGCGCAGGTCAGCAGGCCGGATTGCAGCGGGTCGAGCCCGAAGCCGAGCTGCAGCAAGAGCGGCAGCAGAAATGGCGTCGCGCCGACGCCGATGCGGAACAGACTGCCGCCCACGACGCTGGTGCGGAACGTGGGAATCTTCAGCAGCGCGAGGTCGAGCACGGGATGCGGCGTGCGCTTGGCATGCCACCCATAGCTCGCGAGGACGAGCGCGCCGAGCGCGATGCAGATGGCCGAGAGTTCCCCGGACAACAGATGGCCGCCGAGCGCGGACAGGCCCAGCATCAGCACCGAGAGCCCGATACCGGAGAGCATGAAGCCGCGCACGTCGAGCGACGGCATCTCCGGTTCGCGGATGTTCGGGATGTGGCGCAACACCAGGAACAGACCGAGAATGCTGATCGGCACGTTGATCAAAAAAATCCAGCGCCAGTGGAAATACAGCGTGATCATGCCGCCGAGCGGCGGGCCGATGACAGGTCCCATCAGCGCCGGCACGGTGAGATAGGTGAGCGCCGAGACGAGCTCGCTCTTCGGGATGGCCCGGAGCAACACGAGGCGGCCGACCGGCACCATCATCGCGCCGCCCATCCCCTGCAGGAAGCGCGCGCCGACGAACGCCGCCAGCGTGCTCGACACTGCGCACAGCAGCGATCCGCCCATGAACACGGCGATCGCGGCGGCGAACACGGTGCGCGAGCCGAAGCGGTCGGCGAACCAGCCGCTCACCGGAATGAACACCGCGAGGCTGACGAGATAGGACGTCAGCGCAAGCTTGAGCCCGAGCGGATTTTCCCCGATGTCCTTGGCGATGGCCGGCAACGCCGTCGCGATTACCGTCGCATCCATGTTCTCCATGAAGAGAGCACAGGCGACGATCAGCGGGATCAGGATCGCGCGCGGCATTAATTGCAGTGCTCTCACGTATTACCCAGATACTCGCGCGGACTGATGATGCGTACGCCGCGGTACTCCCGAAGTGCCAGCAACACCCTGTCTCCGGTAACGATAGCGTCCGCGCGGCCGGCGAGCGCGCATTCCAGGATGCGGTTGTCGGGCTCGTCCTTTACAACATGGAGTCTTCGCCGCGGCTTGACTGATAAGGCGAGTTCCGACAGAAACACGGCGACGTGCGCGAGCTCTTCAGCATCGCGCGAGAACTTGCGTCCGAGTATGCCAAGCAGTTCGTCGAGGATGGGCTTGGAGAGAATAAGCTGATCTTGTTCCGCTGCTACGCGGCGCAGGGCCGCTTCGCCCCGGCCGCCCGGGAACACCAGAGCCGAGACGAGAATGTTAGTGTCGAAAACGACCTTCACCCGCGCAGGTAGCGATCGAGGTCCTGCTCGGTGAGGATGCCTTTGTCGCGCGCCTTGCGGCTCCAGTATCCCTGCATGCCGCGAAGCTCCTGGAATCGCCGCTCGATACGCGTCTGGCGCAGCGCGTCCTGGATCACCGCGCTCAGCGTCTTGCCCTCGGCGCGGGCGAGCGCCTCGACGTCACGCGCGAGAGCGGCGGGAAGCGAGATGGTTTTCTTGACGGCGGTACCCATGGCGGCTCGATCCAGTGTTTGGTATGAATAAATCATACCAGTAGCATGCCGGCTGTCAAGCGGCAATGTCTGTTCGTTATTTGTCCCGTGGGCGCCGATCTCGCCGGTTGACCCATAACTTGACTTATACTTGACTTACAAAGGCAGGGTCAGGTTTTGAATCTTGAATTCTTCACTCTGACGAGTACCTTATGTGTCCCAAGCAAAACGGGGTCGGAGTCGACTTCCAAACGAAGGCCAGCGATCCTTGCGCTCCGGAGTGCCGTTTGCTGTGGCTGTCACGGCCAGCGAGGTATGATGAACTGATGTGGGAACGTCTCAAGCGCTGGGCGCGTGAACTGGAGAACGACGGGCTTACGCTGTGGTTCTGCTGCCGGCACCCGGGCATGCCGCTGCTGCCAAAACTATTCGCGATGCTGGTCGTCGGCTACTTTCTGAGCCCGATCGACCTGATTCCCGACTTCATCCCGGTGCTGGGCTACCTCGACGAACTCATCCTGCTGCCGGTCAGCATCTATTTCATTCTCAAATTGGTACCCGAGCCGGTATTGATCGAATGCCGTGCCGACGCTAAAGTCTGGATCGCCCAGCACAAGCCGACGCCCAAGAGCATCATCGCCGCCGTGGTCATCATGTTGCTGTGGATGGCGTTTTTCTGGGCGTTATGGAAATACTGGGGCGATAACGTAATCAAGTGGTTCAGCGCGGCCTGAGCGCGCAGCGCATTATTCATACCGAGCGGTGCCACGAAGCGGGGTCAGGTCTTGAATTATCAGTTTTCAATTGTGACATTCTCGCAGTGGGTGTGAGAAGCTGTAACTATTTGATCAGCCCTTCCGCCCTCATCGTCTCCTGCACCTTGGGGCGCGCGGCGACGCGGGCCATGTAGTCTTTGATCTTCGGCCACTTGCCGAGATCGATCTTGTGCAAGTGGGTCCAGTTGAGCACCGTGAAAAGGTAAGCGTCGGCCACGCTGAACTTGTAGCCCATTAGATATTGTTTGGCGTCGAGCGCCGCCGCGAGGTAATCGAGGCGCCGGCCGACCAGCGCGAGTTGGGCTTGTTTCCATTCCGGTGTCATCTTCAGGTTGAAGAACGCGCCGATGGACTTGTGGATCTCGGTTGCCACGAAGTTGATCCACTCCATCAGGCGGTAGCGCTCCATGGTGCCGGCCTTGGGCGCGAGGTCTGACCCGGGCTTCTGGTCCGCGAGGTATTGGATGATGACGCCAGCTTCGGTGAGCACCTGCCCGTCATCAAGCCTGATGGCGGGCACGTAGCCTTTCGGGTTGATTTTCCGGTAATCCTCTCCGCCGGCGGTTTTCATCGCGGCAAAGTCGACCTTATCCAAATCGAAGTTGTAGCCCGCTTCGCGCAGAACGATATGCGGGGCCATCGAGCAGGCGCCCGGGTAGTAGTAGAGCTTCATGCGTGTTTCCTTTCTTTTCGGGTATCGGAACCGGGGTCGGAGTCGATTACTTAATATTTTGCAGACAGTCTTGCGCAATACAAGGGATGTGATTCATAGTCTTGATGTTTGATGTACATTATACTCGTCATGAAACGCATCGTGATTTGCTGTGACGGCACCTGGAACACACCCGACCAGAAGGACCGGGGCGTGATGCGCCCCACCAACGTCGTGAAGATGGCGGACATGGATATCAACCTGGCGCAGACAAAACCCACCGAGGGAATGGTGACGCTGACCCATGTCATCTACGCGCTGCACGCTTTCAGCGCGCTGATGGGGATGCTCGGGCCGGCGTTCATCGTGACGGCGTTTCTCACCGGCTGGCCGTCCATCATCGCGGTGATCATCAATTACGCGAGGCGCTCGGACGCGCGCGGCACGTATCTCGATTCGCATTTCGGCTGGCAAATCCGCACTTTCTGGTATGCGCTGCTGTGGGTAGTGATTGTGGCACTGCTTATCATCAGCGTCTTCGGCATCCCGTTTGCCTGGGTGCTGGCGATCATCGTCGGGCTGTGGGTGATTTACCGCATCACCCGCGGCTGGATCGCGCTCATCAACAGCGAACCGATGCCGATGCCGGACTAGCAGGACCTACGCGCTGCCACTTGCGGGCGATAGGGTGTAAACTGGCTTTAATGTTCAGCGTTAAATTCACGCTTGGGCGTTGTTGAACGAAGCAAGGAGGCCATCATGCGCGCAACCCGACTGATTCCGGCGATGCTGGCGGCGCTTTTACTGGCCGGCCCGGCTTGGGCTGAATCCACCGAACCGTTTAACCGCGTAGATCCGATTATCGAGCAGCTGCTCCAGCCCGAAAATATCCTGCAAGGCCGATTCACGGAAGAGGATGTGACTGAGATTTTCGCCATGATCCGTTCCGACATGGCGGGCAAACAGGTCGAGCCGTCCGAGCGGCTGAAGAAAAAAATAGAGGCCTTGGGCGCTTCCCTGCAGGCGCGCGGGGCGCTGGTCGGCAGGCTGCTCCTCAACGAACTGGAAGAAAGCGTCAAGCAAATGGTGCGCGAGCTGAACCGACAACCGGGCGCCATTTGATTAAAGCCAATATCTTTCGAGCCGGCCTTCTGGCCGGCTTTTCATTTGCCGGCTTCCCGATTGGATTTGACACCCAATCAGCCGGTAATTACAATGTAATTACTCAGCAAGACCTAACGATGAAAAGCGAAATAATCCGAATCGGCAATTCCCAGGGCGTGCGGCTGCCCAAGACGGTGCTGCACCAGTGCGGGCTGCAGGGCGCTGTCGAGTTAGAGGTGGAGGGAAACCGCATTGTCATCCACACCACCAGCCGCCCGCGCACCGGATGGGCGGCGGCCTTCGGTAAATCTCACAAAAAGCAGGACGATAAGCATTTGGCTTCGTTCCGCACTCCTGCCAACGAGTGGGATGATGCCGAATGGCGATGGTAGTTTCCCGCTTCGAGGTTTACCTGATCCGTCTCGACCCCACCTTTGGTCACGAAATCCGCAAAACCCGGCCCTGTCTTATCATCTCGCCGGATGAGATGAATCACCACATCGAGACGGTCATCATCGCGCCCATGACTACAAAAGGGCGCAATTACCCTACTCGAATACCAGTCACGTTCTCGGGTAAAAAAGGTCAGATTGTGCTTGACCAGATGCGCACGGTGGACAAAGTCCGTCTTGTCAAAAAGCTGGGCAAGATCGAAAAAACGACACAGAAACGGGTGCTGGCGCTGTTAAAGGAAATATTCGAAGAATAACCAGCGGATGGATCTTATTTTGCTTTTGAAAGCCTTTATACTCGGTGTGGTCAAGAGAGTCACCGAGCTTATGCTGATTTCCAGCACCGGCCGGCGCTCCTGCTCATGAAAAATCCGATTCGGTGGGTAGTTGTCGTTCTCGTGTTGGCCGGCATTGCGGCTATTGTTTACTATCGCTGGTACAGCCAAGCGCCACAACCGCAGCCTCAACCTCCGGCACCTGCCGAAATCAAGCCGGCGCCGGAAACCAAGCCGGAGCCAAAGATTCAGCATCCGATTACGGAGGCCGTCGAAGCGAAACGCCTGCCTGCGCTGGGCGAGAGCGATGCGGCGATGAAGGAAGCGCTGGAGGGATTGTTTGGGCAAAAAGCGCTTGCGCAGTATTTTTACCTTGACGACATAATCCGTCGCATTGTCGCGACGGTTGACAACCTGCCGCGCGAAAAAGTGGCTCAGCGGGTGATGCCCGTCAAGCCGGTCGCAAAGAAATTTCTCGTGACCGGCGAAGGAGATAAATTCGTTCTCAACCCCGCCAATTATTCGCGCTATGCGCCTTACGTGCGGCTGGCGGAGGCCGTGAACGTCAAAAAGCTCGTCGCGGTCTACGTGCATTTTTATGCGTTGTTCCAGCAGGCGTATAAAGACTTGGGATATCCAACCGGGTACTTCAACGACCGCCTGGTTGAGGTCATCGACCATCTGCTTGCTGCGCCGGATGTACAGGGGCCGGTCAAGCTCGTCCTGCCGAGCGTGATGTATCAGTTCGCGGATCCTGAGTTGGAGGCGCGTTCGGCCGGCCAAAAGATTTTGGTCCGCATGGGAGCCGAGAATGCCGCCAGGATCAAAGCCAAGCTCAAGGAAATCCGGCGCGAGCTGACGGCGCAGGAATTGAAGCAGTAGCGCGGATTGTGGACCCCATACTGCTGTTGAAAGCGCTCATCCTCGGAATTGTCGAGGGCGTGACTGAATTCCTGCCGGTTTCCAGCACCGGCCACTTGATTCTCGCCGGCGAGCTGCTCGATTTCAACGACGAGAAAGGCAAGGTGTTTGAAATCGCCATCCAGCTTGCGGCGATTCTCGCCGTGTGCTGGGAATACCGCGTGAAGCTCATTGAGGTTCTGGTTGGCCTGAATTCAAAGCCGGAAGCGCGGCGTTTTGCACTGAATCTTTTTATTGCTTTTCTACCTGCCGCGATTCTGGGTTTGCTCTTCATCAAGACCATCAAGCAGTATTTATTTCACGCGGTGCCGGTGGCGCTGGCTTTTATCATCGGCGGGCTGCTGATTCTTTGGGCCGAGCGCAGGAAACACGAGATCAGGATTCAGCAAGTGGATGAAATGGGCTGGCATGATGCGCTGAAAGTGGGCCTCGCTCAATGTCTGGCGCTGATACCCGGCACTTCGCGCTCGGGTGCGACCATCATCGGCGGTTTGTTTTTCGGATTGTCGCGCCGCGCGGCGACCGAGTTTTCATTTTTTCTCGCCATTCCCGTCATGTTCGCCGCGACGTTTTACGAAATGTACGAGCATCGCGATTTGCTCAATGGCGGAGATGTTGGAATGTTCGCGGTGGGCTTTGTGGCTTCGTTCGCGAGCGCGTTCTTCGCGGTGCGCGGACTATTGCGCTACATCAGCCATCACGACTTCACGGCGTTTGCGTGGTACCGGATTGGATTCGGTCTGCTGGTGCTGGCCACTTCTTACAGCGGCCTGGTGAACTGGTCAGCGGGATAATCTTTGCCGGTGGCAGACCGACAACTCAGTTCTGTTCGTCTTTGAATCCGACGTGCCAGTGCGAGCCATCGCAAAACGGCTTGTTTTTGGAAGCGCCGCAACGACAGAGCGTGTAATGCTCTTCGGATGCACCCTCGCCCATGATAACGCCCATCAGCTTGATGCCCCCCGTAACGGCGTAAGGACCGTCTTTGGTTACGGTCACCATGGGCGGGCGCTCCTGGTCGCGATGCTCCACTCCGTCTGTGGAATAGCTCAGCGCGCCGGAAGGACAAAGTTTGATGGTTGCCATGATAGCCTCGGCCGCGGCACCGTCGGGGTCTATCCACGGCTCCTTATTCATCCTGAAAACGGCAGCGAGGCGGTCCGTGCAAAATCCTGCGTGAGAGCAAATGCCGCGGTTATCGTAAATAGTGATGCGCTTGCCTTTGTAGTTCGTGCGATTGTTCTGGCTGCCGTCGGCAAGCTTCTTGTCTCTGAAGCCGTTCGTGCCATGGGTGCCATCGCAGAACGGTTTATTTTTTGAACCGCCGCAGCGGCACAAGGCCACGCCGCGTACAGAGGAAAGGGGTTCACCTTTCGAATTCCGCAGGTTGGGAACCAATGCGGGCTCGAGGTTGTTGAGAAGGTAATACGGGCCGTTAGGCAGGCAGGCTATGGCGGGTTTGGAACCGCCGCCGTTACTCATGTCAAATTTCCTGCAGAATAGGAAACGCTACCCTTGCACCCACGGCAGCCCCGCCTTGCGCCAGCCTCCCATGGTGTTGCGGTGCTGTGCGCCGTCCTTATCGCCTTCAAAACCTTCGAGCACGTTGAAGCAACTTAAGTAGCCGGCTTGGGTAGCCATCACTGCGGCGTTGTGCGAGCGCTGGCCGCTTCTGCAGATGAACAACACCAGCGCGTCCGGTTTGAGCTGCTGTTTGAGCTGGTTGAGGAAATTGGGATTGGGCTGCGAGCCGGGGTATGCGAGCAATTCGATCTCCACGCTGCCGGGGATGCGCCCAACCCAGTCCCATTCGGCGCGGGAGCGCACATCCACCAGCTTGGCGTTAGGCGCTTCGGTCATGAGCAGGTAGGCTTCCTTGGGAAGAAGCGCGCCTTGGTAGGGTAAATTCATTTCCTTTGCGCGCTGTTTGGCCGCTTCGAGTATCGCGTCAACTTTTCCCATGATAGGCCTGAATAAACGGATTAGCTGGAACCTCATTATAGCCAAAAACCGCTAAGCCCTTGGCTGGTTTGAAAGGATCGTTCTGGCTAAAGAAGATGCTCCAAGTTCGGCACAATAATGGTGCGATAGTGGATTATTTGAGCCACCTTGGTGCATTTTAATCTGCTATTCAACGGCTAAGGACTTATGGCACAATACTTTGCTCGTTATTGGCAATGGCACATTTCATGCTAATCAAGTGCCTGCCGATTTCCCCGATTTTAAAAATACTCTGCACTTTCAATCTTAGGAGAGAAAAATGGCGTCACCCGCTGATGTATTCAAAATAATCAAGGAAAAAGATGTCAAGTTTGTGGATCTGCGCTTTACCGACACCCGCGGCAAGGAACAACATGTCACGGTACCCGTGAAGGCGTTTAACGAACTCAAGTTCACTGACGGCCACTATTTCGACGGTTCGTCCATCGCCGGCTGGAAAAGCATTGAAGCCTCCGACATGGTGTTGCTGCCAGACCCTGACACCACGCGCATGGATCCATTTACGGATGAGGCGGTTCTCAATATCACCTGCGACGTGATTGAGCCTTCCGACGGCAAGGGCTACGACCGCGATCCGCGCTCGATTGCCAAGCGCGGCGAGGCCTATCTCAAATCCACGGGCATTGCCGACACCGCGAATTTCGGACCTGAGCCCGAGTTCTTCATTTTTGATTCGGTAACCTGGAACGTGGATATGTCCGGCTGCTTCGTCAAAATCAAATCCGAAGAAGCACCGTGGTCGTCCGGCGAGGAATTCGAAGGCGGCAACTCGGCGCACCGCGCGCCGGTGAAGGGAGGCTACTTTCCGGTGCCGCCGACCGATAGCCTGCATGACATTCGCAATGCCATGGTGCTTGCAATGGAAGAGCAAGGCGTCGTATGCGAAGTACACCATCACGAAGTGGCGGCAGCGGGGCAAAACGAAATCGGCACCCTGTACAACAGCCTGGTGAAGCGCGCCGACTGGATGCAAATCCTCAAGTACACGGTCTGGAGCGTAGCGCACTCCTATGGCAAGACTGCGACATTCATGCCCAAGCCCATCGTCGGCGATAATGGCTCCGGCATGCACGTGCACCAGTCGTTGGCGAAGGACGGCAAGAATCTTTTCTCCGGCAACAGCTATGCGGGGCTGTCGGAACTCGCAATTTATTACATCGGCGGCATCATCAAGCACGCCAGGGCGTTGAACGCCATCACCAACCCGGGCACCAATTCCTACAAGCGGCTGGTCCCGGGGTTCGAGGCGCCGATCAATCTGGCGTATTCGTCGCGCAACCGTTCTGCGGCGGTGCGCGTGCCGCTGGTGTCGAATCCGAAATCGCGGCGCATCGAGGTGCGCTTCCCCGATCCGATCACCAATCCTTATCTCGCCTTTACCGCCATGATGATGGCGGGGCTTGACGGCATCCAGAAAAAGATTCATCCGGGCGACCCGATCGACAAGAACCTCTATGACCTGCCTCCCGAAGAGGCGAAGAAGATTACGCATCCCTGCGCGTCTCTCGATGAAGCGCTGGAGTGTCTGAACAAGGACCGTGAGTTCCTGACGCGTGGCGGCGTGTTCTCCAACGACATGCTCGATGCTTATGTCGCGCTCAAGATGGAAGAAGTAACGCGCTTCCGCATGACTACGCATCCGCTTGAGTTCGACATGTACTACAGCCTGTAATCGCAACCTGCGTCTGTGCTCGACGGGTTGCAGCTTCTCGAACCAGCAGGGCGGGTTTACCCGCCCTGTTTTTTTGGTCAACTGAAATTACTCTCATGCGTTGATTGCATTGAAAATTCTGCCGGCTTGGCTTACACTTAGTGCTTACCCGGCACCACGGCGGCACGGAGAAGTCTAAAATGCTGCAGGTGCCGTAATCGTTTGGAAGAGCGGTGAGAACATGAGAGCTGTATTGGCGGTGATATTGATGCTCGCGGGCGCGCATGCCTGGGCCGATATCTACAAGAAAGTGGATGAAGATGGCCGGGTCACCTATTCCAATGTTCCGAGCAAGGGCGCGCAGAAGCTGAATCTCGAGCCGCTCAATACCGTCCCTGCGAGCAAGCCCAAATCCCAATCCCCCGATAACTTTCCGAGAGTAGACTCCGATACGCAAAAAGGCCGCGACTATAAACGCCGCCAAATTCTTGAGAACGAACTGGCGCAAGAAATGAACCAGCTCGAGGAAGCCAAGAAAGCCGTTGCTGAGGGACAAGAAGCGCGGCTTGGCGACGAGCGGCACAATTACCAAAAATATCTGGACCGCGTGCAACGACTCAAGGATGCGGTTGCCGAACACGAGAAAAATATCGATGCGCTGAGAGAGGAAATTGCGGGATTCAGATAAGCAACTGGCGGAGAACATGGTGCGCGGAAGATAATCCGCCTGATTCCGCCCGCAATAGTCCCGGCGCTTTAAGCAGAAACCCGGCAGCGTCTGCCGCCCCCTTCATTTCCAGGGCCGCCCACGGCGCTTTATGGTGGTGCGCTTCTTGCTAGTGTTCTTTTTTGTGGCTGATCCTTTTCTTCATGATACCTGCTGCTTTCCATGGTCTTGAACTGCTTGCGGCTGCGGTGATTCTCCTCGACCAGGATATGCTGATGCAATACGCCAACCCGGCAGCGGAAAACCTGTTCGAGTCGAGCAGTAAAAACATGCTGGGCCGTCCGCTCCGCGAGATATTTGATGACGCCGGCACTTTATTGTCGGCAGTGGATTACGCGCTCGCCAACAACTGCAGTTATATCGAGCACGACCTGCGGCTTGCCGCGATAGGGCGCCACGAATTGCACTTGAGTTGCGCCGTGACGCCGTTGGAAACAAGGGACGCGCGCGTGCTGCTCGAGTTCAGGCAGATGGATCAGCAGCTGAAAATCGCCAAGGAAGAGCGCATGTTGGATCAACAACAGGCGAACCGCGAGCTGATCCGCAATCTTGCGCATGAAATCAAAAACCCGCTGGGCGGCATCCGCGGCGCGGCGCAATTGCTCGAGCGCGAGCTGGAGCGGCCGAGCCTGCATGAATACACCCAGGTCATCATCAAGGAAGCGGATCGGCTGCAAACGCTCCTGGTCCGCCTGCTCACGCCGCACCGCCTGCCGCGGCTTGCCGAGATCAACATCCACGAAGTCCTCGAGCAGGTGAAAACGCTGCTGCTTGCGGAATATCCGCAGGGCATCGAAATCGAGCGCGATTACGATAGCAGCCTGCCGCCGCTCACCGGCGACCGCGAGCAGCTGATTCAGGCGACGTTGAACATCATGCGCAACGCGGCGCAGGCGCTGCAGGGCAAAGGCAGGATCATCCTGCGCACGCGCATTATGCGGCAGACAACGCTGGCGAAGAAACGCTACCGGCACGCGCTGATGGTGCAGATCATAGACAATGGCCCGGGCGTACCCGAGGCGATCCGCGAAAAGATTTTTTATCCTCTGGTTTCCGGCAAGGAAGGCGGAAGCGGCTTGGGCCTCACCATCGCCCAGACTTTCGTCAACCAGCACCATGGTATTATCGAATGCGAAAGCCGGCCGGGGTACACTTGTTTCACGATGCTCTTGCCGCTTGCCGAAGACAGCATTTCGCACACGGAGTCAGCCTGATGAAACCGGTGTGGATTATAGACGACGACCGTTCCATCCGCTGGGTGTTTGAAAAGGCGCTTACGCGCGAAGGCATCGCCTTCAAAACCTTTGCCGCTTCGCCCGAGGCGATGGCGGCAATCGCCGCAACCCCGCCGCAGGTGGTGGTGAGCGATATCCGCATGCCGGGCACATCGGGTTTGGAATTGTTGCAGACTCTGAAGCAACGCTACCCGCAGCTTCCGATCATTATCATGACTGCCTATTCCGATCTGGACAGCGCGGTGGCGGCGTTTCAGGGAGGTGCTTTCGAATATCTCGCCAAGCCTTTCGATGTGGACCACGCCGTGGAACTGATACGGCGCGCCATGCAGCAGAGTCTGCACGGGCGCGACGAAACCGTTGCGGACCAAGCCGAGCCGGAAATTTTAGGGCAGGCGGCTTCGATGCAGGAGGCATTTCGCGCCATCGGCAAGCTCAGCCAGTCGCAGGCTACGGTTTTAATCACGGGTGAATCGGGAACCGGCAAGGAACTGGTGGCGCGTGCGCTGCATCGCCACAGCCCGCGCGCTGCCCGGCCTTTTATCGCGATCAACACCGCGGCTATCCCCAAGGATTTGCTTGAATCGGAACTCTTCGGGCATGAGCGCGGCGCGTTTACCGGGGCGCAGAGCATGCACCGCGGGCGCTTCGAGCAGGCTGATGGCGGCACGCTGTTTCTCGACGAAATCGGCGATATGCCGGCGGATTTGCAGACCCGTTTGCTGCGCGTGCTTTCCGACGGCCAGTTCTACCGCGTCGGTGGCCAGCAGCCGATAAAGGCTAATGTGCGCGTCATCGCCGCGACCCATCAGGATTTGGAGCAGAGAGTTAAACAAGGATTGTTTCGCGAAGACCTGTTTCACCGCATCAACGTGATCCGGCTGCGCCTGCCGTCTTTGCGCGAGCGCCGCGAAGACATTCCGCTGTTGACGCGGCATTTTCTGCAGAAAAGCGCGAAAGACCTGGGAGTGGAAGCGAAGCGCCTGTCCAATGCCGCCATGAAGTATCTTTCAACCCAGGACTTTCCGGGCAATGTGCGGCAACTGGAAAATCTCTGCCACTGGTTGACCGTCATGGCGCCGGGGCAGAATATCGAAGTCAAGGACCTGCCTGCCGATTTGCGCGCTGAAAGCGCGGCTCAGGAAACGGATTGGATTGACGCGCTGCAGAAGGAAGTGGAGCGTGCGCTTAACCGCGGCGAGCAGGGAATCATGGATGAGCTTTCACGGCAGTTTGAAAAAGCGCTGATCGCTAAGGCGCTGGCCCATACCGGCGGGCGGCGCATCGAAGCAGCGAGCCTCCTCGGGCTTGGCCGCAATACCTTGACTCGCAAGATCCAGGAACTGGGGCTCGAGGAGAAGTCGGATAAACCTTAAATTTCCGCCAGCACCGGGGCGTGATCGGAGGGGCGCTCAGCCTGCCGTGGTTTGGTATCAATCGTGCTGGATTTACAAACAGTGGCCAGCGCGCTGCTCAGCAGAATATGATCGATGCGCAGCCCCAGATTGCGGCGGAACGCGCTCAGGCGGTAATCCCACCAGCTGAAGGATTTCTCGGGTTGCTCAAAAAGACGGAAGCTGTCTTTTAAGCCCAGCTTGAGCAGCTCGCGGAAGGCCTGCCGCTCGTGCGGACTGACCAGAACATTTCCTTCCCATGCTTGTGGGTCGTGAACATCACGGTCTTCAGGCGCGATGTTCAAATCGCCCAGCACCGCAAGTCGCGGATAGCGGACCAGCTCATCTTTCAGCCAGTTGTTGAAAGCGGCAAGCCATTCCAGTTTGTAGCGGTACTTATCCGAATCCACGCTTTGTCCATTCGGTACGTAGGCGCAGATCACCCGCACATTCTCAATCGTGGCAGCGACGACGCGTTTCCGCGGGTCGTTAAAATCGGGAATCGCCGAAACGGTTTCCTTCCCTTGCTGCTTGCTGAGAATGGCCACGCCGTTGTAAGTCTTTTCTCCCGAAAATAAGGCGTGGTAGCCTGCCGCTTGAATTTCCACCAGCGGGAACTTGTCGTCTTCCATTTTGGTTTCCTGCAGGCACAGCACGTCCGGCTGGTTGGCGGAAAGCCAGTCCACAACTTGCGGCAGGCGGATTTTCAGCGAGTTGACGTTCCAGGCGGCAAGCCGCATCAATAAGGCTGGGGTTCGGGTGCGGGCGGGCGCGCCGGAGCTTCGCTTGGCTGTGGCCTGGGGGTTTTGCCGCCGGCGGGCGCTCCAGGAACCGGAACTGAAGGGTAACCTGCGACATTCAACGCATTGTTCCAGCTGGATTCGTCAAAGCCTCTCAGCGGTTGAGTGTTGCCCAAGACCAGCACCGGCACCACCAAATCTCCCAGGATTTTTTTTAACTCGTCGGCATTCTCGGGTAGGGTTGGATTTTTTTCGGTGAACGGCACGCCGCGCTTGTTCAGTAACTCGCGCGCTCTGGTGCATCCCGCGCCGCAATCGTTGGCGAAAAGGGTGATAGGGAAATTTTTAACGGCTTGTTGCAATGCGTAAGTCGGGCTGCCTTCAATCACGCTGGTGCCTAGTTTTTTCTCCTCAACTTTCTTGACCGATGGCGGCGGCGGCTGATCTGAATAATGCACCGTGCCATCGCTATCCACCCAACGATAATAATTTCCAGCCAGACCGGCACCGGCAGAAAACAGGAGCGCGTAGATGAAGATTCGCAGTTTCATGACATTTCCATGCAGGATGGAAACTTTAGCACAGTCCGCTTCAATGCGCAGCACCTGCCATGCCATTATGCCGCAGCAGCGCATCGATTTGCGGCCCGCGTCCACGAAAAGCGACGAAGGATTCGAGTGCCGGGCGGCTGCCGCCGACACCCAGGATTTCGTCTCTGAAGCGGCGGCCGATATCGCGGTTGAGCACTCCGTTTTCCTCGAACAGGCTGTAGGCATCCGCAGACAGCACTTCCGACCATTTGTAGCTGTAATAGCCCGCGGCGTAGCCCCCGGCGAAAATGTGCGAGAAATTGTTGGGGAAACGGTTGTATTCGGGAGGAATCACTACCGCCACCCGGCTGCGGATTTCATTCAGCAATTGCAACATGGTTTTATCCCCATGAGGGTCGAAATCATCATGCAGGTGCATGTCGAACAGCGCGAATTCGAGCTGACGCACAGTTTGCATGCCGCTCTGGAAATTCTTGGCGGCGAGCATTTTGTCGTATAACAGGCGCGGCAGGGGCTGCCCGTTGTCCACATGCCGAGTCAAATATTGCAGCACTTCCCATTCCCAGCAGAAATTTTCCATGAACTGGCTGGGCAATTCCACCGCATCCCATTCCACGCCATTGATGCCGGACACACCGAGCTCATCCACGCTGGTGAGCAGGTGATGCAGGCCGTGGCCGAATTCGTGGAACAGCGTGATTACCTCGTCGTGAGTAAACAGCGCGGGCTTGCCGCCCACGGGGGAAGAAAAGTTGCAGTTGAGATAGGCGACCGGGTTCTGAATTCCGGATTCCTTGCGCCTGCGGGCGATGGCTTCGTCCATCCACGCGCCACCGCGTTTTGAAGGCCGCGCATAGAGGTCCGCGTAAAACTGCCCGATCAGCTTGCCGGCCAGATCGCGGATGTTGAAAAAGCGCACATCGGGGTGCCACAGCGGCGCCTGCCCTGGAGTGATGGAGATGCCGTAAAGCGCTTCCACCATCTTGAACATGCCCTGCAGCACCTGGAACTCAGGAAAATACTGTTTGACTTCCTGGTCGGAAAACGCGAAGCGCGCAGTGCGCAATTTTTCCGAAATATATGCGATATCCCAAGCCTGCAGGTTGTCAATTTTGAGTTCATCGCGCGCAAATCGCTTGAGCTCGCGGTAATCGCGCTCGGCATGAGGTTTCGCTTTTGTCCCGAGCTCAGCAAGAAAATCCAGCACTTCGCGCGGCGATTTCACCATTTTGCGGACAAGCGAAACTTCGGCATAGCCGCGGTAACCGAGAAGCCCGGCTTTCTCCTGGCGAAGCTTGAGGATCTGGGCTATTAGTGGCGTGTTATCCCACTCGGGTTTTCCAAACTCGGAGGCACGTGTGACATAGGCGCGATAGAGCGCCTCGCGCAGACTGCGGTTTTCGGCGTATTGCATCGCCGGCATCCAGGATGGCGCATGCAGGGTGAGTTTCCAGCCCGGTCTGCTGTCTTTAGCGGCTGCTTCATGCGCCACCTGCAAGACATCTTCAGGCAAGCCTGCAAGCTCGTCGCGGGTTTCGATATAAAGCGCAAAATCATTGGTGGAATCGAGCAGGTTTTCTTCGAACCTGGCGTAGAGTCTTGAGAGCTCCTCCTGAATTTGCACAAAGCGCGCTTTTTTGTCGGCTGGCAGTTCGGCGCCGCCCAGACGGAAATCGCGCAGTTCGTTTTCCACGATTTTTTGCTGTGCGCGGCTCAAAAGGGTAAAGCCGCTCCCGGCCTTGAGCGCCTTGAATTTTTCGAACAAGCCCTGGTTTTGCGCAAGCTCGGAGTGGTATTGGGTGATTTTCGGCAGATTGGCGTTGTAAGCTTCGCGCAGTTCCGGGCAGTTCATCACCGCGTTTAAGTGCGTCACCTGTCCCCAGCCGCGGCTTAAGCGCTCGTTGGCATCTTCCAGCGGCTGCACAAACTGAAACCAGGTCACTGGCGCGCTATCCGCCAGCAACTGGCTAATCAGCGCACGGTTTTCCCGCAGCAGTTCATCTACTGCAGGCGTTACCTGCTGCGGCACAATTTCAGCAAAGCGCGGCAGGCCTGAAAAGTCAAGCAAGGGGTTCATAAACAAAGGGATTCAGGAACGACTGGCTATATTATACCAGTCGCGGGCTAGCCTTCGTAGACGACGTGACCTTCGACTAATGTGTAGCATACCCGGCCCTGCAGTTCCAGCCCCAGGAAAGGGGTATTTTTTCCTTGGCTTTTCAAGGCCATAGGCTCAACTTTCCAGTAGCGTTGCGGGTCGAATATGCAGACATCCGCAGCAATCCCGGGGGTGAGGTGGCCGGTATCGATGCCGAGAATTTTCGCCGGAATTTGGGTGATTTTGGCAAGCGCCTGGGATAACGGGATTTTGGTTTCGGCGGCCCATTTCAGCGTGAGCGGCAGAAGCAGCTCCAGGCCGGTCGCGCCGCTTTCGGCTTCGGCAAAAGGCAACAGCTTGGCGTCATCGTCCACCGGGGCATGATCTGAGCACAGTGCGTCAATGGTGCCGTCTTTAAGCCCCATGCGCAGCGCGTCGCGGTCGCGTAATGAGCGCAGCGGCGGGATGAGGTTGCAGTTGGCATCGAAAAAGCCGAGATCCATTTCGCTTAGATGGACATGTGTCGCGGCAATGTCGCAGGTAATCGCCAGTCCTTGGTTTTTTGCCTGGCGCACCATCTCCACGCCTTCGGCAGTGGATAGCCGGCATAGGTGAATACGCGCCCCGGTTTCCTTGGCGAGCAGCAAAATGGTGGAGAGCGCGATGGTTTCGGCGCAGCCCGGTATCGCCGGCAGCCCCAGCCGCGTGGCTACTACTCCGTCATGCGCGACACCGCCGCGTGCGAGCTGTGCATCCTGTGGGCGCAGCCACACCGTGTAGCCGAAAGTCACGGCATATTGCATGGCGCACCTGAGCACATTGGTATCGCTAAGCGGCGCGTTGGCTTGAGAGAAGGCAATGCATCCGGCGTCATGGAGTTCCGCCATTTCGGTGATGCGCTCGCCATTGAGTCCCTGAGTCAATGCACCGAGCGGATAGACGCGCGACTGGTTCAAGCTTTTAGCGCGGTGTTTCAGCATTTCCACCAGCCCCGGCTCATCCAGCGGCGGGTCGGTGTCGGGCGGGCAGGCGAGGCTGGTGATGCCGCCGGCAACCGCCGCCTGCATTTCCGATTCCAGGGTCGCCTTGTATTCGAAACCAGGTTCGCGCAGGCGCGCTGAAAGGTCAATCAAACCGGGGCAGACCACGCGGTTGCTGGCGTCAATCACGCGGTTGGGATGATAAGCGTCCGGGGCGCGGCCCAGCGAGAGCACCTTGCCTGCCGCGATAAACAAGTCCTGCACGGCATCCGTGCCGTTCTTGGGGTCAATGATGCGGCCGTTCTTAATGTGAATCTTCATTCAGTTTCCCGCCAGCATGCTCATCACTGCCATGCGCACTGCGATGCCGAACGTGACTTGCGGCAGAATCACCGAACGCGGGCCGTCGGCTACGCTGGAATCTATTTCCACGCCGCGGTTCATCGGCCCGGGGTGCATGACGATGGCGTCGGGCTTGGCAGCCGCAAGTTTCTCCGCGGTCAAGCCGTAATACTTGAAGAATTCCTGCGCGCTGGGCAAAAGCGGCCCCTGCATGCGCTCGCTTTGCAGGCGCAGCATCATGACCACATCCACGTCTTTGAGTCCGCGCTGCATATCGTAATAAGCATGCACGCCGAGATTTTCAACGCCTGTCGGCAACAGGGTTTTCGGCGCGATGACCCTGACTTCAGGCACGCCGAGCGTGGTGAGCGCATGGATTTGGGAGCGCGCCACGCGCGAATGCAGAATGTCGCCGACGATCGCAACGCGCAGATTGGTGAATTCGCGTTTGTAGTGGCGGATGGTGAACATGTCCAGAAGCGCTTGCGTGGGATGCGCATGGCGCCCGTCTCCGGCATTGATAACATGCACATTCGGCGCCACATGGTGCGCAATCAGGTGTGCCGCCCCGCTTTGCGCATGCCGCACGATGAACATGTCGGCGTGCATCGCCTCCAGATTGTCGATGGTATCGAGCAGCGTTTCGCCTTTGCTGTGTGAGGAGGTGCTGATATTGAGATTGATGACGTCGGCGGAGAGCCGCTTGGCGGCGATTTCGAACGTGGTGCGGGTGCGGGTGCTCGGTTCGAAGAACAGATTGAAAATCGCTTTACCGCGCAGCAGGGGAAGTTTCTTGACTTCGCGCTCGGTGACGCCGATGAACGATTGGGCGGTGTCGAGTATTTGCGTCAGAAGCGTCGCAGGCAGCCCTTCAATCGTAAGCAAGTGCTGGAGTTCACCGTTCTTGTTGAGCTGCGGGTTGCTGTGCATGGACGCGAGGCGGATTATAGCATCATTGACGGAAACTCACTTGCCCACGCTGAGTGTGGCTAGGTCCGGTTCAGGGATAGGCTGAGCCGGCCCTCCTTGTCCTTTTTGAGTTCGATGTTCTGGTTGTCCGCGAGCTCCAGCGTAACGCCGCTGTAGCGCGCAAATACCGGCAGTTCACGCCCGCCGCGGTCTATCAGCACCGCGAGATCAATGCTGGCCGGCCGCCCGTAATCGAACAGCTCGTTCATGGCTGCGCGCACCGTGCGGCCGGTGTACAGCACGTCATCCACCAGGATGATGCGGCGTCCTTCGACATCGAAAGGGATGTTCGACGGCTTGACCTGCGGGTGCAAACCGATGCGTGCGAAGTCGTCGCGGTAAAATGAAATATCAAGCAGCCCGAGCGGTGTGGCGAGTCCAAGTTGCTGTTGCAGTTTTTGCGCAATCCAGGCGCCGCCGGTATGTATTCCGATCAGTGCCGCGTCGGAATCGAGCTGCGGCTTGATTTTCGCGGCGAGCTCAGAAACCAGCTGCTCGGCGTCAGGAAGTTTTAAGCTCATCGAAGAAGCTCTGCAAAATGTGTTGCGCCGCTACTTGGTCTACAAACGTTTTGATTCGCCGCACCCCGCTATCCGCCAGCGAAAGTTCCGCCGCGTGCGAGCTCAGGCGCTCGTCAACCAAAACGGTGCGCAGCTTGAACCGTTGTTCCAGCCGCAGCGCGAAGCGGCGGCACAGCCGGCTCATCTCATGCTCGCTGCCATCCATATAAGCAGGCAGGCCGATCACCAGGAGCACCGGCTGCCATTCTTTTATCAATGCTGCAATTGCGTTAAAGCGCTGCTCGTTTTGCGTTGCTTCGAGCTTTGTCAGCGGGTGGGCAATGCGCAGCGACAAATCGCCTACCGCAACGCCGATGCGCTTTGTGCCGAAGTCGAAAGCTAAAACAGTCCCCTCTACGGCGTGAGGAGTGAGGAGTGAGGAGTGAGGAGATGGCGCTTGCTTCATCACTTGGATACGGGTTTCGCTCCTCACCCCTTACCCCTCACCCCTTACTGTTTTATGCATGCCCTACGTCGTCCGAAAGGGTGGCGAAGTTGACACCCAGCAATTCCATCGCTGCAGGCAGGCGCCCTTCTGCGGGCAAGTCGAATATGACCTCGGTCTTCGCGGGCACGGAAAGCCAGGCGTTTTGCGCGAGCTCGTGCTCGAGCTGCCCACGCGCCCAGCCGGCGTATCCCAGGGTAACCAGGATATGCTGCGGGCCGTTGCCGCGTCCCACCGCCTGCAAAATGTCCCTGGAGGTGGTGAGCCCAAGTTCCTGATTGACCGCCAGGGTGGATTGCCAATCGCCCAAAGGTTTATGCAAGACGAAGCCGCGGTCGATTTGCACCGGGCCGCCGAAGTGCACTGCTATGCCGCGCAGGCGCGGCTCGCCCAGCGGAATGCTGATTTGCTCAAAAAGCGCCTGCAGGGTCATGTCAATCGGACGATTGACCACCACCCCTAGCGCACCCTGCTCGTTGTGCTCGCAGATGTAGGTCAGGCTCTTGGAAAAATACGGATCCGCCATGTTGGGCATGGCGATCAGAAAGTGATTGGTCAGGTTGACGGATTGCATAAGCGTATTGTAATCGCCCGGTCAGGCCTTCACAATTGCCGCAAGACAGGTTGAGGCGTTACCATCTGCGACAATCACGTATTTACGAACCGTGAAGGATGAGCATGGCAGCAAATCTTGTAACTGATTGCGCTATTGGCGGGCGCGCAGCCAGGCTTTCCAAGCGCTGAACAAAGCCGGGTTGCGCGCGGCGATCACCGAGCGTTTCCATAAATCGTCCGCCCAGAAATCGTCTGTTTTAAGCGTACACATCATTCCCCCCGCTTCTTCGAGTATCAGCGAGCCCGCGGCGTAATCCCACAACCTTTGGCCGCCGTGCAAATACACGTCAAAACGTCCCGCGGCGACATAACACCATTCCAGCGTGCTCGCGCCGTAATTGCGTTGCGAGGAATAAGGCGGCGAGCCGGCAAGCTGTTGCGCCAGGTGAGGGCTGATGCGCTTGAAATCCACGCTCGCCATGCACTGGCGCAAATCCCTGACCGACTCGTTGATGGGAAGCTTCTCGCCGTTGAGATAAGCGCCGCCGCCTTTCTCTGCGTAAAACATTTCATCCGCCACCGGGTCGTAGATCACCCCGAGCACGCTGCGTCCTTTGTTCATCAGCGCCACGGAAACCGCGAAATAGGGCAGGCCGTTGACGAAATTGGAAGTGCCGTCAATCGGGTCCACGCACCACAAGCCGGAATCCCCGGCGAGCCATTGCTCGGCCTGCTGCTCGTGGCTCATTTCCTCGGCGAGGACGGGGCTCGGATGAATCTCGCGCAGCCTCAGCGCGAGCGCTTCCTGCGCGGCGATATCGGCATCGGTGTACAGGCTGCCGTCGGCTTTACGTTGCTGCGCCACCCGCAAATAACGCGGCATGATTTCTGCCTGCGCCACTTCGCGCACTGCGTGAATTACTGCCTTAATCAGAGGTTCCATGCTTCCACTTGATCGAGCAGCCGATGCTGGGAATTTGGTCTTTTGGCCCTTGGCCGGTGCGCGCCACCTGCAGCATGGCCTCAAACAAATCGCGCCGTGCGTCGGGCGCGGCGTCCTTGCGCGAAGCGTCCAGCCTGCCGCGGTACTGCAATTCCAGCTTGGCGTTGAAGCCGTAAAAATCCGGCGTGCACAGCGCGCCATAGGTTTTCGCCACTTCCTGGGTTTCGTCGAGCACGTAAGGGAAGGGGAAATTAAATTGGCGCGCAACCTTGATCATGTTTTCAAATGAATCCTCGGGATAATCGATGGGATCGTTGGACATGACGGCAATGCTGTTTATGCCGTGTTCGCTGAGTTCCTTGCAATCGCGCACGATGCGCTCGCGCACCGCTTTCACGTATGGGCAATGGTTGCAGATGAACATCACCAGCAAGCCCTTCTCGCCGCGTACGTCGCTCAGGCGGTAGCGCTTGCCGTCCACGCCTGGCAGGTCGAAATCCACCGCTTTCCAGCCGAAATTGCATACCGGGGTTTGCAGGCTCACCATAAAATTTCTCCATCAATCATGTTAGGGAACCTCTGATTAAGTCCTACGCAGATTGCGTTGCTGGCAAAATGCGGATGGATGCAAGGCGCGCGACGAAGGTCGTAGCCAGGACTACGAAGCCGAGGAGCGCAACGACGCAGACGCCACATTTTGCCGCAACCCAGAGGGACGACGGCTTTTCGGGCGGTCTGCATTGTTGCTCGGCTTGCCAAGGGTGGTGGCCATTGGCTGCGTCTCGCTTCGCGCATCCCATCCCGGAAAGCCGCCGTCGCAACCGCGTGGGACTTAATCAGAGGCTCCTTAACCTTTATATTATCATGCACCTGTTTACTAAGCCTTCCCTCATATGACTACCGCGCGCTTTTATCATTCAGGTGAATTGACCTCTCATCGCGAAATTTTCCTTGATGAGGCGGCAGCGCATCACGCTGCGAGGGTGTTGCGCCTCAAGCAAGAAGATGCGGTCGTATTGTTCAATGGCAAGGGCGGGGAATATCCGGCCAGGATTACCGGCATAGGCAAAACAAAAGTAACGGTACTGACAGGCGAATGGCAAAACATCGAGCGGGAATCGCCGCTACAAATCATCCTGGCGCAGGCTGTGTCATCCGCCGAGAAAATGGATTTCACGGTGCAAAAAGCGGTGGAACTGGGCGTAACTGCAATTCAGCCTCTCGCCAGTCAACGCGGCGTAGTGCGTATGGATGCCGCGCGTGCGCGAAAGCGCATTGAGCACTGGCGTAAGGTGGTAATTGCGGCTTGCGAGCAGTGCGGGCGTAACCGCATACCGCAGATTGCGGAGATGGTTCCGCTGAAATATTTTACCGACAAAGCAGAGCACGATGCGCTGCGGTTGATGCTTTCTCCCGAGGGTGGTTTATCCTTCAAGCAACTCAAGTACAAAGGCGGCGAGATAATCTTGCTGGTCGGGCCAGAGGGTGGATTGACAGCGCAAGAAGAACAAGCCGCTCGTGCCGCCGGTTTTACTTTAGTCACTTTGGGGCAACGTGTCTTGCGCACCGAAACGGCGGGGCTTGCTGCGCTGGCCGCGATGCAGACGCTGTGGGGGGACTTTTAACCCATGTACGCAATCATCGTTCATGGAGGATCAGGAGACTGGAAGGCGGAACATAAACACGCGGCGCTACAGGGTGTGAGGAGCGCAGTGAAAGCGGGAACGAAATTGCTTGCGCAAGGCAAGCCCGCGCTCGATGCGGTGACCGCCGCCGTGATGTTGCTGGAGGATAACCCGGTGTTCAACGCCGGCACTGGTTCCGCGCTGAACTTGCACGGCGAAGCCCAGATGGACGCCAGTGTCATGATGAGCAAGGGACTGCGCGCAGGAGGTGTGGCTTGTCTATCCCGCGTCAAAAACCCGGTGCGGGTCGCGCGCAAGATAATGGAGGAAACTGGACATATTCTGCTCGCCGGCGAAGGCGCGCTTAACTTTGCCCGCGCCATGGGTTTTGCCGATTACGATCCGGTGACGCGAGAGCGGCGGGCGGATTGGCAGAAGAAACGAAAGGCGCTGTCTGCGGTAAAAAGCCAAAGCCGCCTGCGGGATTTGTTAAAGCGCCATCCCGAGCTTGCGGGCGGGACGGTGGGTGCGGTAGCGCTGGATAAACGCGGTGATTTGGCTGCGGCGACTTCTTCCGGCGGATTGACGCTGAAGCTCCCGGGGCGGGTCGGCGATACGCCTATTTTGGGAGCGGGAAATTACGCCATGCCCATGGGCGCGGCATCCGCCACCGGTTTGGGCGAAGTGGCGATGCGTTACCTCGTGACCAAATCGGTGTGCGATCTGCTGGCGCAGGGCAGAAATGCGCAGCAGGCCGTGGATGAAGTGCTGTCGCTCCTGGCGGCGGAACCGCGCGCGGATATGGGCATCATCACCATAGACAGGCGGGGCAACATCGGCGTTGGACACCGCAGCCGGGCCATGCCTCACGCTTATTGTGTTTCAGGAAAAAGCAAAGTTGTTGCGAGAATGCAGGTCAGGCCCTAAGGAACCTCTGATTAAGCCCCACGAGGGCGCGACGCTGGCTTTTTGGGATGAGATGCGCGAAGCGAGGCGCAGCGAATGGTTGACCCCCTTCGCAAGCCGAGCGACAAAGCAGATCGCCCGAAAAGCCGCGTCCCATCCGGGTTTCGGCGCAATGCGGCGCTTGCGTCGTTGCGCTCCTCGTGCTTAAGCTACGGCTATGCACCTTCGTCGCGCGCCTTGCAATCATCCGCATTGCGCCAGAAACGCGCTCCGCGGAGGACTTAATCAGA
>JBGQCF010000002.1:0-150873 GCA_041495205.1 Gammaproteobacteria bacterium
AACAGCAGGACAAGAATAAAAAGCAGAATCCGTTTCATATTAGGGCTCCCGTCAATATATGGAACCTCTGATTAAGTCCTCCGCGAATTGCGTTGCGGGCAAAATGCGGCTGGATGCAAGGCGCGCGACGAAGGTCGTAGCCGGGACTACGACACCGAGGAGCGCAACGACGCAGACGCCGCATTTTGCCGCAACCCGGAGGGACGGGGCTTTCCGGGCGGTCTGCTTTGTCGCTCGGCTTGCCAAGGGGAATGACCCTTGGCTGCGCCTCGCTTCGCGCATCCCATCCCGGAAAGCCGCCGTCGCGACCGCGTGGGACTTAATCAGAGGTTCCCTAGTCTAGCACTTCTTTTTTCAATCGTGCTCGCTGCAAATCCAGTTGGCAATCGCGCTTAAGATTCCTTCCACTTCGCCTATCGGCTGCGAAATTCTGAAAGAAATCGCGGGATGATGCTTGCGTATCTCTGCGAGCTTGAGAGGCAAGTCTTCTTTCAGATGCCCGCCTTGCGCCAGGAACAGGGGAATCACGCAAATGCGTTGGATGCCGCGCCCTGCAAGATCGGCAATGGCCTGATCGAGGGAGGGTTGCATCAATTCCAGAAAAGCCAGTTCCACCGGCACGCCGGGCTTTTTCGCGCGCACCATGCTCTGCATTTTGCGGAAAGGCTCGGCCCATTGCGCATCGCGCGCGCCATGCGCGAACAGTACGATTGCAGACTTAACATTCGTGGCCATGACCGTAATGTTCCGAAATGCAAGTATGTTGCGTCACGACGAGGCGCGAGGCGGTTTGCGAGAGGAGCTTACACGAGAAGTATGTGAGCATCACAAATCGACGAGCAACGAAGTGTTGGCGCAAGAGACGTCGCATTTCAATGTTTGCCTGTGCTGCCGAAACCGCCTCCGCCGCGGTGGCTTTCGGCAAACTCGCTGACTATATTGAATCCAACCTGTACCACCGGCACTACCACCAGTTGCGCGATGCGCTCCATCGGATTGAGCACAAAATCTTTCTGGCCGCGATTCCACACCGAGACAAAAATTTGCCCCTGGTAATCGGAGTCAATCAGCCCCACCAGATTGCCGAGCACGATGCCGTGCTTGTGGCCGAGCCCCGAGCGCGGCAGGAGGATTGCCGCAAGGCCCGGGTCATCCAGGTGGATGGCGATGCCGGAAGGAATCAGTTCAGCCTGTCCCGGCTTGAGGGTAAGGGCTGAGTCAATGCAGGCGCGCAGATCGAGACCGGCGGAACCGGGAGTGGCGTAGTGGGGAAACTGGTCTTTGATGCGCGGGTCGAGGATTTTGACGTCAATCTTTTTCATTTTCCCGCTTGGTTTTTCTTGAACTGGGCGACCGTGCGGGACTTGGCATAAAGCTCCGCGATGTGGCGAATCAGCTGCCGGGCGAGCGTAGTTTTAGTCGCGCGGGGCAGGGGATGGGCGCCGCCATCGTCGAACAACACCAGTTCGCTTTCGTCCTTGCCGATTGAGTCTTGCACCAGGTTCGCGGCGAGCAGCGGGATTTTTTTATCGCGGCGCTTTTGTTCGGCATGTTGGTGGAGATTGTCGCTCTCCGCGGCAAAGCCGACGCAGAACGGACCGTCGGGCAGGCCTGCGACGTATTCAAGAATGTCCGGATTGGGCGCAAGCTGCAGATTGAGGTTCTGGCCGCTTTTCTTGATTTTTTGTTTGCTGGGGTTGACCACGTGATAGTCTGCCACCGCCGCGACGCCGATAAAAATGTCGGCGTTGCCGGCCGCCTGTCGGACCGCTGCAAACATCTCCTGCGCGCTGGTCACGGATATGAATTTGGCGCGCGAGGGCGCGGCCAGGCTCACCGAACCGCTTATCAAAGTCACTTCCGCTCCGGCTTCCAGCGCGGCGCGCGCCGTTGCATAGCCCATCTTGCCGGAACTCAGGTTGGTAATGCCGCGCACCGTATCAATCGCTTCAAACGTAGGGCCCGCGGTGATCAGTACACGCTTGCCTGAAAGCAGTTTGGGTTGGAAAGCTGCCTTGATGTCTTCGAGCAGCGTTTCGGGCTCGAGCATCCGACCCATCCCGGTTTCGCCGCAGGCTTGTTCGCCGCTCTCCGGCCCGAGCATCGTGACGCCATCCCGTTGCAGTTGTGCAATGTTGCGCTGGGTTGCGGGGTTTTCCCACATTTGCCGGTTCATCGCCGGCGCGACCAGCAGCGGACATTCGCGCGCCAGGCACAGCGTGGAGAGCAAATCATCGGCGCGGCCGTGTACCAGCTTGGCGATGAAATCGGCGCTCGCCGGCGCGACCACCACCAAATCGGCTGCGCGGCTTAAATCAATATGCGCCATGTTGTTGGCGATGCGCGCATCCCACAGGTCGGTATAGACCGTATTGCCCGAGAGCGCCTGGAATGTGGCGGGGCCGACAAAGCGGCAAGCCGCTTCGGTCATTACCACCTGCACCTCGATGCCGTCCTGCACCAAAAGACGCGTCAATTCCGCCGCCTTGTAGGCGGCAATGCCGCCGGTGATGCCGAGCAGCAGGCGTTTCGTTTGGGTCATGTTAACCATCCGCAGGCTGTTACGTTACTATCAGAGTGTAATATATTGATGCGAATTAAGAAACCACCAAAGTTATCCAATCATGGGGATAAGCGACTGGCCTGAAGGCGAGCGTCCGAGGGAAAAGCTGTTGAGCAAGGGCGCGCAAAGCCTGTCGGAAGCCGAACTGCTGGCGATTTTTCTGCGCACGGGCGTGGCGGGAAAAAGCGCGGTGGATATGGCGCGCGACTTGATCAAGCGCTTCGGCAGCCTGACGCGCCTCTTCAACACCACACAAAAGGAGTTTTGCGAAGCACTGGGCCTGGGCCCGGCCAAGTACGCGCAACTGCAGGCGGTGCTGGAAATGGCGCGGCGCGCGCTTGACGAGAAAATCAAAGCCGGCGACGCGCTCAATTCCCCCAGGGCGGTGCGCGACTACCTGCGCCTGGCGCTTGCGGGACGTGAGTACGAAGTGTTTGCGGGAATTTTCCTCGACGCGCAAAACCGCGTGCTGGCGGTGGAGGAATTGTTCAGCGGCACACTCGGACAGACGAGCGTTTTCCCCCGGGAAGTGGTCAAGCGCGCGCTTCATCACAACGCAGCGGGAGTCATTTTTGCGCATAACCATCCCTCCGGCCTGGCCGAGCCCAGCGGCGCTGATGAAGCGCTCACCGCAGCCCTCAAAAAGTCGCTGGCGCTGGTGGATGTAAAAGTGCTCGATCATTTTATCGTCGGCAGCGGCGCGATTATGTCCTTTGCTGAGCGTGGATTGTTGTAGGTCACGGCTTTTCAGGGCATAAAATTATTCCTTGAGAGTTAAGCATTAAATAGGTAAAATGCGCACTCTTCCGAATTGAGGTAAAGCATCATGGCCAGAGTGTGCGAAGTAACCGGCAAGAAGCCGATGTTGGGAAACCATGTTTCCCATGCCAACAACAAAACCCGGCGCCGTTTTCTCCCCAACTTGCAATACCGCAAGTTCTGGGTGGAAAGCGAAAAGCGCTGGGTGCACCTGCGCTTGACCAATGCCGGCTTGCGCACGATTGACAGGAAGGGCATCGAAGTAGTGCTCGCCGAGCTGCGCGGCAAGAAATAAGGAACGGCGCCATGCGCGAAAAAATAAAACTCGAATCCTCCGCAGGCACCGGGCATTTCTATACCACCACCAAGAACAAACGCATCCAGACGGATAAATTGGAACTCAAGAAATTCGACCCGGTTGCCCGCAAGCATGTAATCTACAAAGAAGTCAAACTGAAATGACAGCGAGTGTTCTCGCGGTCATTTCACCCCGAGTGGAGCGAGGGGCCTGATTAAGCGAGATTGCTTCGCGCAGCTCGCAATGACTATGAAACAAAAAACCCGCCAAGTGGCGGGTTTTTTATTGGTTGTAATTCTTTATGCGTAGTAGCGCAGCTTGCGCGAGAATTCCTGCAGCGAAGCGACGCCGCTTTTTTCGGCGCGGTGGCACCAGTCTTCGAGCTGTCCTACGAGTTGCTCCTTGGAAGCGGTGGACCGCTGCCACAGCGCGGCGAGTTCCTGGCGCATCGAATATATGGTTTCCAGCACTTTGCTCTTGCTCAGGACTTCGTCGAGTTTGGCGCGTTCCTGCGCTTTTAAGAATTTGGCATCCTGGTGCAACCAGCGCTTTTTGATGTTCTTCAGGGTTTGCCCGTCGAAGTGCGCGACGCGCTCCCTGAGCTTGTGGATTTCCTCGGCGCAGGTTTGCTTCACCGATTGGGCGAATTTGGCGAGCACATCGTAGCGGTGGGTGATGACCGCTTGCAGGGTTTCCAGGTCGCACTGCGCCTTGGTGAAATTGAAGCGGATTTTCGGCGCCAGGTTTTTCACTTGGGCAAAGCCCAGCATTTCCATGATGCGGATGTACATCCAGCCGATGTCGAACTCGTACCATTTGTTGGAAAGCCGGGCGGATGAGGCATAGGCGTGGTGGTTGTTGTGCAGTTCCTCGCCGCCGATCAGGATGCCCCAGGGTATGATGTTGGTGCTGGTGTCGGCGCAAGCAAAATTGCGGTATCCCCAGAAGTGGCCGACACCGTTGACCACACCGGCGGCGAAAAACGGAATCCATATCATCTGCACCGCCCAGATCGTGACACCGATGAATCCGAACAGGACAAAATCAATCACCGCCATGATGGAAATGCCGAGAATGGTGTACTTGCTGTACAGGTTGTGTTCCAGCCAATCGTCAGGAGTGCCGTGGCCGTATTTTTCCACCGTTTCGGGGTTGCCGGTTTCCTGCTTGTAGAGCTCAGTGCCTTCCCACAGCACTTTGCTCAGACCGTAGATTTGCGGGCTGTGCGGGTCTTCCTCGGTTTCGACCTTGGCGTGGTGCTTGCGGTGTACCGCCGTCCATTCCTTGGTAACCATACCCGTAGTGAGCCACAGCCAGAAGCGGAAGAAATGGCTGGGGACGGGGTGCAAATCCAGACCGCGATGCGCCTGATAGCGGTGCAGGTATATGGTGACGGCGGCAATGGTGATATGGGTGAAAACCAGGGCGACAACGAAATAACCCCACCACGGCAGATCAATAAGTCCAGAGAAATAAGCCATTATGTTCCATTAAGTAATCAATAATAATTTGCCCATTTTACGCGATATCGGTGGGGAAGCAAAGCGCTTTTAATGTGCGGAATTTGGCATAGTTAGCCTGGCTGGCGGGCCGGGCTTAGGATACGCAAGTCGCGCTGGGGAAAAGGGATTTTGATGCCGTATTTATCGTCGGTAGCGCGAGGCATGCGCCAAGTGGCGCTTCCAGTTTTGCAGATAGGCCGCGGCCACTTCAGGATTGCCGTGGAAGACAACCAGGTTTTCCGCGTTCTTGAATTGCGCGGCATAGGTGAAATTGAACGAGCCGGTGACGACCGCTGAGTCGGCGGTCCCTGCGTCAATCACCATGATTTTATTATGCGCGCTCTGGTGCTGGAAATCGAGATAGGTCGGAATGCCTGAAGCCGCAATGTCTGCGATCATGTTCGGCAGGGTTTTATCGGTTTGCTCCGCATCTGCGATAAGCTGCACTTCAACCCCGCGCTTTTTGGCCTTTATCAGCGCTTTCGCGATATCCCTGTGAGTGAAGCTGAAAGCCTGTACCAGAATCTCCCGGCGTGCGCCGTTGATGGCGCTGATCACCATCCTGTCCGCGGCATCTTCGGGGGTAAATGCAAGTTCCACCGTGCCGGCGGCGGCAATGGATTTACCGCGCGGAAAAAACGGGCCTTCAAACGCCGGCGCGGTGAGCGCCGTGAGCAATATCAATCCGGCAGCAAGGAAGTATTTCGGCGATTTATGCATTTAATTTCTCCATGACTGCGGCAAAGAAACCGTCGGTATGATGAGTATGCGGCAAGATGCGCAAGGATGCGCCGGTATCCAGCGCAATGCTTTGCTGCGCCAGAATCCCGCCGCAATGGATTTGCTTAAATTGCGGGTGCTGTCTTAACAAACCATCCACGATTTCTTCGTTTTCTTCAGGCAAAATGCTGCAGGTGGCGTAAACGAGCCGCCCGCCGGATTTCAGGAGACTCGCAGCGCGCTCGAGGATCAGCGCCTGTTTTTGCTTGAGCTCGATGATGCTTTGCGCAGACTGCCGCCATTTAAGGTCGGGATTGCGGCGCAGCGTCCCCAGCCCGCTGCACGGGGTGTCCACCAGCACGCGATCTATTTTTCCCGCAAGGCGCTTGATCTTGGCGTCGTTTTCGTGGGCAATGCGCTGCGGATGGATATTGCTCAGGCCCGAGCGTTTCAGGCGCGGCTTGAGATTAACGAGCCGTTTGTCCGACACATCGAAAGCGTAAACGCGCCCGTGGTTTTGCATCATGGCGCCAAGCAGCAGCGCCTTGCCGCCTGAGCCGGCGCAGAAATCCACGATCATTTCGTGGCGCCGCGGGGCCAGCAGGTAACAAATCAACTGGCTGCCTTCATCCTGCACTTCGACTTTGCCGGAAAGAAACAGCGCGTGCCGGTTCAGCGATATTTTTTGGCTGAGCCGGACGCCCGTCGGCGAATAGGGGGTAGGCTGTGCGGCGATGCCTTCGGATGCCAGACTGTGCAGCACTTCTTCGCGGCTGGTGCGGATGGTGTTGACGCGCAGATCGAGCGGCGCCGGGTTTTGCATGCCGCGCCCGAGCGCGAGAATTTCCGCATCCGGCATGAAGCTTTTAAGTTTCTCCATCAGCCAGTCGGGGAATTCCGATTGAATTGCGAGCGGGAGATCGTCCGTGGATTGAGCTTTTATTTGGCGCAACCACTTCATTTCATCGCGGCTCAACAGCGGCTCGATTTCGCGCAGGTTGAGTCCGGAGAGTTTCACGAGATAAGCAAGCACTAAACGGCGCGGGGAGGTGCTGCCCGCGAGATATTCGATGAAGCGCCTGTGCCGCAACATGCCGAACAGCGTGTCGGCGATGAAGCCGCGCTCATGCATGCCGAGTTCGGGATGGTCGCGGAAGTGGCGGCTAAGCAGATTATCAGCCGGCTCGTTCAAAGGCGCGATCACGCGCCAGGCGGCAATCGCCATTTCGAGACGTGCGGCGGTAAGAGACATTCTATTGATAGCTGATTTGCTTTGCGACCTGCTCGTAGCGGCTGCCGTCCTTGTCGGTGAAGATGATGCGCACCGGCAGAAAGTATTGGTCGGTCGCAAGCCACAGGTCGGCGCCGCGGTCGGTCTCTTTTTCGCGTTGTTTGGTCCAGTGCACGGTTTGCACCTCACCCATCGGCGTATTCAGGATTTCCCTGCCGACCAGCACATAGCGGTATTCGGAGAGGCGCTTGCCGTCGGTCATGAAGAATTGAAAGTCCTGGTCTGGCGGCTGGCGGAAGGCAAAGCTGTAGGCAACGCTTAACCTGTCGTGGACTATGTTTGGCAGCGCTTCACTTTGCGTATTGCCTTCGCGCTCGAATGTGACCCGCTTTTTCTCCCAATCGAATTTGGCGACGGCAGGCTGTTCCTTGCCGCGCTGATCGAGGAATTGCTGCGGACGCAGGCCCTGGGAAGTAATCATGCCGCGCGATTCGCGGCGGATTTTGGCCTTGGGGATGAGCGCCGCAATGCCGGTCGGGTGGGTTTGGCTGACGATGGAATAGCTCTTGCCGTTGGTTTCCAGAACATCGGTGCCGCTGCCGAGGCTGAAGTTTCCCCGGTTTATATCGAAAATGATGGTGACACGCTGCGGCAATTCGGCCGCCGCCGCATTCAGGCACACGCAGGAAAACAAGACAAGCACAAGCCTCATTCATCAACTCCGGGTGAAAGCAAAGCAGGGTGCCTGGCTCCAGCTCCTATAACGCGCACGCCTTGCTTTTCGATGACCAGCCGGTCTTCCGCAAACCAGCGGATCGCTTGCGGGTAAATGCGGTGTTCCTGCTCCAGCACTCGCGCCGCCAGGGTGTCCGCGCTGTCCCCCGCAAGCACCGGCACCGCGGCCTGGATGATGATGGGCCCATGGTCGAGCCGGGAAGTGACAAAGTGCACAGTGCAGCCGTGGATTTTTACTCCCGCCTGCAATGCTCGCGCGTGGGTGTCGAGCCCCGGAAAAGCGGGAAGCAGCGAAGGATGGATATTGACGATGCGGTTGGTGAAGCGTACCAAAAATGCATCGCCGAGAATGAGCATGAAACCCGCGAGCGCAATCAAATCAGGCTTGAACGCCGCAATGCGCGAAGCGAGCTCGGCATCGAACGCTTCGCGGCCGGCAAACTGCTTGTGGTCGAGCGTCAGCGCTTCTATGCCGTGCGCCCGGGCAATGGCCAATCCGTTGGCTTGCGGATTATTGCTGATGACGGCGGCGACTTTGACAGGAAGCCGCGCTTTCAGTATCGCTTCGAGATTGCTGCCGCGTCCTGAAATAAGAACGACGATGGATTTCATGACACCACGGTTTGCGGCCCGCCTTGGGCGCGCTCTTTGATTTCACCGATGCGCCACACTCGTTCTCCGCTTGTGCGCAAAAGTTTTTGCGCTTGTTGGGCGTGCTCCGGGCTTACCACCACTGCCATGCCGATACCGCAGTTGAAGGTACGGTGCATTTCCCGCTCCGCGACATTGCCCTGCGCTTGCAGCCATTTAAAGAGTGGAGGTGTATCCCATGCCGAGCGCTGCAATTCCGCGCACAGGTTATCAGGAAGGATACGCGGGATGTTTTCCAAAAGCCCACCGCCGGTAATGTGAGCCATGCCTTTCACCGGAAGATGTTGCATCAGCTCCCGCAGCGGTTTCACGTAAATGCGCGTCGGTGCGAGCAGCGCCTCACCCAAGCTTTGTCCGTGGAAATCGGAAGAGAGAACTGCGCCGCTCCTCTCGATAATTTTTCGGATCAGCGAATAGCCGTTGGAATGCGCGCCGCTGGATGCCAGTCCCAGCACCTCGTCGCCCGCGGCGATGGAACGGCCATTGATGATTTTGTCTTTTTCCACCACGCCTACGGCGAATCCCGCGAGATCGTATTCGCCGGCGGCATAAAAACCCGGCATTTCCGCAGTCTCGCCTCCAATCAGCGCACAGCCCGCGAATTCGCAGCCTTTGGCGACGCCCTGCATCACCTGGGTCGCGGTGGCCACATCGAGCTTGCCGCAGGCAAAGTAATCGAGGAAAAATAATGGTTCCGCGCCTTGCACCAGAATATCATTGACGCTCATTGCTACCAGATCAATGCCCACCGTATCATGTTTATTGAGTTGGAAAGCGAGCTTGAGCTTGGTGCCCACGCCGTCGCAGCCGGAGACCAGAACCGGGTCGCGGTAGTTTTTGGAAATTGCAAACAGCGCGCCGAAACCGCCGATGCCTGCCAGCACTTCCGGCCGCAGGGTTTTCTTGGCGAGAAGTTTGATGTTCTCCACCAGCCGGTCGCCGGCGGCTATATCTACTCCGGCATCAAGATAGGAGAGCGGGGTTTTGGGAGCGTCGGTCGGGCTCAAGTTGAGTTATCGCCTTATAAATATGGAGCGGGCTTAAGAACGACAAATTTTACCTGAAATGGATGCCAAACGCTTCGACGATATCAGTTGCATGCCGGGCGTAATGACAGCCATGCTGTTTTTGTCCGGCCTGTTTGCCCCGCTAGTGGTGATTCTTTGCGGGAATTAATTAGAGGTTCACTAACGGCGTCGGCCACCGCGCGATCCGGCTTCCCCGGGTGCGGGCCGGCCATCATCCCGGATGAGCGATTTGAACTTCATTTTGGTCTGGCATAGTGTTGGCGATGGGCTATATACTGCTGTGACTGTTAAAAATTTGCAATGAATATGCACAACCAATTGGTGCTGGATTTATCGTTGCACGCCCAGCCCACGCTGGATAATTTTATTGTCGGCAGAAACTCGGAGCTCATTCAGGTGCTGCGTGAAATGCTGGCCGCCAAACCGCAAGAACGCTTCGTTTATCTTTGGGGAAGTCCCGGCTCGGGGCGCAGCCATTTGCTCAAAGCCATGGTGGATGCGTCCAGGCAGCAGCATTTGAGCGCTTCTTATATCCGCTGCGGTCAGGACACCGAATTCGCTCCCGGGCTTGACCCGCTGGATGTGGTGGCGGTGGATGACGTGGAGCGTTTGAGCGGCAATGCGCAAATCGCCCTGTTCAATCTTTACAACCATATTCGCGAAGGCGCGGGCATGCTGCTGGTAAGCGGCGCTTTGCCGCCGGCGCAGCTCAAGCTGCGCGAGGATTTGATTACGCGCCTGAGCTGGGGCCTGGTATTCCAGGTGCACGGCCTTAACGATGAAGAAAAAGCCCGGGCCCTGAAAAGCCATGCCGGAAGCCGCGGTTTCGAGCTGCCGCAGGAAGTGGCGGATTACCTGTTGCGTCATGGGCGGCGCGACATGCCTTCGCTTTTGGCGGCGCTTGATGCGCTGGATAACTATTCCATGCAGACCAAGCGCCCGGTGACCCTGCCTCTGCTGCGGGAAATCATGCACTCGCCATTGTTTCCGGGGGGAGAGTGAAACTAGCTCTTTTTGACCTCGATAACACGCTTCTCACCGGTGACAGCGATTTCGAATGGGCGCAATTCCTGATTGACAAAAAGGTATTGGACCGCGAGGTATACGAAGCAAAGAACCGCGGTTTCTACGACCAATACCGCGCCGGCACACTGGATATCGACGCGTTTCTGGATTTTCAGCTGAAGCCCTTGTCGCGCCATCCGCGGCGCCAGCTCGAATCCTGGCGCGCCGAGTTCATGGAAAAGCGGATACTGCCGATTATCAGCAAAAAAGCTCGCACGCTGGTGCAAAGCCGTATCGAAGACGGCGATCTCACCGCGATCATCACCGCGACCAACCGTTTTGTCACTGCGCCGATTGCTGAAGAATTCGGCGTCGAGCACCTGATTGCGACCGAGCCGGAAGAGCACGGTGGCGAGTTTACCGGCAAAGTCGCGGGCACTCCCTGTTTCCGCGCGGGCAAGGTCGCCTGCCTTGAGCACTGGCTGCGGGAGCAGGAGATGCAATTAAAAAGCTTTGAAGAAAGCTGGTTTTTCAGCGATTCGCTGAACGATTTGCCTTTGCTCGAACGGGTGACTCATCCGGTCGCAGTGGACCCTGACGAGACGTTGCAAGCGCATGCCCGGAAAAACAACTGGCAGGTAATCAGTCTGCGTTAGATTCCCGTGCCACTATCCATGCCCCGTATTTTTTTGCTCGCGGTTTTGCTGACAGTTGCGCCTTTGACCCTGTTCGCAAGCCTGCTTTACGGCAGCCTGGATTTGACGGCGGCGCAAGTGTTTAATGCATTGCTGGTCAATACGCCCGGCCTGGAACACGACGTGATCTGGCAATTGCGCATGCCGCGGAGCGCAGGCGCATTCGTTTGCGGCGCGCTACTCGCGCTGTCCGGTACTTATCTTCAGGTCTTGTTGCGCAACCCCCTGGCCGATCCTTATATCCTGGGCATTTCCGGCGGCGCCGCGGTGGGCGCGCTCGCCGCGATACTGTTGGGCTCGGGCTGGGGCGTGGTGAATTTCTCAGCGCTGCTGGGAGCGCTTGCGGCCATTACGGTGGTGTTTGGCTTGAGCATACGTGCAGGCAGCTGGAACGTGCACCGGCTGTTGCTGACAGGCGTGGTGCTCTCGGCGGGCTGCAGCGCGCTGATAAGCCTGCTTCTGGTGCTGGCGCCCGCACCCGAGTTACGCGGCATGCTGTTCTGGCTGATGGGTGATTTGTCGCACGCCGAGAACATTCTGCCCGCTCTGGCACTGCTGCTGTTGCTTGCGGCGCTGAGCCAGTGGCAGGCTGGCAGCCTTAATGTGTTAAGCCTCGGGCAACTCAAAGCCAAAACCCTGGGTGTTGCGGTATGGCCGCTGCAAACCGGGATTTATTTCTGCGCTGCGCTGGCAACGGTGTGCGCAGTGATGCTGGGCGGCACCATCGGTTTTGTCGGATTGATCATCCCGCATTTGGTGCGGCTGCTCGGCGTTGCGGATCACCGCTGGCTTCTGCCGATGGCGATCCTGCTTGGCGGAAGTTTTCTCACCGCCGCGGACACGCTCTCGCGCACGCTGTGGGCGCCCAATCAACTGCCGGTCGGCGTGCTGACCGCGCTGCTCGGCGTGCCTGCCATGTTGCTGCTGCTCTCAAGAAAACGCTGATGTTAAGTTGCGAAAATCTGCTTCTTCACTATCCCGGCAAACTGCTTTGCCGTGATTTGAGCCTGGAACTCAAACCCGGTAAATGCTGGGGGATACTGGGCCAAAACGGCAGCGGCAAAACGACCTTGCTGCAAGCGCTAAGCGGCCTGCATGAACCTGCGGGTGGAAGCATAGTACTTAACGGCCGTCAGCTCCAAAGCTATTCGCGCAGGCAGCTCGGCCAGGCACTGGGTGTGCTGCTGCAAGAGGAAGACAGCTGGTTCTGGGGCAGCGTTTTCGAGTACGTGCTGCTGGGGAGGCATCCGCATGTTGCGTCCCTGTTTGGCTGGAGCGCAAGAGACGAGGAGCTGGCGTGGCAGGCGCTGCAAAATATGGAACTGGCGGATCTCGCGCAACGGCAGATGAATTCGCTCTCCGGCGGCGAGCGCCAGCGCGCGCGGCTGGCTCAGCTGTTGACGCAAGATCCGGTGTATTTGCTGCTTGATGAGCCGCTGCAGCATCTCGATTTGCGGCATCAGCTGCAAACCATGAATCTGCTGCGCGAGCTTGCCGCAAAGCGGGGCAAAGTGGTGCTGATGGTGCTGCACGATATGCTGTGGGTAACCCGCTATTGCGACCAGGTGCTGCTGCTGCACGACCAGGGCCTTATAGTGAGCGGCGCAGCCGCGGCAGTGCTCACGCGCGAAAACCTGGAAGCGCTCTATCACTGCGGATTGCGGCAATATGGCGAAGGGCGGGATGCGCACTTTATCCCGGGGGCGGATTGAGCGCAGTGTATAATCCGGCTTGCTTTCGTTAAGCAAATCTTTATGATCCGCAGACTTCTGCGCCGCGTCTTCAATAAACAAGCTTCGTTTCCCGGCGTGCCTCTGGTTATCCCGCGCCGGATACACGGCATCAAAAAGCAGCAAATCAGCCCGGGCGCATTGAAAACGATCATTACGCTCAAGGAAAAAGGTTTTGCAGCCTATGTGGTGGGCGGAGCGGTGCGCGATTTGCTGTTCGGCCTCGCGCCCAAGGATTTTGACGTCGCCACCGACGCCACACCGGAGCAGGTGCGCGCCGCTTTCCGCCGCGCGCATATCATAGGGCGGCGCTTCCGCCTGGTGCATGTGATGCACGGGAACGAGACGGTCGAGGTTTCCACCTTTCGCGGCCCGCAGGCCGAAACCGAAGATGCGCAGCACGATGCGCACGGCCGGATTTTGCGCGATAACGTGTTCGGCGATCAGCCGCAGGATGCGGAGCGGCGCGATTTCAGCATCAACGCGCTGTTCTACGATCCAACAACCGAGGAAGTATTGGATTACCAGGGGGGCTTTGCCGATCTCAAGGCGCGGCGGCTGCGCATCATCGGCGACGCGGAAAGCCGCTACCGTGAAGACCCGGTGCGTATGCTGCGCGCGGTGCGACTGGCTGCCAAGCTGGGACTGGAAATCGAACCGGCGACACGTACACCCATTCCCAGGCTTGCGCCGCTTCTGCAAAACGTGCCGGCGTCGCGGCTGTTCGAGGAAATGCTGAAGCTCCTGCTTTCCGGGCATGCCGCCGAGTCCGTCAAAGCATTGCGAGCGAACGGCCTGCATCACGGCCTCTTTCCCATGCTTGACATAATCGTCGAGCAGCCTCTCGGTCATAGCTTCGTAATGCTGGCGCTCAAGAATACCGACGAGCGCATCCGCCAGGACAAGCCGGTATCGCCTGGCTTCCTGTTTGCGGCCTTGCTGTGGCATGAAGTGCTGGCTGCGTGGAAAAGTCTTCAAAGCCAGGGGGTCCATCCCATGCAGGCGCTGCATCAGGCGATGGATCAGGTGATACGCATGCAGGCGGAGAGGCTCGCCATTCCCAAACGTTTCAGCGCGGTCATGAAGGAAATCTGGTCCATGCAACCGCGTTTGTTAAACCGCGCGGGCAAGCGCCCGTTCCGCCTGCTCGAGCACCCACGCTTTCGCGCCGCATACGATTTCCTGCTGCTGCGCTGTGAAAACGCTGAAGTGGAGGGAGAACTCGGAAAATGGTGGACGGCGTTTCAAAATACCAATAATGAACAGCGCCGCAGCATGCTGCTTGCCGACGAGCCGCAAAGAAAACGCAGGCGCCGCAGCAGAAGAAGGAGACCCGTCATGGGCAGCGCCGCAGGGGGCCATGACGGGGGAACCACGTCATGAACACGGAAACCGCATTTGTCGCTCTGGGCAGCAATCTCGAGGCTCCGCTCACGCAAATACGCAAAGCTTTTGCCGAGCTTGGCGCACTGCCAAAGACCAGGCTGATCGCGCGTTCTTCACTTTACCTGAGCGCTCCGGTGGGCAATATCAATCAACCGGATTTTATCAATGCCGTGGCCAAGCTCGAAACCGCGCTTACCCCGCGCGAGCTGATCGTCGCGCTCCTGGAAATCGAGCGGCGCCACGACCGGCAACGCGACTTTCCCAACGCGCCGCGCACGCTGGATCTGGATTTGCTGTTATACGGTGATCTCATTCATCACGAGCATGGTTTGACCATTCCCCACCCGCGCATGCACCGGCGCGCGTTCGTTTTGTCGCCGCTGCATGAAATTGCGCCGGATTGCGTGATCCCCGGTATAGGGTCCGTGGCCGACTTGGTTGCCGCCTGCGCCGGCCAGCAATTGAAGAGGCTGTTGGAAGACTGAACCATGTTGCCCGATAAGTATCGTTATATTGTCGTCGAGGGTCCGATTGGAGTGGGGAAAACCAGCCTGGCGCGGCTTTTATCTGAGCGCTTTAACGGCCAGCCGCTACTCGAAAATCCGGACGCCAATCCTTTCCTGCCCAAGTTTTATCAGGATATCCCGCGCTATGCGCTTTCCACGCAGTTGTTTTTCCTCTTTCATCGCGTGAGCCAGCTGCAGGGCCTGGCGCAAATGGACATGTTCGACAGGCTGACCATTGCCGATTTCATACTCGACAAGGACCCGTTGTTCGCCAGGCTTACGCTGAATGACGATGAATTCCGCCTGTATCATGACATCTACCGGCATTTGCAGCCGCAGACGCCGCGGCCGGATTTGGTGATTTATCTGCAGGCGTCGGTGGGAACGCTGATTGAGCGCGTACGGCGGCGGGGTCAGGCATACGAGAAAAACATTTCCGAACACTATGTGGCGCGGCTTGCCGAGAGTTACAGCCGGTTTTTCTACCATTACAATATGGCACCGCTGCTGATCGTCAACAGCGACAACCTTAATTTTGTTGATGAGCCCGGGGATTTTGATTTATTGTTGCAGCGGGTTGAGCAAATGCGCGGCGGGCGCGAATTTTTCAGTCTGGGAAACTAGATGCGGATCACTCTGAACACACTGCATAAAATGGCGCAGGACGGCGATAAAATCACCGTGCTTACCTGTTACGATGCGAGCTTTGCGGGTCTTCTGGAAAACGCGGGAGTGGAAGTTTTGCTGGTCGGTGATTCGCTGGGCATGGTGCTGCAAGGGCACGAATCCACTTTGCCGGTGACGCTCGCCGACATGATTTATCACACGAGTTGTGTGGCGCGAGGCTCGAAGCGTGCCTTCATCGTCGCCGACATGCCGTTCGGAACTTTTCAGGTGAGCCCGCAACAGACTTTCGACAACGCCGCACAACTCATGGCGGCGGGCGCCCACATGGTCAAGCTCGAAGGCGGCGAGGCCGTGGTGGAAAGCGTGGATTTTCTTACCGAGCGCGGCATTCCGGTATGCGGGCATCTCGGGCTTACACCGCAGTCAGTGCATCAACTCGGCGGTTACCGCGTGCAGGGCAAGGGTGAGCGCCAGGCAAAGCGGCTGATCCAGGAAGCGAAGATGCTGGAGCAGGCCGGGGCCGGGATGCTGGTACTGGAAGCGGTGCCTGCCGCGCTGGCGAAACAAGTGACCGCGAAACTTGCGATTCCCACCATAGGCATTGGCGCGGGCGTGGATTGCTCGGGCCAAGTGCTGGTGCTGCACGACATGCTGGATGTCTCACCCGGCAAGAAACTGAAATTTGTGAAAAACTTCCTGCAAGGCAGAAACAGCGTACAGGCTGCGATTGAAGCCTATGTGAAGGAAGTAAAAGCCAAGTCCTTTCCCGGCCCGGAACATTCGTTTTAACATGGAAGTCGTTTCCACCATTGAAGCCTTGCGCGCCAGGCTGGGAGGCGAACGCAAAATCGCTTTTGTCCCCACCATGGGCAATCTGCACGAGGGGCATCTCGCGCTGATGAAGCTTGCCCGCACGCATGCGCCTTGCGTGGCGGCGAGCATTTTTGTAAATCGCCTGCAATTCGGCCCGACCGAGGATTTCGCAAAATATCCACGCACCATGGAGGAAGACTGTGCCAAGCTGAAAAGTTGCGGGGTGAACGTGGTGTTCACCCCCGATGAAAACGCGCTTTACCCGGTCCCGCAACGGGTGATGGTGGATCTGCCGCCGGTGGCAAACGAGTTGTGCGGCAAGTTCCGCCTTGGGCATTTTCGCGGCGTCGCCACCGTGGTGCTCAAGCTATTCAATATCGTGCAGCCGCAAATCGCGGTGTTCGGCAAAAAGGACTACCAGCAACTTTTCATCATTGGCGAATTGGTGCGCGAACTCAATTTGCCGATTGAAATCATCGCGGCAGAGACCGAGCGTGCCTCCCACGGGCTGGCTTTAAGCTCGAGAAACGATTATTTAAGCGCGGCTGAACGTCTTGAGGCGGCGCGCCTTTACCGCACGCTCGTATATATAAAGGAGCAAATTGAAGCCGGGGAGCGAGACTTTGACGGATTGCAGGAAAAGGCCGAAAAAACCCTTGACAGCCATGGCTGGCGAGTGGACTATGTTGCGGTGCGGAAAACCTCCACCCTAGAGCCTGCCCAACCCTCTGATAAAGGTTTGGTTGTGCTGGGCGCGGCATGGCTTGGAGAAACCCGCCTGATTGATAACGTCGAGGTTTGTATCACAGACTAGGCAGGGTTATACTGACCCACCTCTTATGCGGAGGACGCTGTCATGCAAAGAACCATGCTCAAAGCCAAGTTGCACCGCGTGCGCGTCACGCACGCCGAATTGCATTACGAAGGTTCCTGCGCGATTGATCAGAGGCTGATGGATGCGGCGGACATCCGCGAATACCAGCAGGTTGATATTTACAACATCACTAACGGCGAGCGCTTTACCACATATGCCATCCCCGCCGAGCGCGATTCCGGAATTGTTTCAATCAATGGTGCTGCGGCGCACAAAGCGAACCTTGGTGATCTTCTGATTATTGCGACTTATGCTGTTTATTCGGAACTGGAGCTGCAAAAATATCATCCCGAACTGATTTACGTGGACGAGCACAACCGCATTCTCGACCGGCGCCAGGAAATTCCAATGCAGCGGGCTTGAGTTTACAGTGAAATGAAAAAGCGGCTTGCAAGCCGCTTTTTTTATTGCTGCCGGGGGAGGGACTCGAACCCTCATGATCGGGTGGGATTTTAGTTCCGGCTCACGCGGCCTGCGGCGCATGAGCCTGCACTGAAATCCGGCGCTGCGGCATGGGCCGCGACTGGTGCCGGGGGAGGGACTCGAACCCTCATGGTGTTGCCACCACCGGATTTTGAGTCCGGCGCGTCTACCGATTCCGCCATCCCGGCTTAGGAACCTCTGAACAAATTCCCCAAGTAGGGCTTGTCAAGAGGTTCCAAAGAGTGGGGATTATCCACTAAAAAGTATTTTCCGGGCAAGATTAGGCCTATCTCATCAATAGTCATGTGCGACAGCCATGCAAACCAGGGACTTTGATTATGAATTGCCGCAGGAATTGATTGCGCAGGTTCCCGCTGAGCAGCGCGACGCGAGCCGTTTACTTTATCTTGATGGCGCAAGCGGCAATTTGCGCGGTTGCCGGTTTGGCGACTTGCCGCAATTCGTGAAGGCTGGCGATGTGATGGTGTTGAATGATACCCGTGTCATCAAAGCCCGTCTGTTCGGGGAGAAAGAAAGCGGCGGTAAAGTGGAAATACTGGTCGAGCGGATTCTTGGCGACCATGATGTTTTGGCACAAGTGCGCGCCAGCCATGCGCCCCGGCCAAACGCGCGCTTGATTCTGGCAAAGCAGTTGCACGCGATAGTGGAAGAGCGCCGGGGTGAATTCTACAAGCTGCGCTTTGAGAGCAAAGAAACGGTATGGAACCTGCTGGAGCAGTTTGGCGCGATGCCGCTGCCACCTTACATCTCGCGCCCCGCTTCAGAGCTCGACGAGACGCGTTATCAGACCGTGTATGCGCGCGAACCGGGCGCAGTGGCGGCACCCACCGCTGGTTTGCATTTTGACCCGGCGATGCTCGACAATCTGCGCGGGAAGGGAGTAAGGATAGCTTTTGTGACGTTGCATGTGGGCGCAGGAACGTTCCAGCCGGTGCGAGTGGAAAATATCGCCAAGCATAAAATGCACAGCGAGTGGTACAGCGTCCCCGCAAAGACGGTATCCATGATTGAAATGGCGAAACGGGAAGGCGGACGCGTCATGGCAGTGGGCAGCACCAGCCTGCGCGCGCTGGAAGCGGCAGCAACAAAAGGCCGATTGCAAGCCGGCAGCGGCGAAACCGACATCTTCATCACCCCGGGCTACCGTTTTCGGGTGGTGGAGCGGCTGCTTACCAATTTCCATTTGCCGTGCTCCACGCTGCTGATGCTGGTTTCGGCTTTTGGCGGAATGGAAAACATACGCCGTGCTTACCGCCACGCGGTGGAGCTCCGCTACCGCTTTTTCAGCTACGGTGATGCCATGCTGATTGAAAGACAGGATTAACCGCGGAGGACGCCGAGGAAAACCTTAATGCACATGATTAACAGGATTTTTACAAGATTTACAGGATTGAATCTTGTTAATCCTGCGTCATCCTGACAATCCTGATTGATTTTGTATTTTTCTGCGTCGTCTCCGCGGTGAAAAGAGGTTTTGACGAATGAAATTTGAATTAAAAGCCCAAGATGGTCGCACCCGCTGCGGGGCGCTCACGCTTGATCACGGCACCGTGGCAACACCCGCCTTCATGCCGGTCGGCACCTACGGTGCTGTGAAAGCACTGAGCCCTGCCGAGCTGAAGCAAATAGGCGCCGACATCATATTGGGCAACAGCTTTCATTTGTGGCTGCGTCCGGGGTTGGAGGTCATCGAAGCGCATGGCGGCTTGCACCGCTTCATGGCTTGGGACGGGCCGCTACTCACCGATTCCGGCGGGTACCAAGTATACAGCCTGGGCAAGTTGCGCAAGGTGAGTGAAGAGGGCGTGCAATTCCAGTCGCCGGTAAACGGCGACCGTTGTTTCCTCTCGCCTGAAGAAGCAATGCGCATCCAGCGCGTGCTGAATGCGGATATCGCGATGGTGTTCGACGAATGCACGCCTTACCCCGCGGATGAAGGACAAGCGAGGAAGTCAATGCAGCTTTCCTTGCGCTGGGCGGAGCGCTCGAAACGCGCGCATGAAAGCAATCGCAACGCATTGTTCGGCATCGTTCAAGGTGGCATGCACGAACACTTGCGCGAGGAATCGCTACGGGGTTTGGTTGATATCGGATTTGATGGTTACGCCATCGGCGGGCTGTCGGTGGGCGAGCCCAAGCGCGACATGCAACGCGTTCTCAAACACATCGCTTCGCAATTGCCGCAGGATAAGCCGCGCTATTTGATGGGAGTGGGCACTCCGGAGGACATTGTGAACGCAGTGGGAGAGGGAATGGATATGTTCGATTGCGTATTGCCGACGCGCAATGCCCGAAACGGCTGGATTTTTACCCGGCACGGCACGATCAAGTTGAGGAACGCCCAATACCGCGACGATGTGCGGCCTCTTGATGAGAACTGCAGCTGTTACACCTGCAAGCACTTCACCCGTGCTTATTTGCATCACTTGCAGCGGGTCAATGAAATTCTCGGGGCACGACTTAACACCATCCACAATCTGTATTACTACCTGCAATTGATGCGCGGGCTGCGCACTGCCATCTCAGCCGGCCGCTTTGCCGATTTTGTGGAGGAGTTCAAGCAAGCGCGCCACAGCGTGCTAAAATAGCGCCTTTATTTGAGTCCAGGGGGGTGAACGTGCTGATGAGCGAAGCTTTTGCGCAAACCGCGGCGCCTGCGCAGCAAGGGCTGGACTGGATTGGGTTGATGCCCCTGGTGTTGCTGTTTGCGCTGCTGTATTTCCTGATGATCCGGCCGCAAATGAAGCGCGGCAAGGAACACAAGACGATGACGGAGTCGCTGCAAAAAGGTGACGAAGTCATCACCGGCGGCGGGGTGCTGGGCAGGGTCATCAAGGTCGGCGACAACTACGTGACGCTGCAAGTGGCCGAGAACGTGGAAATTCAAGTGCAGAAGGCGGCGATTCAGACGTTGCTGCCGAAGGGCAGCATCAAGAACGCCAATTAGCGATGAACCGCTACCCGCTCTGGAAATACATCCTTATCGGTGTTGCGCTGCTGCTGGGATTAATCTATACACTGCCCAATCTGTTCGGCGAAGTTCCCGCGGTGCAGATTCTTCCGGCCAAATCGGCGCTAAAAGTGGATACCGGCCTGTTGCAGCGAGTGCAAGAGGCGCTCGCCAAAGCGAAAGTTCCCGTACAAGGCGCCTTTCTCGACGTCAACACCATTAAAGTACGCTTCGCCGACACCGATACTCAACTCAAAGCCAAGGATGTGCTGCAATCGCAGTTGGGCGATGACTATGTGATTGCGCTTAACCTGCTGTCGAGTTCCCCGCACTGGCTCTCCAACATCAGCGCGCTTCCCATGTACCTGGGGCTGGATTTGCGCGGCGGCGTGTATTTCCTGCTGCAGGTGGACATGAAAGCAGCGCTGGAAAAGGCGGCGGAACGCTATACCAATGACATCCGCAGCAGCCTGCGCGAGAAAAAAATTGCCTACTCCGGCGTCACCCGCGATGGGCAGGCGGTCACGGTCAAATTCAGGGACGTCGAATCCCGCACCAAGGGCCTGGCCGAAATCAGCAAGAGCTTTCCCGATTTGGCGCTGAAAGAAGTGGACGACGGCGAACCGAAGCTTACTGCCACGCTCACACCGCCGGCGCAGACCAGGGTTCAGGAATTCTCGCTGCAGCAGAACATCACCACGCTGCGCAACCGCGTAAATGAACTCGGCGTGGCCGAGCCGATTATCCAGCAGCAGGGCGCCGACCGTGTGGTGGTGCAACTGCCTGGCGTACAGGATACGGCAAAAGCAAAGGACATACTTGGGCGCACCGCGACTCTGGAAGTGCGCATGGTGGATGAAGAGCACTCGGATCCGGCTTCGCTGCAAGCGGCGGCCCAGGGACAACTTCCGCTGGGCGACGAACTTTACAAAGAAAGAAACGGTATTCCGGTGCTGGTGAAAAAGAATGTGGTGCTGACGGGCGAGCGCATCAGCGATGCCCAGCCGGGCTACGACGGGCAGACCGGGGAGCCCGCGGTGCATATCACGCTGGATGGCGCCGGCGCACGCATTTTTCAGCTGGTCACCCGCGAAAATGTCGGCAAACGTATGGCGGTTTTGCTCATCGAAAAAGGCAAGGCGGAAGTGGTGACTGCACCGGTCATTCGCGCCGAGATCGGCGGGGGCAGAGTACAGATCAGCGGCGGCCGGATGAATGTAGAGGAAGCGCGCGATATCGCTTTGCTGCTGCGTGCAGGCGCGCTGGCTGCGCCTATGGAAATCATCGAGGAGCGCACCGTGGGGCCGAGCCTCGGCGCCGACAATATCAAGCGGGGCTTTCATTCCACGTGGATCGGGTTTTCCGCGATTGCCATTTTCATGATCGCGTATTATCTGCTGTTTGGTTTGATTTCGGTGGTGGCGCTGGCGGTCAACGTGCTGTTTCTGGTGGCGCTGCTTTCCATGCTGCAAGCGACGCTCACCCTACCCGGCATGGCGGGCATTGCGCTCACCGTGGGCATGGCGATTGACGCCAACGTGCTGATCAACGAGCGCGTCCGCGAAGAACTCCGCAGCGGCACCACGCCGCAGGCGGCGATCCACGCCGGCTACGAACGCGCTTTCGGCACCATTCTCGACACCAACATTACCACGCTGATCGCCGGCATTGCGCTGTTCATGTTCGGCTCGGGGCCGGTGCGCGGTTTCGCGGTGGTGCTGTGCCTGGGGATATTGACCTCGATGTTCAGCGCAGTGATGGTCTCGCGCAGCATGGTCAATCTGATTTACGGCAGCCGCCGCAAGCTGGAGAAACTTTCCGCCGGCCAAGCATGGCACCCGGCGGCTGAAAACAAAGGCTGATCCAGGATATAACCATGGAATTTTTCAGAATCAAACACGACATCCCGTTCATGCGCCACGCGCTGGTGTTCAACGTGATTTCCCTCATCACGTTCATTCTCGCGGTGGTGTTCCTTGCCACCAAAGGCTTGAATTTCGGCGTGGATTTTACCGGCGGCACGGTGATGGAAGTCAATTACACGCAGACGGCCGACATTCACAAAATCCGCGAGTCCCTGGGAAAGCTGGGCTTTAGTGACGCCAGCGTGCAGAATTTCGGCACCTCGCGCGATGTGTTGATCAGGCTGCCGGTCAAAACCGGCATAACCGGCGCCAAGTTGAGCGAGCAGGTGCTGGATGCGCTGCGTCAGGACGATAAAACGGTGCAGATGCGGCGGGTGGAATTCGTGGGACCCCAAGTCGGCAAAGAGCTCGTCTACAACGGTTCATTAGCGTTGCTGCTGGTTTCCATCGGTATCGTGCTCTACCTGTGGATGCGCTTCGAGGTGAAATTCGGGTTTGCCGCGATCATTGCCAATTTGCACGACGTGGTCATCATTCTCGGCTTCTTTTCCTTTTTCCAATGGGAGTTTTCGCTCTCCGTGCTGGCAGCGGTGCTGGCAATTCTCGGCTATTCGGTGAACGAGTCGGTGGTGGTGTTTGACCGGATACGCGAAAACTTCCGCAAGATGCGCAGGGCGAGCACGCCGGAGATCATCAACAACGCCATTACCCGCACCATGTCGCGCACCATCATCACTCACGGTTGCACCCAGCTGATGGTGACCTCGATGCTGTTTTTCGGCGGCGAAACGCTGCATTATTTTGCGCTGGCGCTCACCATCGGGATTCTCTTCGGCATATATTCCTCGGTGCTGGTGGCGAGTCCTATCGTGATGTGGCTCGGCGTGACGCGCGAGGATTTCATCAAGCCGGATAAACAAGCCGCGACGCAAACCCCGTAACGGCGCGCCCGACGTGGAAGTCATTTCCAGCTTTTTCGGCCTGCTGACCCATCTTGATCAGCATCTGCTGTCGCTATTGCAGAACTACGGCGGCTGGATTTACCTGATTCTGTTCCTGATCATTTTCTGCGAAACCGGCTTGGTGGTGACGCCATTTCTGCCGGGGGATTCATTACTTTTCGTAACCGGAACATTGGCGGCGACAGGCGCGCTCAACCTGCAGGGAGTTGCGATATTGCTCATGGCTGCGTCATTTTCAGGCGACAACTCCAATTACTGGATTGGCCGTTACCTCGGCCCCAAGGTGTTACGCAAAGAGCAATCGCGCTTCTTCAACCGCAGCTATCTTGAAAAAACTCAGCGTTTTTACGAAAAACACGGGGGCAAGACCATCCTAGTGGCGCGCTTTATTCCCATCATCCGCACTTTTGCGCCTTTTGTTGCAGGAATCGGGCGCATGCGCTATCTGCGCTTTGTGCTGTACAGTCTGGGCGGGAGTGTGTTCTGGATCAGCTTTTTCGTGTTCGGAGGTTTCTACTTCGGCAATGTTCCGCTGGTGAAACAAAATCTGACCGCGTTCATTTTTCTGATTATATTTGTTTCTATCCTGCCCGGCGTGGTTGAATATTTGCGCAGCCGGGCGCGCTAATCCTTATCCCAGCCTTCCCCCGCTTGCGGGGGCTAGATTCTCTTTGCGAGTTCGGCTGCTTTACCGATGTAATTCCAGGGTGTCATTTGCAGCAGCCGTTTTTTTTCGTTCGGCGGGATCGCCAGGCCATTGATGAAACTGTGCAGTGTCTCGCGCGTGATGCCGTTTTTCCCCCGCGTAAGCTGTTTCAGTTGTTCGTAGGAATTGGCCACTCCGTAGCGGCGCATCACCGTTTGTATGGGTTCCGCCAGCACTTCCCAATTCTGTTCCAAATCCTGCATCAGGCGTTGCGGATTGGCTTCAAGTTTGTGCAAGCCCTTGAGGCAGGAATCGCAGCCGAGCAGGGTATAGCCCAGCGCCACCCCGATATTGCGCAAAACCGTTGAGTCGCTGAGATCGCGCTGCCAGCGCGACACCGGCAGCTTGTCGCTCAAATGCCGCAACAGCGCATTGGCGAGCCCGAGATTGCCTTCGGAGTTTTCGAAATCAATCGGGTTCACCTTATGCGGCATGGTGGAGGAACCGACTTCCTTTTCATCGGCTCGTTGCTTGAAATAACCCAGAGCGATGTAGCCCCACATATCGCGGTCGAGGTCGAGCAGGATGTTGTTGGCTCCGGCAAACGCGTCGAACAGTTCCGCCATGTAATCGTGCGGCTCGATTTGGATGGTGTAGGGGTTGAATTCAAAGCCGAGGCTCTTGACAAAAGCTTGCGCGAATTTTTCCCAGTCGAAATCCGGATAGGCGGCGAGGTGCGCGTTGTAGTTTCCCACCGCGCCGTTGATTTTGCCAAGGAGCTTGACTGCGGCGATGCGCTGCTCGGCCCGGCGCAGGCGGTAGGCGACATTGGCAAGCTCTTTGCCCAAAGTGGTGGAGGAGGCGGGCTGGCCGTGTGTGTGGGCAAGCATGGGAGTCGCCGCATGTTGGTGCGCAAGCTCGGTGAGCGTGCTGATGATTTCTTTGAGCGCGGGCAGCATCACCTGTTGGCGCGCGCTTTTCAGCATCAGGGCGTAGGAGAGATTGTTGATATCTTCCGAAGTGCAGGCAAAATGAATGAATTCGGAAACCTTTGCGATTTCCGGGTTGCCCGAGAGATGCTCTCTCAGCCAGTATTCAATGGCTTTGATATCATGATTGATGCGTGACTCGACGGTTTTTACCGCTTCCGCGTCGGCCTCGGTAAAGTTGGCCGCAAGCGCATCGAGTTGTTTCAGGGTGGCGCCGGAAAACGGCGGGACTTCGGTAATCGCCTGCTCGCGGCTTAAGGCTTTCAGCCATTCGATTTCCACCTGGATGCGATGGCGGATCAGCGCATACTCGCTGAAATACTTGCGCAAGGCTTCGACTTTATTATGGTAGCGCCCGTCGAGCGGGGAGAGCGCGGTCAAGGGTTTCATTTTGGGCCTTTACTCAACAAGCGTATTTTATCACAGGTGAAATGTGCGGACGCTTGAGCCAAATTCAAGGAGATTTGCCCGCTTGTTGCGGGAAGTCCGCGCATGCAGGGTGTGCGCAGCGCATCTGCCCAATCCGCCCAAGCCGATACTGCTTGGCGCGGAGACCGCCACGCTGATGATCGTGGGGCAGGCGCCGGGGCGCAAAGTGCATGAAACCGGGATTCCCTGGAACGATCCGTCGGGCGACCGCTTGCGCGAATGGCTTAAGCTTGAGCGCGTGCAATTCTACGATACTTGCCGCATTGCCATCATTCCCACCGGGTTTTGTTATCCGGGCACAGGGGAAAATGGCGATCTGCCGCCGCGGCCCGAATGTGCGCCGCTGTGGCATCCCAGACTGCGCGCGGCGCTGCCGCGTATTGGGCTTACTCTGCTGGTTGGAAGTTACGCCCAGGTCTATTACCTCGGCGACAGGATGAAATCCTCGGTCACCGAAACCGTGCGCGCTTACCAGGAGTATCTGCCGGAATTTCTGCCGCTGCCGCACCCCAGCCCGCGCAACCGGGGCTGGCTCAAAAGCAATCCGTGGTTCGAGAAAAAAGTGATTCCGCAACTTCGCCTGCTGGTTTTAAGCGCACTCAAAAAAGCCAAGTAAATTCTGCAACCGCGCCACGTCCGGCGAGACGGGAATGTTATAATAAACGCACGATTACTTTTATCGGGAACCCCATGAAATTGATTGGATCGCTGACCAGCCCGTATGTGCGCAAAGTGCGCGTGGCGCTGGCCGAGAAGCGCATTGATTATGAGATGCAAGTGGACCTTCCCTGGAATGAAGACAGCAAGGTGCCGGAATACAACCCGCTCGGCAAGGTGCCGGTATTGCTCATGGATGAGGGCACCAGCCTGTTTGATTCGCGGGTGATTGTTGAATACCTGGATACCGTTACTCCCTTGGGCCGGCTGATTCCCGAGGGCAATCGCGAACGCACCCTGGTCAAGCGCTGGGAGGCCTTGGCGGACGGCATTTCCGATGCGGCAGCCGCCATCGTTATCGAAACGAGACGTCCCGCGAAGCTGCAAAGCAAGGATTGGATTGCCCGTCAGCGCGGCAAGATTGACAGCGGGCTCAAGGCCGTCTCGCGCGAGCTCGGCGAAAAGAACTGGTGTTCGGGCGATGCCTATAATCTTTCCGACATCGCGGTAGGTTGTGCGCTGGGTTTTCTCGATTTGCGCTTGCCTGAAATCGATTGGCGCGCTTCCTCCCCCAATCTGGAAAAACTCTTTGCCAAACTCATGCAGCGGGCATCGTTTAAAGATACGGTGCCGCCTGTCGCGTAAGCGCTCAAGCCTCGATAATCCCGCCGCCAAGGCATACTTTGCTCTCGTAAATTACCACTGATTGCCCGGGGGTAACCGCCCATTGCGGCTCGGCGAACTCGATGCTGCAGCTGTGTTCGTCCACCTGCGTGATGCAGCACGCAGCGTCGGCCTGCCGGTAGCGGGTTTTCGCGCAGTACACCCAGTTGCAATGCGGTGCCCGCGCGCTCACCCAGCTTAAACGGGTGCAGGTTAGTTTCTGACGGAATAGCGCAGGGTGATCGTGGCCCTGCACTACCATGAGTACATTGCGCGCCATGTCCTTGGCTGCGACATACCACGCTTCGCCCTTGCCCCCTATGCCCAAACCTTGGCGCTGACCTATGGTGTAGTACATGAGACCCATATGCTTGCCCACCACTTCGCCATCAGGAGCTTCCATCGTACCGGGGTCTTTCGGGAGATAGCGGTTCAGGAATTCGCGGAACGGTCGCTCGCCGATAAAACAAATGCCGGTGCTGTCTTTCTTGTCGTGAATGGGCAGTCCCTGGCGTTTAGCGATTTCTCTGACTTCGCGCTTGTACAGCTTCCCGAGCGGGAAAAGCGTCTTCGAAAGCTGCGCCTGGTTCAGGCGGTACAGAAAATAGCTCTGATCTTTGGTGCCGTCTTCTGCCTTCAGCAACTGGAACATTCCATCCGCTTCCCGCACCTGGGCGTAATGCCCGGTGGCGATAGTGTCCGCGCCCAGTCGCAGCGCGTGGTCGAGAAACGCCTTGAATTTAATTTCGGCGTTGCACAGCACATCCGGATTCGGGGTGCGGCCGGCGCGGTATTCGTTGAGAAAATCGCTGAACACCCGCTCCTTGTACTCGGCGGAAAAATTGACCGTTTCGATGTCTATGCCGATACGGTCGGCAACCGCGACTGCATCGATCAAATCCTGCCTGGAAGAACAGTATTCGTCGGTATCGTCGTCTTCCCAGTTTTTCATGAAGAGACCGAGCACATCGAAACCCTGCTGCTTCAGCAGCAAGGCAGTGACCGATGAATCCACCCCGCCTGACATGCCGACGATGACGCGCTTTTTAACCATTAGGTTTAGCGCCTTTCAACCACTCATCGAGAGGGAAAATCACCGCGGGATGGCCGTTGGCGAAAAACCAGGAATCCACCGCGAATTCCTGATGAGTGCGAATTTCCGCAATGCGCGCCGCCCAGTGCGGCTTGGTGGCCCCGCGCACCACCCGGCTCTGCACGCGGTGGAGTTTGAGAAAGCCGCGCTTTTCAAGAACTCTCAGGTAAGCAGTGGTGTTGATTGAGTGATCCTCGGAATCCATGCGGCCATCAACACCGCCATCGTTATCCCTGCCTTTGTCGCGAAAAACCGGAGTTTGTCCTCCGGCATAGCGCGCGAGCATGCCCACCGCTTGGGCTATGGCCTCGCGTTCAGACGCCGCATCATATATGCCTTTGAACAGTACGACCACGTTTGCAAGCTGCTGCTCGCTGAATGTCACGGCAGCATCCGCCGCGCAGCCATAGTTGTAGCAGATCTTTACTTCGTCGGCGCGCGCAGGCAGGCAAAAAGCAAGAAACAGAAAGAGAACGATTTTGTGCATACGCTCAATCGAAATGGATGAGGATTTCCAGCGGATAGCGCTTGCCTGCAAGATAATCCTGCACGCAGCGCAGCACCAGCGGGCTGCGGTGGCGGTGCGCTTGTTCGCGGATTTCCGCTTCGCTCATCCAGACTGCGCGGATAATCCCTTGGTCCAGTTTGCGCTGTCCATCGAAACTAGCTACGTGCCCTGTAAAGGCAAAGCGCAGGTAAGTGATTCGGTTGCCCGGATTGCGCCAGCGATAAACGCCGAGCAGAAACTCGGGCTGGAAATGATATGCGGTTTCTTCCAGGGTTTCACGCACCACGCCTTCAAGCAGGGTTTCATCAGCTTCCAGATGTCCCGCCGGCTGGTTTAATACCGCGCCTTCATCCGTGTGCTCCTCGACCAGCAAGAACTTGCCGTCCTGCTCCACCACCGCAGCTACCGTGATATTCGGTTTCCAGATCATGCCGTGTTTTTCGGGCTCAAAAAGGAATTTTATCTTTTTCGGGGGCAACCCAAAAGCCGACGCGAATCTGCGAATAAAAAAGGCAGGGCATTTGCCCTGCCTTCTAGTACCAGAATGGAATCCGGCTTAGGGTTTCTTTTCTTCCTTGTATTCTTCTTTTTTATGTTTTTTCTTGGTGACTTTCTTTTCCTTCTTCTTTTCAGCTTTCTTTTCGGTTTTCTTGTCCGTGTTGCCGGGCTGAGCAGCTTCGGTTTTGGTAGTGGCAGCCGGAGCGGCAGGCTCTGCAGCAACAGCGGAAAGGGTCACCGCAGCGAATATAGCGGCAACCAGGCTAGACAACAATTTGCTCATGGTATTTCCTTTTAAAAAAATTATCAAATAGACACAAATGTGTCAATAATCATAACGCGCAAACTTGCAGGAGGTTGACAAAGCCGCTTATTCCAGGCCGCTTAGTCAAGGTAGGCGTACCCCGGCAGGGTGAAAAACTCGACAAAATCGTTATTGGCGGTGATTTCATCGAAAATCCCTCCGGCTTCTTCGTAGCGCCCGACCTCGGAGTATTGTTTCTCCCCGAGCTCTTGCCGGATTTTCGCGAGTTCCTGCGGCAAAAGCTCGCGGCACAGTTCCTGGGTAACTTTGCGTCCGTCGTCCAGCACGCCTTTCGGACTCCTGATCCATTGCCAGATCTGCGAGCGTGCAATTTCAGCGGTGGCGGCGTCTTCCATGAGATTGTTGATCGGCACGCAGCCGACCCCGGCGAGCCACGAACCCAGGTATTGCAGGCCGACATTGATGTTCATGCGCAAGCCGAGTTCGGTGATCGGCTTTTCCGGGCCAAAGGCGAGGAGATCGGCAGCCTTAACCGCGACATCGTCGCGTTTCCTGTGAATCTGGTTGGGTGTCGGCATCACCGCGTCGAACGACGTCTTCGCCACAGTTACCAGCTTGGGATGCGCAACCCAGGTGCCGTCGTAACCATCGCCCGCTTCCCGGTCTTTGTCCGCGCGCACCTTTGCCAGCGCGGCCTCGTTTGCCGCGGCATCGTTCTTAATCGGAATTTGCGCCGCCATGCCGCCCATGGCGTGGGTGACGCGCTTGTGGCAGGTCTTGATCAGCAGCAGTGCGTACGCGCGCATAAACGGGCTGGTCATGGTGACATGGCTGCGGTCCGCGAGAATGAAGTTCGGGTCGTTGCGGAATTTCTTGATGCAGCTGAAGATGTAATCCCAGCGTCCGGCATTAAGTCCCGCCGAGTGCTCTCGCAGTTCGTAAAGAATTTCCTCCATCTCAAAGGCGGCAAGGATGGTTTCAATCAGCACCGTGGCCTTGATGCTGCCGCGAGGAATGCCCAGTTCGTCCTCCGCCAGGTTGAAAATGTCGTTCCACAGCCGCGCTTCCAGATGGCTTTCTATTTTCGGCAGGTAGAAGTACGCGCCGGTGTTGCGGGCCAGCAGTTGTTTGGCATTGTGAAAAAAGTAGAGCGCGAAATCGAAAATTGCGCCGGAAACCGGCTGGCCGTCGACCTGCACGTGCTTTTCCGGCAAGTGCCAACCGCGCGGCCTCACCATGAGAGTGGCGGTCCGGTTATCGAGTTTATATTGCTTGTCTTCGCTTGAGGCGTAACTGATGGTACGGCGTACCGCGTCGCGCAGGTTGACCTGTCCCTGAATGATGTTCTCCCAAGTGGGGCTGCAGGAATCCTCGAAATCAGCCATGAACACATTGGCGCCGGAATTCAGCGCGTTGATAATCATCTTGCGCTCGACCGGTCCGGTGATCTCCACGCGGCGGTCCTGCAGGTCGCGCGGCGCTGGCGCGACGCTCCAGTCGCTTTCCCGGACATGCTTAGTCTGCAGCAGAAAATCCGGACGCTTGCCTGCATCGAATTCCGCCTGGCGGGCAACGCGCGCCTGCATCAGTTCACGGCGCCGGCCTTCAAATTTGCGTATCAATTTGGCCACAAAATCCAAGGCCTGCGGCGTGAGGATTTGTGCAAATTCGGGGGTGATTGTGCCGAGAACGGCAATGCCTTCCGCGTGGGCATGGAGGTGGCCCATCGATATTCTCCTTGTAGTTTTGAAAGCTTTTAACGCAGAAAATTTGCCATCAAAAACGCCGCACGGGAACCACCCGCAGGCTGCGCGGGCGGGGCTGCGACGTTTCTTGAGACGGACTTTAGCCGAACTGCGCTTCTTCGGTGGACCCGGTAAGCGCAGTCACCGACGACTCGCCGCTGTGGATTACCTGAGTAACCTGATCGAAGTATCCGGTGCCGACTTCGCGCTGATGCTTGACTGCGGTAAAGCCCTGCGCGGCCGCGGCGAATTCCTTCTGTTGCATCTCAACGAACGCCGCCATGCCATGCTGCATATAGCCGTGCGCCAGTTCGAACATGCTGTAGTTGAGCGCATGGAAGCCTGCCAGGGTGATGAACTGGAATTTGTAGCCCATAGCGCCGAGTTCACGCTGGAAGCGGGCGATGGTGGCATCGTCCAGGTTCTTCTTCCAGTTAAACGACGGCGAGCAGTTATAGGCCAGCAGCTTGTTCGGATACCGCTTGCGGATCGCTTCGGCGAATTTCTTGGCGAACTCCAGATCGGGAATGCCGGTTTCGCACCACAACAGGTCGGCATAAGGCGCATAGGCAAGGCCGCGGGAGACCGCTTGCTCCAGCCCGTTATTTACAACGTAGAAGCCCTCGGAAGTGCGTTCCCCGGTGATAAATGGCTTGTCATTCGCGTCAACATCGGAGGTAAGCAGGTTCGCCCCTTCTGCGTCGGTGCGCGCGAACAGTACGGTTGGCACACCCGACATATCGGCGGCCAATCGCGCCGCGATCAGTTTCTGCACGGCTTCCTGAGTGGGCACCAGCACCTTGCCTCCCATGTGGCCGCATTTCTTGGCCGAGGCCAGCTGGTCTTCGTAGTGCACGCCCGCGGCGCCCGCTTCGATCATGGCTTTCATCAATTCAAACGCGTTAAGCACGCCGCCGAAACCCGCTTCGGCGTCGGCGACAATCGGCGCAAACCAATCGATGTCGTCCTTGCCTTCGGCGTGATGCAACTGGTCGGCGCGCATGAACGTATTATTGATATGCTTTACCACCGCGGGCACGCTGTCCGCGGGATAGAGGGATTGGTCGGGATACATCTGGCCCGCAAGGTTGGCATCCGCCGCTACCTGCCAGCCGGATAAATAGACGGCTTTCAGGCCGGCCTTTACCTGCTGCATGGCTTGATTGCCGGTAAGCGCGCCGAGCGCGTTCACATAAGGCTGCTCGTTGACCAGTTTCCACAGCTTTTCCGCGCCGCGCTTGGCGAGCGTATGTTCGATGTGCACGCTGCCACGCAAACGCTCCACATCTTCAGCTGTGTAGACGCGCTTGATGCCTTTCCAGCGCGGGTTTTCAGCCCATTCTTTTTTGATTCGTGCTATTTCCAGATCATTGCTCATGTAGTTTTCCCTAACTATAAATTTTTAGACAGGCTGGGAAATTTAGTTGCGAACGGCGCGAACCCCAGCTCCCATCATGCCGGTAGCATGACCTGCCGTCCCGGTCGGGTAAGCGGGTCATAACGATAAACCGGTATGTTGAAATAAATTGCGCGCGGGCAAAACCCCGTCGACAATTCGTTTCACGGGTAGCCAGAGATCGGGTCCGGCAAACCTGATGGGCTGTTGATGTGCTTAACATCGGCCCAAATTTACGCCGCCTGTGGCTTGGGCGAGCGTTTCGTGATGTTGCGGGGAGTATAGCACGGTAATTTTGAAAATGTATAATCTTTGTATGCGTTGCACCAGTATTTAGTAATACATTATTAATTAGAATATTAAATTATAATTTCGCAATCATGTGGGGTATTTAAGGTTGTGAATAAAGGCTTTATTGTGCAGAGCAAAAAACAGTATTTTTTGACCGGGCCGAGTGAGAAATCGATCAAACACAATTTTAATTGAGTACCGCTTCACTCACGGCACGCCGGTCGGAATAAACATAATGCATGTTTTATTCTTCCGATATTGGGTCCCATGTCAGCAACCGACCCGTGATAAAAATCCCGCTGCGCGGCGATCCCGGATATGCACGCGTGCCGACGCTAATGGGTAGAATGAAACCTCGCCAGGGCATTAAAAAATAATGTATTATATAAGATATAAGACCTGAGCGGAATCTTACACTCTATTCTTTTCGACGAGGGCTCCACATGTACAAGCATATCAAGGTGCCGTCTGATGGCGAAATCATTCGCGTTAATGCAGACAAATCCTTAGGCGTTCCGAACCATCCGATCATCCCGTTTATCGAGGGCGACGGCATCGGTGTGGATATCACGCCGGTGATGCGCAAGGTCGTGGATGCCGCGGTAGAGAAGGCCTACGGCGGAAAGCGTAAAATCGTCTGGATGGAGACCTATGCCGGCGAAAAATCCACCAAGATCTACGGCAAGGACATGTGGCTGCCGGACGAAACCCTGGATGCGGCGCGCAAATACGTGGTGTCGATCAAGGGCCCGCTGACTACTCCTGTGGGCGGGGGAATCCGCTCCATCAACGTGGCGATGCGCCAAGAACTGGATCTTTACGTCTGCCTGCGCCCGGTGCGCTATTTCAAGGGCGTGCCGAGCCCGCTGCTGCACCCCGAGAAAACCGACATGGTGATTTTTCGCGAGAACTCCGAGGACATCTACGCCGGCATCGAGTGGGAATCGGGATCAGAGAAAGCCAAGAAAGTAATTGATTTTCTCATCAAAGACATGGGAGTGACCAAGATCCGCTTCCCGCAGACATCGGGCATCGGCATCAAGCCGGTGTCGCGCGAAGGCACCGAGCGGCTGGTGCGCAAGGCGATCCAGTACGCGCTCGACAACCACCGCAAATCAGTGACCCTGGTGCACAAGGGCAACATCATGAAATATACCGAAGGCGCGTTCAAGAACTGGGGTTATGATCTGGCGCGGCGCGAATTCGGCGCGAGCGAACTGGACGGCGGGCCGTGGATGAAGCTCGCGACCGGGGACATCGTCATCAAGGACGTGATCGCCGACGCCTTCATGCAGCAAATTCTGCTGCGACCCGAGGATTACGATGTGATCGCCACCCTCAATTTGAACGGCGACTACATTTCCGACGCGCTGGCCGCGCAGGTCGGGGGTATCGGCATCGCGCCAGGCGCCAACATGAGCGATTCGGTCGCGATGTTCGAGGCAACCCATGGTACCGCGCCCAAATACGCCGGCAAGGATTATGTCAACCCGGGCTCACTGATTCTTTCCGCGGAGATGATGCTGCGGCATATGGTCTGGTTCGAGGCTGCCGACCTCATCATCAAGGCGATGGCAGACACCATCATGGCGAAGACCGTCACTTACGATTTCGCAAGGCTCATGACCGGCGCCACCCAGGTCTCCTGCTCGGGATTCGGCCAGGCCTTGGTCGAGCGCATGAGCCACCCGGACCACTAAAAACTGAGCGCCGGAAATAAAAAAGCCCGCCAATCTGGCGGGCTTTGCATTTGCAAGGTGCCGCGGCGCAATCCTTGCCGAGGCACAAAATTTTTAGGACGTGGTCTGTATATTGGATGCTTGCTTGCCTTTTGGTCCTTGGGTTACTTCAAAGGACACTTTCTGCCCTTCTTTCAGAGTCTTAAACCCGTTCATGTTGATCGCGGAGAAATGCGCAAACAAATCTTCGCTGCCATCATCGGGAGTAATAAACCCATACCCTTTTGAATCGTTAAACCACTTAACTGTACCAGTTGCCATATTGCTTCCTTGAAAAAAATTAACGGGCTCAAACCCGAACGCTGTTTGAGAATCAAGACCGCAAACGGTTTAACCGGTACTGCAGCTAACTTGAAGCCAAACATCCGAATCTGCCTTTTACGCCAATTCAAGCGCCTAAGTCAAGGGTTTGGGTAAAATATTTTTGGGGTGCACTTGAAAGGATACGGGCAATCGGCATACATTATTAATTAGTGGGCAGATGATGGAAAGCGCTTTAAACTACTAATGGCTACCCGGCAACGCGAAGACACGGTACTGGAGGCAAAGAAAAGCAAACTCAAGCCTCCCGCGATGTTCAAGGTTGTGCTGCTCAACGACGACTACACGCCTATGGATTTTGTGGTTGCGGTGCTGCAGACGATTTTTATGATGAACCGTGAACAGGCCACTCAAATCATGCTCAAAGTACATCGGGAAGGCATGGGGGTGTGCGGCGTCTATCCCAAGGACGTCGCTGCGACCAAAGTCGAACAGGTGGTGTCGTTTGCCAAGCAGCACCAGCATCCGCTGCAGTGCGTTATGGAACAAACGTGATGAGGAAAGTTGAATGATAGCTCAAGAACTCGAAGTCAGCCTTCACATGGCGTTCATGGAAGCACGCCAGAAGCGTCACGAGTTTATCACCGTGGAACACCTGCTGTTGGCGTTGCTCGACAACCTGACGGCTTCAGAAGTATTGCGGGCGTGCGCGGTCAACATTGAAGACCTGCGCAAAGTGCTGAGTGATTTCGTTGTCGAGCACACCCCGAAAGTAAGCGGCGAGGTGGATACCCAACCTACTTTAGGCTTCCAGCGCGTGATTCAGCGCGCCATCCTCCATGTGCAGTCCTCCGGCAAAAAGGAAGTCACCGGCGCCAATGTGCTGGTGGCGATTTTTGGCGAAAAGGATTCGCACGCGGTGTACTTCCTGCACCAGAAGGGGATTACCCGCCTCGATGTGGTTAACTACATCTCCCATGGCATCACCAAAGTGCCGCAAGGCACCTCGGCGAACAAGGCGGAAAGCGAGGCTGATACCGAGCAGGAGTCGAGTCCGGGAGGGGCGCTTGAAAACTATACGATGAACCTGAACGCCTTGGCACTGGCGGGCAAGATTGATCCTTTGATTGGACGCGAGCGCGAGCTTGAGCGCGTAGTGCAGACCCTGTGCCGGCGCCGCAAGAACAACCCGCTCTTGGTGGGCGAAGCGGGTGTGGGCAAGACCGCGATTGCCGAAGGCCTGTCCCGGCGCATCGTGGAAGGCGATGTGCCCGAGGTGCTGAAGCACAGCCAGGTCTATGCGCTGGATATGGGCGCGCTGCTTGCCGGCACCAAGTACCGCGGCGATTTCGAGCAGCGCCTGAAAGCGGTGTTGAAACAGCTTTTGGACAATCCCAACGCCATTCTCTTCATCGACGAGATTCATACCCTGATTGGCGCGGGCGCGGCTTCAGGCGGCACGCTGGACGCTTCCAACCTGCTTAAACCGGCGTTGAACCAGGGGCAGCTGAAATGCATTGGCGCCACCACTTACAACGAATACCGCGGGGTTTTCGAAAAAGACCATGCGCTGTCGCGCCGCTTCCAGAAAATCGACGTGGTGGAGCCGAGCATTGATGAGACCGTGGCTATCCTGCGCGGGCTGAAATCGCGTTTTGAATCACACCACGGGGTGAAATACACCGCCGCCGCGCTCAGCAGCGCTGCGGAACTGTCGGCGCGCTATATCAATGACCGCCATCTGCCGGACAAGGCGATAGATGTGATTGACGAAGCCGGGGCGGCGCAGAAAATCCTGCCCAAGTCCAAACAGAAAAAGGTCATCAGCAAGCATGAGATCGAGGAAATCATCGCTAAAATTGCGCGCATCCCGCCGCAGCATGTGTCCACCGATGACCGCACCGCGCTAAGAAACCTCGATCGCGATTTGAAAGCGGTGGTATTCGGCCAGGACCGGGCGATAGACGCGCTCGCCGCCGCGATCAAGAGTGCGCGGAGCGGCCTTAGCAATCCGCAAAAGCCGATCGGTTCGTTCCTGTTCTCCGGCCCGACCGGAGTGGGCAAGACCGAGGTAGCGCGCCAGCTTGCTTATATCATGGGTGTTGAGTTGATCCGCTTCGATATGTCCGAATATATGGAACGGCATGCGGTGTCGCGCCTGATCGGCGCCCCGCCCGGCTATGTGGGATTTGACCAAGGCGGTTTGCTTACGGAGGCGATTACCAAGCATCCTTACTCGGTGCTGCTGTTGGATGAAATCGAGAAAGCCCATCCCGACATTTTCAACATCCTGTTGCAGGTGATGGACCATGGCACGCTCACCGACAACAACGGGCGCAAGGCCGATTTCCGCAACGTGATGATCGTCATGACCACCAACGCCGGAGCGGAATCGCTCTCCAAGACTGCCATCGGTTTTACCCCCGGAAAGCACGCTGGAGATGAAATGGTGGAAATCAAGCGCCTGTTTACTCCAGAATTCAGGAACCGGCTTGATGCCACCATCTCGTTTGCCGCGCTTGACCATGAGGTGATTCTCAGGGTGGTGGATAAATTCCTGATGCAGCTTGAAGAGCAGTTGCAGGAGAAGAAAGTTGACGCGCACTTTACCGACGCGCTGAAGAGTTACCTGGCCAAACGCGGTTTCGATCCGGTGATGGGTGCGCGCCCCATGGCCAGGCTGATCCAGGACACGATCCGCAGCGCGCTTGCCGATGAACTGCTGTTCGGCAAGCTGGCCAATGGCGGTAAGGTGACGGTCGATCTTGACGACCAGGAAAAAATACGCCTGGTTTTTGCCGATCAAGCCGAAAGCGTCGTTTAGTCTGGGGTCCTATCGAATAGCCCGTCCCAAGTTTACCGCGCGCTGCGGCAATTAGCCTTGGACCGGAGAAGAAAACCACGCTGGCGGTGGAAGGCGGCGTCGGGTTGTCTCATGCGTCTACCGAACTCGAGCGACAGTACGGCTGGGGGTGGGCACAGAGTATTCGGGCCGATCTGTTGGCCTGAAAGGCTTAGCGCTTGAACGGGCTGTGCTCAGTGAGCTCATCAATATAGTGCGTGATGCCGCGGGTCTCCTGGCCCAAATATTTTTCTATGGCTTGCGCGAATTGCGGGTGGGCCAGCCAATGCGCTGACCAGGTTCTTACCGGCAGGAAGCCGCGCGCGAGCTTGTGTTCTCCTTGCGCGCCACCTTCGAAATAACGCAGCCCACGCGCGATGCAAAATTCGATCGCCTGGTAATAGCAGGTTTCGAAATGCAGCCCCGGCACAAACTCCATTGCCCCCCAATAGCGCCCGTATAAGCGCTCCTGGTTGTGGAAATTAAGTGCAGCAGCCAGCGGCACGCCTTCCCGCCGCGCCACAATCAACAACATATGCTGCGGGAGGGTTTCCCCGAGCCGCATGAAAAATTCCAGATTGAGATAGGGCGTGGAGTAGTGCTCGCGGTAAGTGTGGTTATAACAAGCGGTGAAAAATCTCCAATGTGCTTCAGTGATGGCAGTGCCTTCCAGCCATTCGCAGGTGATTCCGGCATCCTGCACTTTACTTCGCTCGTGCCGGATGTTCTTTCTTTTGTGATGGCTGAGCCTCTCGAGAAAGCCGGCAAAATCGCGGTAGCCGTGGTTTTCCCAGTGAAACTGCACCCCCTCTCTCAATAGCAGGCCATGCGATTGCAATTGTTGCGCCTCTGCATCCTGCGGAAACAAGCAATGCAGCGAAGATGCGCCCGATTGCTGCGCGAACTCCAGAGCCGCACTCAGCATCAGCGATTTTTGCTCGGGCGTTTTTGCCAACAGTCGTTTGCCGGTAATAGGCGTGAACGGCACCGCGCAAAGCAGCTTGGGGTAATAACGATGTCCGAAACGCCGGTACGCATCCGCCCAGTCCCAATCGAAAACATATTCGCCGTAGGAGTGTGCTTTCAGGTAGAGCGGCATGGCGCCCACCAATCCGCCGTTTTGCCACAGCGTTATAAATCGCGGAGTCCAGCCGGTTTGCGGACAGGCACAGCCGGTCTCGTGCAGCGCGCTGAAGAATTCATGGCGCAGGAAGGGAGCATCGCCGGCAAGCTCATTCCAGCTTTGCGCCGGAATTTCACTGAGCGTTTCAACAACCTTGATTTGGTATGAGTGGTCCATGCTGCTTTAAACCAACGTATGCTAGACCCATGCCGAATCATTTGCTGGCGCGCTGATATTGTGGCGGCTCAGTTCGGGTGGCGCAAGCAAAAAATGTTATATTGATGCGATGAAAATAGCGGTCGCTCAAATCAATGCTACGGTCGGCGATCTTGCCGGCAACGCAGCGAAAATCCTGAGCTTCGCAGATCAGGCCAAAGCCGGGAAAGCGAGCTTGATGGTGGCGCCGGAATTGTGCCTTTCCGGTTACCCGCCGGAAGACCTGCTGTTGCGCGAGGGCTTTTATCGCGCCTGCCAGGAAGCCCTGCAGGATTTGGCGAACAAAGTGCATGGCGTCGCCGTGGTGGCAGGCCACCCGCTTGCGGTAGGAGAAAAACGCTATAACGCCGCCTCGGTGATCAGGGATGGCAAAATTATTGCCACCTACCATAAGCTGAAGCTACCGAATTACACCGTATTCGACGAACAGCGTTATTTTGTTCCGGGAACGGAAGCGTGCGTATTCGAGCTTGATGGGGTGCGCTTCGGCGTGAATATTTGCGCCGACATCTGGGAGCCGCACGCGGCGCAATGCGCAAGACAAGCGGGTGCGCAAGTGCTGTTGGTGCTGAACGCTTCCCCATACCACATGAACAAGCAATCGACGCGCTACGAGGTGGTGGAGGAGCGCGTGCATGAAACCGGGATGGCGATTATTTATGCCAACCTGGTCGGCGGGCAGGATGAACTGGTATTCGACGGCGCTTCGTTCGCGGTGAACCAGAAAGCAGAGATCACACACCAATTTCCGGCGTTTCGCGAGGGGCTTTACTGGGTGACGCTGGAAAACGGCGTTCCTGTCCCCGGCGACAAGGCGCCGGCGCAAACGCTGGAAGCCACCGTGTACCAGGCGTTGTGCCTGGGGGTGCGCGATTATGTTACGAAAAACGGGTTCCACGGCGCGCTGGTAGGTCTCTCCGGCGGCATTGATTCGGCGTTGACGCTCGCTATCGCCGCGGATGCGCTGGGCGCGGACAAGGTGCGCGCGGTGATGATGCCTTCGCCCTATACTGCCAATATGAGCGTGGAGGATTCACGCAGCATTGCCCAAACCCTGGGGGTGCGCTACAGCGAGATTCCCATCAAGCAGATGTTCGATCAGTTTCTCGGTGCGTTGGCGTCTGAATTTGCCGGCCTGCCCCCCGACACGACGGAAGAAAATTTGCAGGCGCGCATCCGCGGTACCTTGCTTATGGCGCTCTCCAACAAATTTGGCGCGATCGTGCTCACCACCGGCAACAAAAGTGAAATGGGCGTGGGTTATGCCACGCTTTACGGCGATATGGCAGGGGGATTTGCGGTGCTCAAGGATATAGCCAAGACCCTGGTGTACCGGCTTGCGCGCTATCGCAACAGCCTGTCCCAGGTGATACCGAAGCGTGTGATTGAGCGCGCACCTTCTGCCGAATTGAAGCCCGATCAAACCGACCTGGACAGCCTGCCGCCGTATGACACCCTGGATGCCATCATGGAGGCCTACGTGGAGCAGGATTTGAGCCCGGAAGAAATTATACGCAGCGGTTTCAGCGCGGATGACGTGCAGCGCGTGGTGCGGCTTATTAAATCCAGCGAGTACAAGCGCCGCCAGTCCCCGGTGGGCATCCGCATCACCCACCGTGGTTTCGGCAAGGACTGGCGCTATCCGATTACTTCCAAGTACCGGGATATTTGATTCGTCCCGGGGTTCGCTGCGGCTTCATTTATCTATTTTGCTTTTGGCACTATACTAAGAATCTTGGCAGTTGGAGAAACCTGATGAAAAAAATCGAGGCGGTGATCAAACCCTTTAAGCTCGACGAAGTACGCGAGGCTTTGTCCACAATCGGGGTAAGCGGCCTGACCGTAACCGAAGTAAAAGGTTTTGGCAGGCAGAAAGGCCATACCGAACTTTATCGCGGCGCCGAATATGTGGTGGATTTTCTACCCAAAGTGAAAATCGAAGTGGTGGTGCCGGAAAAACTCACCGACGCGGCTATCGAAGCGATCGTCAAAGCTGCACGCACCGGCAAGATCGGCGACGGCAAGATTTTCGTGACTTCAGTGGGGCAGGTGGTGCGCATCCGCACCGGAGAAACCGACGAGGCGGCGATTTAATGGGTTGAGCGTTCGGAGTTCAGTGTTGAGTGTTTGTTTTTTTCTTGCTCGGCCAAGCTCAACTCTCAGCCTTTCAGCAGCACAGTCATCGCGCCGCTCCCGCCGTCCACCGGACGCGCTTCGCAATACGCCAAAATTTCTTCACGCTGCGTAAGCCAGGCGCGCACCTTGTGCTTGAGCACCGGCTCCTGGTTTTTCGAGCCCAATCCCTTGCCGTGAATGATGCGCACACAGCGCAGGCCGCGTTTCGCGCTGCTGTTCAGAAACACCACCAGGCTTGAGCGCGCCTGGCCGCTGTTTTGCCCGTGCAAATCCAGTTCGTCCTGAACCACCCAGTGGCCTCGGCGCAATTTTTTGAGGACCTGCCGCGACAAGCCGGGCCGCAGGAAAGATGCTTCGTCGCCGGATTCCGGTGGAGGGACCCAATCGGAAAGCGATTCGGAAAGCGCCGCCTGCTCGTCGCGCAAGGTTTGCAAGGGCAATGGAGGAGGAAGTTTTGCCGCCGGTTGCACGCGCCCGCTGTGACGTAAAGGCTTGGCGCCTTCCACCGCCTGGCGAAACAGCTTGCTTTCCTCTTCCGGCAGGGGCGCCTCCTTGCCGGAATCGCCTTTACGGGTATTCATCCTAGATTGTCCAGATATTTTTCCGCGTCGAGCGCCGCCATGCAGCCGGAGCCCGCGCTGGTCACCGCCTGTCGGTAGACGTGATCCTGCACATCGCCTGCGGCGAACACTCCGGGAACGCTGGTTGCCATGGCGTTTCCCTGATCGCCGCCCTGGGTGACGATATAGCCGTTCACCATTTTCAGCTGCCCTTTGAACAGTTCGGTGTTCGGTGTATGGCCGATAGCGATAAACACGCCTTGTAAATCAAGCTTGGCGATCTCGCCGTTCTTGACATTCTTAACGCGGATCCCGGTTACACCGCTGTTGTCCCCCAGCACCTCTTCCAGAAGGTGGTTCCAGGCGATCGTGACATTGCCGCTGCGGGTTTTTCCCATGAGCTTTTCGATCAGGATTTTTTCCGCGCGAAATTTGTCGCGCCGGTGAATCACGGTTACTTTTCTCGCGATATTCGATAAATACAACGCCTCTTCCACGGCGGTATTGCCGCCGCCCACCACCGCCACGTCCTGCCCTTTGTAAAAAAATCCGTCGCAGGTCGCGCAGCCGGATACACCCTTGCCCATGAACGCCAGCTCGGAAGGCAGGCCCAGGTATTTGGCGGAAGCGCCGGTGGCGATGAGCAGCGCATCGCAAGTGTAACTGCCTTCGTCGCCGATCAGCTTGAACGGCTTTTCAGTGAGTTTCACGGTGTGAATGTGGTCGAAAATGACCTCGGTTTCGAAGCGTTGCGCGTGCTTGAGAAAACGCTCCATCAATTCCGGGCCCTGCACACCCGCGGCATCTGCCGGCCAGTTGTCCACATCGGTGGTGGTCATGAGTTGCCCTCCTTGCGCCAGCCCGGTAATCAATACCGGTTTAAGGTTGGCACGCGCGGCATAAACAGCCGCGGTATATCCGGCGGGACCGGATCCCAAAATCAATAGACGGGAATGTTTGGCGGGTTTGCTCATAATCATGGAGGAAGCTAATGCGGCATCATACCCAGTGGCAAAGCATCCAGTATATGGGCGGCAAGCCGGTTTTCAACCAACGCGGCTTCTAGACGCAATCTAAAACGTTTGCGCGAATTTAGCAGTAATAGACAACCCTGTCGAGTAACCCTAAGAAGAACGGTATATTTTCTCCTCGTATATTGTCCTATAATCATGAGGGAACCTCTGATTAAGTCCTCCACGGATTGCGTTGCCGGCAAAATGCAGATGGATGCAAGGCGCACGACGAAGGTCGTAGCTAGGACTACGACACCGAGGAGTGCAACGCCGCAGACGCCGCATTTTGCCGCAACCCGGAGGGACGGTGCTTTCCGGGCTGCCTGCTTTGTCGCTCGGCTTGCCAAGGGGAATAACCCTTGGCTGCGCCTCGCTTCGCGCACTCCATCCCGGAAAACCACCGTCGCAACCGCGTGGGACTTAATCAGAGGTTCCCTAGCGTATGATTCAATCTCGGGGAGGATTGATGATGGGCACCATCGCGGGGGCTGTCGGCGGGTTAAGCTCATGAATACCTCAATGAACGAACTGCTGGAAAACGTGGTGTTGTTTTCCGGCTTGCAGGAGGAAGAGCTCCAGGCGATGCTACGCGTTGCGGTGGCGAAGAACTATGCCAAGCACGCCATCATTTTGCGCGAGGGTGACAAGACCGATGCGCTTTACATCATCGCTTCGGGCAAGGTGAAGGTGATGTTAAGTACTGGCGGCGGCAAAGAAGTCATTTTGGCCATATTGGGCAAAAGCGAGTTCTTCGGAGAAATGGCGCTTCTTGATGAACAGCCTCGCTCGGCCGATGTCGTAGCCATGGAACCTACGCAATTGTTGGTGATCTCGAAGACGGATTTCATAAACTGCCTTGCGCACAACCCGCAAATGTCCTTCAGGATCATGCAAGGCCTGATACAAAGGCTGCGCAGCGCGGATAGAAAAATTCAAAGTCTGGCGCTGATGGATGTCTACGGCAGGGTAGCGCGAACCCTGCTTGAGCTTGCCAAGCCGGAAGGCGGCAGGCTGGTGGTTGGCGAAAAACTCTCGCAACAGGACCTTGCCGACATGATAGGCGCCTCGCGCGAAATGGTGAGCCGCATCCTGAAAGACCTCTCGCTCTCGGGGCATATCCACTTTGAAGGCAGAAAAATCATAGTAAATCAGGATTTGCCCGGGAAGCTGGCAAACGCCTCAAAAATGTGACAGGAGTGCGCTGTGTTGGCGCTCATATCCATCCCGATGGTTTGAGCGGGGTTTTAATCAGGCCGCCCCCGTTTTTCAAGGAGGGGCTGTTTTATATGCAAAGCAGGCGGCATAAATAACCCATCGTTGCGCCTTCAACTTGATATAATCAAAGCTGCAAGTTGAGTTCGCAAGGCAACGATGCTTTCCCCTTACAACAAATCCAAATCCGACGCGCGCAAACCGCTGCCGCCCAAGCTCGCGGCGCTGCTGCGCGAATCGTGGTGGCTGGCCTTGGTCGCGGTGGCGCTGTATGTGGCGCTGGTGCTGGTAAGCTACGATAAACTTGATCCCGCCTGGTCGCACTCGAGCAGTGTCACCGAGGTGCACAACCTGGGGGGCCATGTCGGCGCGTGGCTTGCCGATATTCTGCTCTATGTTTTCGGAATATCCGCTTACTGGTGGGCAGTGTTTTTTCTGTTCGCCACCTGGTGGGGCTATAAGCGCATCGACAGCGTGAATCTCAGCGACCGCCGCTCGTTTTTCATTGCCGCCTGCGGTTTTGTCATCCTGCTTATTGCCAGCAGCGGGATGGAAGCGCTGCGCTTTTACAGTATCAACGCGGTGCTGCCGCTTGCACCCGGCGGCATGCTGGGCTCCATCATCAGCAAAACGGCGGTTAACGCCTTGGGATTTATCGGTGGTACGCTGATTTTGCTGATGCTGATGGCCATTGGCATCACTCTGTTCAGCGGTCTTTCCTGGGTCAAGCTGTTTGAACGTCTCGGCGGTTTTATCGAAGACAGCTACCTGCTCGTGATTCGTTCCTGGCGGAACTGGCGGGATAATCGCGAAGGTAAAGTGGCGTTGAGCCGGCGCGAGGAATTCGTGGAGGTAGAAAGAAAGCGCTTCGAAGATCACGAGCCGATACATATCGAGCCGCCGGTTGCCGAGATCCTCAAATCGGCGCGCGAGGAGCGCGAAAAGCAGGTGCCGTTGTTCGAGGACTTGCCGGACACGCCGTTGCCGCCGTTGCATCTGCTCGATAAGCCGGGCGAGGATGTCGCGGCGCTTTCCCCCGAGACGCTGGAATTCACTTCGCGGCTCATCGAGAAAAAGCTGATGGACTTCGGGGTGGAGGTGAAGGTAATGGCAGCTTACCCGGGCCCTGTGATCACGCGCTACGAAATCGAGCCCGCAGTCGGAGTGAAAGGCAGCCAGATCGTGAATCTGGTGAAAGACCTCGCGCGCGCGCTGTCGGTGGTGAGTATCCGGGTGGTGGAAACAATTCCCGGCAAGGCCTGCATGGGATTGGAAGTTCCCAATCCAGATCGGCGGGTGGTGCGGCTTTCGGAAATCCTGAGCTCTCAGGCGTACGCCGATATGACTTCACCGCTTACGCTTGCATTGGGTAAAGATATCGGCGGGCATCCGGTGGTAGCCGATCTCGCCAGGATGCCGCATATCCTGGTCGCGGGCACTACCGGCTCGGGCAAATCGGTGGCAATCAACGCCATGATTCTGAGCCTGCTGTACAAGGCTTCGCCGGCGCAGGTGCGGCTGATACTGATTGACCCCAAGATGCTGGAACTTTCGGTATATGAAGGCATCCCACATTTGCTCGCGCCAGTAGTGACCGATATGAAGCAGGCGGCCAATGCGCTCAACTGGTGCGCGGGAGAAATGAACCGGCGTTTCCGCTTGATGTCGAGCCTGGGAGCACGCAACCTTGCCGGATACAACCAGAAAATCCGCGACGCGCAAAAGGCCGGCACACCGCTCAGCCATCCTTTCAGCGTGACTCCGGACAACCCCGAGCCGCTGGAGCAGATGCCGCTAATCGTGTTGGTGATAGACGAATTGGCAGACCTGATGATGGTGGTGGGCAGGAAAGTCGAAGAGTTGATCACGCGGATTGCGCAAAAAGCGCGCGCCGCCGGTGTGCATTTAATATTGGCAACGCAGAGGCCTTCAGTGGATGTGATTACCGGGCTTATCAAAGCGAACATTCCGAGCCGCATCGCGTTCCAGGTGTCGGCCAAGGTGGATTCGCGCACCATACTTGACCAGGTGGGCGCGGAGGCGCTGCTCGGCCAAGGCGACATGCTGTATCTGCCGCCGGGAATGGGCTATCCACAGCGCGTGCACGGCGCATTTGTCTCGGACCCGGAAATGCACAGAGTGGTGAATTATCTGAAAGGCCTGGGCGCGCCTCAGTATGTTGAAGAAGTGCTGGAAAGCCACGAACCGGAAATACCCGACGAGGCGCTTGACCCCGACGCGGAGTTCGATCCGCTTTATGATGAAGCCGTGACAATCGTTTTAAAATCGCGCCGCGCCTCGATTTCGCTGGTGCAGCGGCACTTGCGAATCGGCTATAACCGCGCGGCGCGTTTGATCGAACAGATGGAGCGGGCGGGGCTTGTTTCCAGCATGCAGAGCAACGGCAACAGGGAGGTATTGGCGCCGGCGGGGGATACGGGCTATTTGCCGCGCAAGCCAGCGTATTGAGTCATCGCACGGTTATGATACGGGATGACCGCTATGAATAAATCGCTTGGTTTTGTTTTGTGCGCGGTGCTGAGCAGCGCGGCCGCCGCGCAGATTTACAAGTGGGTGGATGAAAACGGCGTTACGCATTATGCGGAGGTCGCTCCTCGCGGCGTGCCTGCCGACGAGATTGATATCCGCCCTCCGCTCGGGGTCGTGACTGATGACGTCGCGAAGTGCCACGGCATTCGCTGTCAAGGCGAAGAGCCCGATGCCATGAAGCAGGCCGAAACGCCAAAGATGGCTGAGGTGCCGAACCCGGTGCGGGGACTGGCTTTTGACATCTTCATCCAGATTGAAAGGGGAATGACCGAAGCCGAAGTCGTGATCCGGGCCGGCAAGCCGGACCAGGAGGTGACCGAGGGCACCGCGGAGAGCACCGCCGCCGCGGCTTCCACCGCCAACAGCGTCAATCCGCAAACCGGTGCTGTCACCAGGAACACCAACATCATCAAGAATACCATCACCGAAATCGTTAAAACTTATTATTATCTGCCCACCCTATCCGATCCGTTTACCAGCATCATCACTTTCAGAGGAGGACGGGTGGCGGATATCCAGAGAATCCGGAAGCTTTGATGATGAGATCCGGTCGTGCCGCCGTGTTGCTGCTAGCGCTTGGCGGCGCGTTTCCTGCACACGCTTCCGGCATTGATAAGTTAAAGGCGTTTATCCAGCATTCTTCTTCGGGAAGAGCGCAGTTCAACCAGGAACTTCTGGACAAGAACGGCCGCAGCGTACAGAAATCGAGCGGCATCATGCAGTTTTCCCGTCCCGGAAAATTCCGTTGGAGCTACGAAAAACCTTACGCGCAGCTGATTGTCGGCGATGGTGAAAAACTCTGGGTATACGATCCGGAATTGAACCAGGTCACCGTCAAGAAACTCGATCAGGCGCTGGGCGCAAGCCCGGCGGCGCTGCTTGCCGGCAGCAACGAGATCGAGAAAGACTTTCGCCTCACTGATGATGGCGCTCGAGACGGGCTGGAGTGGCTGCAAGCGCTGCCGAAAACACAGGACAGCGCGTTCGAGAGCGTGCGCATGGGGTTTAGTCAGTCCGGCCTGGAAGTCATGGAACTGCGCGACCATTTCGGACAAACCACGGTATTGCATTTCCTGGATCTGGAACGCAATCCCCGCTTAAACCCGGAACTCTTCAAATTCACTCCCCCCAAGGGCGCGGATATCGTCGGTGAGTGATTTATTCGAAAGAAAAGCACCCGCCGCGCCATTGGCCGATCGCCTGCGCCCGCAGCGGCTTGAAGATGTTATCGGTCAAACGCATCTCCTGGGAAAAGGCAAGCCCTTGCGCCTCGCGTTTGAATCCGGCAAACCGCATTCGATGATCCTGTGGGGTCCGCCGGGATCGGGAAAAACTACGCTGGCGCGGCTGATGGCCCGCATCTTCAACGCCGAGTTCATTGCGCTTTCCGCGGTGCTCTCCGGAGTCAAAGACATTCGCGAGGCGGTGCAAAGGGCGGAGCTGGTCTTGCAGCAATCCGGGCGCCACACCATCCTGTTCATAGACGAGGTGCACCGTTTCAACAAGGCGCAGCAGGACGCGTTCCTGCCTTTTGTGGAACAGGGGTTGGTCACATTCATCGGCGCCACCACTGAGAACCCGTCATTTGAGGTGATCAGCGCGCTGCTCTCCCGCGCTGCGGTCTACGTGCTGCACCCGCTTTCCGATGAAGAACTGGGAATATTGTTCGAGCGTGCCAAAAAGCCCGCCATTCCCGGCGTAATTTTTACTGAGGAAGCGAAGTCGCTGTTGGTGGGCTACGCCGATGGCGACGCCAGGCGCTTGCTCAACATGCTGGAGCAGCTTGCCACCGCTGTTCAGCAGGAAAAAACCACCGATATCGGCGCGCAATATGTGCAAGACGTGCTGGCACAAAGCGTAAGAAGGTTTGACAAAGGCGGAGACGCGTTTTATGACCAGATTTCCGCCCTGCATAAATCGGTGCGCGGCTCCAATCCCGACGCCACGCTCTACTGGATGTGCCGCATGCTGGATGGCGGGGCCGACCCGCGCTACATCGGCAGGCGGCTGGTGCGCATGGCGGTGGAAGACGTGGGGCTTGCCGATCCCCGCGCTTTGCGAATCGCACTGGACGCTTGCGAAGTGTATGAACGCTTGGGCAGCCCCGAAGGGGAACTTGCACTCGCCGAGGCGATGCTGTATCTCGCCTGTACCACCAAGAGCAACGCCGTGTACATGGCGTATAATGACGCGCGTCGATTTATCCGCGAAGACCGGTCGCGGCCGGTGCCTGAACATTTGCGCAACGCGCCGACAAAATTGATGAAGGAAATGGGATTTGGCAAGGATTACCGCTACGCACACGACGAGCCCGATGCTTACGCGGCGGGAGAAAATTATTTTCCAGAAGGCATGCCGGCGGTGAAATGGTATGAGCCGACCGAGCGCGGACTGGAAGCGAAAATCGCCGAGCGTCTGAAGCATTTGCGCGAGCTCGACGAAAAAGCGAAGAAAAAGTAACAGGGAGAACCATGCTCGACATTCAGTTGCTGCGAAATGACTCGCAGGCAGTCGCGAAACGCCTGGCGACGCGAGGCTTTCAATTTCCCGAAGAGTTTCAAACTTTGGAGCAGGAGCGGAAAGTTTTGCAGACGCGAGCGCAAGCATTACAAGCCCGTCGGAATGCGACCTCCACGCAAGTCGGTATCGCAATGGAGCAACGCGACGAAGCAAAGGTTTCTGAGCTTAAGAAGGTGGTCAGCTCCGAGGCCGAGGTACTTAAGTCTCTCGAGAATAAGCTTGCTGAAATTCAAAGCAAACTTGAAGACCTTCTGCTCAATGTTCCCAACATTCCTCACGAGAGCGTGCCTTTCGGCAAATCGCCCGAAGATAACACCGTGGTACGGAAAGTAGGTGCTCTGCGCAAATTCAATTTCCCGGTCAGGGACCATGTGGATTTGGGCGAGGGTTTGAAACAGCTCGATTTCGCCACGGCAAGCAAAATCAGCGGCGCGCGCTTTACCCTGATGAAGGGGCCTCTTGCACGCCTGCACCGCGCCATTGCCCAGTTCATGCTCGATGTGCACACCAATGAGCATGGCTACACTGAGATTTACGCGCCGTATCTGGTGAATGCCGACAGCATGCGTGGTACCGGCCAGTTGCCAAAGTTCGAGGCGGATCTGTTCAAGATTCCGCGGCAGGTATTTGATGATGATTCTGTTTATGAAGAGATGCGTCGGTCAGGCAGATCTGTTTCTTCCGTAGCGACGAAATTTCGCGATACAAGTCTTTATCTGATTCCCACTGCCGAAGTACCGGTGACCAACATCGTTCGAGATGAAATCCTGCCGCTGGAAAGCCTTCCTCTCAAATTCGTCTGCCACTCGCCCTGCTTCCGCTCTGAAGCTGGCTCCTACGGCAAGGACACGCGCGGCATGATCCGCCAGCACCAGTTCGACAAAGTGGAGATCGTGCAAATCGTCCATCCCGAAAAATCCTATCAAGCGCTGGAGGAATTGACCGCGCATGCCGAAGCAATTCTGAAAAAACTGGAACTGCCTTACCGCGTGGTGATTTTGTGTACAGGCGAGATGGGATTCGCAGCTGCGAAGACCTATGACATCGAAGTCTGGCTGCCGGGACAGAATGCGTACCGCGAAATTTCTTCATGCAGCAACTTCGAAGCATTCCAGGCGCGGCGCATGCGGGCGTGTTTCCGCAACGAGAAAGGCAAAACCGAGTTGGTGCACACGCTGAACGGTTCGGGGCTTGCAGTCGGGCGCACGCTGATTGCAATCATGGAAGACTATCAACGCGCCGATGGTGGAATAGAAATCCCTGCTGTCCTTCAGCCCTACATGGGCGGACTGAAGGTAATTGAACCGGCACGATAGCAAAGCGGACGGAGTCCGGCCGTTTAATGCTAAAATTTTGAGGTACCGGGAGAGGTGCCAGAGCGGTTGAACGGGCCGGTCTCGAAAACCGGTATACGCGCAAGCGTATCGTGGGTTCGAATCCCACCCTCTCCGCCACCCAATCTACAAGCTTTGTATCTCCCGTTCGGCCACCACCTTCTTCAGGCGGGCTTTCTCGCACTTGAGTTCCCTCAAGCGCTTGCCTCGTCAGGCAGCAAGCCGCAGTATTCTCTTGTCCAGCGCAAGCTCGGCTAGAACCGGTACGCGGCCGAGACTCCCAGCAGGAAAGTCCGGCCCGGCGCGGGCTCGTAATACCGCCCATTGCTCTCATTTACAATTACTGAGCCGACGTACTGGTGATGGAAGATATTGTCGATTCTCCCGAACTCCTTTAGCACCAGCCTGCTCACCTCCTGTTTGAAGCCGATACGCCAGCTCGTCACCCCGTACCCATTGGCGTATTCGGTGTTGGTATCGTTTGCATAGAAGCGGCTGGAAGTGCGAACCTCCAGCGCGGTTGAAAAACTTCCATTGATGGTGGCCCAACCGAGCTCGCCGTAGAAGACATGCCGCGGCACCCCGGGGATGCGGTTGCCGGCCGGAATCTGGGCAGTGTTGGTGCTTGGGAATACGCAGCCTGGCACTGGCTTGCAACTCGTGAAGGCAGAGTCGAAGTTCGCCGCAAGGTAGGTGTAGGATAACAACGCCGTGAAGCCCAGCGGCAGCCGGCTGTCCAAGCCAAGCTCGAGACCCTTGCGGCTGGTCTTGTCGACATTCTGGAATACCGACCGGCCGCTGGAGTTTTGCAGCACCGCCAATTCATCCTGCGTATTGATCTTGAACAACGCCAGATTCAGGCGGGTATCCGCGCCGATAAACACCTTGGTTCCGAGTTCGTAGTTCTCGCTTGTTGCCGGTCGAAGTGCAAAGTTGAGGCCCTGCGCATTCAGTTGGTAGGCTAGCTCATTGAAGGTTGGTGTCTCAAAGCCTTTGCCGTAGTTTGCATATATGTTCAAGGTGGGTCGCGCCTTGAACATGATTCCCACTACCGGGCTGGTGTGGCTGTACACGACTGACCCGCTGTCGTTGCCGTTGCTTAGAAAATTGTCAACGGACTGAAACGAAACCCGGCTGTGGCGTACTCCGGCGAGCACCGACCAGCGCTCTACCGGCTCCCACTCACCTTGGATATATTGGTCAAAGTTGAATACGGAGTCGTCTTCATCGCGGCGCAGATTACCGACTACCCCCAACGCCGTGGGGCTCAAAGTCGGGCCGGTGAAGTTGTTGTAGCCCTTGCGCTTATCCAGCATGTACTCGTAGTTGATCCCCACTGTAAAGGTGAGAGGGCGTGAGGCGAGCTGCATTTTTCGGCGCCATTGAGCGTCCACGCCGTCAAACTGCCTGTCCAGATCCACTACTGCGCCGGAGCTGGTGGAAGGGGTCTGCACGCCCGGCGTGACAGCCTGGAATTGAGTCACCTGGCGAGTTCCAAGATAACCCAGCATGCGAACCGTGTCTTGGTCCGTGAGCCTCTTCTCCCACACCAGCCCGCCCTGCAAGTTGGAAAAACTCTTGCGCGCGTTGAACAACTCGGCATTGGTTCCGGCCTGCTCGGGGTTCTGCAAAACCTGGGCCTTAGTCAGGCCAAGCGGGTCCAGCGCCTCGGGAGTATTGAGATAGTTGACTACCAGCGTCAGCGACGAGCCATCACCAGTTGCAAAGCTCAGCTTGCCATTGACGAGGTCTCTGCTCGCTGCGCTGTGATCGCGGAAACCGTCCGTCCCGAAGTGGGAACCATCGAAGATATAGTTGAGCCGCCCGCTTTGGCCACCCAGCTTCAGCCCTTCACGCACGGCCTGGAAGTCGCCAAATTCCACGCTCGGTGTGGCGGTAAGTTGTTGCGGTCCGTCCTCGGTAAAAATTTGGATTACGCCGCCTGAGGAGTTGCCATACAACGCCGAAAACGGACCGCGCAGAACCTCAATGCTGCGGGCCGACCCCAAGTCAAAATTGGATACCTGCCCCTGGCCGTCCGGCATGGTGGCTGGAATGCCGTCCGTGTAGAGTCGAATACCGCGCACGCCGAAGGTGGAGCGAGCGCCAATGCCGCGAATTGATATCTGCAGGTCCTGCGCGTAGTTCTGCCGGTTGTTGGCCACTACCCCGGGAACGGTCACCAGGCTTTCCGATAAATTGACTTGAGCCTGTCCTTCCTGAATCCGTTTCTGGTCTATTGAATCGATCGACGCAGGTACGTCGAAGCTCGGCTGTCCGACGCGCGTGGCAGTCACGACGACGGGCGAAAGTTCGATGTTTGCGTCGGACACCTGCTGCTCACCCTCGGCGGTGCCCGCTCTAATGACCGTGAAGAACAGGAAAAGGGAGAATGCGACGAGGCACCGCCTGGAACTGGCCTTCTTGTAAATGATTCCTCCCTGACCGACAACGACTCGATCGTAGTTACTGTTAAGTTGCTTGAACCGGCAAGACCGGCCTGCCACCATAGTGAGCCAGTCATTTTTGAAGATTCAGAGGGAGGCGAAATTTGATTTAGATCAAATAAGCTGCGATTGGCATGGCGTAGGTTTTAAAATCATGAAGTTCATGAGCTCAATATGCGCAAATTATTTATGCATGCATCAGGAAAACCACCTTAACCGGATTTGCCGCCACACCGATTTGGCCCGCCCCCCTGGTCGAACGTACCAGCATGTGCAAGCCCGGGGCAGGCCGATTGTTTATTTGTCATGCAAAAAATAGTGTAATATTTATATTGGCTTATCAACGAGAGCTAACCTGTATTCGTAACGACGCTATGGCCCAACAACTGGAACAAAAGACCGCGCTGCCTGACCAGGAAATCTGCCGCGAAGTCCTGCTCGAAAAATATGCGAAAGGCGGCGAACAATCAGTCAGGGAAGTGCGCTGGCGGGTCGCCATGGCGCTCGCGGCGGCCGAGCCTGAAGAAAAGCGCGCTCACTGGGAGAAACGCTTTCTTGAAGCAATGGAAGCCGGTTTCGTTCCCGCCGGGCGCATCAACTCCGCCGCCGGTATCCAAATGCAGGCGACGCTCATCAACTGTTTCGTGCAGCCGGTGGGTGATTCGATCTCCAAAGTCGTAGACGGCAAGCCAGGCATCTATGTTGCCTTACTCGAATCAGCCGAAACGATGCGCCGCGGCGGCGGCGTCGGCTATGATTTCTCGGCGATCCGCCCCAAGGGCGCGGAAGTGAAGGGCACGCACTCGCGCGCGAGCGGCCCGGTGTCGTACATGCGCGTGTTTGACCGCTCATGTGAGACAGTCGAGTCGGCCGGCGCGCGGCGCGGTGCGCAGATGGGCGTCTTACGTTGCGACCATCCCGACATCGAGGAATTTGTCCACGCCAAGGATACCGGCGACCTGGCCAACTTCAACATTTCTATTGGTGTTACCGACGCCTTCATGCATGCGGTTGAAAGCGATTCCGAGATCGAACTGGTCCATAAGGCGCAGCCCTATAGCGATCTGGTTGCTTCGGGCGCCTATCAACGAGATGACGGACTGTGGGTGTACCGCAAAGTCTTGGCGCGCGAGCTGTGGGATCAGATCATGCGCTCGACCTACGACCATGCCGAACCTGGGATCCTGTTCCTCGATCGCATCAACCGCGACAACAACCTCTATTACTGCGAGACGGTCGAGGCCACCAACCCCTGTGCTGAGCAGCCGCTTCCGCCCTACGGCTGCTGCTGTCTTGGTTCGATCAACCTGACGAACTTCGTGCGTCTGCCATTCAGCGAAGAAGCGCGCTTTGATTTCGATGCGTTCGTGAAAGTAGTGAAGGTCGCAGTGCGGATGCTCGATAACGTGCTCGACGTCACAACCTGGCCGCTTGAGGCGCAACACCGGGAGGCCATGAGCAAGCGCCGCGTGGGACTCGGCTTCCTCGGTCTCGGCGATGCGCTCATTATGCTGCGGCTGCGCTATGATTCCGTGGAAGCGCGCGCCATGGCTGCGAAAATTTCCGAGCACCTGCGCGACGCAGCCTACCGCGCTTCATCCGAACTTGCACGCGAGCGCGGTTCCTTCCCGCTGTTTAACGCCGACATGTATCTCTCGGGCGCAAGCTTTGCATCGCGCCTGCCGCAGGAGATCAAGGAGATGATTCGCAGGCACGGCCTGCGCAACAGCCACCTATTATCGATTGCTCCGACCGGCACCATCAGCCTCGCCTTCGCTGACAATGCCTCGAACGGGATTGAGCCGCCGTTTGCCTGGGCCTACACGCGGAAAAAACGCATGGCGGATGGCACGATGAAGGAGTTTCCGGTTGAGGATTACGCCTACCGGCAGTACCGTCATGCGGGTGGTGACAGGGAGAATCTGCCCGGGTATTTCGTCACGGCGCTTGATCTCTCGGCGGCAGCGCACAAGGAAATGGTCGCCGCGGTTGCGCCGTATATTGACTCGAGCATTTCCAAGACCGTCAACATTCCCGAGACATATCCCTACGACGACTTCCAGTATCTCTACTTTGATGCTTGGAAGTCAGGGTTGAAGGGGCTGGCTACCTACCGGCCCAATACCGTGATTGGTTCGGTGCTGGCGCTGGACAAGCCCGCAAAGATTGGACCGCAGGATTTCGCCTCGAACGACGTCAATCGTCGCATTGAGATCAAGGCAGTGCCGGTTCCGGTGCTCGCGTCCCTGCGCTGGCCGGGCCGGCCAACCCTCACGGGGGGAAACCCCGCTTGGACCTATATGATCGAACATACCCACGGAACATTTGCGCTGTTTGTGGGCCATGTCGAGAACGAAGGTCGGGCCTTTCCCTTCGAGGTCTGGGTCAATGGCATTGAGCAACCGCGCGGGCTCGGAGCGCTAGCCAAGACACTCTCGATGGACATGCGCGCGAACGACCCGGCTTGGCTCAAGCTCAAGCTTGAGACCCTGGCCAAGACCGCAAGCGACGATGCCTTCGACATGCCGTTTCCGCCGCACGGCGAGAAAAAGCGTATGCCGAGCGTAGTTTCGGCGCTTGCGCAGGTGGTGCGCTACCGCGTTGAGCAGCTCGGTGCGCTGGATGAGCGAAAGACCGGCCCAGTGCTCGACGCCATGTTCAGCCTCAAGGAGCCCAAGACCGGCGCCGATGGCACCATGTCCTGGACCGTGGACGTGCTGAATCCGCACACGGGAGACGATTTCGTGCTTGGCCTCAAGGAGATTACCCTTCCAGACGGCGTCACACGGCCCTATTCGATGTGGCTCTCAGGCGACTATCCGCGTTCTCTGGATGGGCTGTGCAAGATTCTGTCTCTCGACATGCGCGTGATTGATCCGGCCTGGATCGGCATGAAGCTGCGAAAGCTGCTGGATTTTCCCGAGCCGCTCGGAGATTTCATGGCTCCCGTACCGGCCAGTCGGCGCCAGATAAACTGGCCTTCAACCATTTCCTACGTCGCAGCTCTGATGATTCACCGTTACGTTATGCTTGGCATTCTCAACGAAGACGGCGTGCCAATACAACAAATGGGAATCATGGAGGCGCCGCAGCGCGGCGCGACGCCGACGATGAAGGGCGGACGTTGCAGCGAGTGCGGCAACTACGCCTTGATCAAGAAGGATGGCTGCGACTTCTGCACCGCCTGCGGGGCGGTGGGGGTTTGCGGATAAACCATTCCGCGTTGCATCGACACGAGTTTGACGCGAATCGAATTAGTTGAACGAATGCCGGACTCCTGTCTGCAACTCGTTATTCAAATGGCTTGAGTACGGATCACGCATGCATGATCTCGCTATTGCCCGTGCCCTTCATATCCTGTGCGTGGTGCTCTGGATCGGCGGCGTCGCGATGGTTACGCTGGTCCTCATTCCGGGCGTGATGGGCGAGCCGGACGCGTTCAAGCGATTCGAATCAATCGAGCGGCGCTTTGCAACCCAGTCAAGGATCACGGTATTGCTCGCCGGATTGTCGGGGCTTTACCTGGTTTGGCGGCTCGACCTGTGGGCACGATTTGCCGAGCTGCGGTTCTGGTGGATGCACGCCATGATCGCCGTTTGGCTGATTTTTGCCGCTGCACTGTACGTGCTTGAACCGTTTTTCCTTCACGAGCGGTTGCGCTCCCGCGCATCACACGATCCGCGCGGAACCCTATTGCGGATTCAGCGGCTCCACTGGATTCTACTGACCCTGAGCCTCCTAACGGTTGCGGGCGCCGTTGCCGGAAGTCACGGCGGATTCTGATTCATGGAATTCGCTTCACTCAAGGCAATTCACATCGGCACAGCGGCGGTTTCTTACATTTTGTTCTTCGTGCGCGGCATTTGGATGCTGTCGGATTCGCCGCTGCTGTACCAGCGCTGGGTGCGCATCGTGCCACACGTCAACGATACGTTGCTGCTTGCGGCGGGAATTTGGATGACCATCATAATTCATCAATATCCGGGCACCCACGGCTGGCTCACTGCCAAGCTGGCCGGGTTGGTCCTCTATATCCTGCTGGGATTAGTGGCGCTGCGTCCCGGCAGGGCCAAGCGCGTGCGCGCCGCGGCCTGGGTTGCAGCTCAGATCGTGTTCGGCTACATCGTCGCGGTTGCATTTAGTCACGATCCGCTTCCGTATTGCAGAGCGTGCTAAACTTAAATTCCTGGTGTCAATAACCGATGCGGATGTGCCACGAAGCCTTTGGACTGTTAAGCGCAGAGCTTAACCAGTGTTCGTTGACAGTCCAGCTTGTGATTGATAGATTGAGGCGGAATTGACGTACAATCCAGTCGGAACTGCCGCCATGTCTTTTTTCTTCAAAGGGACACCCAATGTATAAAAGGATACTGCTGCCCATTGACAGCAGCAGCACGTCGGCACGGGCTTTGGCCGAATCGATTAAACTGGCTTCGGAAATGAAGTCCAAGCTGCGCATCGTGCACGTGGTGAAGGTCGGCGTGCCAATCGATGACGACCTCGAAGGTATTATTGATGTCGGCGAACTTACGCAGAAGCTGCGCCATTTGGGGCAAACCTTGCTGGACAAGGCAGTTGAGACAGCCCGCCGGGCCGGCGTAGAGCCGGAAACCGGATTGCTGGACGCGAAAAAAAACCGCGTCGCAGTTGTCCTCGGGGAAGAGACGGCAAGGTGGCAAGCCGACTTGGTTGTCATGGGCACACACGGGAGAGTTGGTTTCGAATACTTGTTGATGGGAAGCGTAGCGGAAGAGTTTATTCGCGTTGCCAATGCGCCTATCCTGCTTGTCCATGGGTAGTTACGGCAGCCCACGACCAGCCATAAAAGTCGGAGCAATGATTCGGGGCTGATCGGTTTTCCGGCCGCAGACGTGCGCAGCTACGGCATGAATTGTTGCGCAGGTATCTCCATTCCTTTTGACTTAAATCAAATCCATATCGCTTGTGAAGAGCTAACGTGTGCTGAGTGTAAGCAATTATGGCTGAGTGTTCACGGCGCATTGAAATAGGTCAAAGCAGAGTTCGGCTTGAGTGATCACAATTAACCTGTTCTAGAAGAGGAATTACTATGGCAATTGGAGAAATCTGCAGCCGCGAAGTATTATTTGCACGCAGAGACACAACCGTAAAGGCGGCAGCGGCGCTGATGCGTGAGTCCCACATAGGAAGTATCATAGTTGTAGACGAACCCAACGGGAAGCGCATCCCTGCAGGGATCCTGACGGATCGGGATATCGTGGTAGCGGTGGTTGCGCTCGGGCTTGACCCGAATGCTATTCAGGTCGGCGATGTCATGGGTCAAGAACTCTTGGCAGTGCGCGAGGATGCGGGAGTGGCGGAAACGGTGGAGCTCATGCGGATGAAAGGTGTGCGGCGCCTGCCGGTAACCGACGCCGCGGGCGCGCTGGTCGGCATCATTGCGGCCGATGACATCCTGACGCTGCTCGCGGAAGAAATGTCGGCGCTCGCGAAAATGATTTCGCGCGAGCACAAGCGCGAGGAAAAAATGAGGCGAAGTGGCTCCTAAGCGGTAGAGCGTGCAAACACCACTGCAAATCGTCTTTCACGGGATCAGTCACTCGGATGCGCTCGAGGCCCATATCCGTGAAAAAGCTGAAAAGCTGGACTCATTTCATGCGCACCTGATGCGCTGCCAGGTCACCGTCGAGCAGCCTCACAAGCATAAACACCAGGGCAATTGCTTCAATGTGCGGATCGCCTTGCACGTGCCGGGTGACGTGATCGTAGTGAATCACGACGCCCACGAAGATGTCTATGTCGCCCTGCGCGATGCTTTTGACGCGGCCGGCCGGCAACTCGAAGACAGCATTCGTCGGATGCGTGGCGATGTAAAGCACCACCAAGGACAGCCACGCAGCGGCGGTGAGACAAGCTCACAATAACCAGTAAACGTCAGGATTACCATGAACAAAAAGGAACCCAGAGCCCATCGCCACCATCATCGTGATCGTCAGATCGATGAAGTCGTGCACGATCCGTATCAGGCGCGCTCCAAGCCACCGGAGCCGGCAGCGTGCCCCAAGTGCGGTATCGTGTTTCACGAAGGCCGCTGGCAGAGATTGCCGCGCCCCGCTGCTGCCCATGACCATGTCTGCCCGGCATGCCGCCGAACGGAAGATCACTATCCCGCCGGTTACGTGACACTCAGTGGCAAGTTCTTGACCATCCACCACGAAGAAATTATGCAACTCGTCCGAAATGAAGAAACAAACGAAAACTCGGAGCACCCGCTGCAGCGGATAATGGGAATTGAAGACCAGCCTGACAAGATTGTGATCACCATCACTGACGTGCACCTTGCGCGCCGCATCGGCGAAGCCGTGCACCACGCCTACCAGGGTGATCTTGACGTCAAATACAGCCCGGACGAATACGTGGTGCGCGTCAGCTGGAGCAGGTAAATTTATTCCCTGGACCGGACGCTCTAATATCGATGGCTGGGACTGTTTTAAGGAAGGACACGAAAGTACACGCAGCACACCAAAGGTTATCCGACAGTTATGTAATCCGCTCTCCGCTTGCGCACAACACCGCCGAACGGCCGCACTTGGCCTACAATAGTGTGACCTGGGACCACTGAGTTATCGCACATGATCAGGAACCGGAAACAGAGACGCGCCGTGGCTGCAGTGTTATTGGTTTTGGGCGCGGTGCTGATGTGGCTCGCGCCCGAAGTGTGGTGGGGGGTATTGCTGCTGGCTGTCGGAATCGCGCTTGAGCTGTTTGGCATTATGTTTGAGCATGCCGGCAAGCCGTAAATCGGTCTGGCAAAAGGAGTGCGTGCTCAAAAGGTGAGACGCCGAGTAGACGCGCGCCAAATCGATACAAAGCTCATGTACAAGCATATTTTGTTACCAACAGACGGCTCGGCACTGTCCGAGCGAGCCGTGGGGAGCGGGATTCAATTCGCGAAGGCAATGGGCGCCCGTGTAACTGGCTTGCATGTAACGCCGAGGGTTTCGACTATGCCGCTCGAGGAGTGGGCGCACGGCGCCTCGAAACCGCGCTCGCGGCTGCAAACGATGTTCAACCAGCGCGCCAAGCAATATGTTGCCGTGATTCAAGAGAAGGCGAGATCAGCTGGTGTTCGATGCCAAGGTCTTTGCGTGGTGGGAGATTCTCCCTATGAGGAAATCATCAAAACCGCGAGGAATAAAGGCTGCGACCTCATTTACATGGCGTCGCACGGCAAGAAAGGCGTATCAGCCGTGGTGCTCGGTAGCGAAACCCTCAAGGTGATCACTTACAGCCCCGTCCCGGTATTGGTTCATCGCGAGGCGAGCCTCGCTGCGGCTGCCTTGCGAAACGTGCGCTCTTCTGCATATGGCTAGTTGTCTTGGAGTATTTACACGATACCGGGGTCGGGCATGAGCCTCGATGATGCTTGTCTGTTTGCATTGAACTCGAGCCGCGATTTTGGCGCGTCGGTCAGCCGGCACCTCGGCACCTCCCTCGCTGAGCACGAGGAAAGGGGATTTGTCGACGGCGAGCATAAGTCACGGCCGCTGGTAAATGTTCGGGGCAAGAATGTCTTCGTCATTCATTCGTTGTATGGCGACCGCCAGCAAAGCGTCAATGACAAGTTTTGTCGGTTATTATTCTTTCTCGGCGCCCTCAAAGACGCGTCCGCGTCGCGTGTGACCGCTGTCGTGCCGTACCTTTGCTACGCTCGTAAAGACAGGAAGTCTCAGCCCCGCGATCCGGTGACGACGCGCTATGTCGCGGGTATGTTTGAAGCAGTCGGCATCGACCGCATCCTGACCATGGATGTTCACAACCTCGCTGCCTACCAGAACGCATTCCGCTGCCGCACCGATCATCTAGAGGCCGCACAATTGTTTATCGAGCACTTTGCGACATTGTTGGCTTCGGATGATGTCGTGGTGCTTTCGCCGGACGTGGGAGGCGTGAAACGGGCCGAGAGGTTCCGGTTGGCGTTAATGCGCCGGCTCGCACGCAACGTCGCTGGCGGCTTCATGGAGAAATATCGCGCGCTGGGTGCGGTGAGCGGTGAAACCCTGGTGGCGAACGTGAAAAACAGCTCGGTGATAATCATTGACGACCTGATCAGCAGCGGCACAACTATCGCCCGGGCGGCGGTCGCGTGCCGCGCAGCCGGCGCAAAACGAGTTTACGCGGCGGCGACGCATGGACTATTTGCCGGTGATGCCAACAAAATCCTGCGCGAAGCCCCGATAGACAAAATCGTGGTCACGGACACCGTGCCGCCGCTGCAGTTGGATCTTCCACTGGTCCAGGAAAAACTGACCATCCTCGATTCGACTAGGCTCTTTGCAGCTGCAATCGAACGAATCCACACCGGCGGATCGCTTGTGGAGCTGCTCAAATCCTGAACGGCCGCTTGGCGCAACGCAGACTACGGCGCGATACACGCTCGCTGAAAGCCAGCGGCATAATTTCCGGCACGCACCAGATATTCCGTCGCCAGCCGTGACCATTTCCCGGGGTCAAGGCATATCGGATCGGTCAGATGCCACACGCACAGTTTGGCACGCACGCAGGCCCAATAGCTCTTGTAAAAGCTTAACAGTCTTTCCGACGGATGATCATGCGCGGCCTCACTGTACACATCTAAAACGATTTGTCCGACTTGCGGTGCGCCAAACCGCTCGCACTCCTGCGCGAGGAAAGCGAGGTCGGCCGCCGCATCCAGGGTTCGGAGCTCGCGGTTGAATTCGAGACAATCGATGATGACGGGCTCCGGCTCCAGCAGGAATATATGTTCCGGCCTGAGATCGCCGTGGCCCTCGATGATTCTTCCCTCGCGAACTCTCTGGTCAAACATGCCCGGCGCCTCCTTCAGCAAATTCAATTGGGCGGTGCACGGCGCTTCCACCAAATCCTTGCGCAAGCCAAACACCGGCCGGGTGAGCTCACCGAGATTGGCGCGGACTTCGCGTTCGAATCCAGACCAGTAATCAATCGGGGCGATTTCTACGGGCGCCGCCGATTGGTAGAATTTCGCAAGTTTTGCTGCAACTGCACGTATTTGCTTATCCTGTATCCGCTCGCTTTGAATAACAACGTCGAGCATGCGGTCCGAGGGCAAACGGCGCATTTTCACCAGCCAGTCTACAATTGGTCCCGTGCCGTTCAATTCAAGCTTACCCGCGCGGTCTATGGTGAGAGGGATCGTCCCGAGATAAACATCACCGGCGAGGCGCCGATTAAGCCGTATTTCCTCCTCACAATAATATTTCCTGGCCGCAACCGTGCTCGAGTCCATGAATGCGGAGCGCACCGGCTTCTTCAACTTATAGGCGTAATCACCGGTCAAGAAAACCCATGATCTATGGGTTTCCACCGCCTTTACTTCTGTTATCGCCTCCTCATAGGCGTCCGGCTGCTTCAAAAAAGCGACCTTTGCGGAAAGCGCAACCTCGGCACCAGGGTTTACTATGGAAAGTTCACGCATGTACGCATCTTTCCTAAAATTAATCTTTGCGGAATCTGCTTGCGGCTGGAAGGCGCTTGAAAAGTTCAAACCACAAGATTGCCGTAAAAGCTGCCGCAAAACTTATCATCAACTCGACTGGATGTAGCGGGGAGAAACGAAACACCTCCCGCAGAGATGGCACGTAAATCACCAGCGTAAGGCCGATAAGGGTCCAGCCCACGATCCACCACAGGGCCGCGTTGGGCGTGCGCAGCATGGTTAACAGAGTGCGCGAGTGGGAACGGTTGGCGAGGATGAGGCCCAGGTTGCCCAAAACGATGGTCGTGAATGCGAACGCGCGCGCCTCGGTTTCTGCGGCACCCGAACCCAGCGAGTAGCCATACACCGCCCATACGACGATCAGCAGGCTGACCCCTTGCAGCAGACTCAGCGCTAAGGCCAGACGGCTGAACAACGGCGCACGCGGGTCGCGAGGTGAGCGCTGCATCAGATCGCTCTCGCCGGGCTCCGCCTCGAACGCGATCGAGCATGCCGGGTCGATGACGAACTCGAGGAATACGATATGCACCGGGAACAACATCAGTGGCCAGCCCAGCACCAGCGGGATAAGCGACATGCCGGCGGTGGGCACGTGCACAGCTAAAATGTAAGTCATGGCGTGGCGGATGTTATCGTAGATGCGCCGCCCCATTTTCATGGTGTTGACGATGGAGGCGAAATCGTCGTCAAGCAGCACCAGCGAGGCCGCCTCCCGTGCAACGTCAGTGCCGCGTCCGCCCATCGCCACGCCGATGTGGGCGGCTTTAAGCGCCGGCGCGTCGTTCACCCCGTCGCCGGTCATTGCCACGATCTCGCCGTTGGCCTTGAACGCGTTGACGATGCGTAATTTCTGTTCCGGCACGACCCGCGCGAAGATGTTGATTGTGCGGATGCGCTGCTGCAAATCCGTGTCGCTCATGGCGTCGAGCTGCGGACCGGTGATTACCTGATCGTGCAGCGTAAGGCCGATTTGCCGGGCGATAGCCTGCGCCGTGCCCGGATAGTCGCCGGTGATCATCACCACGCGGATGCCTGCGCTGTAGCAATCGGCCAGCGCAGCCGCAACGGTGGGACGCACTGGATCGGCAAGTCCGATCAGGCCGACCAGTTCAAAGTCGAAGTCGTGCTGCCCATTAGGCCAGTGCGGACCGTCGAAGCCTGCCCGCGCCACGCCCAGGACGCGCAGGCCTTCGGCCGCCATCCGGCTGACTTTCTCGCCGAGTTGATGACGGATGTTGTCGGGCAGGTGACATAGGTCGGCAATGGCCTCGGGTGCGCCCTTGGTGGCGATGATGTGGCCGTGCCCGCCGGGGGTTTTCCATGCGTGCGAGTGGGCGAGCAGCTCCCGGGTCAGCGCGTACTCGTGCTTCAGCGCCCAGTCATAATGCAAGTGCTCGGTCTGCGCCAGGAAGCGCTGGCCGAGTTCCATGAGCGCCTTTTCCATCGGGTCGAACGGGTCGACCTCGCTTGCCAGGATTCCATATTCCACCAGCTCGTGGAATTGCTCCGGCAGCTCTTCGGCGCGGTCCGGGTGAATGTCGAGGAATTCGCCGCCGGCGTAGAGCTTGCGCACCGCCATGCGGTTCAATGTGAGGGTGCCGGTTTTGTCCACGCATAGAACGGTGGTCGATCCCAGCGTCTCGATCGCCGGAACATGGCGCGTCAATACTCGTTGGTGCGAAATGCGCCAAGCGCCCAACGCCAGGAACACGGTGACGACTACCGGAAATTCCTGCGGCAGCAGCGCCATTGCCAAGGTGATGCCGGCCAGCGTCCCGGCCAGCCAGTCACCGCGGGTGAGGCCGTACAGTACCACCACCAGCACGCACAGCGACAGCCCGATAAATGCCAGCTTGCGGACGAAACCCGCGGTTTGACGCTGCAGCGGAGTCGATTCCGCGGTTATCGTTTGCAGCACTGTGCCGATCTTGCCGATTTCCGTAGCCGTGCCGGTGGACAACACTTCAGCCACACCTTTGCCCTGCACCAGCAGGGTGCCGGAGAAGATGAACGGCAGGCCGTCACCGCCGGGCTGCTGCAGTTGCTGCGTGCCATCCCAGGAGATCTTGGTCACCGGCACCGACTCACCTGTGAGCAGCGACTCGTCTATGCAAAGGTCGTTGCACGACAGCAGCACCGCGTCGGCCGGCACGCGGTCGCCCTCATTCAGAATCAGGAGGTCGCCGCGCACCACTTCGCGGCCGGAGATGCGCAGTTGCACCCCGTCGCGGATTACCAGCGCGCGCGGGCTCGACAGGTCGCGCAGTGCTTCCAGCGCCCGCTCAGTCTTGCGTTCCTGGAAGATGGTGATACCCATGATCATGACTACGAAGGAGAGCAGGATCAGCGCCTCGTGTACATTGCCAAGAATGAGGTAGATTGCGCCGGCGGCGCCGAGCAGCAGGAACATGGGCTCCTTCACCACCTGCACAGCGATGGCAAACAGCCCGGAAGCCTTGCCGGAGGGGAGCTCGTTCGGCCCGTCGGTCTGCAATCTGAGTGCAGCTTCCGTGCGAGTGAGGCCGGCGGGCATCGCGAGTTCCTGTTTGGGTTCCATTTTTTTCAAGCGGGGGCTGAGGAACCTCTGATTAAGTCCCGCGTGGCCGCGACGGCGGCTTTCCGGGATGGGATGCGCGAAGCGAGGCGCAGCCAATGGCCAATCCCCTTGGCAAGCCGAGCGACAAAGCAGACCGCCCGGGAAGCCCCGTCCCTCCGGGTTGCGGCAAAATGCGGCGTCTGCGTCGTTGCGCTCCTCGGCTTCGTAGTGCAAGCTACGACCTTCGTCGCGCGCCTTGCATCCATCCGCATTTTGCCAGCAACGCGGTTCACGAAGGACTTAATCAGAGGTTCCATTAGCCGCACGTCCTCCCTGCATGTCTGTGACTAACACCGCGGCGCCGCTTATTTTCCCCTCGCGCAGTTTTGCCAAGGCCTCGTTGGCGCGCTCGAGCGGAAAGCGCTCCACTTCAGTTCGCACCGGCACCTGCGGACAAAGACTGAGAAACTCTTCGCCATCGCGGCGTGTGAGGTTGGCCACTGAACGAATCACCCGCTCACCCCAGAGATCGCGGTAAGGAAAGGATGGGATAGCGCTCATATGGATGCCGGCACAGACCACTACACCGCCTTTTGCCACGGCTTTCAGCGCTGCAGGAACCAGGCTTCCCACCGGCGCGAACAGGATAGCGGCATCCAGTTCTTCCGGTGCGGGCTCATCCGAGCTTCCAGCCCATACGGCGCCGAGCCGCCGCGCCAACGCTTGCGCAACGCGATCATCCGGCCGGGTAAAGGCAAAGACTTCCCGCCCTTGATGCCGCGCCACTTGTGCGACGATATGCGCCGCAGCGCCAAAACCGTAAATGCCAAGCCGTTTTGCGTCGCCTGCCGCGACGAGGGAACGATAGCCGATCAAGCCTGCGCAAAGCAGGGGAGCCGCTTCCGCGTCACCATATTCCTTCGGAATGGGAAAACAGTAGCGCTGGTCCGCAATTGTGTACTCGGCGTAACCGCCATCAATGTGATAGCCGGTGAAGCGCGCCTTGTCGCATAAGTTTTCCCGCCCGGCGCGGCAGTATCGGCAAGTGCGGCAGGTGTAGCCCAGCCAGGGCACGCCCACCCGATCGCCCAATGCAAAGCGCTCCGCGCCTTCGCCTTTTGCCGCAACCGTTCCGACAATTTCATGGCCGGGTATGATGGGACGTTTGCCGTCGATAAGATCGCCATCCACCACGTGCAGATCGGTTCGACAGACACCGCAGGCGCGGACTTGTATCAGGACTTGACCTGATTCGGGCGCCGGAACCGGCAATTCCGACAGATGCAGCATCTCGTGGGGTGCATTGAGAACCATCGCACGCATAGTGTTTCCTCTACGAAACCTCTAATCAGCCAGAAATTTAAAGATATCCATACTGCCGCAAGCTTACTTGACCCAGATCAAAGGCAATGTGAATGCCTCGATTCATAATAAATCAAATATGACGATGATTTGAAAGCAGCGCCAGTCTTTATTATGAAGCTACACGCTAACGAAACGCGTTTGTCGGATGTCTTGCTTCGTTTTTGCCGTCCGCGAAGGCCGGATTAGGTTCCAGCGGTTCCTGACCTACACGTTCAATATGCTCGTCAAGAAGATTGAGATTGTCGCTTTCCTTGCGGTCGGGCTCGCGCTGACCAGCCACGCGGTCATGATACCAGCGCTCATGGTTTTTTTGTTCATGACGAATGATTTTCTCAGCATGTCGCTCACCACCGACCGCGCGAGCCCCGCGCCTTCGCCCAGCGTCTGGCGCATGCGTAACATTACTGCGGCTGCGGTCGCCCTCGGGGCGTGCAAGCTTGGCTTCTCCACCTCGCTGCTGGCGTTCGGAAAGTTTCAGCTCGGGCTCGACCCAAGAGAAGTGCAGACGCTGGCGTTTGTCACACTCGCGTTCGGCAATCAATCAGTTTTGTACGTGCTGCGTGAACGGCGCCATATGTGGAGCTCCAAGCCGAGTTCTTGGGTTCTGACGTCATCGTTGGCTGACGTTGCGATTGTCTTAACGCTCGCATTGTCCGGCATCTTGATGGGGCCGCTCCCCTGGAGCATCATCGTGGGGATTTTTGCTGCCGCGACGGGATTCTCTCTGGTCCTTGATCAGATCAAGTTGCCGGTTACGTCCGCGTTCAGGGTCGAGTAGCGCATCGAGTCAGTTTGCCGAATCCTGCCCGTGTTCGTTCGGGATATAAGGGACAAGAGTTGAAAGGGTAAAATCAAATGAGCTGGAAGTGGCCGAGCAAGAGCTGGATCGTGGCGGGCGTGATTATCGCCCTTTTGATGTTTGCTGCGGCATACCGCATTTTCTTCCACGCCACGCCGGTCGACACCGCCGCGGTACGCGACGGTACGCTGAACGACGAGCTTCATGGGCCGGGCACGGTGCAGGCTCGAATACCCGTGACCGTCGGCACACGCATCACCGGGGTGATTGCCACGCTGCACGCGGATCAGGGGGACGCAGTGCAAAATGCGCAGTTGCTCGCGACGTTGGATGACCGCGACTTGGTGGCGAAGGCGGCCGCCGCTCAGGATGTCTTAAGGACAGCGCACCACAACGTGACGGTGGCCGAGGCCTCGCTGGAGAAGGCGCGGTCGGACCTCGTGCTTGCCCGCAACAACTATCAGCGGGAGTCCGGGCTTATGGCGCAGGGCTTTATTTCCGAGGCGGCCATGGATTCCACCCGTGCCGCATTGCGGTCGGCGGAAAGCGGCGAGCAAAGCGCAGTGGCATCGCTGGCCGCGCGCAAATCCGACGTATTGAACGCCGAGCATGAGCTTCACTATGCGGATGCGCAGCGCTCCTACGCCAAAATCGTTGCGCCGATGGATGGAATCATCATCGGGCGCGACGCGGAAGTCGGCGACACAGTCGTGCCAGGCAGCGCCATATTCCGGATGGTGGACCCGCGGACGCTGTGGGTCGCCACCCGAATCGACGAGTCCGTGGTCGGACGCGCTGCAGTCGGCCAGTCGGCACGCATCCGGCTGCGCACCGGCGGGGAGATGGGCGGCAAGGTGGTTCGCATCGTGCGCCAGTCGGATGCGGCCACCCGCGAGTTGGAAGTCGACGTGGCGTTCGATTCCCCGCCGCGCGATTTCGCCATTGATCAGGAGGCGGAGGTGACCATTATGACCGCTCGGGTCAGCGGGCTGGTGGCGCCCGCATCAGCCCTCGTGCAGCACGGTGGCGTGACCGGAGTGCTGGTTGTGCGTGAAGGCCACGCGCGTTTCCAGCCGGTCAAGATCGGCGTTTCCCAAGGTTCCATGGTAATCGTGACCGAAGGCCTGCTGAAGGGTGAGTTGATCATCACGAAACCCCAGAACATACGGCCGGACGAGCACGTGCGTCCGGTGACGCAGGAAAGCTGATGGACCTCGCCGTCAAGGACGTCCGGCGCCACCTCGGCAAGTTTGGCGCTACCATCGTGGGTGTTGGCCTTCTGATTGCCATCGTCCTCTTCATGAACGGCATCTACCAGGGCAACATCGGCGATGGGTTATGGCTGATCAACAACGTGGACACCGATCTGTGGGTCGTTGAGCGCAATCGCGGAGGGCCGTTCAACGAGCAGTCGCGCATGCCGGAGGATGCGTACAAAAGTGTGGCGGCGACGCCGGGAATCGCCCAGGCCAGCCCGTTCATCATCTACACGGTGCAGCGGGACGTAGGCGGCCGAAGCCAGCAGTTCACCATCATTGGCTACGACGTGTTCGGCGGCATCGGCGGACCTGGCCGGATCGTTGCTGGACAAACCATCCGTCAGGCCCATTACGAGATATTGGTGGACGAGAAACTTGGTCTGCAGCTGGGGCAAATCGTCCGGCTGGGCGTCCACGATTACACCGTGGTGGGTCTCGCCAAGGGTGCCGTCGACTCGGGTGGCAACCCCCTCGTCTACCTGTCGCTGCACGATGCTCAGGAGGTGCTCTACCAGCAGGACAACCGGGCTCTGCTCGCCCAGCGCGCGGCGAGCCTGAAGGCGCTGGAGCGAGCGGGTAATCTTCCGGAGCAGGCGGAGAAGCTGCTGTCGCTCGTCTCCCCGCCTACCGACACCGTGAGCGCGGTTTTAGTGCGCTTGTCCCCGGGGACGGATCCGCAGCAGGTGACGCGGCGCATCCAGGATTGGCTCTATTACAATGTCTATACCACCCCCCAGGAGCGCGACCTCATGCTTCAAGGTCGCCTCCAGAAGATGACCGTCATCCTGGCGCTGTTCCGCTCCCTCCTTGTCATCGTGTCCATCGTCATCATCGCGCTGCTGGTCTACGTGCTCACGATCGAGAAGATTAAAGCCATCGCGACCCTCAAGCTGATAGGCGCGTCCAACTGGATCATCGTGCGCCTGATCCTCGAACAATCCCTGGTGCTGACGGTGGCCAGCTTCGGCTTCGCCTACGCGGTGGTGAACCTCACCTATGAACACTTTCCCCGCACCCTGGTGTTCCTTCCCTCGGAGACGCTACTCACGTTCGGTGTGCTGTTCGTGGGCGGGGCGCTGGCCAGCTTGCTCGCCATCTGGCAGGCGTTGCGCACTCCGCCTTCGTTGGCCCTAGGGGGCTGAAATGGCGGCAGTACTTCGGGTCGAAGGACTAAAGAAAGTCTACGGCAGCGGCGAGACCGCGGTAACCGCTTTGCGCGACATCGCGTTCTCGGTGAACGGCGGGGAGCTCATGGCCTTGTTGGGTCCGAGCGGTTCCGGCAAGAGTACGTTGCTGCTTTGCATCAGCCTGATTCTCGAACCCACCGCCGGACTCATCGTGATGAACGGACGGGAGATTTATCATGACGCCTGGACCGGGATTGACGTGCGGCGCTTCCGCCGCGAAAACATCGGATTCGTCTTTCAGACCCAGAACCTGATCCCGTTTCTGACCGCCGTGGACAACATCGCGCTGGCGATGACGCTCAACGGAATGAAGGACCGCGTCGCAAGGAAGCGCTCCCGTGATCTGCTCGAATACCTGGGTGTCGGCCACCGCGCAGATGTCCTTCCTGCGTACCTTTCGGGAGGCGAGCAGCAGCGGGTCGCCATCGGCCGCGCCCTCGCCAACCAGCCCCCGCTCATTCTGGCAGACGAGCCGACCGCCTCCCTCGATACCGAAAAAGGGATGAAGGTCATGGGGCTGCTCAAGCGCATTGCCAAGGAGCGGAACTCGGCGGTCATCGTCGTTACTCACGACGAGCGGATGATTGCGGGTTTCGATAACGTTTACCGCCTCTGGGACGGGCGCTTAGTCATCGACTCGCCCAACATCGGGAAAGCCGCGGCGCCTGCGGTCTCGGATGCATCCTCCGCTTCGTGAAGCGCGACGAGATTTGGTTGACTGGATTGCAAGTGATTACAAAGCTCGGTGCCTGCATTCCGGAATCGGGTATCAATCATCTGCCGAGTCCCAGCATGCGCGCAGGGCGGCGTACGGTCGCTTACATAGAACGAGGCAACTCCAAACAGAGTGAATGCCGAAAAGTGCCTGCCTCGAGTGCTGCGGGATATACCGATGCCGCGTTCAGAGGTCGAGCGACATGACACGAACAAACGGAGCGGAAAGCTTCCACCGGCCATCGTGATGACGAACCTGGAAAGTGCAGTGGTTTATGATCATAGCCGCAGTGTTGCCCCTTCTCATCATTGTCGTCATTGAGAAGGCGGGTAAACCGGCGCCAATGCTTTCAGTAGATTGGTCCGTAGTAAATTACATGCGAAGAAGATTTGAAAGCGGCGCAGTCTTCACGAGTTGGGTAACAATGCGTTTTTATTAAGTCAGTATTATGAGGCTGAACGCTGCCAAAGCGCATTTATCGAGCAAGCTCGCTTGAAAAATCATGCGGGTGATTTGCGGGGGCGCGTACCGCGCCTCGATCGAAATTTCGCAGTTCCGGCGCGCCGCATACCCCTGCGTTCAAGACGGTGGCGGAAGTCAGCCCGCACGCGCAGCTTGCAATGCAGGCGGCGCTTCAAACTTTCGTTGACAACGCGATTTCAAAAACTATCACCGTGCCTGCCGATTTCGAGTACAAGCAATTCTGCTCTCTTTACCAGGACGCTTACCACCTGGGTCTGAAAGGATGCACCACATTCCGGCCCAACCCGGTGACGGGCGCGGTGCTTTTGCAGCCCGCTGAGACCGTGATGGAAACTACCTGCTGTGCCAGGCCCGAGCGCGGGTCTTGATCGCTTTCAAGTGCGCCGAGGCGGCGGACTCCCCCGGCGCATGAAAGATATCAGGTGATCGCCAGCTGTTTAGCCTTGCTCGCAGCCTTTTTGGGCAGGGTGAGTTCCAGCACGCCGTTGTCGTAGTGAGCCTGGGCGGCTTTTTCGTCGACATCCTGGGCGAGTGTGAAGCTGCGGTAAACATTGCCGTAATAGCATTCGCTGTGAAGCAGTTTTTCGCCGTTTCTCTTTTCCTTTTCCTGTTTCACTTCGGCGCTGATTGAAACCTGGTTGTCGTCGATGTTGACGGCGATGTTTTCCTTCTTCACGCCCGGAATTTCGGCGCGGACTGTATATGCCTTCTCATTCTCGGTAACATCCATCTTGATCTGCAGTGGCGGCTGCCCCTCGAGGCGGATCGGGCGCAGGAAGAATCCCTTGAACATATCATCAAGTGCGTTCTCGGCGAACGGATCGAAACGAGTAATATTGCTGGCCATGGCTTGCTCCTTATCAAAAAGATTAAACGAATTTAACGGGAAACCCTATCCGGCCTGACAGCAGGCTCAGAATGAGCACCTGTTTCACCAAAGGCCACTATAATCGCGATATGGCGCAACGTTTTTGACCTGGATCAAACAAATGCCCATGACGGCTCGTTAATCTCTTTTCATGACTGATGCGAAACGTGCTCGGAAAGTTGGCGTGGGCGGCAGGAAACGGGGCCTGCTGGCTGAGGCGCTTGCCAAAATAGCCAACGCGATTTTCATCACAGATCCCCAAGGACGCATCGTCTGGTCGAACAACGCTTTCTGGGAATTGAGCGGTTATTCCAAACAGGAGATCCTGGGCCGCACCCCAAGCTTTCTGAAGTCAGGGCGGCAGGGCGCCCGCTTTTACAGTGAAATGTGGAACACCATCCGCTCGCGTAGGGTTTGGCGTGGCAAACTGGTCGAGCGCAGAAAGGATGGCACGCTTTTCGTCGTAGAAGAAACCATCACGCCGCTGATGGATTCCTTGGGTAACATCACTCACTTCATCGCGATTCAGCACGATTTGACATTGCATGAAAGAGAAGGCGAGCGGACGCGTTTTCTCGCCTACCACGACAGCTTGACCGGCCTCGCCAATCGTGCGTTGCTGCTCAAGTTCCTCGAGGGGGCCTTCGCCAAGGCGAAGCGCCGAGGGCACATGGTAGGGGTGCTGTTTCTCGACTTGGACCGATTCAAGGGCGTCAACGACAGGCGGGGTCATCGTGTCGGCGACCTGTTGCTGAGGACGGTGGCGGAACGGCTTAATGCTGCGGTGCGCCAGACGGATGTGGTGGCGCGCGTCGGCGGAGACGAGTTTGTCATTGTTCAGACCGACCTGGAGAATCCGGGCGCAGCGCGAGCTCTGGCCCGGAAGCTGGTGGCCCGCATCCGCCAACCCTATAATTTTTACGGAGTGAAAGTGAATATCAAGACCAGCGTGGGGATCGCTTTATTTCCACAACATGGAAACGACCCTGAACCGCTGCTCACTCTAGCGGACCGTGCGATGTACAAGGCCAAAAAGGCCGGCGGCAATGGCTACCGGTTTTTTGATCAGCCGTGAGTCCTTTTACGTCAGCACTTCCTGCAGCGCGCAACTTGCGTCACGTACGCGGCTGGCGCGATCTGTTGAGATTTCGATGGCAGGCAATTAAAGGCGCTCTACCGGGGGCGTGAACAGATAACCTGCGGCCCGTACCGTCGTTATTAGAGTGGGGTGTTGCGCATCGGACTCGATTTTTTGCCGCAGGCGCCCTACCTGTACATCGATGGTGCGGTCATAGGGTCCGGCCGCGCGGCCGCGGGTAAGATCAAGCAGTTCATCCCGGCTTAATACCCGATTCGGGTGAGTCACGAAGACCACCAGCAAATCGAACTCTCCCTTGGTAAGAGGGATATCGACATTATCGGGAGAAAGTAGTCGGCGGGTTGAAAAATCCAGCTGCCATCCCGCGAAGCGCACGATGGTGTCCGCGTTGGCGTGTTTGTGGCTTGCACCGGCGCGCCGCAGAACGCTGCGCACCCTTGCCAGGAGTTCGCGCAGGTCGAACGGTTTGGCGAGGTAATCATCGGCCCCCATTTCCAGGCCCACCACCCGGTCAACGGTTTCCCCTTTGCCGGTCAATATGATGATCCCAACATCGGAGTGCTCCCGCAGATAGCGGGTCAGCGAAAATCCGTCCTGTCCGGGAAGCACGAGATCGAGAATGACCAGATCCACCGGCGCCGATGCCATGACCCGGCGCATCGCCTCACCGTCTTCCGCAGTGCTGACCCGGAAACCTTCCACCGAAAGGTAGTTCTGCACCAGTTCGCAGATCGCCGGTTCGTCGTCCACCACCAAGATATGTTTTTCTGTCGTCATGGCTGGATTTGAGCGGCCGTGCATGGTTTGAGCTGAGCCGGAGCGCTGTTACAGACTGTTACAAAATAGGTAATTTTTGTTATCTCCGGTTTACAAAGTCGCCTTAATCTGGCCGTGTGATATCTAGCACGTGTAAAAGCTATCCTGACAAGAATCATAGCCCAGATGCGGGGGGAGGGAAACCTGCCGGGTGCAGCGAATGGGTTAATCGAAAGATCATCAATAGAGAAATGGCTTTGTTTTAATTTAAGGAGGATTCCATGGCTACGCCGATTATTCTACACAACGTTACATCTGTCCCTTGCAGAGTCCAGTCAGGATGCGCGACGTGCAGCTTGCGTGAATTATGCGTTCCCGCCGGCCTCGGGCAGGCGGAACTTCTCCGCCTTGATGGCCTGATTCAGCACAGGCGGCCGATTAAGCGCGGCGGCTATGTGTTTAGGGCCGGAGCGCTCTTGCGCTCGCTTTTCGCCATTCGCGCGGGTTCTTTCAAGACAACGGTCCTGCATGATGACGGGCGGGAGCAGGTTACGGGTTTTTATATGGCCGGAGAGATCATGGGTCTGGATGGAATAAGCTCGGATGCCCACACCGCGAATGCGGTAGCGCTGGAAGACGGCGAGCTGTGCGAGCTGCCGTTTGACGAACTGGAACGGCTGGTGCGCCACATTCCTTCTTTGCAGCACCATTTCCACAGAATCATGAGCCGTGAGATCGTGCGCGATCACGGGGTGATGCTCCTGCTCGGCGCGATGAGCGCAGAAGAGCGCGTCGCAACATTCCTGCTGCAGCTTTCGAAACGCTATCTGGCGCGGGGTTACTCACACAGCCGCTTCTGCCTGCGCATGAGCCGGGGAGAAATCGGCAGCTATCTTGGCCTCACGATCGAAACCGTGAGCCGCGTTTTTTCGAGGCTCCAGGAAGAAGGTTTTGTCAGCGTGCAAAAACGGGATATTTGCCTCAAAAATATACCCGGATTGAGGAAATTAATCGGCCATAACGACGTGGGCAGGCGTGAAATTGCGGCGCGCCCGGCACTACTGCATGCAGTGGCTTGATGGTCTAAGGTTACAAATGGATACGGCTCCCGGCGCCGGCTGTCGCACCGTTTTCGTGGTGGACGATGACGAGGCTGTGCGCGACATGCTGAGAACGCTGATCGAGGCGGACGGCTTCAAAGTGCGGACTTGGCGCAGCGCTGAAGCATTTCTTGCCGATCATGAATTACCCCAATCCGGTTGTCTGGTGCTGGACCTTGAACTCCCTGGGATGAACGGCCTGGAACTTGCGGAAACGCTTCAGGCGCGCCATGTGCAGCTGCCCATTATCCTTGTGAGCAGCCGGGGGGATTTACTAACCTCGACACGGGCCAAAGGCATCAATGCGCTGGGTTATTTAAGCAAGCCTTTTGATACTCAGTTATTGATTGATTGTATCCGTCACGCTATGGCATAGGCCCAGGTTTCGTCTTAATTCCGATGTAATTATTGTTCCAGCACGCGGCGGATTCGTTGGGCCAGGGCTTCCTTGGTGTAGGGTTTGGTGATGAGTTGAATGCCGTCAGCAAGCTCTCCGTCATGCACCAAGGTGTTTTCCGTGTAGCCGGAGGTGAACAGGACCTTCATCGCGGGGCGGCGGCGCAAGGCTTCGCGCGAGAGCTCCAATCCGTTCATTCCACCCGGCATGACAAGATCGGTAAACAATAAATCGATAGGACGCCTTTCCTCCACGATGGCAAGAGCTTGTTCTCCGTTTGTCGCTTCGAGCACGGCGTAACCAAGGTCGTGCAGGAATGCGGCAGCGAGTTCGCGTACGCCTTCGTCGTCCTCAGCCAGCAGCACGGTCTCGCCGCGGGCTCGCGGCGCGTGGCTGGAGAAGTATTCTTCCTCGCGCGCATTCTCATTTCCTTTTGCCTGCGGCAGATAAAGTTGTACCGTGGTTCCACGCGTAAGTTCGCTGTAGAGCCTGACGTGCCCGCCCGATTGCTTGACAAAACCATACACCGCCGCTAAGCCAAGGCCGCTGCCTTTTCCGGCGCCTTTGGTGGTAAAGAATGGCTCAAATGCCCGCTTCATTACTTCCGGTGACATTCCGCTGCCGCTGTCTCTTACCGATACCATGACGTAGCGCCCGGGAACCACGTCGGTCTCAGCAGTGTCCAGGCAGGGGTCAAAAAAAGCGTAGGCTGCTTCGATCATCAGTCGGCCGCCGCCCGGCATGGCATCGCGTGCATTGAGTGCGAGGTTGAGCAAGGCATTTTCCAATTGGCCCGGGTCGGCCAATGCTTTTGCCAATTCCGATTCAATGGTTGTTTCGACGAGGATGGATTCCCCCAAAGTCCGCCGCAGCATGTCGCTCATGTTGCGCACCAACTTGCCGATGTCTATCTCCTGGGGCTGTAACGGTTGCCGGCGTGAAAAGGCAAGCAGCTTCTGTGTCAATTCTGCGCCGCGTGCCGCCGCTTTTGCCGCCGCGGAGGCAAGCTTGAGCAACAAGGGGATGTGAGCGACACGTTCCTGAAGCATCTGCAGGTTGCCGCTGATCACCGTAAGCAGGTTGTTGAAATCGTGAGCCACACCGCCGGTTAACTGTCCAACCGCCTCCATTTTCTGGGCCTGCAGCAAAGACTCTTCCACGCGGGCACGCTCGGCTATTTCATTTTGCAGTGCGCGGTTGGCCTCGGCCAGTTCGCGGGTGCGCTGTTCCACCCGCGTCTCCAGTTGTTCGCGGGCCTTGTGTAGCTCGTTTTCCACTTGTTTGCGCTTGGTGATATCCCGGATGATTGTTATGACTAGAGTTCCATCCGATGTTTGCAAAGGGCTCAGCATGATGTCTACGGGGAATTCGCCTCCGTCCTGATGCCGCCCATAAAGTTCCAGGTCCGCGCCCATGGAGCGGCTACGCGGTTGAGCGGCATACCCAATGCGATGGTTTACGTGCTTACCCCGATAACGTTCCGGCAACAGGATTTCCACCGGTTCCCCGATAAGGTCTTCGCGCCTGTAGCCAAACATGGCTTGTACTTGGGCATTGGTCCGGACGATCCGTCCGTCTGCGCCAACCACGACAATGGCATCGGGAGCCGACTCGAAAAGCCCAAGCAATACCTCGTTATTTTCGTGTGCGGTGATGCCGCGCGGAAGTTTGCTGCTCATACGTTGGTGGTTTTATCTTTTCTTGTTTAGCAAGTCTTCCGCCCAGGAAAGCGCTGCAATCACATTGGGGAAACCGATAGTACTGGTAGCCAGGATGATTGCTTGATGGATTTCCTGCGGCTTGACACCGATTTCCAAGGCGCGCCGGACATGGCTGTGAACCGCGCCCTCGGAACGTATGGCGGCTGCAGCCGCGATCTGGATCAGATGTGCGGTTTTGTCATTGATCGGGCCTTCCTTTCGTACCGCGATGCCCAGTTTTTCCACCGCCTGAAATAGCCGGGAATGCTGGTTCTTGAGTCTAAGGTAAACATTGGGTTCCCTTTTCTTGGCCATGAAGGCCTCCTTCGATAGTCTGGTTACGAATTCATTGTATAGCACGATGCTTTCCGGTGCGAGGGAGGGCAGCTTTTCCGATGATTGAAGTCAACGCTTGCGAAATTGATGCCGCATTTGATTTGGATCAATACCAGTGTTTCACGGCGTAGCTACGGTGCTCGATGTGTCATTAATCGTGGGGGGACGAGTATGGCATCGCACGTCCAACAACAGTTTTCCGTATTGGCTGCAAGCACTGTGGCGTTCACCGTGTGCTTTGCAGTCTGGGTAATGTTCTCGATCATCGGCATCCCGATCAAAGCTGCTCTTAACCTTAACGAAACCCAATTCGGCCTTTTGGCTGCAACGCCTATATTGACGGGCTCGCTGATACGGTTACCGCTCGGGATGCTCACCGACAAAGTGGGCGGGCGCATCGTGTATTTTGTCCTGATGCTTTCCACAGTTGTTCCGATTTATCTGGTCGGGGAGGCGACGGAATTTTGGCAGTATCTGATCCTTGGGTTGTTTGTGGGAATTGCAGGAGGCTCATTTTCCGTGGGCATTGCTTATGTGGCGCGCTGGTTTTCCCGGGAACGCCAGGGGTTCGCTATGGGTATATTCGGTGCCGGTAACGCAGGTGCTGCGGTAACCAAATTTGTCGCTCCTACGCTTGTGGTGGCTTACGGCTGGCAGATGGTGCCAAAGGTCTATGCCATCGCCATGCTGATTACGGTTCTTCTGTTCTGGATGTTTTCCTACACTGAAGAAAGTCATCAGGTCGGGCGTTCGATTACTTTAAAGGATCAGATCACGGCGCTAAAAGATCCGCGCGTCTGGAAGTACTGCCAGTATTACTCCATCGTGTTTGGTGGTTACGTAGCACTTTCGCTCTGGATGACTAAGTATTACATCCAGGAATATGGTTTCGATATCCAGAGAGCGGCTCTCATCGCAGCCGTCTTCGTGCTGCCTTCAGGCGTAATCCGCGCCGCAGGTGGTTGGCTTTCAGACAAGTTCGGCGCACCATCGGTTCCCCCATTTAGTGGTTCGAATCCAATCGCGCCTACCAAAAACCATCTTATCGTTATACCGCCACAGGCGCATGCGGGCAGACGAACTCCTCGGCCTGCATTTCATCGAAAGGCAGCCGACCTTCCCTAAGCTGCGGCCGGACGCGCAGGCGTTTGCATTCGGCGGTCACCACTGCTTGAAGCGCGTTTGCCAACTCCAGATAAGGTGATGCGGCACTGTGTTCCCGGAAGTTATTCACCAAGGCGCCAATCCAGCGGCCGAGATGTTGTTCCAGGAAGGTTTTAGCCGCCTTTTCGGTAACCTTGCGGTTCACAAGCTGGTTTCGCGACTCGGCATAAACCTGTTTCACCAGCAACAGACTGTAATACTCAAGCTCCGTGCAGATATGATCAGGTAGATCCGGGTTCGTTGCAGAGGGCTCCACGCCGAACGCTCTATAGAATCCGCTGATATCGGCAAGCTCGTGAGTGCGACCCGCGATTCGGCGCCCGTCGCCATACGCAGTTTCGTGGAGAGAAACCGGGCCGTTGCCCAGAAACAGGCGGCTGTACTCGGCGGCCATGCTCACTTCATCGGCATTTCTAAAGGCGCGGCTGACGCGTTCGATCTCGCGTAATCCTATTGTTGATTTTTTGATATTCGAGAACTCGCGCCGCATGGCCGCTTTATGACCCGCATCGGGATAAGAGAAACCTCGCGCCAATGCACGAAAAACAGCCGCAGCCTCCAGCAAATCCTCAAGCTGTCTCTTTTCTGCACGATCCATGATAGCCCCCACCTCACTTGCCGAGTTTCAAAGGTACCCAGCTTGACCAAGCCTTGCGTGAACCGACTTCGCGGCTTCCCCCTTCCCATACCGCAAATGCAGCGACGCTGCTGCCGCCGGGTTCAAAACGCGGAGCGTTGGCGCTCTCGGTCGCCATCGGCGTGGTGATCACCACATGCCACATGCCATTTTTCCACACTCCCTTCCCATCGGCGTGCTGGTCGGGTTTAACCGTCATGCTGCCGAAGCCTTCCGCCATCTGGTCCAGCACCGGACTTGCCTTGGGTCGGGAGATCGGGTTATCCACCCCAAGCGCTCCGGTATACGGGCGCGCGTCGGTCGTCCGCAGTACCTGGTCAGGGTACAAGTCCACCATGGCGTTGGGATAAAGATCGCGCACTTGCGGTTCGCCTTTCTCGATGTCATGTTGAAAAGCCGCCCGCCACTGAAGTATATTCACCCGCCCCCCGGGGTTTCCCATCATCGGGCTGGGCATGGCGCCCGATTTCAGTTGAATCGGAAACTCTACCGCCACCTGGTCGCCGAATTCATCGACCACGATGCGATCGCTCTTGGTCGGGTCTTTCCACTCGATGAGCAGCGCCAGCCATTGGCCGTTGTGCGCGGCCCTCACTTTGAGTTCGCTTACCGCCGGTTTAAGGTTGTTCGGCGTAGCCACCATTTGCGGCAGCATCGGTACGTTCACCGGCTTGGCCTGTTTCCACATCGCGGACTCCATATCCAGGATTGGCCCACTGCCTTTCATTCGGATCGCCTGCAGCACCGTTTCAGCGGGGAAAGCCGGCGCGACAGCCATGGCCATTGCGGCGGCCGCCCATAATCGATTGACCCTGTTCATTCCCATCTCCTCGCCTCAAGTAATATTGCTACGGTGCGTCTGGTACTTGTCGTCATAGACGACGCGCAGATAAATCGGCTCCTTCAAGGGAACGCGCACCAGTTCCGAACCTTTTTCGTCATAGCCGATGGTGTAGCGCCCTTCCACCTTGTAATGGTGAATAATCTCCGGTGTCGCTCCAAACAGAAGCATCGCGCCCAGCAGCTTCATGTCTGCCGAGGCGTTGCGGTAGTTTTTGATTGCCTCTTCCACTCCCCCGCCGAACATCTGGTAGAGATACTGCGGTGGCACGTGTACCGGCGGAATGTAATAAACATTGGGTTCCAGCCCGAACTGCGGGTACAGTGGCTTGGCAACTTTGGCCACGTGCACGAGGTAGTCAATCGGGTTGTCCTCCCGCGCTTTGTCCGGCGGCGCGATGAAACCCTGGGTGCGGATCTTGCCGATGCAGGTGATGGTGCACTGGGTCTGCCGGTTGTTCTCCACCGCGGGATAGCAGCCGATGCATTTTTCCGACACCCGCGTCATGGGATTGAAGTGGGTTTTCTTGTAGGGACAGCCCTTGACGCATTCGCGGTAACCGCGGCAGCGCTGCTGGTCGAGCAGCACAATGCCGTCTTCAGGCCGCTTATAGATCGACTGGCGCGGACATGAGCCGAGACATGCCGCATACGTGCAATGGTTGCAAATACGCGGCAGGTAATACATCCACTGCATGTGTGGCACCTGCAGGAAGGCGCCTTGGCCCATGTTGCTGGTGGAATCGTCTTCGCCAATGTTGGGATGCGCGTAGTCCAAATCGTCCGGCAGGTAGCCGAGGATACGCTCCCCTGCAGGGGCCGATTCGAACAGTGTCTTGCCTTGATAGACCGGCCCGCTGATGTCCTGGACGCCGAGCTTCTCGAGGATCTTGACGTCCCAGCCGAGCGGGTAATAGCCGTAGGGCTTGGTTTCCACGTTGTTCCAGAACATCGCTTCCTGCCCGCGCCCGGAAGTCCACGTGGTCTTGCACGCCACCGTGCAAGTCTGGCAGGCGATGCACTTGTTGGTGTCCATGATCATCGCGAACTGCTTCTGGGGGCGCACACCTTCGTAGGGGTATTCCATTTCGCGCCCGATCTGCCAGTTATAAACTTTTGGCATAGTTAGGTCTCCTTGTTTGCTCAGGCCTTGATAATTTTCACGAATCCGCCTTGCAGATATTGTTTCAGCGCCGGGCTCTCATTTGCGGGCCGAAGTCCCAGTGCCACCGGCCGCCACAGCCCCTTGCCGCCGATGCCGCCGTCCTCGGCCTTGGTAAACTTGGCAATAGATTCGCGCGGGGCGTTGGTGACGCAGTGCACGTCCACGTTGAAGCCCTTGGTGACTTCATTGGTCCAGGATTTGCGGGTGATCAGCGTATGTGTCTGATGGGTGGGCTTCAGCCATGAACGTGTCAGGCTCTGGTGCCCACCGTAGCGGAACAGCGCCTGGTAGTTGGTCTCCTCGTTCTTGGCCGCGCCGTCTGGCCGTGTCTCATGGGCCTTGACGGAACCGGGTGTGGCCATGTAGCCGTTGAACCACATGCGGGTGATGCCTTGCGGGGTGCCCGGATAGTAGCGCGCGCGCACCAGAAGCCGCGCCACTTTGTATTCATCTTTGCGTGCCGGGTCGTTCCAGCCGCGAAACGGCAGGTCGTTGGGGTCACCATCCACCCATACGTAGTCGCCGTCGTTGATGCCGAGCTTCCTGGCGTCAAGCGGGTTCATGTCCACGTACATTTCGCCCGAGCTTGGACTGCGTTTATCGCGCCGGTACATATCGCCAAATGGCCCGAAAAGCGCCGCCATGAAATCGGTATCGACGGGCATGGTATGGGCCCCGTGGCGGTATTTGGGTGTATGGAACACATGGTCCCATCCTTTGTCGCGCAGCGGATGTTTAGTCTTGAGCAGCCCTTCAACGTCATAGGTGGTATTGCGCATCTGGCGCGTGATATGGCTGCGGTCATCGGCTGCGATGCCCCAATCTTCTGGTCTCTTAGGCTGGATCGCCGGGTGCGGCGCAGCGACGATCGCGCACGGATCATAGAAGGTGGCATCCGACGGCTCACGGTGCACGATGAGGTTTTCCCCTGCCTCGATGAACTCGAGCTCAGGCCGGTAGAACTCCAGCCGCCCGGTTTTGGTGTACCAGGGCTTGGATTCCTGCACCTGTTCGTAACTGTTGATGCGCGGATAAGTGCGCGTGTTCATGAGCGCCGGGACGCCGCGCTTGGCCAGGTTCTCCAGGTCTTCGAAGCGGTAGCCCTTGAGCGGCGTGGAGCCGTCGATGATGCGTTGCAGGTAAACATCGGTACGCTCCGCGGCGATAAAATGCCACATCTGCTCGAAGCGCTTGTCTCCGGTGAGCTTGGAAAGCTCCCGCGCCACCCCCAGGTAAGTCTCGTTGTCTGACACAGTATTGAATGCACGCTTGGCCGGGGTACGGGGATAGGCCTGCACGAAAGGATTGGAGTTGGACGCAGTCATGTCCGGATATTTGAATTCCATCCACGAATCCACGCCGTACACGATGTCGCTGAATTCGCACGAAGCAGTCCACCACCAGTCATTGTAGACGACGAGTTCGCACCTCGGCAGTGTGTTGAACACCACGTCATAAAAACCTTTCTGGTTGCCCAGGCTGGAATTGGAGTTGACCTGCCAGATGGCCTTGGTGGGGGTCGGCGTATGGGCGCCAGTAGTGATCTTCTTGTTCCCCGCTTTCATCAGCCGCTCACCGTTGGCCCAGTAGTGCATGGATTCCGGACGCAGGTAAAGCTTGGTTTTGACGGCACCGTTCGGATCCAGTTGGGGGTTGAAAGGATCCTCGTAGGTCCAACGCGGCACGCCAGAAAACAGGGTGTTCTTGTAAGTGCCGGCGTAACTGCCGACGTTGCCACCGTGGCGGCCGAGAGAACCGGTCAGCGCTGCCACAAGGAAAATCGCGCGGTCCTTGTTATCGTTGTTCCAGAACTGGTTCGGCCCCATTCCGCACGCGAACAAAGTCTGCCCGCTGCTTGCCGCAATGTCACGAGCCAGACTCAAAATCGCCTCCCGCGGCGCCCAGGTAATTTTGCTGACACTTTCCAGCGTCATATTTTGGTCCAGATACTGCTTGGTCAGATCAAACACCGGCCGCACCTGGATTTTCTTGCCGTCCACTGTCGCGACCTCGAAGCTGCCGGTTAAGGCCGGGTCGAAGCCGAGCTTGTCGAAATGCTCCCCAATCTGGTCGTGCGCCAGCGCTACTGGACGCTTGGATTTGCTGTCCCAGACCACGAAATCGGCGAATTCCTTGACCAGATATTCGGGGATCTGCACCCCTTTTTGCTGCGTGGTCGGGGGAGCGTACTGGCCCTTGGGAACGACGTTGGTCCAGTTCTTGAGAGACGAATCTTTATGTCCGGAAAAGACGTCGCTCGCCTTGAGCAGCTGCAAGGTGTCCATGCGCACCAGCGCCGGCAGGTCGGTGAAGCGCTTGACAAAAGCCGCGTCGTAAAGCCCCTCGGAGATAATCACGTGGGCGAGCCCAAGGGCAAATGCCGGATCGGTGGCGGGCCGGATTACGATCACATCGTCGCACTTGTTGGCGGTTGCCGAGTATTCCACCGTCACCGCGACCACCTTGGTGCCTTTCAGGCGCGCTTCAGTCATCCAGTGACTGTCCGGCATCTTGGTCGTGATCCAGTTCATTCCCCAAGCGATAATAAGTTTGGCGTTTTCGGCGTCAAACAGCTCGAAATCGTTGGTCTGGTCTCCCGTCACCATCGGGTGGCCGGGAGGCAAATCGGTGTGGAACGAATAAGAATCCCAGGCGCCAGTGCCCTTGGCCTCATCGGGAGAAACACCGCGGACGTGGTGGTCCAACAGCGCCATGCTGTTGCCCATGCGGAATGCCCCGAAAATGCGCACCGCGCCTTGTTTTGCCATCCCGCCGCGAAATTTCATCACGCGCGTGCCGGCGCCGCCCACCTGCTCCACCATGTCGGGGTCATAACCCTGCGCGAGGAGAAGCTTCTTGCCCTGCTCGCCGGAATAAGTTTTGGCCACGTTGGATAGCGCTTTTGCGTGGTAGCGGTTAGCCTCTTCGTGGGACACCTTCACCCAGCTGTCCCAGCCGCGCCGCATGAGTTCCTTGGGCGCCGCGCCGGTCAGGGGATCGCGCGGGAAATCCTTGTCCGCCCATTCCTTGAAACCTTTGCGCAAGAACGCGCCGTTTATCCGGCGGTCGCCGTAAAAGCGCCGCGCCAGCACCAGCCCCTTCTGGCAGCAGCGCGGGTCCCAGCGGTGGGACGCCTGGTTGCCGTACAGGTCCTGGGCCTTACCGTAGCCATAAGTGGGTTCAATGCGCACCACCACGTTGTTCTTCACGAACGCGTTGAGCAGACAGTTGTGGGTGTCGTTGGGGCAGCACATGAATACGAAGGTCTTGTCGGTGCGGTAGATATCCCGGTACATGCGCTCCCAGTCGCGATTCGGATAGGCTTCTAGCGGGTTGGGAACGGCGACCGGGGATAGGTAGCGGTATTGCGCGAACAGATCGGAAGGACTGACCATCGCGCCGAACCCGGCAGCGCTGGCCATTTGCAGAAAACGCCGGCGTGACAAGTTGACAGATGAGTGATTCATTCCGCGCCTCCTTTTCAAGGATTTCCCACAGGATATGGCAGCAAGAAGGATGGACTTTAGATCTATATCAAACAGGTGCGAATAATGCGGAAAATAACCCGTTTCGCAGGGGGTTTTTGATCAGCTTACCGGCCTATTGCCGTTGCAACCACCAACATAATTGGACGGGGGACGAATGTTCTTGATTTAGATCAAACGAACGCTACTCGGGCGGAAGCGCCAACCTGCCGGTTGGAGCAACTGGTGGGGGAGCAATGTTTGTTAGACCTATGATATTATTTCTTGCCGGCGCGCTTGGATTTCCCCCGAGGCAGGGGCTTGGAATCGGCCGCGTCATCGCGCACCTCAACTTATGGATCTCAATGCCCTGCCTGTTTCGTGCCCCGCAGATTGTTCGCCCGCGCGGTGAGGTCGAAACGAGGATTCACAGGCAAGCAGTTTGATCCAGATCAAAGTTTCAGCATGCTAATCGGGAGATGATTGATGAACCTGCAAATAGTGTAGTTCCCCAGGCGGGTATATGTGCACGGAATCAAATGTAGTTAGAAAGGAGGTCATGATGTATAAGCACATACTGATTCCTACGGACGGTTCGGATCTTTCGAAGAAGGCTATTAAACAAGGGACCGCGTTCGCGAAGTCGATCGGTGCAAAGGTGACTGCAATCACCGTAACCCCCAACTTTCATATGATCTTTGCTGTCGAACCGCCGATGGTCACCGATACGAAGGGGGAATATGAAAGGCACAGCAAGGAGCGCGCCAAAAAAATTCTTGGTGCCGCCAAGAAAGCAGCCGCAGCCGCACATATCAGGTTTGAGGGGATGCATGCGGTAGATGACCAACCCTATAAGGCGATTATCAGCACAGCACGAAGGAAAGGCTGCGACCTGATCTTTATGGCCTCGCACGGCTGGAAGGGTCTTTCCGCTTTGTTGCTGGGCAGCGAGACCAACAAGGTCTTGACGCATAGCAAGATCCCTGTGCTGGTGTGCCGATGAAAATGGCCGGGCAGGGCTTTTTCTGATTGCTTTTTGATCTGCATCAAACTGCGGGCGGCCGCGGGAAGTAGGATAAAAAAAGGTCGTTCCCAGTCAACCGAACGGATGCAAAAACAGCGAAAGGTACGCCATGTCCAAGTCTGCATCAGATTCGAACGAGGGCGCGCTTCAGCTTGCTGTGCTGGCAGGATTATTTGGCGGGCTTGCTGAGGTGTTATGGGTTGGGGGGTATGCCAGTATCTCGACTTTGAGCGGGGGCGAAGTTGCTCGCCAGATTACGGCCAGTGTCACTCCCGCAATCGCGGATTCATCGCTCGCAGTGGTTTTTGGCATTTCCATTCATTTCCTTCTGTCTGCGCTGCTCGGGCTAACCTTCGCATGGCTTATCTGGCGGCCATTTCTGAGAAAGCGCGGTGTTGCAGGAACGCTTTTGGGATCGGTGGCGGTTCTTACCCTGATCTGGGCGATCAATTTCTTTGCGGTGCTTCCGTTTTTTAACCCGGCTTTTGTCGTCCTGATGCCGTATGGCGTAACGCTGGCTTCAAAAATCATGTTCGGTATCGTCATGGGGCTGGTGCTGCAATTCGAGGCGGTCGGGGAAACAGGCAGAAGGCGCTTGCGCGATTTGAACTGCAGGGCGCCTGATCATTGCCGGGTTTTTCCTGTTCTAGGAGGTGGGCCGTAAGATCGGCGCAGCGCTCGGCAGCTCCGCTTTTTATTTTGGTATTTTAACTTTGAATAATGGAGAAGGATCATGGCAGATATGCTGAAGGTCATTGAAGTACTAGCGGAGTCGAACAAAAGCTGGGAAGATGCCGCGGCAAATGCAATTTCGCGTGCCAGCAAAACTCTTAAAAACATCAAATCCATTTACATCAAGGAGTTTGAGGCCAAGGTCGAAAAAAATAAAATTGTGCGCTACCGAATCAACGCAAAAATCACTTTTATGCTGGGATAGGCGGACCAGCTCGATGTTTTGTACCACGTTCTCTGGAACAGCGGAGGGTGCATGACGCCACAGCAAATCCAGCTTGTTAGAAGCTCGTTCCAGAAGGTTGCAGACATTCCCGAGAGGGCGGGAGAGATTTTCTACCAGCGCTTGTTCGAACTGGATCCTAATGCCCGTCAGCTTTTTTGGGGCAACCTTCAGCACCAGGGCACGGCGCTGTTCCTGATGCTCGACATGATTGTGAAGAGTCTCGACATCCAGGACAAAATCGTTCCCATCATTTTCGATCTCGGCAAACGCCATGCCATGTATGGAGTGCGGGATCGTGACTATCAGCCATTCGAACAGGCACTGATTGACACACTGTCAAGCATCAATGGGGACGATTTCACCCAGGATGAACGCAACGCATGGAGCGCCGCATTTGTCTTTCTCGCCAACATCATGAGAGAGGCCTGCGCAAAGCCCGCAAGGACTGTTAAGTAACAAATCCTGCTCAACGGTTGGGGATCTCGGAGGGACCCAACGGTTTGAATTCGCATTGCAGCTCAACACATTTTCTGTAACGATCGCAAAAAGCGAACAGCAGACGCCCGGATCCATGTCAAAGCAATTGCCTGTTTGACGACTATGATGGATCTTGCAAGGTGGCGTTCAAGTGTATACGATATTAAATCGCTAAACTCGCAATGCCTAAAAATAAGGGGGGTGCGGTTATGCTCGCAGCAATTCTCAAAGGCCGATGCGCACTTATACTTGCATTGACTCTCGGCGCGCTGTTGCAGGGAGGCAATGCGTATGCGGTTCCCGCATTTGCCCGTCAAACCGGGCAGGAATGTATCGCCTGCCACGTCAGTTTTCCCGAACTCACGCCTTATGGCCGCTATTTCAAGTTGACCGGCTACACCATCGGCGAGCGGCAGCTGATACCCCTGGCAATAATGGCTCAGGGAGGCGTTACCTCGATAGCCAACAATACATTGGACGACGACGGGAGCGGGTCAGCAGGGTCATCAGTAATAAGCAGGAATAACCGCTTTCTATTTTCCGGCGCGAGCGTTTTCCTGGCAGGCAAAGCAACCGATAATCTCGGCGCTTTCATCCAATACACCTATGACAATGCCTCGACGGCAGATACCCCAGCTGTACATTTAAAGGGGCATTCTGGTATGGATAATGCCGACATTCGCCTGGTCGGCAAATCTTACGGGGCCAGCGCACAAGAAGTGGAATATATTTATGGGCTGACCCTGAACAACAACCCGACGGTGCAGGACGTCTGGAACAGCACCCCCGCGTTCGGCTTTCCGTTTACAGCTTCCCCGGTTGCGCTTAGCCCCAGTGCGGCGACGCTGATCGACGGCGGGCTCGGGCAACTTGTCGCGGGATACGGGGCATATGCCTACCTGAAAAAAACACTGTACGCAGAATTAACTTTCTACCAAACCGCAGACGGCGTATTCACGTGGATGAGGGCAGGCCAGCACAGCGCCGATTTGGTGCGTCTGCGTGGCCTTAACCCCTACTACCGTGTCGCGCTGACCCATGATTGGGACGCGCATTCGTTGATGGTGGGGGTATTTGGACTGCGCGCCCAGGTGTTTCCCGACAGCACTGATCCGACCACGGCGACTGACCGCTTCACTGATGACGGTGTGGATGCCCAATACCAGTACATCACCAATCCGCACACGTTTACCACGCAAGTGACCTATATTCACGAGAAACAGGCTTTTGATGCGAGCAACCCCGGGATCGTTGATATTTTGAAGACGTGGCGCGCCAAGGCAACGTATTACTACCAGAGGAAATACGGCGCCACGTTCCAGTACTTCGATACATCCGGAACGGCTGACCCCGCACTCTATACCACCGGTGAAGCAGCCAAAAACAGCTTTAATGGTTTCCCCAACAGCAACGGGTTCATCTTTGAACTGGACTATTTGCCAATCCAGAACGTCAGGTTGATGGCGCAGTACACAGCCTATAAGAAGTTTAACGGCGGGCGCGACAATTACGATGGCTTTGGCAGGAACGCGAGCGACAATAATACTTGGTTCATGAACGTTTGGGTTGCATTTTGACGGTGTGCGACGCTTGAAGATTGTTCACGCACACGAGCATAAAGCGAGTTGAAACGAGCTATATAAAGGACCCCCATAATGATCAGGAGCTTTGCAGTTTTTATCGCGGTGACGACGACTCTCTGCAGCGGATTGTCGTGGGGTGATGAACCTACCGGAGAGGTAAAGAAGGCTGCCGCCAAAGTTGCGATCGAGCTTTGTTCATCGTGCCACGGACCGGGCGGGCAGAGCGTATCGCCACAGTTTCCGCGGCTCAACGGCCAGCAACAACACTATCTTACGGCGCAACTGCTTGCGCTCAAGAGCAAGACCCGTGCGGATCCTGAAGCGCATGATTTTATGTGGGGCATGGTTAAAAACCTGGATGATTCCACAATTAGCGGCCTGGCTGAATATTATGCCAAGCAGCCTCCCATGCACGGCACAAAAAAAGGCCCCGCTGCGCTCATCGAAAAAGGAAAAGCGCTTTTCACAAACGGCGTTCCTTCCAAGAAAATACGGGCATGCGCAGACTGCCATGGAGAAAATGCCGGGGGTCAATACATATTCCCTCGTACGATCGAAGGTGCATCCATATTTCCTCGTTTGGCCGGGCAGCACGCCGAATATCTGGTGCGGCAGGTTACTGTGATTCAGGATAAGCTGCGCGATTCGCCGATTATGCACGGGATTGTTCAACAGCTTTCAGAGGATGAAAAGAAAGCGCTTGCAATATATTTGGAGTCTTTGGCTGACGAACCTACCGGAGAGGTAAAGAAAGCTGCCAAAGTTGCGATCGAGCTCTGTTCATCCTGCCACGGACCTGCCGGACAGAGTGTCGCGCCACAATTTCCGCGGCTCGCCGGCCAGCAACAGCTCTATCTGGCAGCGCAGTTGCGTGCGCTCAAGAGCAAGAGCCGGGCGGATCCCGAGGCGCATGATTTTATGTGGGGCATCGCCGGAACACTGGATGATTCCTTGATTAGCGGCCTCGCCGAGTATTACGCGAAGCAGCCTCCCATGCACGGCACAAAAGGCCCCGCTGCACTCATCGAGGAAGGCGAGGCGCTTTTCAAAAATGGCATTCCTTCCAAGAAAATCCCGGCTTGCGCATCCTGCCATGGAGAAAATGCCCGAGGTGCCTCCCTATTCCCTCGTTTGGCCGGACAGCGCGCCGAATATCTGGTGCGGCAGATTAATGTGATTCAGCAAAATCTGCGCACATCGCCAATTATGCATGGGATTGTGGAGCAGCTCTCGGAGAAAGAAATGAAAGCGCTTGCGACATACCTAGAATCCTTGTAGGCCAACCTTGCATTATTCAACAGAGTGGAGATTAAACACATGAAGCAGACCCCTATTAATATCCATCGTCGTGGTTTTCTAAAAATCGGTTCGCTTGCGGCAGCGTTTATCGCGGTAGGCACGCATGCCTTGAAATCCGCTGCACAAGGTGCGCAGGTAGATGAAAAGGATGTGACAGCACAGAGCTTGGGATACAAGCATGACGCAACCAAGGCCGACAAAGCGAAATTTCCCAAGTATGCAGCAGGGCAGACATGCGCGAATTGTCAGCTGTTTCAAGGCAAGCCCGGCGAAGCGTGGGGCCCCTGTCCTATTTTTGCCGGCAAGGTTGTCAACGCCAAGGGCTGGTGTTCAGCTTACATCAAGAAAGCTTAATCCGTCGCTATTGGCGCTGACTGCACTGCCTGAGTGATGCGGCCGGTTCACTCAAGTTTAAGAAATCGCACTCAAGGCGACGAAAGTCATGGCCCTTCATCTGGCTGCATGGCGCACCACTCAATCAAGCCGGTCCTGCTCAAGATAATCCGGAACACGGCAGTTCCAGCCTAACTCTTCCTCGATGCGGTGACGCAGGGCGTCCGCCGCCGCGGGTTCCCCATGGGTTACGAATGTGCGCCGAGGCGGCGTCCTGAAGCCTCTCAGCCAAGCCATGATCTCGCTGGCATCGGCATGCGCCGAAAGATTGTTGATGGCAGCGACCTCGGCGCGGATCGGCACGTACCCGCCGTGAATCTTCACCGACTCGGCCCCGGCAAGAATGGACGCGCCGCGCGTGCCGCCGGCCTGGAATCCGGAAAAGAGAATGGTGTTGCGGGGGTCGGGGGCGAAAGCTTTCAGGTGATGCACGACTCGGCCGCCTGTGGCCATGCCGCTTGCCGCGATGATAATCATGGGGCCGCGCTTGTTGTTGAGGCTCTTCGATTCTTTCGCACTGTTGACGATGTGGGCGGTCGTGCACATCGCATCACACTGTTCCGGCGTCAACCTGTGCTCGCCGAGGTGATTGTGAAATACCTGCGTCACATCGGCTGCCATCGGGCTGTTGAGAAATACCGGAAGGTCGGGAATAGTTTTCTCTGCCTTTAACAAGTGGATGTAATAGAGAAGCGTCTGGGCACGGCCGACCGCAAATGCGGGAATGATGACGACTCCACCTCGTTTGGCGGTGCGGTTGATGATCTCCGCTAGTTTCAGGCGCGGGTCAGCCGGATCGTGCCGGCGATCACCATAAGTGGATTCGACCACCAGATAATCGGCTGTCTCGATCGTCTTGGGCGCGGGCATCACCATGTCGTTGGGACGCCCGATGTCCCCGGAGAACAGGATTGACGTTTCCGGGCTGCGAATGGATACGAATGCAGAACCGAGAATATGCCCTGAAGGAAGGAATTGCACTTTGAGTTCCTTTTCCAGAACCCACTCGGCGTCGAAATCGAGCGGCGAGAAGAGCTTCAGACAATTTCCGGCATCCTCCTTTGTATAAAGCGGCAGTGCCGGCTTGTGCTTGGAGAATCCCTGCCGATTCGCATATTCGGCTTCTTCTTCCTGCAGATGACCGCTGTCGGGAAGCAGGATCTCACAGAGATCACGGGTCGCATGCGTGCAGTAGATCCGCCCCGTGAAACCGTTTTTAGCGAGCAGCGGGATGTAACCACTGTGATCGATGTGAGCATGGGTAAGGACTACAGCGTTGATGGTCTGGGGATCGACGGGCAACGGCTCCCAGTTTCTCAGGCGCAATTGTTTAAAGCCCTGGAACAGTCCGCAGTCAATAAGAATCTTTTTCGAGCCTGTGCTCACCAGATACTTTGATCCTGTGACGGTGCCCGTTGCGCCCAGGAATTGGATTTTCATGATTTTCCGCGATAGAGCTGCTTGAATGTTGTGTCGGTCGGCGAGGCTTATTGCGGGTTCGCTGCGATCAGCTTGAGATCATCTTCGACAAGCGTTTCCTTGCTCAATAGCAGTTCGGCTCCCTTCTCGAGGTTCTTCCGCCGTTTGCTGAGCAGCCCGACCGCCCGTTCGAAGGCGCTGCCCACAAGCGCCCGAATTGCACTGTCAATTTCCCGAGCTGTTTCTTCGCTGTAGCTTCGCTCCTGCGCGAGTGCCGGGCCTTCCAAAAATACCGAGCGCGGGGCTTCGTAGGTCACTTGCCCCAGCTTTTCGTCCATCCCGTAGCGCATGACCATGCTACGTGCGATGTCCGTCGCTTTCGCCAGGTCATCGGCTGCGCCAGTCGAGAGTTTCCCTAACACGATGTGTTCCGCTGCCCGGCCGCCGAGCAGCACCGTCATCTTGTTCTCCAGTTCCTCGCGGGTCATGAGAAAACGGTCTTCGATCGGACGCTGAATGGTGTAGCCGAGCGCGCCGATGCCGCGCGGGATGATCGAAATCTTGTGCACCACATCAACGCCGGGCAGCGACATCGCCACCAGCGCATGCCCCATCTCATGGTAGGCAACCACTTTGCGCTCCAACGGGTTGAGAATCCGGTTTTTCTTTTCCAGCCCGGCGACGATACGCTCGACCGCCGCGGTAAAATCGGCGAGCGTCACGGCTTCCGCTACGCGACGTGTGGCAAGCAATGCCGCCTCGTTGACGAGGTTGGCGATGTCGGCGCCGGTAAATCCCGGTGTGAGCGCGGCGATCTGCTCGACGTCAGTGTCCGGGGCAAGCTTTACCTTCTTTAGATGCACGTTCAGAATTTGTACCCGTCCTTTCTTGTCCGGCCGGTCCACCAGCACTTGCCGATCGAACCGGCCGGCACGCAATAGTGCTGTATCCAGGATTTCCGGCCGGTTGGTCGCGGCGAGCAGGATCAGGCCCTGGCTTGGGTCGAAGCCGTCCATTTCGGATAGCAACTGATTCAGCGTTTGCTCCTTCTCGTCGTGGCCAGCCAGGGGATACGCGGCGCGGGCGCGCCCCAGCGCGTCCAGCTCATCGATGAAAATTATGGCGGGTGCTTTCTTGCGCCCCTGTTCGAACAGGTCGCGCACACGTGCCGCGCCGACCCCAACGAACATTTCCACAAACTCCGAGCCGCTGATTGAGAAAAATGGCACGCCCGCTTCGCCGGCGACGGCGCGCGCAAGCAGCGTCTTTCCGGTTCCCGGCGGGCCGACGAGCAGCACACCTTTCGGGATGCGCCCGCCGAGCCGGCTGTAGCGCTGCGGGTCTTTGAGGAACCCGACGACTTCCCTCAACTCTTCCTTCGCCTCATCCACACCCGCAACATCTTCAAACGTTACCTTGGTATCCGTTTCCATGTAGACCTTGGCCTTGCTCTTGCCGATTGAGAGAAACCCACCCCCCATGCCGCCTTGCTCGGCCATTCTCTTGGCGAGGAACATCCACACCACAAGAAACACAAGTGCCGGCACAACCCAACCCAAGATGTCCCGAAAGAGCCTGCTCTCAACGACCCCGGTGTACTTTACGTCGTATTGCGAGAGATCACGCGCAAGCTCTGGATTGACCGGAGTCGTTACAAAGCGGCTACGCCCGTCCGGGAGCGGTTCTTTGTACACCCCTTGGATAGTGTTGCTGCCAATCGTGATCTCTTTAATCTTGCCGGCTTTTAGATGATGCTGGAACTCGCTGTAGGAAATCGGCTCGACTTGCGTCATCGTCATCCATGCGTCTCGCAGCCACAAGACTCCAAGGATGGCAATGATCAAGTACCAAAGGTTGAATTGAGTCTGCTTTTCCATATCGTCCTCCGACTTCGCGGTTCGGATCCCCGATCCATAAAATGGCGCAATTGTTTGAAGCCCTGGAACAGTCCGCAATCCACCAGCACGCGTTTACCACCCGCTTCCACGAGATACTTTGAGCCGGTCACCGTGCCGGTCGCGCCAAGATGCGTCTCAATGTACTAGTATGGTCCCGCTTATGATGAGATGGCTGACTTCCTCGATGCGGTCTAGGCGGCGATCGGCGATGCGCTTGATTTCCGAGGCAAGAGATGCGGTGACGCCGTGTTTTGCCGCGACCTCGACGGCGAGCAACTGTGGACAGTCAATCGGCTCACCGATGGCCGACACGATCTGGACGTTCGCTTCTTCCACTTCCTCGAACTGCTCGCAGATGTCGCGCGCTATGAGCATCGCCAGCACGTTATAAAGCTTGCCGACATGCGCGACCGGGTTCTTTCCGGCCGCGGCCTCGAGTGACATGGCGCGGCCGGGCGTGATAAGACCGCTCACGCGGTTGCCGCGGCCGACCTGGCCGTCGTCGCCCATCTCGGCGCTAAGGCCGGATACCGTGAGATAGACTCCGGATTCATCGGTCGCACCATCGTCGTCGAGGTTGTTGATTCTGAGCACCGCGGGAAGCTCCAGGCGCTCGAGAAGGTAATGCTGAACCGAGTGCTTGATCTCGAAATAGTCGCGGACACCTTGAACGTGACGGTCAACGAACGCAAGGGCGACCGTGAGGTTGAGCGAAGTCTTGATCCGATGGGCAATGATCTTGTAGTCGTCGCCGGCCGCGGGAAAGGCTTGTCTGAATTCCGGCGAGCGCAGCATCGCGGCGACAGCGAGCACGGTTTTTTCAGTGGTCGAATACGGGGCAAAGCCCGCGCCGAATGAGCTGTCGTTCGCCAACGGCACTTCGGACGTCTCGGCAAAGACACGTTTGAGATTGAGGCTGCCTTCGCGTATCTCGGTAACGATTTCGAAAATGCCGGAGTCGCATCGCAGGTTCCCCGAGAGACAGCGTCGGGCGGCATCCATCGCGATTTGCCGCACATCTATACGGGCGTCGGGACGCGTCGCCCTGCCACACAGGATCAGCTTGACCCGTTGCACGATGGCGCCTCCGCCGAAGCGGGGAGCGCTTTCGCCCGCAACCAGCAGGCCCTTGTCGAGGTTATGGTGCAGAACCCGGCCGTAATGCTGCAGGTAGGCAAGGGAAAGCTCGCGCGAAGCTGCTTCGCAGGTTGCATCCATGATTGAGTCCGGATGCCCGACACCCTTGTGCTCGCAGATCTCGATGTCGCGCTTTCCGAGCGGTACCCCGGCCAGAGCGTCCACAATTATGTTTCTCCCCGAAGTCATCTGTTGTTCATCCGGCAACTGGTGGCGTAAGGCGTAACACTCCTCTTCAGATCATGGCGTTGAAATTCGGCGTACCACCTTACCCGCGCAGCGCGCGGTTGCCGTACGGCAGTCATCCGTGGTGCAACGGTCTGCGATCCCAGGAGGGAATGAATCCAGGCGTGTTCTCCATGTAGCGCCTATAGTCATCTCCGAACTCTGCAATGGCCTCCTTTTCTTCGCGGCGCGCCAGCCGGACGTACATGTAAACCAGCACCGGGAACATCGCGAGGGTCAGCAACGTCGGCCACTGAAACAGGAAACCGAACATGATGAGCACGAACGCGACATACTGCGGATGGCGGATACGTGCGTAGGGACCGGCGGTCGCGAGCGCGCGCTTGCGCTGCGCGGCGTAGAGCACCTGCCACGCCGAGGAGAGCAACCAGAAGCCGCCGCCGATGAATACGAAGCTCAATAAATGAAACGGTCCAAAGTGCGGGTTGGCGCGCCAACCGAACAGCATCTCCAACAGATGGCCGGCATCGTGCGCGAGCCAATCCACTCCAGGATAACGGCTCTGGAGCCAGCCCGAAAGCAGATAAATAGTGAGCGGATAGCCGTACATTTCGGTAAAGAGCGCGATGATGAATGCGGAGAAAGCGCCGAAAGAGCGCCAGTCGCGCGAGCTCTGCGGCTTGGCGAAGCTGAAGGCGAAGATGATGAACACGGCCGAATTGATGATCACCAGCATCCACAACCCGTAGGCCGGAGAGTCTGTTTGGTTCATTTGCGTTCTCCTTTTCGGTCGTTGTCGGAACGGGTGCCCTCGTGTTCATGTTTCTGATGGCCACTGTGTCTGTGATGAAATAAATGCATCAGTGGACAGGCGAGCAGGAAAAGGAAAGGCAGGTAATAGAGCAGCCCTGTGAGGTGTGCTCGATGCTCGGTGATAAGAAAGAATCCCGCGATCAACAGAAAGCCGATAAATACAAATTTCCCTATCGAATTCGACGAATTGTGGTCTTGCCCAGGATCATGATTCATGTTGATGCTCCTTCCAATATTCCATTCAGCGGGGCGCCTTGAAGCTCGGATGAGTGAAATAAAAAGCTGCTTTAAGTTGGCGTGATTCTGTCGGTAGCCAGATTTCGACGTCTATCTTAAACGGGCCGCGTCCGATCATGGGGAAATAATTTCCGTAGGTCATGGAGTCGGCGATCCTCATGGGTTCCATCTTCTTCTTGACGCTGGCCAATCCGATCTCGCCGACGCGAGCCTCCACGGCAGCGTCGCTCACGTGGTCGCCGCTCCCGTCATTGATGATGGACACCATGATGTGGTGAGTATCCCCGGCGGTTTTGGCCCCACCGTGCATGGTGGCTTCAGGGTGCGGTTGTGCATGCCCCTTCACGATTTCTGCTGGGACGATTCCGAGATAGATCGAGAAGCCGCCGACGACCTTGTGGTAATCGGTCTGCGCCGCAGCGGAAGTGGTTCCAAGCAGGACCCCCGAGGCCAGCGCGAGTCCGAAGATGCGAGCCAAGAACGTTCGGAACATAATCATAGTCAGGCGTGGTCGCATGACGGACTCCCGTGTTTGCCGGCATGTGCCACGCTCTTGTTCCAGGTGAAATGCTCGTACACCCCGGTCCAATACAGGCCGAAGGCGAAACCGAATAGCAATTCCTCGAGTGGAATTGCGTAGATTAACACGCCGCTTAACACGGGTAAATTCCAGACTTGTTCAATATACCCCGGCGCAAACCACCTCAATCCCAGCATGAAGATTGTGTACAAGATGAGGAACAGCGCGCCGCCGACGAACGTCTTCCATTTCAGATCGGGCCGGCAGATCACCGCCGCGACTGCACCGACCACGAGGCATGCGATTGAAGGATAAATCGGGTTCCACGGCAGAAAATAAAGGGGCACGAACAGCACGTATGGTGCGGCGAGCGCGATTGGATGGAAGCGGTGCTGGGACGCGCGGCGCTCCGCTTTGCTCATCGGCACAAGGTCTTGCCCCGTGACTGTGTTGTAGAAAACCGCCCCAATCCCGCCGATCGCGAAACAGAAGACGAAGCTTTCGATATCGAAACCGGTTCGCTGTGCCAGTTCGAAAAGGCTCGGCGGATTCCAGTAGGCGGGAACGAAGATGGGCTCGGTGATGCCGAAGAGCGCGGTGCCGAGACTTGCGCGCCATATCACGCTGCGGTGCTTTGGATTGAGCAGGTACAGCGCGAGCCACGGAAGCAGGAACGCGCTCGACCAGATCAGCCACACATAGTGGTACTTCAATGGCGACCCCTTTTAATGTTTACGCAACTTCGACTCGCCAGCTTGCCAATCGTCAATACGTTCGGATTATTCATGAGGACCTCGAGAATAGTTCGAATCCCGTGGGTCACTTTGCCAATACTACTTCTGTTTTCATTCCGGCCTCGAAGTGACCTGGGATATGGCACGCAAACACCAGCTTACCCTGAACTGGTTTGTCGAATTTCCAAATCAGCACCTTGGTCTCGCCGGGCTCAAGCGTCACCATGTTCGGGTCATTGTGAACCATGTTTGGCATCTTTTTCATCATTGCAGCATGCGCTCGCTGATACGGTGCGTCCCCGATTGAGAACTCGTGGCGGGTCTGGCCGGTGTTCTTGATAACAAATTTCACAACGTCACCCCGCTTGATGTCGGTGCGGTCAAACACGAACTTCATCTGATCGTTGGCCTCGACATTGATGGTCTTGGTAACTTCGGATTCCGTACCTGGGTCGCCAAAGGTTACCTTCATGCCGTCATGATGGTCATGGCCGGCATCGGCGAACGCAGGCCCGTATGCAAAAAGTGCGGATATAATTACTATTGCACGAGTAAGCTTGGTCTTCATATCAATTCTCTTAATACGTTGCATGAGACTCGTTAGCTACAGAGAATTCGTGTTGTCTGACGAGCTTCACGCGCTTGAGTAGTACCGAGTTGACGATCACCGACAGCGACGACAGCGCCATGGCCGCGGCGGCGATGATCGGGTTAAGAAACCCCTGCGCGGCCACGATGGCCGTCCATACACTCAGCCCCAGAACATCAACACCCCGGCGGCAAGCCCGATGGCGAACAGCGGGCACAGCCACAGCCAGTTACCGAGTGCCGCCTCCCAGTTGGCAATCACCTCGTCCGTCACCTCACCGCAGTCTTTTGCTCCAGAATCCCCACGTGATTCCATAGAGCGCGCCGAGCACAAAACCGGCGGCGGTGAACAGCACGAATCCTGTCAGGAAAGCGAGGGGACTGCCGGAGATCGGCCATGGACTGGCCGACGCAAGCCCGGCGAGCAGCCCGAAGGGCGGAAACAGCGCATCGAAAATGGCGCACAGGATATACGCCACACCCAGAGTCGTAGCCAGCGAAAACGCATGCACTTTCCAGAAGTCGTTCATAACACACCTCCTTAAATATTATTGGTTCCATAAGCGGCACGGCTACTTGCCTGGCCACCTGATGCTCCAGCATCTGTTCCATCATCTCCATTCGTTTTTCGGGTATGGGTCTTTTTGCATGTGTGACAAGCCTTAGCGGTTAGAGAGCTTCACGCGCTTTAGCAGCGCGGAATTGACGATCACCGAAAGCGAGCTCAACGCCATGGCAGCTGCAGCAATGACAGGATTGAGGAAACCCAATGCCGCGATGGGAACGCCGACAGAGTTATAGATGAAAGCCCAGAACAGGTTTTGCTTGATGGTGCGCATTGTTGCGCGGGAAAGATTGATGCCTGAGACAACGTCACGCACATCGTTCTTTACGAGGATGATGCCGCCGGTCTCCTTGGCTACATCGGAGCCCGAGCCGATGGCGATGCCGATATCCGCGGTGGCCAGCGCCGGCGCGTCGTTGACGCCATCGCCAACCATCGCCACCACCTTCTTCTTCGCCTGAAGATCCTTGATGATCCGGGCCTTGTCGGAAGGCAAAACCTCGGCAATAACAGTATCGATTCCTAGCTCGCGACCGATCGTGTTGGCGGTGCGAGAGTTGTCGCCGGTAAGCATGATCACCTCAATGCCGCTTGCTTTCAGCGATGCAACTGCCTCTTTCGCTTCCGGCTTGAGAGTGTCGGCGACAGCGATGATTGCGGCAAGCTTGCCGCCACAGCCGACCAGCATCGCGGTCTTGCCTTCCGCTTCTAGCCGCACCATTTCCGTCTCGGCGGCTGTGACATCCACATTCTGGCGCTTGAGATGACGCCGGTTTCCGAGCAGCACTTGGCGGCCCTCGATCTCGCCAACTACGCCATGTCCCGGCACCGAATCAAAATTCGCAACGGCAGTAAGTTCAATCCCCGTATTCTTGGCTGCACGGACAATCGCTTCGCCGAGTGGGTGTTCCGAACCGCTTTCAAGACTCGCGGCGAGCCGAAGCACATCGTTCTTGCCGAACGGAGGGAAGGCGACAATGTCTGTCACGTCCGGTTCTCCGCGTGTTAGGGTGCCGGTCTTGTCGAAAACGACCGCGGTCAGCTTCTGGGCGCGCTCGAGAATTTCGCCACCCCGGATGAGGATGCCTCCCTCGGCGCCCCTGCCGACGCCCACCATCAACGCCGCCGGGGTGGCGATTCCCAATGCGCAGGGGCAGGCAATGATGAGGACGGCGATGAAGGCGAGCAGCCCCTGCGGGAAATTCCCCGCAAGCCACCACCCGGCAAACGCGAGCACCGCGGTGCCGACCACCGCCGGAACGAAATAAGTGGTGACTCGATCCGCAAGGCGCTGGATGGGAGCGCTGCTGGCCTGAGCTTCTTCCACCAGCTTGATGATCTGGGCGAGGGCGGTTTCCGCGCCGACCTTGGTGGCCTGAAAGCGGAACATTCCGGTCCGATTCAGCGTCCCGCCGATCACGGCGGAGCCAGGACGCTTCTCGACCGGCATCGATTCCCCGGTGAGCATGGATTCGTCTACAGCAGACGCGCCCTCCAAGACGACGCCGTCAGTGGGGATCTTCTCGCCCGGCCGGACGATCACTGTTTCCTCGACCATCACGCTCTCGGCCGGCACTTCCATTTCCTGGCCGTCCCGGATCACGCGAGCGGTCGCCGGCTTGAGGTCAAGGAGCTTGCGCACCGCTGCGGAGGAGTGCTTCTTAATGATCTCTTCCATGTATTTGCCGAGCAACACGAACGCGATAATCACCGCCGAGACTTCAAAGTAAACATCGCGCTCCTCGACTTTCACCGGGAGCATGTCCGGGAAAAACAGCACCGCCACGCTGTAGAAGTATGCAACCGAAGTGCCGAGCGCAATGAGGAAGTCCATGTTGATGGACCGCGTGCGGACCGCGTTCCAGGCGCCGACGTAGAAACTCCATCCGCCGATGAATTGAACCGGCGTGACCAGCAGGAACAGCCATATTCCCCAAGTAAACCACGGCAACTGCGGAATTGGTGCCCAAGTAAGAATCGTCGCCCCCGTGGCAAGCGCGAGGAACGCTCCCGCGCGCATGATCGCGAGCGCCAGCACGCCGGTGAGCGCGATGGTCACCCGCGTGCGCATGGACTTCAGCTCGGCCTCGGGCGATTCGAAGGTGCGTTGGCAACCGACGCTGCAGAAGTAATAGGTTCGGCCGCCACGCTCCGAGCGCAGTGACGTCGCCTTGTCGACCATCATTCCGCAGATCGGATCCTTTGCCATTTCCTTTGCGGATTTGCGGATAGCGCTCTGCATCGGTGTGTCGTGCTCGGCGTGGGCGATCGACCGCCCGTGAGCCGGGGCAAGCGTGAGTGTCGCCGCATGCGTCTTCGGATTTCCTTGATCCGCTCTGCCCGCGAATTTACCGGGGTCTGCCTTGAATGCGTTCAGGCAATGCGCGGAGCAAAAGAAATACGTCTGCCCCTGGTACGCGTGACTCCCTCCCGAGCGGGCGGGATCAACTTCCATCCCGCACACGGGATCAATTGCCATTGCTTTACCTCTTCTCTTTCCTTGTTCCTTCACCCGAACTTCAGCTTGGACCGCTGTCGCCGTGGAACAGGTTGTGCAGCCAAGCGAACAGCGCACCGACCGCGAAGCCCCAAATCACGAAGACCACCAACGGATAGATGAACATCGGGAAGGTGAAAGGCTCGGGCATTACGAGCTTGCGGAAATCAAGCCCGTGAAACAGGGCGTTTAGGAAATCAATTCCCCGTTCTGGCCACAGCGCGTACAGTGCTGCGCAAACTGTATAGCTAATGGCAAGCGTCAACGCCAGTGTAGCCCCTGTTTTCCAGGGATGCATCGTTGTCATGATTCCCTCCTTAAATCTTTATAGAACAACACAGCATGACTCCATGCTGAAGGAGACATCACACAACCGATTAAGTTTAAGCTTTTACGCACTTAGTTTGTTGATTTAGATCAAGGAGGCCGCATGCCGGTTGTTTCATCGCCTGAGTGGCTGCTGCACCAAGTTTGATCTGGATCAATCTGCCGCTTGCCGCTTGGGGTCATATTATGCACAATTTGGTGAAGATGATGCCGACGGTAGAAATGAACAATTTCGTACCCGACCCCCTGGGTGTGGATGCGGGTCTTCTGCGGCGGCTGGAGCGCAGCGGCCCCCGTTACACTTCCTATCCAACTGCGGACCGTTTCGTTGAAGCGTTCGGGCCCGATGCTTACCGGACCTGGACGGCAAAGCGCAACATCGGCGGCATCATCCGTCCTCTTTCGCTGTATGTGCACATCCCATTTTGTGACAGCCCCTGCTTCTATTGTGCATGCAATAAGATAATCACCAGGGATGAGAGCATTGTGGAAAACTACTTGCGCTATCTAGAGCAGGAAATCGCCGTGCAGGGCGAGTTGTTCCGCAGCGACCCGGATGTGGTTCAATTGCACTGGGGCGGCGGCACGCCTACTTTTCTTAAACATGATGAGTTGCGCCAGCTGATGGCAGTAATCCGCAGCCATTTCCGCTTGGCTGCGGAAGGTGAATATTCGGTGGAAATCGATCCGCGCACTGCCGACGGGGAAACGATGGCAGTGCTCGCTGAGCTTGGATTCAACCGCGCCAGCTTCGGCGTGCAGGACTTCGACCCGGTTGTGCAAAAGGCGGTGAACCGGGTACAGACGAGGGAAGAGACTGTGTGCGTAATCCGTGCGGCGCGCCACGAAGGATTCAAGTCCGTAAACATCGATCTGATTTACGGTCTGCCACACCAAAATGTTGTGAGCTTTAACGAAACGCTTGACTGTGTGATCGCGATGGACCCTGACCGGGTTTCAATATACAGCTACGCGCATCTCCCCAACCGGTTCAAGGCGCAACGCAGAATCAATGAAGCGAACTTGCCAGACGCGGGAACAAAATTGCAGCTCCTGGGGTTGGCCATCAAACGCATGACCGATGCGGGATACATTTACATCGGCATGGATCATTTTGCCAAGCTGGATGACGAACTGACGCAGGCCCAGCGCCAAGGCCGTTTGCATCGCAACTTCCAGGGATATTCGACTTACGCCGATTGCGATCTAGTGGCCCTGGGTGTTTCCGCCATCGGCAAGATCGGCCCCACTTACAGCCAGAACTTCCGGACGCTGGAGGAATATTATGACTGCCTCAATCGCGGGCAATTGCCTATCATGCGTGGCATTGAGCTGACGGCTGACGATCTGGTGCGGCGCGCTGTGATCCAGGCTCTCATGTGCCATTTCGAGCTTTCCAAGGAAGCTATAGAAAAGGCCCACGTGGTGGAATTTGACAATTACTTTGCACCGGAACTGTTAGAACTCGAGGGTTTTGAGCGCCAGGGATTGCTTACCCTGGAGGACTGCTGGATTAACGTGACGCCGCGTGGCCGGTTCGCCATCCGCGACATCTGCATGGTGTTCGACAAATACCTGCGCACCGACCTGGAACGCCGCCGCTATTCCAAGCTGATATAATCGCGGCGCCGGATATTCGCAGCGATTTACAGTTGCCGATTTATAGCCTCTTAGTCACATGCATCAGTTTCGGATCGTCGGTGCTTGTGGAAATATCGAAGCCCAGCGCTTTTACCAGCTGCAGCATTGCAATATTCTGTTTAAGCACCCACCCATCAATGACTTTGATCCCTTTGTGGCGAATGCATTCAGCCATGTTGATATAGGTCAAATATTTTTATTCGGATAAATAGTGACAGCTAATATGTCTGAAAGAGGGCGCAACAAGTGACCGGTAAAAGAAACAGGCACCGATTTTCAGCAATGCGCGCACGGCGAAGCCGCGGGCAGGAAACATTGGCCGCAGAAGAGGGCTCATGGTGGCGGGAGCCGTTAAGCGAATGCCAAGCCGATCTCGGCGCGGGCTGTGATGGCCTTTCAAGCAAGGAAGCCCGCCACCGGCTGCGTATTTTCGGTCCCAACACCTTCCAGGACAGCCCCAAGCGGTCACTGCTTGTTCAGTTCCTGACTCGTTTCAAGAATCCGCTGGTTATTGTTCTGTTGGTGGCAAGCACCATATCCTTGCTGACCCAGGAAATCGCCAGTTTCGCCATTATCAATATTATAGTCATCCTCAGCGTCACTCTGGATTTCATTCAGGAATACCGCGCGGAACGGGCTGCCGAACACCTGCGTGAAATGGTAGCGGTGCATGCGACGGTCATGCGCGATGGATATACGCGCGCCGTTGCCGTGAAGAACCTTGTTCCGGGAGACCTCGTCCTGTTGGCGGCAGGCAATCTGGTTCCGGCAGATGGACGGGTTATCGAGGCACGTGACTTGTTTGTGAACCAGTCCATTCTTACCGGCGAACCGTATCCTGTCGAAAAACAGCCGGGTGAAATCTCTTCCGGTGATGCGGATTTGCAGAACGCGCGAAACGCGCTTTTCATGGGTACGGCGGTTACCAGCGGTACGGCGAAGATGCTGGTATGCAGAACCGGGAACAATACCGCCATCGGACAAATTGCCGAGTATGTTGGGCGTCAGAAAGCCCCGACCGCTTTCGAACTGGGAACGCGGCGGTTTGGCCTGATGATTATGCGTTTGACATTCTTCCTGGTTTTGTTTGTGCTGCTGGTCAATGCCCTGTTTCACAGGCCATTGCTGGAATCCTTTTTGTTCGCGGTCGCGCTCGCGGTCGGCCTTACTCCGGAGCTATTACCGATGGTAGTGACGGTCACTCTTTCCCGCGGCGCGCTGCGCATGGCGGGCAAGAAGGTGATTGTGAAACGCCTGGCTTCGATACAAAACCTCGGCAGCATGGATATTTTGTGCACCGACAAAACCGGTACGCTTACGGAAGCGCGCATCCGGCTCGCACAGCACCTCGATGCCGAGGGCCATGACAGCGGGAAGGTGCTGCAGCTTGCCTACCTGAACAGCCACTTCACAAGCGGGTTAGGGAATCCGCTCGATGCAGCCATTCTTGAGCATCAGCAAATTGATGTTACTGCTTGGAAGAAGATTGACGAAATTCCGTTTGACTTTGAGCGCCGCCGCGTGTCGGTTCTGCTCGACGACGGTGGCAGCAGAATACTGGTGGCCAAGGGTGCTCCGGAAGATATTTTACGGTCATCGACCCGCTACGAGGATAGCGGCGGAAGCGCCCGTGAGCTTAATCCCGCTGCGCTTGAGTCACTGCAAACGCAATATGAGGCGCTTGGCGAAGAGGGCTTAAAGGTGCTCGGCGTGGCGTGGCGCGAAATTGCCCGTGATCGCGCTGTTGCCTCACTGGCCGATGAAAAGAATCTGGTTTTCGCCGGCTTTGTGGCGTTTTACGATCCACCCAAAAGAAGTGCGGCTGCCGCGCTTGCGGCTCTGGCGGGAAGCCATGTAGTACTCAAAATTGTTACCGGCGACACCGAGCAGGTTGCGAAGCACTTATGTACGCAGCTTGGAATCACGGTAACGGGAGTGCTGAAGGGCGTCCAGATAGCCGCAATGGACGATGGCGCCCTGCAGGCCGGAGTGGAGTCCGTGAATCTTTTTTGCCGGGTGACGCCCGGACAGAAAAGCCGGATTATTCAAGCCTTGCGGGCGCGGGGTCATGTGGTGGGCTATCTTGGCGACGGCATCAACGACGCTCCGCCGCTGCATTCGGCCGATGTCGGATTGTCGGTTGACTCCGCCGTGGATGTTGCAAAAGATGCGGCGGACATGATTCTTCTTAAGCATGATCTGAATGTGCTGCACGATGGTGTCATGGAAGGCCGCCGGACATTCGCCAACATCATGAAATACATCATGATGGGCACGAGCTCGAATTTCGGCAACATGTTCAGCATGGCGGGGGCAAGTTTATTCCTACCGTTCCTGCCGATGCTGCCGACCCAGATACTGCTCAACAATATTCTTTACGATATCTCGGAGGTGGCGATTCCGTTGGACAGCGTTGATGCCGAGGCAATCGAAAAGCCGCGACATTGGGATACCAATTTCATCAGGAACTTCATGGTGGTGGTAGGCGTTGTCAGCTCCATTTTTGACTTTCTCACATTTTACGTGCTGCTGGAGATCATGCACGCAGACATGGCTTTGTTCCAGACAGGGTGGTTTGTCGAATCACTGGCGACGCAGGTCCTGGTCATCTTCGTGATCCGCACGCGCGGCAGCCCCTTCGCCAGCCATCCACACCCGCTGCTTGCAACAACTTCAATTGCCGTGGTGGTGCTGGCTGCGTTGCTGCCTTTTATCTCAATCGGCGCGTATTTTGGCTTTGTCCAGCTTCCTGTGCAGTTCTTTTTAATCCTGGGAGGCATGGTGGTTGCCTACCTGCTGCTGGTACAACGGGTCAAACGGTTCTTTTACCTGCGCTTGGCTCCGGGTTAATAGAATATCAGTTTGATCAATACCTCCTTTTCCCTGTACACGGGCTCATCGTTTACTCTCAATAGCGACATTCACGTTCAACAACCCGGCTTAGGCACGGATGCCACGTTCCATAACGTAAGTTGGGAGACGAAGCCTTTCAAAATGCCGCCCTACTATGGCGTTCGGCTAAACTACTTTTTCGAGAGTTCGCCTCACTGGGGCGTGGGCCTGGATTTCACCCACGATAAAATATATGCGCAAACGGACCGAGTTGTTCAGGTTTCGGGCACTTTCAACGGAGTGCCGGTCAATCAATCCGCCCCGTTGGGGCAGTTCGTGCAAAAGTTCAATATCACGCACGGCGTGAATATCGTCGCGCTCAACGTCTTATACCGGTGGACGGAGAATTTCGCTAGTGAAGCTTTCCCGAACGGGCGCTTGCAGCCCTACATTGGCGGCGGTCCGACTTACTACATCCTGCACCCGGAAAACACCATCAACAACAAGAATAACAACGAAGGCTACCAAGGTTCGGGTTTCGGCTATCAGGTACTGGGCGGCGTGCATTTCTGGCTTACACGGCATGTCGGCTTGTTTGCAGAGACCAAGTTCAACAGCGGTCATGCAAAGGTGGACACTGCAGACCAGGGAAAAGCGGAGACGTCCCTGGACACGTTTCAGGTACTGGGAGGCGTGAGCTTGGGATTCTGAACCGGTGTTAAAGCTTGTGTTGCAGTGCTTGATTGAAGCAAATTGACACGTTGATAGAAGCGGGCGGCTGCCGGGTTAAAATCTCTTTCGTATACCTATCATAAAACCACCCGGGAGGATATTCAGGATAATCGGCTGTTCCCGGGAATGGGCATAGTACCCGGCCAAGGTGCCCAACGCGAATCCGACTAAGACATCAGTTTGCCAGTGCGCCTGAGACTTCATCCGCGCAACCGCGTCATAAAGCGGAAGCAACTCGAGCGCGTAGACAGCCGGATAGTCATCGTGGTATTCGAGAACAAAAGGCGTAATGATTGCGGTCACCGCAGTCACTTCTCCACTGGGAAAGCTGTAGTGTGACCCGCCTTGAAACCAGGCATTGGGATCGTTTCCTTGAATCGGGCGGGAGCGGGTGAATATATGTTTCATCGCTTCGGATGACACTGCACCGATTGCCGATGAGTCGATCGATTGCCAGAAGGTTCTGCCGAGCCGGGTTTCGCCCCCTTCCCAGACGGCACCGACTACCTCTGTCCCGACCAGAGTGTAAATCAATGCATTTTGAATGTTGCGGTTCCAGATCCCGCTGTTATCGGAGTTGAGGCGGTGATCGATCCCCAGAAAACCGCCCCCTGCCCAAGCATGCGCGCTCCAGATCGCGGCCGCGCAAACGAGCACTACTCGTACTGTACGCGAAACCATCATCGAGCTAAGTTATCAACAGGTTGTCAAAAAATCCAGCCAGAACTTGGACGGTTATCATCTCGGGTTGCAGCGAAGCGAACATGAGCATGACCCACCTGCATTAATTATACCAGTGTTAAATTGTACCAAAGTCAGTTTCGGTTTGCTTGGCCGGCTGCTGCTTTGATTCTCTGACTAGGCTTCAGGCAGGGGGAATGCGGCTTGCTTTTTCTTACAACCGGGCTGCAAGGGCAGCAAGGGCATGCGTCAGAACGGGAGAATTGTAAAAGGTCCGGATTATAAGCTATATTAACAAGGCATAAACTATCGTGTGCATTGAGGAGCAGTTCCTTAGAATGCCTAACGCCAGGTTCTCAAACAACCTGCACAAATCCGGCAATATCAATCAATCGAGGAGGCAACATGAAAGACAAAGACAATCAGGTGACTGGCGAAACGCCGCCGCAACGGAGCGTAACCCGCCGCCGCTTTATCAAGACCGCCGGTGCGGTCGGGCTGGCCGCGAGCGTCGGCCCGTTCATTAGCGTGCGGCCGGCGCGCGCCGCCAAAAAGACCTTAAAGATAGTGCAGTGGAATCACTTCGTTCCCGGTTACGACAAGTGGTTCGACAACACCTACACCAAGGAGTGGGGCGCGAAAAACGACACCGAAGTGATCGTTGATCACGTCGGGATACCGGCGCTCAGTCCCCGGGCCGCGGCTGAAGTAGGGGCGCAGAAAGGCCACGATTTGTTCATGTTTCTGTCCCCCCCCGCCCGCTTATGAAGAGCAGGTGATAGACCATAAGGAAATTTATCAGGAATGCGAGCGCAAGCACGGCAAGCCGGTGCCGCTCGGCATTCGCAGCACCTACAATCCCAAGACCAAGAAGTATTTCGCCTTCTCCGACAGCTACGTGCCTGATCCCGTGAACTGGCGCAAGGACTTGTTCGACGCAGTCGGCGCCTCTGCGCCCAGCACCTGGGACGATGTGCGCGTCACCGGACGCAAGATCAAGGAGAAGTTCAACATTCCCGTCGGCATCGGTCTTTCGGCCGAGCTCGACACGGCGATGGCGATGCGCGCCGTGCTCTATGCTTACGGCGGCTCGATTCAGGACGAGAGCGCAAATGTGGTGTTGAACTCGAAAAACACGCTGGAGGCGGTCAAGTTTGTCAAAGCCTTGTATCAGGAAACCATGACGCCGGAAGTGCTGGCCTGGGATCCGTCATCGAATAACCGCGCCATGCTGGCCGGCAAAATTTCGGTCGCGCTCAACGCCATTTCGATTACGCGCGAAGGCGAGAACAAAAGCATACCGGGCACCGACGACATCTGGCTGGCTAAGGCGCTGCAAGGCCCGGTGCGCCGCATCGGCATGGAACACGTGATGGACTGCTACGTCATCTGGAAATTCGCCGATAACATCGAGGGCGCGAAGAAATTTCTTATTGACTACATTGACAACTTCCGTGAGGGCTTCCTTGCCAGCGAGTTTTACAACTTCCCGTGCTTCTCCAGCACCGTACCCGACATCAACAAGCTGCTTACCAATGACACCAAGGCGAAGCCGAGCGATAAATACAAAGTGCTCGCCGACGTGCTCGATTGGGCGACCAACGTCGGCTACCCCGGCTATGCCAATGCGGCTGAGGACGAGATTTTCAACACTTGGGTGATCAACACCATGTTTGCCAAGGCGGCGACTGACACCGAGACGCCTGAAAACGCCATCAAGCAGGCGGAAGAGCAGTGCAAGCGCATCTTCGACAAGTGGCGCGAAAAAAAGCTGGTTTGATCCGCTCATTCCATCGCAACGCACGTACGCATCCGCCGCGCCCAAGCAGCGGATGCGTTAATGTGTCGGATAAAAAATAAACAACATGGCCACAGTCGAAGCACGCTCCATTACCAAAACTTTTGACGGCAGCAACGCCGTAGACGGCATCAACCTGCTGGTGAAGGAAGGCGAATTCCTGGTTTTGCTCGGACCTTCCGGCTCAGGCAAAAGCACCTTGCTGCGCATGATTGCCGGCCTGGAAATTCCGACCGCCGGCGATATTCTCATCGGCGACAGGATTGTCACCCTGCTTCCGCCCAAGGCGCGCAACATTGCCATGGTGTTCCAGAGCTACGCGCTTTATCCCCATCTCTCGGTGTTCAAGAACATTGCGTTCCCGCTCGAAAACATGGGGCTGGCAAAAGAGGAGACCCGCAAAAAAGTTGAACAGGCGGCCTTGATGTTTGGCATCCAGCGTTTGTTGCAACGCAAGCCGCGTCAGCTCTCCGGCGGTGAGCGCCAGCGCGTGGCGCTGGCGCGCGCGGTGGTGCGCGAGCCGGTGGCGTTCCTGCTCGACGAACCGCTTTCCAATTTGGATGCGCAACTGCGGACTTCCGCGCGCGACGAGCTGCAGCAATTCCAGCGCCGCCTCGCCACCACCACCGTTTACGTCACCCACGACCAGATCGAAGCGATGGGGCTGGGCGACCGCATCGCGGTGCTCAATCACGGCAAGCTGCATCAGCTCGGCATGCCGCTTGAAGTTTACGACGACCCGGCTGATACCTTCGTCGCCACCTTCATCGGCTCGCCGCCAATGAACCTCATCGAGCAGGACCATACCATAACCGGCTTCCGTCCAGAGCATTTCCTGCCCAGAGAAGTGTATGGGGCAAACGGTGGCGCTACTGTATTTCCGTTCCGTGTGACGCGTGTTGAACATCTGGGTTCGGACAGGCTGGTGTATGGCGTTCTGGAATCACCATTACCTTCCGCGAAAGTAATTTCCCGGCTGCCGTCCACGGTGGCGCTTCCGATCGAGAAAGGCAGGCGTTACGAATTTGTGGTACGCGCCCACGATCTAAAGAATTTTGACCCCAAGAGCGGCCTGAAGATATCAGGCGGGTAGAAGAAACTATGAGCCAAAGCGCGGTTTTGCAAAGCGGCAAACTGGAACAGGACGCGTGGCTCGGGCGCTTGATGCTCGCTCCCGCAGTCATCTACATCGCCGCGCTGGTGGGTTTTCCGTTTCTGCTCGCCATTTTTTACAGCCTGAGCGACGCTACGGTGGGAAGTCAAACGCTGCATTTCGTGGGTTTCAGGAATTTCCAGCGTATCCTCGAAAACCGTACCTTTTGGACTTCGCTGCGCAATGCCCTGGTGTTCACCTTCGTCTCGCAACTGCTGGTGGTGATCCTCGGCAAGATACTGGCGATGGCCTTGTACAAGGATTTCCGCGGCAAATGGCTGGTGCGCTTTCTGATTCTGCTGCCGTGGGTCGCGCCGATTTCGCTCGGCAGCATCGGCTGGCTGTGGATTTTCGATCCCGTGTACAGCATTATCAATTGGACGGGGCAGGCGATCGGCCTTTTCGGCCCCACTACCTGGCCGATCTGGCTCGGCCAGCCGAATCTGGCGATGGCCTCGGTTATCATGGTGGACGTATGGCGCCTGCTGCCGCTGGCCACGATTATCATCCTCGCCGGCTTATGCTCGATTCCGCAGGATATCCACGATGCGGCGGAGGTGGACGGCGCGGGTTTCTGGCGGCATCTCACTTACATCAACATCCCGCTGCTGATGCCGATCATGCTGGTCGCGCTCCTGTTCGGCGTCGTGTTTACCTTTACCGACATGATTGTGATTTTCGTGCTGACCCGCGGCGGGCCGTATGACACGACGCAAGTGATTGCCAGCCTCGCCTATTTCACCGGCATCCAGGGCGGCGACCTCGCCGAGGGCGCGGCGATTTCGCTGTTCCTGTTCCCGCTCCTGGTCGCGGCCGCCATATTTTTGCTGACGCTCGCCAAGCGCACCGAGGTTACCTAATGCAACAGCTCAAAAACATCGGCGCGCGGGTAGGCCATTTCGGAATCATCGCCGCGTTTACCGCGTTCACCGCGTTTCCGTTTTACTGGATGTTGATCACCACCTTCAAGCAAACCAATGATCTCATCAACGTCAAGAACAATCCCTTTTTCTACAACAGTCCGCCCACCCTGGAGCATTTGCGGGTGCTGTTCGTGGATACCCAATACGGCCTGTGGATTTTCAATACGCTGGTGGTGGGTGTGGCGGTTGTCATTATCACTTTGCTGCTTGCGGTTCCCGCGGGCTACAGCCTGGCAAGGCTCTCGGGCCGCTGGGGCCAGCAACTCGCAATCGGCATTTTTCTGACTTACCTGGTTCCGCCCACGATATTGTTCATTCCGTTTTCGCGGATTGTCGCCGGTTTAGGCTTGCAGGATTCGCTGTGGTCGCTGGTGTTGGTCTATCCCAGCTTCACCGTGCCGTTTTGCACCTGGCTGATGATGGGTTTCTTTAAGACCGTGCCCAAGGACATCGAGGAGGCGGCGATGATAGACGGTCTCAGCCGTTTCGGCGCTTTTCTCAAGGTGGTGGTGCCGATTTCCTCGGCGGGAATTCTCACCGTCGTCATTTTCACGCTGACTCTGGTGATGCAGGAATTCGTGTACGCGCTTACCTTCATCACGTCATCCTCGCAGCTCACGGTCAGCATCGGCGTGCCGACCTTCCTGGTGCGCGGCGACGTGTATTTCTGGGGCTCGCTCATGGGCGCATGCCTGATTGTGAGCATCCCCATCGCCATACTGTATAATTTCTTCGTCGACCGCTTTGTGGCGGGTTTTACCGTGGGAGCCGTAAAATAGTGGCAAGCGCAAAACGTTTCGCCTTCCTGATTTGCCTGGCGCTGCTTTTCCCGGGCAGCAGCCGTGCTGTGCCGCTGAATCCGGAAATCGAAACCTTCATTCGCGAAATGGCGGAAAAACATCATTTCAATCCGGGCGAACTGCGCCTGATCTTCAGCGAGGTAAAACCGCAGCCGGAGGTGTTGAGGGCCATTTCCGCGCCCGCCACCGCGGTGCCATGGAATGAGTACCGCGCATTATTCATTAATCCGACGCGCATCGCCGACGGCGTCAAATTCTGGGACGACAACGCCGAGGCACTTTCGCGAGCGCGTCAGCAATACGGCATACCCGAAGAAATTATCGTTGCAACTATCGGCGTAGAGACGCGTTACGGCAGGAACACCGGCTCGTACCGCGTGCTGGATACGCTTACCACGCTGGCGTTCGATTACACGCAGCGCGCCGCTTTCTTCAAGCGGGAGCTTGAACAATTCCTGCTGCTGGCGCGCGAAGCGCGAATTGACCCATTAAGCATCAAAGGTTCTTATGCGGGGGCGATGGGAATGCCGCAATTCATTCCCAGCGTCTACCGGCGTTACGCGGTGGATTTTGATGGCGACGGCAAATCCAATCTATGGAAAAGCCCCGCCGACGCCATCGGCAGCATCGCCAATTACTACAAGGTTTACGGCTGGAAGCCCGATGAGCCGGTCGCGGTGGGCGTGAAGGTGAGCGGCGATGAATTCATGCCCTTGCTGTCGCAAGACGTCAAGCCACACACGCAAGTGGCCGAATTGCAAAAAATCGGTGTCATTCCCGAGCAGGAACTTCCCGGGGAAAATCTTGCTAGCTTGTTTGCCTTAGGGGAGGGTGATGAAGCGCAGTACTGGCTTGCGCTCAGCAATTTTTACGTGATTACCCGCTACAATCGCAGCGTGTACTACGCCATGTCGGTGTATGAATTGAGCCGCGAGATCCGCGAGACGCGAGAGACTCGAACCGCAGCGAAATAGTCAATCTGAATGCTTGCGGGCGAGCAGGTGTATCAGCGGCTCGTAAGCGGTGTCGCGGGAGAAGCGCAGGCAGGCGATGACGGTGGCGAGCAGGGTGAATCCCAGCAGCACTGCGATATCAACCGGCACGCTGAAGTCCGCGTTGAACGAGGTTGCGCTGATTCCCAATACCGCGTGCTTGAGCAAATCCACGCCGTAGGTGTAAGGATTAACAGTCGCGACAAAACGCAGCACGCTCGGCAAGTGCTGCACCGGGTAGAGTGAGCCGGAGAGAAAGAACACCGGGAAAATCACCAGGTTCATCATCACTGCGAAATTATCGAGTGTGCGGGTCCAGGCGGCAATTAGCATGCCCATGCTGGCGCAGGCGAGAGAAGTGGCGAAGATGCCCGCAATCAGCAACGGCAGGACCACGCCGTTTTTCAGATAGCCGAGCACCGAAAGCAGCACCAGTACCAGAAGCGCCTGGATCGCTGCGGCAAGCGCAGCGCTTAAAGTCTTGGCAATCACAATCCAGTAATGTTCGAACGGCGCAATCACCAGCATGCGCATCACTCCCGATTCCTTGTCGTACACCGTGGAGAGCGCGGCAAGCATGGCGCCGAACAGCATGGACATGCCGAGCACCCCCGGCACCAAAAAGTACTGGTAGCTCAAATTGCCGGAGCGGCCGAGCATGGCATCAAAACCCGCGCCAATCACCAGCAGCCAAATCATCGGCCGCACCATCGCCGAGAGCAGTCGCGAGCGCTGCCGGAAGAGCTTCAGCACTTCGCGTTCAATCACGGCGTATACCGGGCGCAAGATCATATAAATAGCCTCACGGACTCAGGATACTGACAAGATAGAACCACTCCCTCTCCCTTGACGGGAGAGGGCGGGGGTGAGGGTGACGCATCGGTTGTGTTCTTTACTAACATTGATCGAAATTCGTAATTATCCCCCTCATTCCTTCGACAAGCTCAGGACTGGCTCTGTCGTTCTCCCGCCAGGGGAGATGGAACCTGCTAAGAGGCATCACTTTTCCTAGCTTGCCAGAGCTCGGTTTCGTTGACCCATAAGAACACGTCGTTCAGATTTGGGCGGCGCCAGCGCATTCCGGTCACTTGGTCGCCCAGTTCGGCTTGCAGCATCACCAGCGCGGAGATGTCCTTGCCGGTGAAACGGAAGCAGGCCTTGTCGCCATCCATGAAACAGGGCCCAAGCCGAGGAGACAAACTTGCAATCAGTGCGCTTAAGTTTTCGCCCTCGATTTCGATGATGTATGCCCCCAGGCTGTCAATCAACTCAAGCGGCGGCCCGATTTTGACGATGCGTCCCTGTTTGATGAACGCCACCTTGTCGCAGTCCACTGCTTCTTCCAGGTAGTGGGTGGTAAGAAACACCGTCACGTTGAGTTCCGTGCGCAGGCATTCGATGAAGCGCCAGATGTTGCGGCGGTTGGGGACGTCCAGTCCGATGGTGGGCTCGTCCAGGAACAGGATCTGCGGGCGGTGGATCACGCCGCGCGCGATATCAAGAGCGCGGCGCTGGCCTCCGGAAAGCTCACCCACCGGCTGATCGCGTTTTTCCTCCAGGCCGAAGAGCGCAAGCAGCTCGTTGGAGCGCTCGTTGATTTGAGCGACAGAAAGGTTGTACAGCAGTCCGGCGAAACGCAGGTTTTCCGCAACTGACAAGGTGCGGTCCAGGGCGGATTCCTGGAACACCACGCCGATTGCGGCGCGCACCTGGAGGCCCTCGCGCCTGACATCATGCCCAGCCACCTGCGCGGTTCCCTGGCTGGGGCGGATCAGCGTGGAGAGCATGTGAATGGTGCTGGTTTTGCCTGAGCCGTTAGGGCCCAGCAGGCCGAAGAACTGGCCGGTGGGGATATCGAGGTTCAATCCATCCACGGCCAGCGTGTTGCCGTAACGCTTGGTCAGCCCCTCCGTCTGGATAGCGAGCGATGCGACAACGATGTCACGCCTCATGGCCGCACAGCGGCGCTCTCGCTCAAGGCGCGCGAGTTTTTGTCGTCGCGGAACAGGATGGGACGCGTAGTGGCCGGTTTGATCCGGGCCTGCTGTGCTTTGGCGATGGCCTCGATGATGACATGGTGTTGAGGCGAGAGATCGCACACCGGGTCGGCGTTACGCGCGTCCCCCGTGAGCAGGTAAGCCTGGCAGCGGCAGCCGCCGAAGTCCTTGGTTTTTTCCGGACAGCTGCGGCACGGCTCTTTCATCCATTCATCGCCGCGGTAGGTATTGAATGCCGGCGAGTCATACCAGATCCATTTCATGTTTGCTTCGCGCGCATTGGGGAAGGTAAGTCCAGGCAGCATGCGCGCTTCATGGCACGGCAGCACCGTGCCGTCGGCGGTAACGGTGATGAACACCGAGCCCCAGCCATTCATGCAAGCCTTGGGCCGGGTTTCGTAATAGTCGGGCACCACGAAGTAAATCTTCATCTTGTCGCCGACCCGCTCGCGGAATTTGTTGGTGACCTCCTCGGCGCGCTGCAGCTGCTCGCGCGAGGGCAGAAGATGGTCGCGATTAAGCAGGGCCCAGCCGTAATACTGGGTATTGGCGAGTTCAACATACTCGGCCTCCATGGATTCGGCCATTTCCAGGATCTGCTGGACGTGATCGATGTTAAGCCGGTGCAGCACGACATTGAGCACCATCGGATATTCGTACTGCTTGATGAGCTTCGCCATCTTCGACTTGAGTTCGAAGGTGCGGGTGCTCGACAGGAAGTCGTTGAGCTCGCGGGTGGAGTCCTGGAACGAAAGCTGGATATGGTCGAGGCCGCCTTCCTTGAAAGCCGCAATGCGTTTTTCGTTCAGCCCGACACCGGAGGTAATCAGATTGGAGTAATAGCCCAGTTTGTGCGCTTCCGCGACCATGATTTCGAGGTCGTCCCGCACCAGCGGCTCGCCGCCGGAGAAACCGAGCTGGGTGGCGCCCAGTTCGCGGCCTTCACGCAGCACGCGCAGCCATTCATCAGTGGACAATTCCTGCCCATAGCGTGTGTAGTCCACCGGGTTATAGCAGAACACACAATGCAGAGGGCACTTGTAAGTGATTTCGGCGAGCAGCCACAGGGGGTTGCCGACGGGTTTAGCTTGCTTGCTTGGGGCGGATCCAGCCGCGTTCATAAGCTACCTCTAAAAAATTCAATGCATCCTGCCGCAGGTTGGCGCCGGGAAACGCCTGCTCCAGGTTTTTGACAACGTCAGCGATGGGGAGTTTGCCGTCGATGCGTTTCAGTATCTCGCCCGCGCTCTGCGAGAGCTTGACCATGCCCTCCGGGTAAAGCAGCACGTAGGCCTGCTGCACCTGCTCCCATTGCAGGCGGAATTGCCGCTGCAGTTGCACCACGTCCTGGAGAGTCAGCTTCGTGCGCTCGGCCATCATTTGATTTCCGTCTTGCAATAGGTGATTTGCATCGCGTCCAGCATGGACCACAGCACGTCCAGCTTGAATTGCAGGATTTCCAGGGCGCGTTCCTGCTGTTGGCGGGTCTTGAAGTATTCCAGGGTGAAAGCCAGGCCATGCGCCACATCGCGGCGCGCCTGCGTCAGCCGGTTGCGGAAATACTGGTAGCCTTCCTGGTCGATCCAGGGGTAATGCTGCGGCCAGTTATCGAGCCGGTTCTTGTGGATTTCCGGGGCGAACAGTTCAGTGAGCGAGGAGCAAATCGCCTCCTGCCACGGGCGGGTGCGCGCAAAGTTGACATACGCGTCTACAGCGAAGCGCACGCCCGGCAAAACGTGTTTTAGCGAAGTGATTTCTTCGCGCTTCAATCCCACCGCTTCGCCGAGCCGGATCCACGCCTCGATGCCGCCTTCATCGCCCTTGGTGCCGTCGTGGTCGATGATGCGCTGAATCCATTCGCGGCGCACGTCGCGGTCGGGGCAGTTCGAGAGAATCGCCGCGTCTTTGATCGGGATGCTGATCTGGTAATAGAAGCGGTTGTACACCCAGCCCTGGATTTGCTCGCGATTCAACTTGCCGGTGTTCATCGCCACCTGGAACGGGTGGTGTATATGGTAACGATCGCCTTTGGCGCGCAATTGCCTCTCGAATTCCTCTTTACTCCACGGTAATTTTTCCGTTGCGCCCATCTTAAATCTCCTGGTAAGGAGTAAGGGGTAAGGGGTGAGGCGTGAAAACCTGCTGTACGATTCGTATTAATTCCTTACTCCTCACTCTTCACTCCTCACAGAATTATTTCCATCCCATCATACGCCACTTCAATGCCATTGGCGGTGAGTTCGGCGCGTTCGCGCGACTCTTCGTTGAGGATGGGATTGGTGTTGTTGATGTGGATCAAAATCTTGCGTGGTTTGGTGAGGGGCTTCAGCACGCTGATCATGCCGCCTTCGCCGCTTTGCGGCAAATGCCCCATGTCGCGCGCGCTCTGCTTGAAGATGCCGAACCGGATCAGTTCGTCATCGGTCCAGCAGGTGCCGTCCACCAGAAGGCAGTCGGCATTTTTCAAAAAGGGTTCGAGATGCGGTTCGAGTTTACCGAGGCCCGGAGCGTAAAACAGCGTTTTGCCGCTGCGCGTGTCTTCGATGCGCACGCCGATATTGTCACCCTCGTGCGGATTATTGCGGTGCGGGGAATAGGGGGGCGCCTTGCTTTTGAGCGGCACCGCGGTAAAGAGCAAGTGCTGCGCGCCGATCACGTTGAAGCTGTTGCCGTTGTGAGTGGGCAGTTTGTGCCAATTGACTGTGCAATAGTGCCCGAGAACATTGAATAATGGATTCCCTGTGGTGAGATCTTCATGCGCCATCTCGGTGCAGTAGATTTCCAGGGGTTTCCCTTCGCGCAGCATCAACAAGCCGGTGGTATGGTCAATCTGGCTGTCGATCAAAATAATCGCCTTGATCGCGGTGTCGCGGATGGCGCGCGCCGGCTGCAAGGCGGGAAAAGCTTTAATTTGAGCGAGAACGTCCGGCGAAGCGTTGAACAGTATCCAGTCCAGGTTGTTTTCGCTGATCGCGATGGAGGACTGGGTGCGCGGCCTGGCTTTGATCTTGCCCTTGCGCACGCCGTCGCAATTAGGGCAGTTGCAGTTCCATTGTGGAAACCCGCCGCCGGCAGCGGCGCCAAGCACGCGAATTTTCATGTTTTATGGCGAGGTTGATAGGAAAGGATTTTAATCGCAGGATATTCGATTTGAACTCACATATTGTAAATTCTAGCAGGTGAAAGTCAAACGGGGAAACCGGAAGCCCGTTTCCGGAGCCTCCGGGACGGACTTGAATTACCGATTGGCAATATACATCGTGACTTCGAAGCCAAAACGCAAATCGCTAAACTCAGGTTTGCTCCACTGCATGTCAATCTCCTAAAGTTTTTTGGACTCAGGCCAGGACGGCATCGCCTGGCGAAATCTTAAGCCTTGGCGTAAATGCTTCCAGCCCGAGATTCCGCGTTTATTGTGGTCTACCGCCGTTTGTTTCGCATCGGAAAAATCACCAATCGCGGCTCATGATTTTCATGAGTTTATAAGAGGTGAATTGCCTAAGTGCGCGGTTTGCACTAACCTTGCATTATCCTTCAGCTTTTGCCCGTGGCCGTCCTGTGATTAGCGCGTATTTCCAAGTCGAATGGTACCGGCAGCCGCGCATTGTCGCGGCCTTGGTGTTTTCCATGCTGCTTCACGGCATGCTGGTGGCGCTGGCACCGGGGTGGCGCATACACAATTTTCAACCCCAGGTCGTGCTGAGCGTCGAGTTGCCCGCGATTGCCGTCCCGGAAACCGCCCCAGTGGTCCCGCAACCCAAGCCACAGCCACGAGAAAAGCCCTTGCCGCGGCCGGTTGCAGTCGAACGTACGCCAAGCGAATTCGCGGTGCCCAAGACGCCGGAAAACCCCAAGGAATTGCCGCAACCGGCGGAGCCGGTGCAGGAAACATCGGTCGAAAACAAGTCTGCCGCTCTTGAGCCTGCGAAGCCCGCGCTTAGCGAAAAAGCCAATCCGGTTGCAGAAACCGTGTGGCTGGAGGGTTACGGCAGAACGCTTTCCACGCTGATTTCCCGTTATCAACGCTACCCGCATGTAGCGTTGCTGCGCGGTTGGCAAGGCACGACGCAATTGCAGCTTGTACTTTCCGGAAGCGGCAAGATGCTGAACGCCGCCGTGTTGCGCTCAAGTGGTTTTGAAGTACTCGACAACCAGGCACTGGAGATGGTGCAGCGGGCCGCCCCATTCCCGCAGCCGCCGGAAGCGCTGCGGGGGCGTAACGTGACAGTGATGGTACCGATAGTCTTCAAGCTCAACGACTGAGCGTAAAAGATAATCCGCCCGATAATCTATTCCTTGCTTCTTAGTCTCGGCCTGTTCCCGGCCGCGCACGCGCGCGAACTGACATCGCAGCAGGTCGCCCCTGACGTCTATGCTATTATCGGCAAGCGGCAAGCGCTGGTCCGGGCGAACCGCGGAGACATCAGCAACAGCGGCTTTATCGTCGGCACAACCGGCGTAATCGTAATTGATCCCGGCCCAAATTACACGCACGCCGAACTCTTATTATCTGCGATACGTAAAGTTACGCCCAAACCGGTCGTGCTGGTGATTGACACCCATCCGCATCCCGAGAATGTCCTGGGCAACGATGCTTTTGCGCGGCGCGGCGTAAACATCCTCGCGCACAGCCAGACCCTGCAGGCGATGCGCAGCCGCTGCGAGAAGTGCTATGAAAACATGCTCACGGTGTTAGGCGAAAAAATCATGGCCGGCACCGAAATCGCATTACCCAATATGACTGTGGATGAGAGCAGCGACATGACTGTTGCGGGGCGCGAACTGAGCCTGCTCTACTACGGCTGGGGGCATACCGAAGGGGATCTCGCGGTGCTCGACCGCGCAAGCGGAGTGTTATTCGGCGGCGGGCTGGTCTCATTGGACAGCATACCGGTGTTGCAACAGGCAAAGACCAAAGGCTGGATCAACGCGATAAAGCAATTGCAACGGCAGCCCATCAAGAAACTGGTGCCGGGCAATGGTCCGGTTTCCAAACCCGAGCGCTTGCAGGAAACGCTGGACTACTTGCAAAGCCTGCTCGACCTGGTGGAGAGGCAATATAACGCCGGCATGAGCGTTTTGGACCTGTTGAAGCAAGTCGAACTGCCGGCCTATAGGAAGTGGGCGCTCTATTCCGAACAGCATCCGTTGAACGTGCAGCATGTGTACAGCGAACTGGAAAGAGAAGATTTGGAGAAATGAGCGATTCCCTCTATCCGGAAATCGAGCCTTATGCGCATGGCTTCCTTGAGGTAACAGGCGGACACCGTATTTATTACGAAGAATGCGGTAATCCTGCCGGCATGCCGGTGCTGTTCTTGCACGGCGGCCCGGGCAGCAGCTGCAATCCGGGGCACCGGCGCTTCTTCGACCCGCGGCATTACCGCATCATTTTGTTTGATCAACGCGGCTGTGGGCGCAGCCTGCCGTTTGCGGAGCTCAGCGAGAACACCACGGCTTTATTAATTGCGGACATCGAACGGCTGCGCACCACGCTCAGGATTGAGCGCTGGCTGCTGTTCGGCGGCTCCTGGGGCTCGACGCTCGCGCTCGCATACGCCGAGGCGCACCCGCACGCGGTGAGTGGTTTGATCCTGCGTGGGATTTTCCTGGGAAGCAAACAAGAACTCGACTGGTATTGTTATGGCCTGAAAAGCTTTGCGCCGGAAGCCTGGGCGCGTTTTTCCGGATTCGTACCCGAGGCGCGGCGCGATGACTTGCTCGATTATTATTACCACGCCATACATCAATCGGATGCGCGCCTGGCGCTGGCAGCGGCGCGCGCCTGGAATGCCTACGAGAGCGAGTTGATGATGTTGGGCGAACTGCAGCAGGAGGCAAAGCCTGAGCTTGCGGACGAGGCGGTGTTGGGAAGGGCACGGGTGCAGACGCATTATCTTTACAACCGCTGCTTTCTTGCCGAGAACCAGTTATTGCAAGGCTTGGCCCGGATACGCCAGCTTCCCGCGTGCATTTTACACGGCCGTTTGGACATGGTCTGCGCGGTGGCCACCGCGTATACTTTGCATGGCGCCTGGCCGGAAGCCCAGTTCACGGTGGTGGAGAACGCCGGTCATTCGGCTTCCACTCCGGCGCTCGCCGCAGCGCTGGTGGCGGCGACCGAGCGTTTCAAATCATTATTGCCGGGGGACCGCCCGCGATGAGTTTAAGGTTTCGCATCAATCTCCTTATTACGGTGCTGATGCTGCTGTTCATGGTGGGTATGGGCGTCATCATCGTGGACGACACCCGCAAATCAATCAAGGAAGAAATGGAGGGAACCAACCGCGTCACGGTGCAACTGCTGACTACAGTGCTCTACAGCAGCCAGTTTATTCCGGGAACCACCACGCAGCGGCAAGTGGTGCTCGATTTCCTGAAAAGCCTGGGGCGAGTGCGCGCCAGCGATATCAAGCTCCACGATGGTCTCGGCACACTGATCTATGAGTCGCCGCCCTCACAATACAAGGCAGGGCGCTCGGCACCGGAATGGTTTTCCCGTCTGGTTTCTCCAAGAGCCGAGGTGGTGACACTCAGAATTCAAGGGGGCATGCTGGTGATTACCCCCGATGCCTCGCGCTCCATACTCGACGCCTGGGATGACTTGCAATATCTGATATGGCTCGCCCTGGGATTTTTTATCGCGGTCAATGTTCTGGTGTTCTGGTTTATCGGGCGCTCGCTGCGCCCGCTTAACCAGATTCTCGATGGGTTGTCGCAAATGCAGCAGGGCAATTTTGATGTGCGCCTGCCGCAGTTTCCACTGCCTGAACTGTCCTCGATCAGCCACACTTTCAACCGCATGGCCGGGGCGCTGCAAGACAGCATGGTGGAGAACCGGCGTCTTGCCTTGATCGTCAAGCAATCCGGTGACGCCATCATGATTCACGATCTTCAGGGCAATATCTCGTTCTGGAACCCCGCGGCGGAACGCCTGTTTGGCTACACTGCGGAGGAAATCGCGGGACGTTCAGCGACTCTGCTTGCGCCTCCCGGCAGGGAAGACGAAATCAAGGAAAATCTGGAAATCGTCATGCGCCGCGGTCTGGTCGAAAATGTCGAGACGCAAAGGCTCGCCAAAGACGGCAGGCTGATAGATGTGTCCCTTTCCGCCGCGCCGCTGATTGATCCGCACAACGAATATGTGATCGGGGAGATTTGCAGCATGCGCGATATCACCGAGAGAAAGCGCGCCCAGCAAACCGCGCGCGAGCTTGAGGAAAACCGCCAGTTGACGCAGCTCATCCAGGGCCACGTCGAGGAAGAACGGCGCAGTCTGGCGCGCGAGTTGCACGACGAACTGGGGCAGTATGTCACCGCGATTAAAACCATAGGCGCTTCGATTGCCAACCGTACCAGCGTGCCTGAAGTGCGGACCAGTGCGCAAACCATCGTTAGTGTCGCCGCGCGCATTTACGATGCGATGCACAGCATCATCAGCCGGCTGCGTCCGAGCGCGCTGGATAATCTCGGGCTGACTGAAACGCTGCAGGACAGCATTGCCGCCTGGCAATCACGGCACCCCGAACTGAAATTCAAACTCGATTTTTCGGGCAGGCTGGATGATCTCGGCGAAACCATTAATATTACGGTTTACCGCGTCGTGCAGGAGTGTTTGACCAACGTTGTTCGCCATGCCCAGGCCTCCAACGTGGAGATTGGGGTAAAGCGTGAGCCTGCAGCGGCGGGGACATGCGAAATGCTGCGACTTGCGGTGTGCGACGACGGCAAAGGCACGCCGGAAGAAGTGACGCCGGAGGGCCATTTTGGATTGCTCGGCATGCGCGAACGGGTGCAGGCTTTAAACGGCAGCTTTAGCATTGACAGCGCCGCAGACCATGGTTTTTGCGTAAACGTGACTTTGCCGCTTGAAGGAAAGAAGTGATGACCGCCTCCACGATACAAGTCATGCTGGTTGATGACCATGCAGTGGTGCGCATGGGATTCCGCCTGCTGCTTGAGGGCGCCCCTGACATGAAAGTGGTGGCGGAAGCTGTAAGCGGAGAGGAGGCCTGCCGCATCTATCAGGAAAAGCATCCCGATGTGGTGGTCATGGACATTTCCATGCCCGGGATCGGTGGTCTGGAAGCGGTCAACCGTATCATCGCCAAGGATCCCGCAGCACACATTCTGGTATTGTCAGCGCACGAAGACACCATGCACCCGAGGCGCGTGTTGAAAGCAGGGGCGCTCGGTTATCTCAGCAAGCGCAGCGCCGCGGAAGAGTTGATACAGGCGATACGCCAGGTGGCGCAGGGCAAGACGTTTATTGAGCCTGGTATTGCCCAGCAACTTGCCATGCAGCAACTTACTGGAAACAAAAACCCTGTAGATGTGCTAAGTGCCCGGGAATTCGAAGTTTTCCTGCTGCTGGCTCAAGGCAAGACGGTGGCGGACATCGCTGCAATGCTGCATTTGAGCCCGCGCACCGTGGGTACCCATTTATACAATATAAAACACAAACTTAACGCATCAAACTCGGCGGAAATCGCGCTCATAGCAATGCGCGCCGGCTTGATCCAAAACTCATGAAAATCATTAGGGCTGATTCAGGCTTTTCTGCCTTCCCCCGAGCCGGCATGTCAGTGACAATGGCGCTGTAAGTTTAGTCGTTAGTAACAACTTTTTCTAACTGGAGATAACCATGGCCTGGAGCAAACCCGAGTTTACCGATATGCGTTTCGGTTTCGAAGTCACGATGTACATTCTGAACCGCTAATACGCGATCAAGCTTAACAAAAAGGGCTGCTGAATAGCAGCCCTTTTTTATTTCCAGCCCCCGCTGCCACGTTATAAACCAGCCACGTGGCAAAAAACAACGCCTGAGATAACGGCTGAAATCAACCGATGTGGTTGATTTCAAGCACCAGCCAAATAGCGCACAATTTATACGGCTTATGCCCGATTAGCGCCGGCAGATAAGGTGCATCGAGCCCTATACCGCGCCAGTCAAAAAAAAGCCGGGACTTAAGTCCCGGCGCAGAGAGGAAGTGGAGAACTACCATGAGCGTCAAAAAGCTTTAACAAGCACGCAGGCTAATAATGAGCAAGTCCCGTGCCAGAAGTAGCAAGCAAGTATTATGAGTTAGATGAAGGACAATCAGCTGGTGCCCTTGAGGGCGTATTTTTCCATGCGGTAGCGCAGGGTCATGCGGCTTACTCCCAGCCTGCGTGCCGCTTCCGAAACGTTGCCGCCGGTGTCAAGCAGTGCGCGCTCGATAAGCACGCGTTCCGCAGCTTCCAAAGTGAGCCCTTGCAGCGGCAGTTCCCCGGTTGCCGGCACGGGCGCTTGCGACAAGCCAAGATCCGGAACATTAATTGCCCCGCCCCGGCTCAACAGCACCGCGCGTTCCACCAGGTGTTTGAGCTCGCGCACGTTGCCCGGCCAGGGGTAGGCGCGCAAGGCATTTAAGGCGTCATCGCTGAACGAGGGATCAGGCAGCCCATAACGGCGGCTCATCTGCAGCGCGAAATGCCGCGCCAGCAATACCACGTCCTCTGCGCGCTCGCGCAACGACGGCATGTTGAGCGTCACCACGTTGAGCCGGTAATAAAGATCGGCGCGAAACTGGCCTTGCGCAATCATTTCCGGCAGTTGCCGGTTGGTGCCGGCGATTATGCGCGCGGCAAACGGCCGCTCCACTACCGAACCGATGCGCCGCGTCTTGCGCCGCTCAATCACATTAAGCAGCTTGGCCTGCAGTTCCAGCGGCAACTCGCCGATCTCGTCCAGAAACAGCGTGCCGTCCTCCGCCGCCTCGATGAGGCCGGCGCGCGCGCCGTGGGCACTGGTGAACGCGCCTTTTTCATGGCCGAACAATTCAGCTTCGATCAGATCGCGCGGCAGCGAAGCGCAATCCACTTGCACGAAGGGCTGCGTTGAGCGCGGGCTTAACAGGTGCAACAAGCGCGCCGCCACGTCCTTGCCGCTGCCGGTTTCGCCGAGAATGAGCACCGTCGGGGCAGGCTCCGCGCCTTCTCCCGCAAGCTCGGCAAGGAGCCGGATTTGCTCGCGCACCCGCTGCATTGCCGGGCTGTCCCCCAGCAATTGCGCGCCTTCCACCGCATGGCTGTCGCGCTCGCGTGAATAATCGAGCTGATAGCGCAGCCGGGACGTTTGCAATACTTTATTCACTGCGAGCAACAGCTCGTCGAGGTCAACCGGTTTTTTCAGATAATCCGCTGCGCCGAGTTTCATGGCGTGCACGGCATCGCTGATTTCGCCGTACGCGGTAAGCACGATCACCGGCGGCTGCCGGCTCTCCCCGGCGGAACGCAGCTCGGTGAGCAAATCCAGCCCGTTGCCGTCCGGTAGCCGCAAATCCAGCAGCACCAATTCCGGCGCGGCGTTGCGCGCCAGTTCGCGGCCTTCAGCAAGTGTGGCGGCCAGCAGGCATTCATGCCCGGCTTTTTCCAGGCGTTTTTTAACCGCGCGTCCGAACAGGCTTTCGTCTTCGATGACGAGAACCCGTGGCATGCCATGAAATTCCTTGGCCGGAGTTTGTGCCGTCATTACTTTTTCTGTCATCAATCTTCCTGTATTTGTTTCGGCAGTATGAGTCTCACTTCAGTGCCGTGCGGGTTGGACGATTGAAACTCGATTTTCCCGCCGTGCGCATCGCACACTTTCATTGCAAACGGGATTCCCAGCCCTGTACCAAAGCTTTTAGTTGAAGGACCGGGGCTCAAGTCGCCGGCTGCGGGCGTAAACGGCATGCCTGAACCTTGATCGGCGATCATCAGCCGGACATCTTGTGCGGTTTCATTCATGCGAATTTCAAGCTTCCCTTGGCGCGGCGAAGCGTCCATTGCGTTGGCAAGCAGGCCGTGCAGCGCCTGCTCCACGAGTTGCACATCAAGGGCGATTTCAATCTGGCCATCCCATCCCTGGCGCACGACTTGTATCTCTTTTTCCGCGAGCCTGGGTTTGAGCAGTTCCAGCACATTGTCCACGAGCTGCGGCAGCTTGCAAAGCGAACGTTGCGCCTTGAGAGGATGCAGGTAGGAGAGCAGCGAATGCGTCCAGCGCTCCAGCCTGTCCGCGGTGCTGATTATTCCGGACAAGCCTTCGCGCAGTTCTGCCGACAATTCGGAGTTGTTGATGATCTGTGCTGTGGCGCGAATGCTCGCCAGGGGATTGCGGATATTGTGCGCCATCACCGGCACCAGGGCGCCGAGCGTGGCCTGTTTTTCGGCGCGCAACAGCGATTCGCGGCTTGTTGCGAGATCATCCGCCATTTGGTTTACCGTTTGGGCAAGAGTGACCAGTTCCGCCGCGCCCTTTTCCGGAACCTTGTGCGAAAGATCGCCGTGGCTGATCAAGGAAGCTGCTTCCTGCAATGCCGACAGAGGGCGGACGATGGCGCGCTGCATGAAGATCCGCGACAACAGCAGCAACACCACGGCAAGTAAAATCGGCAGCAACAGCAGCAAAGGCGCAAGCTGGGTGAGGGTGGCGAGGTGGTTTTGCAATTCCGCTTGCTGCAATTGCAGCAGTTGCTCCAGCGCGTTGAATGCTTCTTCGTAGCGGCCGAAGCCCGCCATTTCCAGGTCGGTGTCGAAAATCTTGCGCTTTTGCTTGAGCGGCATGCCGGCGCGCGCGCGAGTAATATCCGCGGCCTGCGCCTTGATGATGTTGTAAGCTTCGCGCAGGCGGTTAATGGCTTCGTGCTCCTCGTTGTACGCGGCGACGCTGTCGAGATTTTCAAGATGCAGCTCGATGCGCTTCTGGTATTCCTGGTACTGCCTGGCCGCGTCGGGATCGTTTAAAAAAACCGCGTCGAATACTTCCTTGACCTGGCGGTAGAGATTTCCGCGCATCTCCTGGATTTCCCCCACCATGGAATTGATGCGCAGCGATTCCTCCGATGATTGGTGCCACAGGTAAAGCCCGGCGCCGCCGAGCGCGCCGCTGGCCAGCACCAGCAGCAGATAACCGAGCGCGTAGAAAAGCATCAGGTGCTTAAGCGATCTGGCTTGAGCCATCGAAATTCCGGAGGCAGGAACAAACCCTTAGCTTACTTGAGTATTGAATTAGCGGGAAACACTTAACCCCGCACCTTCTTCCCGCTGAACCGTGCTTCGCTGCATTCCCTCTCCCCGCGTGCGGGAAGAGGGTAGGGGTGAGGGGCAATGGGACAGTTACATCTAAATAATGTCACGCTATCGAATCTTATCCCGTTACTTTAGCCCCTTAAACACGCGCATTGGATATTTTTTTGCAACGCGCACAAGGCCTTGGGAGGGTCACACCAAGCTGCGCCTATGCTGCGGTGATTGGCATGACAGTTGCTAAGAAACAATGCGCTAAACCAAAGTGATATAAGCAGTATTGGGTTGAGTGTATCTTTTTTACAACACCCGCCTGAATATGTCGCTTTTATACTTGACACCCTGATTGCAACTGGGGCAGGATGCTTACGCTAGATGTAAGTTTCAATATCAGGTTTACTGCACGGTGTGATCAATTTTTTTCAGGAGGAAAAAAACATGGTAAAGCACAAGAAACTGGGCATGGCAGTAGTGGCCGCCTGCGCGCTGTTTGGCGCTTCCGCAGCCAACGCCTTCGGCCCTATCAAAGCCGGTGACTGGGATCTATCTATCGGTGGCGAAGTCAACGGCTTTTTGACTTACTCTCATTGCGACAACAATAACAGGACAGTTAATGGCGGTCTGGCATGTACGAGTACCAACCAGAAAAGTGTTTCGTCGATAGAAAGCGGCCTGCTGCCTTCGTTCCTGGTATTCACAGCCAAGACCACCCAGGAAGGCTTTGATATCGGCGCGACGATTGGTTTCTACCCCGGCATTAATATTGCCAATTCGGTGGGAGCCAACCCCTCAGCCTTGGGCACTTCGACTATCAATATGCGGCAGAACTTCCTGTTTTTTGGCGACAAGGAAATGGGCACCATCAAGGTTGGCCGCGATCTGGGTCTTTTGGGCTCTGACGCGATATTGAGCGACTTCACCTTGCTGGGTTTGGGTAGTCCCGCTGGTCCGGTTTCGCCGGGCAATACCACCTTGGGGCGCATCGGGGTGGGATATATCTATGCCGACTGGATACCGCAAATCTCCTATACTTCGACCAGTAGTATGGTTGGCGTTGGCGGCTTGCAGGGCAGCATTGGTATCTACCAGCCTCTTAACGCAGCAAATTTCGGTGGCAATTTTAACACTGGCACCCGTACTGCCCATCAAATGCCTGGTGTTCAGGGCAAGCTCACTTATGATTATGACGTGGGCGGAGTAACTGGACGCGCCTGGGCCGGGTTCTTCTACCAGAAAGCCGATTCTGCTGTTGTTAACGTCTCAGGTGCTACCGCCTACGCGGGTGATGTTGGCATCAAGGCTGCCGTAGCCGGCTGGGAACCTGTGCTCTATTATTATCAAGGCAGAGGCGTGGGCACTACTGGCTTACTGTTAGATGGTATCACTGTTGCGGGCAACAAGCGCAATTCCAACGGCGGTTATGCCCAGCTGGCTTACCGCATGGGCAAGTGGAAGCCCGGAATCAGCTATGGCTTCAGCCGCCTGGCTTTGGCTGTAGACGAATCCCCCGCAACCAATCCAAGCTTGGTTAACTTCAACCGCTCTGCGATAGCTCAGCTGCAGTACAGCCTGACCAAGTCGCTGACTCTGGTGGGCGAATACGTCATGACTCGGGCAACCCCCCAAAGAGGTCTGGGTAACGTGGATGGTACGCTTGCTCTTGGCGCTATTCTGTTCTTCTAACAACAGCTGAACAGCTAAACTTAAAGCGGCGCCCACAAGGCGCCGCTTTTGTTTTGCGCTCCGGAACTTTTCCCGAGGCAATTGTCGTATGATTGGCGCGGCTGGTGTCTTCAGGCCGCGTCCGTTTTAACAAGGAACAATCCAATGCAGATATCCCAGATCACATTCGCAGCGGGTGCCTGCGCGCTCGCGGTCTAGCGTGATTACTCCCTCTCCCCGTGCGGAGTAGAGGGGAGGAAGAGAAACTCTCAAATTCGCCGGGGGCAGCCCGGCGGCTGGTTACTTTTTCTTGTGTCGCCAAGAAAAAGTAACCAAAAAGAAGGCGACCCCGGTTCGCTGCCCCTTCGGGGTACCCTGTGCTGCTCGTCCAAGCGGGCGGCTGCGCAACTCGCGCTCCGCGCTCAAACAGTGCTCGCCGGCGTCCCGGACTCGGACTCGCGCAGCGTGGAGCGGGAAGGGGCGCAAGCTGCCGCAGGAGACACCGTGAAATGGGACGCTATTGCTGCCGCTCCCAAACCTAAGAGCTTCGCTCACCGTGTCGCGGCAGCCTCCCGCCAGGGCGGCGCTGCTCGGCAGCTCACAGGGGATTCAAAAAAACTCCTCTCCCCGCACGCGGGGAGAGGGTTGGGGTGAGGTAGAGCATGAAGTACTTTTTAACGAGGTTACGCGATATGAAGAAAATGATTTTTCTTGCTTTGTTTGCCGCTGCTCCAGTTTTCTCCGCGCCTGTTGCCTATGTCTCGAATCAAAACGGCGGCGTTACCGTGATTGAGCTCGATACCCTCGCGCCTGTGGCGACGATTGATATTCAGGCGAAAGAGCCGCGAGGCATCGGCATTACCCGCGACGGAAAATTCCTGCTTACCGCCAACAAAGACAGCGGCAACATATCGGTGATAGACACGGCGACTCTGGAGGTCGTGAAGCATATACCGATCGGCAAAAACCCCGAGTTCATCCGCGTGTATGGCAATCGCGCCTATGTGAGCTATGAGCCCAGCGCCGGGGAAGGCAAACCGGAGGAGGAACAGGGCGACAAGTCAGGGAAGGAGGAAAAGAAAAAGCCTGCTGGAATTGCTGTTCTCGATCTTGACGACTGGCATGTCATCGAAACCATGATCAGCGGGCCTGAAACCGAGGGTATCGAGTTTGCGCCTGACGGGAAATTAATGCTGGTGACCAACGAGGGGGACGATACGGTTACCGTCTACAATATTTCGAACGGGAAGCTGGTCAAGACGATTAATACGACAAAATATGGCAAGCGCCCGCGGGGCATCAAGGTATCTCCAGACGGGAAAATGTACGCCGTCACTTTGGAATTCTCGAACAAACTCCTCCTTCTCAACCGCCGGTTGCGCGTGATAAAGTCAGTGCCGACAGGCGATGCTCCGTACGGGCTTGCTTTCGACCGCGAGGGCAAGCGGCTTTTTGTGGCCGCCGCCCGCTCCAAGCAACTGCAGGTATTCAACACGAAAAATTTTTCGCTCATCAAGAGCATTCCGGTGGGAGCCCGCTGCTGGCACTTCAGCTTTACTCCCGATGACGCCCGAATTCTGGTCGCGTGCGGTAAATCGAATGATGTATATGTTATCGACGCGAATACCTACGAGCCGGTGAAGACCATTTCCGGACTGAATACACCTTGGGGTGTCGTGACGAATCCGAAAGCAATCGGAAGCCTGGACAGGCCCTGACCCGAAATGTCCGGCTGTGGTGATACGTTAGGAGTTTTCCGGTTCAGGTTCTCTGATGTTAAAATAACCTTTTTTGTCTGGGATTGATTATGTTGGAAATCAAACTGGCTACTGAACTTGAGTCCGCACTGGAACGCGAAGCACGGCGTTCGCGCAAGTCCAAGACGACATTGGTGCGTGAAGCCGTGGCCCAGTTTCTTCAAGAGGCGGATGATTATCAGGCCGTACTGGCTTTCCGCAAGCGGCGTGGCCGAACCCATACTCTTGCTGAAGTGAAGCGCCGCCGTGGACGGTTAGATTTACGACGGCGGCAGAGAAGCAATTAGTCAAGCTGGACCCGCCTGTTCGGCGCAGAATATTCCATTTCCTGGAAATCATCGCCCAAGATAATCCACGACTTAAAGGTAAGCCATGCGCGGCGACAATCACGCCTGGCGTTATCGCATCGGCGATTATCGCGTCATCTGTGACCTGGTCGACCGAGAGCGAGTCGTATACATCATTCGCGTTGGTCACAGAAGTGACGTGTACCGTGGATAAAGTGACAGATGAATACTAATCAATTCAGATATCCGCCCTCCGCCATAGCCCTGCATTGGCTGCTCGTCGCGCTGGTGTTTGTGCTTTACGGCCTCGGCTGGTACATGGTTGAGCTTCCCAAAGGCACCCCGCCGGTAAGCTATTTTTATAATTTGCATAAATCCATCGGTCTGGTTGCTGCGGTTCCCATCATCTGGCTTATTTGCTGGCGCGTATCCCACCTGGTGCCGCCGCTGCCTGCCGGCATGCCGCGATGGCAGGTCAGGGCGAGCAAAACCAACCATTTATTGTTTTATGTCTGCCTGGTGGTCATGACGCTGAGCGGCTTCATCGAATCGAATTTCACCAAGTATGGAATAAAGTTTTTTGGCTATCAGTTGCCGGTATTGGGATGGGAAGACAAGACCATCTATTACCTTTTTAACCGCATCCACGTCTATACTTCTTATCTTTTCACGGCCTTGATCGCGGTGCACATCGCCGCAGCTCTGCAGCATCTGTTGCTGAAAAAGGACGGCGTGTTCCAGCGCATGTTGCCGTCAAAGCGCTGAAATTGGAGAATGGTCTTACTCGTGTAATGTTACTGTCCAATAGAAGCTCGGCTCTTCTCTTCTTATGCTTGCTATGCGGTTGCTCGCTGCTGCAGCCTGCCCCTGAAAAACCAATCCCTCCTGAAACCGTCGCTCCTGAGACGCCGAAACCGGCGCCTCCGCCGAAAATCGCGCTGGCTCTGGGCGGCGGCGCAGTGCGCGGCTTTGCTCATGTCGGTGTGATCAAGACCCTGGAAGCGCAAGGCATCGTCGCCGACATCGTGGTCGGCACCAGCGCCGGCAGCTTCGTCGGAGCGTTGTATGCGGGCGGATACAGCGGGTTTGAATTGCAGAAAATTGCCATGAAGCTCGATGAAAGCAGTGTCGGCGACTGGATTTTTCCCGACCGCGGATTCATCAAAGGCGAGTCGCTGCAAAACTTTGTCAATAATGCGCTTAACAACCGTCCCATCGAAAAGCTCAACAAAACTCTCGCGGTGGTGGCGACCGATTTGCGCACGGGAGAACCGATTGTATTCCGCACCGGCAACACCGGAATTGCGGTGCGCGCTTCCAGCAGCATTCCCGGAGTGTTTCAGCCGGTCAACATCAACGGACGGGAATATGTGGATGGCGGCTTGGTTAGCCCGGTTCCGGTAAAAGTGGCAAAGAGCCTGGGCGCGGATATCGTGATTGCCGTGGATGTCGCAAGCAAGCCCAAGTCAACCAACGTGGAGGACACGATAGGTATCCTGCTGCAGACATACAACATTATGAGCGAGTCGATCAGCGCCTATGAGCTGGTGGAAGCTGACGTCGTGATCCGGCCCAATTTGGAGAAGATCGGCGCGGCTGATTTTGCCAACAAATACTTGGCCATCCTCGAGGGTGAGAAAGCGGCGCTGGCGGCGATTCCCGCCATTCGCGAGAAAATCCTGCAAGCCCAAACGCGGGCGCAAGCGGCCCAACGTTGAATTCGGACCAAATGCCAGTAGTTATGATACGTACCATGCCCAAACTGCTGCTGCTCTTCTTGGCGATTTTCCTGTTTGGCGCGGCCTGCGCGCTTCGGGCTGAAGAGCTTGAGCTTGAAGTCATCACGCTCAAATACCGCACTGCGCAGGATGTGCTGCCGATCGTGCAGCCGTTCGTCAATCAGCGCGGCGGCACGGTAAGCGGCATGCAAAATCAGCTCATCGTGCGCACCACCCGCGCGAACCTTGCCGAAGTCAGGCAAATTCTCGCCGGTATCGATACACTTCCGCGCCGGCTGATAGTGACTGTGAAGCAGGATACAGGTCTGTCAGCAATCCAGCACTCAGCTGAATTGTCGGGCAATGCCACAATAGGCAAGGTGCAGCTTAACGTTCCGCCCACCGGCCGCGATGGCCGCGGGCTGGTCGTTGAAAGACAACAGGGCGGGACTAGTGTGCGCGCCCAAGCGCAAAGCAATGAGTCCCGTGGTAACGAGAATACTGTGCAGGAATTGCAGGTTCTGGAAGGCAGTCAAGCATTCATCCGCGTCGGGCAATCGGTTCCGGTGCCACAGCAAACGGTCGTCACGAACTCGCAAGGCACGCAACGGATGGAAACCGTGCAATTCCGCGATATCAATTCCGGTTTTTATGTTAAGCCGCGCGTTTCCGGCGACCTGGTGACTCTCGAAGTCAGCCCGCAGCGCGAAACCGCCGGTGCCGGCGGGAGCGTCAACACCCAGAGGGTTTCCAGCGTGGTTTCCGGAAGATTGGGCGAATGGATTGAGCTGGGCGGAATTGTTCAGAACCGCATGCAGCAAAATTCAGAGATTGCTTCGCGCGATTCGGAGCGCAATGTCGACCAGCGCAATATCTATATCAAAGTCGAAGAGATCCGCTGACGCTTTCTTTTGCCGCCGTGTCTCCGTTCTTGCGCGGCAGGTAATCAACCCGCGTGGCTCGTATTGCGAAGCCTTGCGGCAAATTGCCGGGAGGTTACTTCCTCTTGTAGCCGTAATACCAGCGGTTGGTGGTCTTTCCAATATTGCGAACCGTGTGACTGGCTCCGGCGGGAATCAGAACTTCTTCGCCGGTTTTGGGGCAAAATGTTTTTCCGAGAAAAGACAGCTCGATTTCACCTTCGGCCACCATCAACAGCTCATCGACACCGTGCAGGTAATCTTCCCACACTTGCCCCGGCGGATCGATCCAAATGCCGAAACTGAAACCACGGCGCTCCCAATCCGTTTTTACTTTGGTCTCGTCAATGTTTTTAGAACTGGAGAGCATATCCGGTTTGGTCGTTGCGCCGCGTAAAAGCCGATTTGGCAGTGAATGTTATAACGTCAGAGTGCTGGTGCTAATCAGCAACGGGCGCCCGCTCACCCGGATGGGTGGCAAAACTGATGTTGTTCTTGCCTTTATGCTTCACGGAGTACATTGATCTGTCAACCATGTTAAGCATTTCGTTCACAGAGGACGGCGCGTCCGTGAAAGTCAACACGCCGATGCTGAATGTCACGGGCCAATTATTCTTTTGCATCTCCTCTAAAAGCTTACGATGCATTTTGGAAATGACCGCTTGAGCCAGACTCAATCCGACCTCAGGCAAGAGGACGGCAAACTCGTCACCGCCGATTCGGGCAACTATATCTGTTTTCCGCAGATGCCGTTGCATGCAATCAGCAACCGCGTAGAGAACCTTGTCGCCCGCGATATGGCCAAACGAGTCATTAACACGTTTGAAGTCGTCGATGTCAATATAAACAACCGTGAAGGGATATTTGTATCTGAATGAACGGTCGATTTCCCGCTGTGCTAAAGCGTGGAAGTAACGGGTATTCAGAGTGCCCGTAATGTAGTCCATGCGGGCAAAGGTTTTTTCACGTTCCAGGGTTTTCACCAGTTCCACGGAGAATACCGTGAGCGCAAAGAAGCCCAATCGTATTGCGCTGTTCCAAAGGTAAATGAGCTGGTGCGAGTAGACTGCGCCGGACACAATATCGGCAATTAGCCATACGAGGGCGCTGGCGACGGCAAACATCATCCCGAGTTTGGGGGTTGTGAACCAGGTAACCAGTGCAATAGGAATCAAATAGAACAGCGAGAAAGAAACCTCATATCCTGTCAAGTAGTCAATAGCGCCTACTACACAGAGAAGCGTAAACCCTACCATTACCCAGAATGGCTTGCCCTGCTTTTCAATAGCCGCGATCATTTTCAGCGCTATGGTTTTCATCTTGGCTTGCAATTGCGATAAACGGGGTAAGGTTAGCATGATGAACTAGCAGGTCAGTTGGGTGCGGCCGGTTTGATAGAGCAGCAAGTCAGGCCGTCGTGAACATAATCCTCCCGGATTTGTCCGGGCGGATCTATCCAAATGCCGAAACTGAATCCGCGGCGCCCCCAATCCGTTTTTACTTTGCGCTCGTCCATGATTAATAAAAAGAGGCTCTGGTTCCTGTTTATATGACCATTCAGTTGCCAACGCGGTTCAGGATGGCTCTTGGCGGCGGTGGGCCCGCACCCGCATGATCCCAACGCCCAAACAGATCACGCTAGGCCAGAATGTCAGAGCGGCCAGCAGTCCTGGACCAATCGGATTAGGATCGGGGTCGGGCCACAGCCCGAGCTTGGCCAGCACGATGATGCCGAGAAGCGGACCCGAGCCGAAGATAAGCAGCCCAAGACCAACCAGCACAAGTTTTGAGTGTAGATAATCACGCATACAAAGCTATTATCTCTCGAATTGCGAGGCAGCCAAAGACGTATTTTCAGGAAACAAAGACTTGTCCACTGAAATATTCGACTCCGGCTCCCAATGATTCTCAGGAACCAAACCTGACGTGCCATCCGCAAAAAGAATGTTAACTGGCCAATTTTCCGTCTGCTTTACAACTGAGGCGGGGCTTAATGCGAAGTGCCATGCTTGAGGCTTCTTATCAAGCCGGGCAGAAACAGGCCGCGCGAGAGTAGCTTCCACGCCACCATGCGCACGATGCGCGCGATGTCACGCGCGGCGCGAAAATGGCTGGGGCGCGCATTTCGCGGGTAAACCGCGGCAATCGGCACCGCCACGATTTTCACTCCCATGCGTCCCGCCTCGATGAGGATTTCGCTTTCGAACACGAAGCTCGCGGCTTGGTCGTGCGTTACTTTCACCTCGCGTAGAAGCTTCCCGGAATAAACACGGAAACCGCACTGGCTGTCGGCAATGGGACAGCCTGCCGCCCAGGAAACCCAGAAACTGGCGAAGCGGTTGGCATAATAACGCGCGGCCGGGATGTTCTCCCTTTGATGCAGGCGCGAACCAATGATGATGTCGCTGGGATTACGCTTGAACTCGGCGACGAGCCGCGCGATGTCGTGCGGGCTATGCTGGCCGTCGCCATCGAGCGTCACCACCGCGTCGGCGCCCGCATCCAGCGCGCTTTGCATGCCGCGCCACTGGCTCGCCGCTTTGCCCAGATTCGCGTCGTGGGTGAGCAGCGTGATAGGCAAATCGGCGAGCGCTGCCGCCGTTCCGTCTAGCGAGCCGTCATCCACGATGATCACGTGAGGCGTATGTTGCAGCGCGCCCATAGCGATTTCGCGTATGGTCGCGGCCTCATTGTAAGCCGTAATCACCACGGCAATCCGTAATTCTCCGTTCACGTCCTCGCTCCGCTCTCGCCGATGGCCAACGTTTTTTTAAGGGAACACCACCGTGGCGCGCCCGCGCACGAGCTCGCGCTCTTCCGATACGAGCGCAAACTGGTAAAGGGCGTGCTTGTGCTGCGCAATCAGCTTTTCGGCGCGCACCGTGAGCGCCCCGGGAATATCGTCCAGCCTTTGCACCGACACCACCACATCGTGCACCGCGGCGAGCAAACCCACCCGGCCGGTGCGCCGCAAGAGATTTCCGTGCAGCGCCATCGCCTGCGCCGCGTACTCGACCGCACACAGCGCGCCAAGCTTTCCGTCCTCGCGCAGGGGATGGCGCGCATCGCGGTGGCTCGTCACCCTGCAAACGATTCGCGTCGCGTCCCACTCCAGCACCTGCTCGAGCAAGCACATGTCCCCCTGGTGTGGCACGCGCCGCGCAATCTCTTCCCTGCCCAAAAGCCCGTCGTTCATGCGCTGCACTTTACCACCACACGCATATCATGGAGGTAATCGAGGCGCACGGTTCCGCTGCGCTTTTGAGCGAGCAGCGCCAGGAGCGGAAGTGCGCGCGCCGCAGGATTGCTGGCCCAGGCATTCACGTCCGGCAAAATGGGCTGCGGACCGTCTTTCTGCAACGCGATTTCCCATTCCGCGAGGGTGTGCGCATCACGCCGCGGGGCCAGCACGAAAGCCGCTGCGAAACCGCACTCCACCTTGCGCACAGCGTGCAGCGGCTCGGGAAAAGGCAAATCAAAAGCCACCAGGAGCACCGTCTCATCCTCCACCACGATCTGGCTCACCGCGTCGAGCAGGCCCGCGGCAAACGAAACATCATAGGCGCACAAACTGTTCGACGGAAGCCTCGAGCCGGTGGCGATGCTCCAATATCCCGCTGCGGCATTGTGCACCGAATTGTGGAAACGCGTGGGCGAGACGTCGCGCTCGGGCGTGGCGAGCGCTTCGCAAATATGGTGCAAGGTCTGGCCGTCGCCGTCGCTCGATGCGAACACGGTGGCGACCTTGTCGAGAGGGAGTCTGCTTTGCCGCATCGCCTCCTGCGCCACCGTCACCGCGAGGCGCACGGTCTCGGAGCTGCGGCGGCGCTCGGTCGCGGGGAGCAAATCCGGCGCAAGCCGCGGCAACGGCTCATTGAGGCACGGAGCTTCGCCGGCCAGGACGGCGCGGCTATTTTCCCAGCCGCAAAGCCCCGGCCCGATCACACCCACGCCCTGGAGGTAAACGCTCTTCATGCGGCCAGACCCAAAACCAGGCTGCAATTATTGCCTCCGAAACCAAACGAGTTCGTCAGCACGCGCTCGATCGGGCGCTCCTGGTTCGCGCTGATGATGTGACTTTGCAATTGCGCATCCGGCGTTTCCAGATTGAGCGTTCCCGGAATGAACTCGTGCTTCAAACACAGCAGGCAGATGATGGTCTCGGTAATGCCGGCTGTCCCGAGGCTGTGACCAGTCCAGCCCTTGGTCGAACTGCACGGCGCCGCCGCGCCGAACAGGCGGTAGACCGCCTGGTCCTCCATGCTGTCGTTGGCGGGGGTCGCGGTGCCGTGCAGGTTAATGTAATCGATGTCGGAAGGTTTAAGCCCCGCGCAGGCCAGCGCTTTGCTCATCGAAAGCCACGCTCCTTCGCCCTGCGGGTGCGGGCTCGACATATGGTACGCATCGCTGCTCTCCCCGTAGCCCAGCAGGGCGCAATCCGATTTCGCCCGATCGGGTTTTTCAAGCAGCGCAAAGCCCGCGGCCTCGCCTATCGAAATACCGTCGCGCGCCGCGTCACACGGCTTGCACGGACGCTCCGACAAGAGCTCGAGCGCGGCGAAACCGTGCAGCGTGGTGAGGCACAGGCTGTCCACACCGCCCACCACCGCAGCGTCGCACCATCCCGCTTCGATAAAGCGGTGCGCGCTGGCAAAGGCCTTGGCGCTCGAGGAGCAGGCGGTGGAAATCGTGAGCGAGGCGCCTTCAAGTTCGAGGTAGCGCGCGACGAAGTCCGCCACTGAAAACAGATTGTGCGTGCAGGCATAATTCAGATTTTTTGGGAGCGCACCGTCGCCCGGCTGTCTGCGCTGGTAAGCGAGCTCGGTTTCGCGTATTCCGGACGTGCTGGTGCCGATCAGTACGGCGATGCGCGCCGCTCCGTATTTGTTGCGCGCCCGTCTGACGGCTTCCTCGAATCCGTCCTGGCGCAAGCCCAATTGCGCGAGCCGGTTGTTGCGGCAGTCGTAGCGCGCAAGCTCCCCGATGACCGGCTGGTTTTCCAGCCCTTCGACGCGCCCAATCCAGGTGTTGATTTCGGCGCGCTCGAAATCGTTGAGACGCAGTCCCGAGCGCGCCTCCGCCAGCGCTTCAAAGGTGGCAGCAGCACCCAGGCCAAGCGGGTTGGCCGCGGCGAAATGCGTGATAAGTAAGGGCTGCAATGGCGGGCTGCTCTTCCGTGAAGGTACAAAAGATTATAGCAAAGCGCGGGGTGCTAAGCGCCTGCGCTCTCGGCGGTATTTACCGCGAGCGCGGCGGAGGCGAACAGCGAAAGCAGCACGCCCAGGCTCACCGTGAGGCCGATCGCGTGCAGCACCGGCGTTTGCGAAAAAGCGAGCGTGCCGAATGCGCTCAGACTGGTGAGACTGCAGACCAAAAGCGCGAGGTGCGTGCGCCGCCGCTCCAGTTCATCGGTCCATGCACGGTTGAAAAACAGCGCATAATTGACCCCGATCCCGAGCACCAGCAAAAGCGACACCAGATGAAACAAACTGAGGCGATCGCCAATCAGCAGGAGCAGGGCCGCGGTGATGACGAGCGCCGCCAGCACCGGCCTCATAACGCGCCATACGAGCGACATCCGCCTCAAACCCCAGGCCAGCACCAGCGCAATCGCCAGTATGCCGAGCGCGGTGAGCTTGAGCGACTGATTGCGGTAGCCATTCACCATGCGGCTCGATTCGTTCTTTAGATCAAGGAGCAGGACATCCGGTTCACTCAAGGGCGCAAACTCACTCGCGAGCCGCGTTTCGTCCTCCACTCCGCGCAAGGGAATCAGCGCCAGCCATTCGCCACCGCTCGGCACGAGCAACGATTGCACTTTGAGCGCGAGCGCAGTCCCGCGCAACTCCTCCGCGCCGATGAGCCCACCGTCTCGCGTCCGCTCCACGTCGCGCAAAAAAGGCACGAACAACCCGGCGCGGAATGGCAATCCGGAAAGTGCCCGGGCGAGATTATTTTCCAGCTCCGCCACATTCGGCAGCGCAGCGCGTCGCGCGACCTGGGTTTTTTTGCTGGGTAGATACTGGGCGGCGAGCTCGAAGCCGGCGATGGTTTGGGTGGCCGCGAGGGCGCGTAATTTTTCCGCCACCTGCTCGCTTTTTTCCAGCGCCTGCTCGCGCTCCTTGCCGATCACGACCACCAGATGGCGCACATCCGGCGCGCCCAGCTCGGCACGTAGCTCTTTGTCGAGCAGCTTCGACGATTCGGATATCGGACTGAGATTGCCGAGGTCGTCGTCCCACAGCGTGGCGTGGCGCGCAGCGAGAAGGGCAAGCGCTGCGCACAGCGCCAGCGCGGTTCCCCAAACCAGCGCGCGCGAGGTGCGCAGCGCATCGAGCCACGCGGCGGGCACCGCCTGGCGCGGCGCGAAATCCGCCGGCGCGAGCGTGGGCAGGACCCAGCGCGTGACCAGGCCCGCGACCAGCACACCGGTCATGGACAACAGGCCGAGCTGCGACAATCCGGTGAAGCTCGAGAGCAACATGGTGAGTCCCCCGAACACCGTGGTGAGCACGGCGAGCCGCAAGGTCGGCCACAGCCGCTTCACGGTGTCGGTCACTTTTTCACCGGGTGCGACATGTGTGAAAAGATAACTCGGGTAATCGACTGCCTCGCCTATCAGCGTCGCGGCGAACCCCAGCGTGATGCCGTGCACCGCACCGAAGCCGAGCCCAACCAGCGCCACGCCGGCCAGGAGCCCGCTCGCCACGGGCAGCATGCCGAGCGTCACGACGGTAAACGAGCGGTATACGAAAAACAAAATTGCCAGCACCAGAGCCATGGCCACCAGCGACAGGCGCCACGAATCGCGCTCGATGATGGCGCGCGATTCGGCGGCAAACACACCCGGCCCGGTGACAAGCAGGCGCAGGCCGGGCGGCGGCTTGGTTTCTTCATAGGTCTTGCGTAAAGCGGACAGCGCTTCATTCTGCGCCGTCACATCGAAGCCCGCGGCGCGGGTTTGTGCAACCAGCAATGCTTTCCCGCCGTCGGCGGAAAACCACACGCCATGGCGGGAATGAGGCGCGGCATCGAGGAAAGAAGCGGAGAGTATGCGCGGCAATTCGCCGCTCGGGTCGGCGCCCAGGTTGGATTTGATCAGTGTACCGACCGGCGAAGCGAGAAGCTGCAAATCGGCTTCCAGCGCCTGACGCAGCCGTGCCGCGCTGAAATGCCCTGGAACCACCGCCGGGCTGAGCAGATAACGGTAGCGCAATACGATTTCGCGCTCCGTCGAGGAGAATGCGGCGTCGCCGTTGTTCACATAGCTGAAAAATCCGCTCGCGCGCAGCTTGTCGGCAAGCGCGCGGCTGGTCTGCGCCAGGGCCGGTGTGTCCTGGCCTTCGATCGCTACCAGCACCAGCCGTGCAGCGACCCCGCTGCGCAACTGCTCTACCAGCAACTGCTGGCTGCGCGTCGCGGCGGGAGGCAGAAACGCGGTAAGATCGGCGGTGACCGGCGTGTTGAACGCGATTGTGGCGCACGCAGCAAGCCCGACAAGCCACAGTGCAAGCACGACACGGGCCGAGGCGCTCACTGGTTTTCCGTTATGCTCATAACGGAGCGGTCGCCCCCTGCTTCCACAATCTCGACGCGCCGCACGTGCTGCTCCTCGCCTTCGATGGCGATGCGCTCGACATAACCCGCCATGCCGGCCTCCAGCGGCTCGAGCACGAGCAGCCAGTTCTCCCGGCCACCCGTGAAGCGCGTGCGGTAGAAACGCTGCAAGGCGGGCAAATCGCCGGCAAGCGTGGCGCGCATGCTCTCGACGAAAGCCCAGATTACAGGGTGGTTTTGCAGCGTGAGCGAGTGCCTCTCGTTTTTTTTCTCAACCAGAAGCGTGTCGCCGTCCACCGCAACGCGTTCTGCATAGGGCTCGAGCACCCGTTTTTCCAGATGCCTGGGGCGGATGTAGGAAAGCGTTCCCGAAAGTTCGAGCGGCATGGTCAGCACGGCCAGGTATTTTTTTTCGTTGAAACTCGCTTGCGACGACTCGACCTGCGCCATACGCGCCATGAGTTGCGGCAAATCCCACAACACCGGTTCGTCCGCCCGTGCAGCGAGCGCGAAGAACAGTGCGACGGCCAATCCCATCCACCACTTCATTGCCCGGCCCCACCCCAAAAGTCGTAGAAGTTGAACCAATTGTAAGGCGCAAGCCGGCAGTAATGTTCGAGCCGCGAGACGTAACGCTCGACCCATTCACGCATGTGCTCCGTCTGCCGTGGGGAATCTGCGATGATGTGCTCGGCGAAAGGCTCGAAATGAATTTCATAGCGATTGCCGCCGCGGTACAGCGCGAAGAACAGCACCACCGGCGCCTGTAGCAGCGCCGCAAGGATGAAAGGCCCGGCGGGAAACGGAGCGTCCGCACCTAGAAAGCTGCACACCACGGCCTTGTCGGAATGAAACATGCGATCGCCCAGTATCCCCACGATTTCCCCGCGCGCCAGACATTCCTTCACCTTGAGCAGGGTGTGCGGCCGGCCCAGGGGGATGACGCGCTCCGCGATTTCCGGATACGGGCGGTTGAGCGCGCGGTTGATTTTGTTCGCGTGCTCTTCGTTCATCAGCACGTTGATCGGAAACTTTTTCTCGATCCTCCCTTGCGCAAGCAGCATTTCATAGCTGCCGAGATGCGAGCCGAGCAATAGGCAGCCCGCGCCGCGGTTCAGTGCCGAGTCGAGCGCGTCCGCGCCGTGCATGCTCACTTCGAAGTAGCTGTGCCTCCCGGACAAGAGGTAAATGCGGTCATGAATCGTTGAGGAAAAAGTGTGGTAATGGCGGAAAATGTTACGCAGCCCCGCTTTACGCTGCAGTACGCGGGCAAGATAGGCGCGCGAGGCGCGCCGCGCATGTACCGAAAAAACGATGAAATACCAGCAAATCGGATAAAGAAAGACACGTCCCGCACCACGCCCGAGCTTAAGCGTCAGCCATATCAGCCATTGCATGGCGCGCAGGCTACCGCGCTCGCGCTGCGCAAGCCACGTTTCGCTCACGCCTGTTCCCCCGCGATTTCATGGCGCAGGCTGCCGCTGGCAATCAAGGTCGCGCCGCGCAGCAATCTGAAATTAAGGGTACCCGTTCCGGCGCTTTCGAGCCTGATGAGGAATTTTTCGCCCGGACGTAGAACAGCGTGGAACTTGGCCACCGGCACCGCGGTGATGCGCAGGTTTTGCCCGCGCGCCTTTTCCGCGGCGCTGAGCACCCGGCTCAGCAAAAGCGACGCCGGCACCACGGGATTTCCCGGAAAATGACCCGCCAGCGCCGGATGCTCCGAAGCAACCTCATCCTCGTATTCAAAACGCATCGGTATCACTCCCGGTGTGGTCACGTGCAAGCTCTGAGGCCAAGCACCGCAGATTTTCCAGCGGCAGTTTCCCCGCCGCGTTGCGCGGCAGGGCTTTGACCAAATACAGCGGCCGCGGCAAAAACGCGGGGTCGATGTGCTTGCGCAGCTCTGCCAAAATCGCCTCGGGTGAAAGCGCGGGCGCCACCACAAAAGCGGTGAGCCGCGCAGCCGCTGTGTCCATCGCTTCGGGCAGGTAGAAAACGCCGTCCATTATGCCGCTGATCTGTCCCAACTCCGCGTTCAAAGCTGCAAGCGAAGCGCGCTTGCCGGCGATTTTCACGACATCGCTCATGCGGCCGTGCAGCTCGAACTCCTGCGCGCTGTGCACGCTGATTTGGTCGGCCAGCTGCGTCGGTTGCGGGACGTGGCCGCCTTCGACCCAGGCCTCGTCCCCTTTTTTGCTCACGCGCACGCCTTCGAGCGTACGCCAGGTCGCGCTGCGCGAAACGCGGCGTAGCGCGATGATGCCCGCTTCGGTGCAGCCGTAAACGTCGTGCACGGTGGTGGCATACAAGCTTTCCACTGCGCGCGCGAGCTGCGCCGACAAAGGCATAGTGGCGGAAAGCACGCCGCGAAGCACGGGCAGCTTGAGCCCGCTTTCGACGCAGGCGCGCAAATGCAAAGGAGTGGTCATCAGCCAGCGCGGAGGAGGAATTTGCGCCAGCGCCGCTTCGATGTCGGCTGGTAGCAGGGGGCGCGCAGAGTGGGTTGCGCTTCCCCATTGCAGCGGCAACAGGACGGTGGTTTCCAGACCGTACGAATGCTGCGGCGGCACGGTTCCCAATACGCTCGCGCCCGGGCTGAAATCGAGCTGCCGGCCCAGGCTTTGCGCCACGCCCACCAGCGACGCCCAGTTTTTGGGGTGCGCAGCGGGCGCGCCCGTGCTGCCCGAGGTAAAAACGATGACCGCGGTTTGCTCCGCGGGAATCAGCGGCGGCGGTAACGCTGCGGCCGCGCCGTGTGTTTCCGGAAAGAAAAAAACGGGAAGTCCCTCGGGAAGGTCGTGATGATCGGCCAGGCAATACGCGTCGGGATACTCGCTGCACAACCGGCGCAACACCTCGGGCGCGCGGTTGGGCGGCAGCAGGCTCACTTGCCCGGTCTGCAACGCTGCGGCGAATCCCAGCAGGAAATGATAGCGGTCTTCGCACAGATTGAGCACGTGGCGCTGATGCGGTAGGCGCACCGCGAGCGCCTGTGCTGCGCCGAGAAAGCGCGCCGCGCTTATGCGTTTGCCGCGGTGGAACGCGACCACGCTATCCGGACACCATCGTTCCAGCAGTGGATATGCCTGCGTCATGGTTCAATTCCGGGGCTTCTGCTCTTGTGCGTCCGCGAAAATGCGGCCAATGACCTGTAGCGGCGAAGCATGAGGGTAGTGCCGGTAGCGCAAGCGCCGGTAGGCGAATTCACCAAAAAACAGCAATCCGACGAGAACATAAATCAGCAGATTGGTGAAGAGCGACCACAAGGCCAAAGGAGCGAAAACGGCAAGGTAGAGACATGCGAGCGCCATCAGCGCGAAAAACACCGCCCACATCCAGGTGAGCCGTCTGGTGTAGACGGCAAGCTCCAGGGGCAATTCGCCGCGCTCAAGCCGCGCGATGCGACTGATGAACGGCTCGGCACCCGTGCGCAGCGTGCGGCCGAAAAGGAAGCACAACAGCAGGTTGATAAGGACCGGCAGCGTGTAAAGTAACCATTCGGGCCGCAAGATATAAAGCAACACCAGCAGCGGCAAGCTTGCCAACGGCGGCCATTTCGCCTTACCGGGAAGGCAGATGGCGATAAATGCGACAAGTAAAATCTGCAACACGGCGGCGAGGTCCAAGCGGCCCTGCATTACCACATAGTGCGCAAGCAAAGGATACACGCACAGTACGCCTGCCCACAGCAGCACACGCACCGGTTGGTTAAGAGGCGCGTAAGACTGGCTATCAGGTGCGGTTTTGCTCAATGTGGGCGGTCAGCGCGCGCAGCGAGGAAAAAATGCGCTTGTTGTCGGCGTCGTCGGAGCGCAACTGGAAACCGTACTTTTTGGAGACTGTGAGGGCGATTTCCAGCATATCTATGGAATCGAGCCCCAAACCCCGCCCGCCGAAAAGCGGCGCATCCGGATCTATCTGGTCCGGGCCGATTTCCAGATTCAGCGCCTCCACGATAAGCTGCGCCACTTCCTTCTCCAAGTCCTGTATTTTTTCCATTCTCCCCGGTTCCCGCACCCGCCCATTGCTGCGGCGGATTGCCCTTAAAATGCGACTTAATCATCTTAACTGCGGGTGCGCACTAATTATATATAACAGTCTAAATTTTCCGCTTCTACCGCTATTTTGGAAACCGCGAACAGCCAAGCGTAAAACGGCCTAAAACACGTAGGGTATGGGCAAAACATACTGCCGGCTGGACCCCGGTATTCAAGCAAGATAAGCGCTCCTGCCCAGCAATGGCAGCGCTCTGACTGACGGGCAAGCAAGGGCAAAAACCGCCGATGCGCACCTAAGTAAACAACCCGCTCCCTGAGCAACCAGCCAAGGGTGAGGCGGGAATTAAAATGTGCTTAACTGCGCGCGGATATCTCTGTCAAGATTCTGTATCCAGCCGTTATAGTTTTTATGGATCCTCTGGCCGTTATACTCCAAGTTTACGCTGTCCTTGTAGGTAATGTTGTAGGTCTGCGTGTCATAAGTAACATCCACCACAGCAGTGTGGCCACGCACGCTAAGCGTGCCCACGATATTGCCTGGCTTCACTGTTTTCATTTGCCAGCCTAATGTCACACCCGCGCGGGTGATAGCCTTGCCCACTTCATCCAAGGACGCTTTTTGACCACTACCCGTTTGCACCGGTGCATTGGAGACATTTAATACCGGTGCTACGCATGCCGCCACTAACAGGATACTTGCGGCAATAATCAGTCCTAATTTGATGTTTTTCATGATTTTCCTCTTTAGCTTGTTAACCCAAGCACGGGACAAAAGTTTTATGTGCGGCTTTCTCATAAATTGCAGAGCGCATCCGCCACGCTTAATGAATTATATGGCGAACCGGTGCGGTGTCAACGATGACGGTACTCTGCTTGTGTCAGCCACAAATTAGCAAGCAGTTTACGCGTGATACTTCACCGAACGCGTGGGATTGAAATCATCGCGAGCGCTCGGCCTGTCGTCAAAGGCCAGCAAAAAACAGATTTTTGCTGCGAGCGGTGGCGGGCCCGGGCCAGGCTTTGGTATCCCGCGAGGCAGTCAGCCAAAAACCAGGGCATAAGGCGCCGCAACATAATCGCCTGGAGCATAAAGATTCTGCGTCATCATGTTCGGGTATAATTAAGGTATCTACCCTGCTCTTGAAAAAGTTTCCTCCGAAACGGCCGTTGCACGGTTTGAGCTCGCACATGCCGGTTGACACCGCAACAGCCGGGCCGCGCCGCGACTGCGATGTACTGGTCATCGGCGGCGGACCGGCCGGATCCACCGCAGCCTCGCTGCTCGCGCAGCAGGGCTGGCGCGTGGTATTGTTGGAAAAGGACCGCCACCCGCGCTTTCACATCGGCGAATCGCTGCTGCCCTGCAATCTTCCGCTGTTCGAGCGGCTCGGCGTCAAGGACGAGATCGAGCGCATTGCGGTCATCAAGTACGGCGCGCAGTTCGTATCTAACGAGCACCGTAAGAGCGAAACCTTTTATTTCACCGAAGCCGTGGACAAGTCCCTGCCCTATTCGTACGAGGTGCGCCGCTCGGAATTCGACCATATCCTGCTTAAGAATTGCGCCGCCAGAGGCGCCGAAGTGCTCGAAGAAACCAAGGTGAGCCATGTCGAATTTGGCGCAGGGCGCAATCCCGTGGTCAGCGCGGTCGACGCGCGCGGTGAAACCCGTATCTGGGAATCGCTTTTTGTCATTGACGCTTCAGGACGGGATACGTTCCTTGCAGGTTTGCTCGGCATCAAGGAGCGCAATCCGCGCCACAACAGCGCCGCTCTCTACGCCCATTTTTCAGGCGCGGAACGCCTGCCGGGCCGGGACGCGGGCAACATCAGCGTGTTCTGGTTCGAGCACGGCTGGTTCTGGATGATTCCGCTCAAGGACGGCGCGATGAGCGTCGGTGCCGTCTGCTGGCCGTACTACCTCAAGTCGCGCAACACCGATGTGCAGGCCTTTTTCATGGACACCATCGCGCTGTGCCCGGGCGTGCAGGCGCGCCTGCGGAACGCCAAGATGATTTTGCCGGTCACCGCCACCGGCAATTATTCGTACCGGGCGAAACGCACGGCCGGGGAAAAATTCATCATGGTGGGCGATGCGTTCGCATTTATCGATCCGATGTTCTCCTCCGGAGTGATGCTCGCGATGAACAGCGCTTTCCTCGGCGCCGAGGTTGTGCATGACTGCCTCACGAACAGTTGTCTCTCGCGTCGGCGGCTGCGCCAGTACGACCGTACCGTGCGCCACGGGCTGAAAATGTTTTCCTGGTTCATTTACCGCGTGACGCGTCCCGCGATGCGCTATATGTTCATGAACCCGTCAAATTTTTTCCGAGCCAAGGAAGGCCTGATTTCGCTGCTCGCCGGCGACGTGTTCGGTCGCACGCCGATTTTCTGGAAAATTTTCATGTTCAAGTTCATTTATTACGCGACCAGCCTTAAGATGTGGAAGGAAAGCCTGGCTGCGTACAAAGCGCACAAGCAACGTATTAAACCCGCAACCTGAACATCGCATGACACCCGTTGAAAAAACCTCGAGACGTACCCGGCCCGCGCCTTCCGCTCCTTTGAGCGTCGCCTATGTGCCGCAGGCCACGTTGTCGGATTACCTGGGCGCGTGCGGTCACCCTCTGGGCGTCATTGCTTTCGGCAACGCAGACGTGGACACCGACTGTGCCTGTCCACGGATATCGCTTAACCTGCCGGTGCTGGGTGAGGCATACTGGGCGGAAGTATGGACCAGCCCCACGCCGGTTCGTACCGGCAGGGAGCAAGGCATCCGCTACGCAGCCAACGACAAAGTATTGTTTGGCGCGATCGAAATCGCGGAATCGGATCAGATCTGGCTCGATCGTGACACCTACCGCGCGGTGTGCCGCATGCTGAGCTTCATCAAAAACCAGGGCTACCCCCACCTGCTCCGAATCTGGAATTACCTGCCCGACATCAACGCGCGCGACAACGAAATCGAGCGTTATCATCTTTTCTGCCTCGGACGCCATCAGGCTTTTTTCGAGCACGGTTGTGCCGCGTCGCACGATTTTCCAGCTGCGAGCGCGCTCGGCAGCGCGGGCGGTAGTCTGTGGATTTATTTTCTCGCTTCCAGGGAGTCCGCAGTTCAACAGGAGAACCCGCGGCAGGTGAGCGCCTACCATTACCCGCGGCAACACGGCCCGCGCAGCCCTTCCTTCGCGCGCGCGACGCTCGCGCGCTGGGAGTCCGAAATCCATCTTTACATTTCCGGCACCGCGAGCATCGTCGGCCATCTCTCGCTGCACGCGGGCGACGTGCGAGAGCAACTGGGCGAGACGCTCGCCAACATCCGCGCGCTGATAGCTCATACCGCGCGCGAGGAAAACGTCGCGCTAGCCGACACCCACCTCGCGCTGCTCAAGGTTTACGCGCGGCGGAGCAAGGATTTCGAGACTGTGCGGGAAATGGTGGAAGAGTCTGTCGCGCGCGACGTGCCCGTGCTTTATTTGCAGGCGGATATCTGTCGCCGCGAGTTGTTGCTGGAAATCGAAGGGGTGTGCATCGCTCCCGCTGCTTGACTCGGCGAGGAGCGCGCTCATGGGCTGCAATGCACCACAGATTTATCTCTTCTCGCAGTGTTTGCCCGTTTCTTTTAACAATCCCAATTGAACTGCGCTTTGATTTTGCTGTAGCATGACACCATGTGTTACAAATCGCCGTATTTAAAAGTGGTTTTTAGGTCGTCTAATTCTTGTTAGACCACCGAGTATGGCGTTCTTCGAGTACACGTCGCCCCGTCAGCTCTGGGAAAAAGCGGCTCGTGAGTTGGTCGAGCTCAATCGCGAACTGAATGCCGATACCGTTTTCAATTTTTTCTCACGGCGCGCCACATCCGCGATTACGTTGAGAAAACGAATTCGGTGCCAAAACACGAGCTTGACACATTCATGTCCGACCAGGACCTCAAAGACTAAGGCGTATCCTGATTAAACCGTCCGTACAACCAGGGACAGCTCAGTCTGACTCTAATACTCATTCACCCCCCTCTGGCTACTTGTAGGCAACGCCAGCGCTTGCCGGGCCTGTGAGCGGGATGACCTCGGTTTTACGGAAGCCAACGCTGTGGCACCACCCGAAGAAATCGGCGGCGGTGAAGTCGAAAGCGTCCCCGAACTCAATCAGCATGTTGAGTGACATCATGAGCCCGAATGCATTCTCGCGCCTCGCGTCGTCGATGAGGTTTTCTATCACGACGAAAGCCCCTCCCGGCGGCAAGGCATCGTAGACGGCCCGGATGAGCTGCATTTTCTTTTCCAGGTTCCAGTCGTGCAGTATCATTCCCATCGTAATCACATCAGCCTGAGGCAGCGGTTCCGCAAAGATGTCTACGGACTTCGCCGAGACTCGATCCGACAACCACGCTTCGGCAATCTTGCGCTCTGCGATGGGCGTAACCGCCGGAAGATCCACTGTCGTGCAGCGAAGATGAGGGTGTTGCTTCGCTACGATCATTGATAGCTGGCCCGTGGCTCCGCCAACATCGCAAAGCGTGTGATAGCGGGAGAAATCGAATTTCTGCGCAAAAGCATGAAAGTTGTCGGCGGAAATGCCGCTCATCGCGTTCATGAAATGCTCAAGCCGCTTGGGATCGCTGTAAAGCTCTTTGAACATGGGCTCTCCGGTGTGTTTGATTTCATTCTGGGGCTTGCCTGTCCTGAGACCTTCCGTGAGGTCGCCCCAAAACCGGTAAAGGCGGGCGTTGGCCATATCAAGAAAGCCACCCATGTACTCAGGGCTGTTGCGGTCGAGGAATAGCCGCGTCTCCTCTGTATTACGATACAGCGCTTGCGGACCGTCGCCCTCGCGGTCCAGAAAACGGAGCGCAACCAATGCGTCTAAAAAATCGGGAACTGCCCTGCGGTGCAGACCAAGAGCATCCCGCAGCTCGCTGGCGTTCATAGACTTCGAGTCCAGTTTGGTAAAGAGTCCAAGCTCCACTGCCGACAGCAGCGTCTTGGCCGGCCAGAAACCCATGCCAACGTCCATGATGCGGGCCGAAGACAGCGTTTTCTTCGCGGATTTCATGTGCAGAGTTCCTTTCATTGGCGGTGCTTCAACAGGTGGGACGCGACGCGGCAGCCGTCAGTCCTTGCACTCCGCTCGTGCGATTTCTTTCTCCGATGCACATCTAAGCTTCTTCGCCGCACGCAGCTCGCTCCGGTGGCTGCGGCGGTCTTCGAGCGCAAAGCGCTTTTTCTTCGAAGCGGAGCCGAAGATTTGGGTCCACTTGTCGTTCTTGAAGATGATCTGGTAGCCGCCGGAAAGAATCTGGAACGGTTTCTTGACCTTCTTGAGACGATCGAACTGCACGGAACCCGGCTTGTGGAACGCTTCGAAATAGGCGGGGTATACAAAGTCGCTCATCGGAATGCCGTTGACCGGGAAGCTGAGCGCCTCGACCGGATCCGCGCTCTCATACGCGTAAATGATCTTCGGATCAGGGCCCGTGCTCATCAGGTTGATGGCCGGGTCCACCAGCATCTCCACCAGCTCGTGAGATGCCGACACGCTCACCAGATCGTTATTCTCGAGAGTTGTCTTGACGAAGACCTTGGACTGGGGCAGCCCATCAGGCGTGAGATCATGATAGGCGAGGGCGCCCGGCTGATCGGCGTCGTCAAGGAAGACCATCGCCCAGGCGTCTTTCACGAACCCTTTGGACTTGACCAGCTTCGCGGGCGTGCCCCACACCGGCGCCACGTGCTTATCCACGAACACCTGCATGGCTGCGATCAGGGCGTCGAAGTTGACGCCGAGGGGAATCGTCGCCTTGTTGAAGCACGCGATTTTGGGAACCCCTCCCTGGTTGAACGCGCCAAATGTCGGTCGCGTGGTCTTCATGTGTCCTCCTTCGTACAGGCAAGCGAACTGACGAGCATGGTCTAACTATACGAATTAACCGGACTGCGCCGAAAACACAGGTCCCGTCTGAATGACAGGTGAGGCTACTAGAGGCGCTTAATCAAACGCACGGTGAGGATAAGGAGGATCGCCCCAATGGTCGCAACGATGCTGCTTCCGATCGGGCCGCCGCCAGCCGACGCACCCAGCGAACGAAACAGAATGCCTCCAACCAGCGCGCCGAGCACGCCAACCACAATGTCCCCAATGGCACCAAAACCCCGGCCTTTGACCAGCAGCCCCGCCAACCATCCTGCCACCAAACCAATCAAGATGAACCAGACGAATTCCATCATGCTTTCCTTAACGGCCAGGTTAAAACAATCCCTCTCTGGCGCCTAATACTCTATCGTAAGGCGCAAACTCAGCAGCGGCCGCCCAATGAAGCGATGGGTTAGGCATGGGTTTTATGACAGCAGAGAACTCACCTTGTACACGGCGTCTTGCTCGCGCGCGTGCTCAGTCACTCTCAGGCCGAATTCCTGTCCCGCTCTGACTTCAAACACGGGTTGGTGCTCGATTTGCATGGACTCGACCCGCTGGCGGAAGTCGCTGGTGTGGCCGATGACATGAATGGTGTCGCCGACGCGCAGGCTGCCCGATTCCATCTGCACCACCGCGACGGAAAGATGGCTGTAGTAGTGGGTCACGGTCCCCACACGCGCCTCGCCTGCCAAGGGGGCAGGCGCCTTTGCGGGGACGGCCGCTCCGGCTGTCCGCGGGGGCGTGCGTACTGGCCGCGCCATTGGGACCCGCCGGGCCGCCGGCTTCTTCTTTGGCGCTACGCGCCGCACCGCCGGCTTTTTGCGTGCGGCTTTTTTCCTGACCGGTGCGGTCTTTTTACGGGTTGCCGCTTTTCTTGCCGGCGTCTTCTTCCGCTTTACTTTGATTTTCGCTTTCTTTCTGGCAGCCATGTGTGCCTCCGTGGGGTATCCGGGTTGGATAAAGAGAACGCCTAATA
>JBGQCF010000003.1:0-129510 GCA_041495205.1 Gammaproteobacteria bacterium
CCGCCTGGAACTTGCGCGCGGCTATTACGTGCTTGGCGAATATACAAGGGCCGGCGAAGAATTCAGGGAAGTTTTAAAAACCAACCCGCCCGCCGCGGTGAAAGTCAACATTCAGCGCTATCTTGACGCCATCCGTGCGCGCGAATCGCGCTATAAGACCAGCGGCACCGCTTTCGTAGAAGCGGGGTTGGGCTATGACAGCAATGTCAACGCCGGCGTGGATAATGCCAACATCTCCTTACCGGTGTTCGGCGCGGTCACTGTTCTTGATACCGGTGTGCATGCGCATTCCCGGTTTGAAAATTTCGCGGTCGGCGGCCAAATGTCACAACCCGTGGCGCCCGGGGTTGCCGTTTTCGGGGGCGGCTCGTTCGACGCCAAGCTCAACAGCGACGCCAAGCAGTTCGACCAGCGCAACCTCAACCTCAATCTCGGACTCAGCGCTATCAAATACAAGAATGTCTATCGCCTGACCGGCTCCTACACCCGCATTGACGTAGACAACGCTTTGTTCCTGCAGGCGCCCGCCGGCACCGTTGAATGGCTTTACCAGTACGACGAGCTGCAAACCTTCAACACCTACGCGCAGGCCACCGCTCTGCGCTACGAGGGCAACAACAATGTGCGCAATTCGAATTTTTATTCCCTCGGCCTAGGTTACCGCAAGGCATTCATCAGCAAGTGGCAGCCGCTTTTCAATGTGACGGTGAATTATTCCAGGGAGGACAATATCTTCGGCGGACGTGAAGACCTGTCCCGTGATATTTACAGTGGACGCGTGGTATTCGGCGTCACTCCTTTCCCCAAATGGGCGGTCAACGTGGGCGGCATCGCGCAACTGAGCGAATACCGGGCCCCGGATTTGTTCCTTGCCACGCGCCGCCGCGACGTGTACTATTCAGGGGACGCGAGTATCAGCTACGCCTTCACCCCAAACCTCAGCGGCCGCGTCGAGTTTCTGTACAATCATAACGATTCCAACCTCGCGCTGTATGAATACCACCGCGATGTTGCAGCATTCAAACTGCGCTACGATTTCAAGTGAGGTAAATCATGAAACCGCTAAAATTGTTTTTAGCCGCAAGCCTGCTGTCACTGGCCGCCGCCGCCCATGCTGAAGTGGTGGGACGAGTACTGATGGCTGCGGGCGACACCTCTGTGATCCGCGATAGCCGGGAGCTACGCGTTGCAGTCGGCTTCCCCGTTGAAGGCAAAGATACCCTCAGAACCGGGCCCGCAAGCAATATGCAGGTCCGCTTTACCGACGAAAGCATCGTATCGATGCGCGACCAAAGCCTGCTGAAAATTGACGAGTATCAATTCACCGGCAAGCAAGACGGCATGGAAAAAGCCTTTTTCAACCTTTTAAAAGGCGGCTTCAGAACGATTACCGGCTTGATTGGCCGGGTCAACAAAACCAATTATGGGGTGAAAACCGCAACCGCCACCATCGGCATTCGCGGCACCAACTTTGCGCTGCTCCTGTGTGCTGCAGGCAGCTGTGGTGCAGCGGCCAAAGACGGGCTTTACGGCGGGGTGAGCGGCGGAATCATCGCGGCAACCAATAACACCGGAGAATATCAGTTCGGCTCAGGTGATTATTTCTATGCGCCAACGCAGGACGCCCCGGTGAAAAAACTGATTGGCCCGCCGGGCTTCTTCGCCGATCCATTGGCCGGGCAAAGTCGCGGCGGAACCCGGCAGGCGTCTTCCACTGGCACCGGCAGCGAGCAAGTGCAAAACGGCGGTGCCGGTTCCGACAGCCGGCCGAATAACGTCACTCCACCCCCGCCGCAGCAAAGTTTCGTGGTGACGGAAAACAAAACCTCAAGCGGTGCTCCTGACGTTCTTGGAAATGGGACCATATTGCCTACCAGCGGGACAGCAGTGCAGTTCCCGTGGGTCCCGGGGACGGGGGGTATCACTAATGGTGGCACGCTCATCGTGAATTTCGTGTCCCAAGCAATTGGCCTGAACCCAACTACGCCGCTTGCGTTCACGGCGGGGACGGAAATCTATTCGATGAACAATTTGAGCGCGAGCTATTCGTCACCAAGCCAAATCTCGGGTACTGTGTCTGGAACTTGCAGTGGTTCAGTCTGCACTACTCAATCCGTGGCCTCGGGCACGGTTAACGGGCAATTTACCGGCACAGCTGGCGCGGGACTGGGGATCACACTTGGCGCAGTTATCACGTCCCCTGCCCCGACGGTGACGCTTACTGCCGTCAAATACAGTTGTACGGCCGCGCCATGCTGACTTGTGCCGAGGGGCATTAGTAACTTGGGGTTTAGGCTTATTCTGCTTTTATGCGGCGTGGGAGATCCGGGACGCCGGCGGATTCTGCCCACGCCATAATTCGCGCCGATTCGTTTTTTCCAAGCTCGAACCACTGCCCCCTTTTCAAGCGCGGTGGCAGGCTTATCATTCCGAAACGCACGCGTGTCAAGCGACTGACGGTAAATCCCAGCGCTTCAAATATCCTGCGTACGACGCGATTGCGGCCTTCCCTGAGCACAATACGGTACCAGTGATTCGTGCCCTCACCACCTTGATCCTTGATGCTTTCAACCTTCGCCGGCCCGTCTTCAAGCTGAACGCCTTTTCCAAGCCGCTGCATTTGCTCAGGCTTTAGTCTGCCACCGATTCTTACCGCGTATTCGCGCTCGACTTTGAATTTAGGATGCATCAAACGGTTTGCCAGCTCGCCTGAGTTGGTAAATATCAACAGTCCCGAAGTGTTGTAATCAAGACGTCCTATTGCAATCCATTTCGCGGAACGGATGGACGGCAATTTAGCAAATACGCATGGCCGCCCTTGGGGGTCAGCGCGGGTTACGATTTCCCCTTCCGGCTTGTGGTACACGATGATGCGCGGCAATTCGGAGACAAACCTGAGATTGATAATGCGTTTATCAACGCGCACTATGTCATTGGAGCCAACCCGCAAACCTATCGTCGCGACCCTGCCGTTTACCGTGACCCGTCCGCTTTGTATAAGCTGTTCCATATTGCGGCGCGATCCTAATCCTACCTGCGCCAGCATTTTTTGCAGCTTGTGCGTGGTCTGGCGCGGCCGGCCGGCGGCGTTCATGAATTCGAAAGCGGTTGGAATCAGAACAGGCGGCGTTCCAGGACGGCTTGCCCGAGCGTGCCGCTGTCCACATGCTCGAGTTCGCCACCCACCGGCAACCCGCGCGCAATACGGCTCACTTTCATGCCGCGGGACTTAAGCAATTCGTTGATATAGTGCGCGGTCGCTTCTCCTTCGACCGTGAAATTAGTCGCAAGCACCACTTCTTTTACAATCCCGTCATGGGCGCGCTTGAGAAGCCTTTCGAGATGAATTTCTTTCGGTCCAATGCCATCCAGTGGCGACAAGCGCCCCATCAGCACGAAATAAAGGCCCCGGTAGCACTGCGTCTGCTCCATCATCAGCAAATCGGCGGGAGTTTCCACCACACATAGCAGGCTTGCATCTCTCTTGGCTGAACTGCAAAGACCGCATATTTCCTGCTCGGTGAAGCTGTTGCATTTTTCGCAATGCCTGATGCTTTCCAGTGCCCGTCGCAGGGCGTCAGCCAGCCTCGATGCGCCGGCTTGGTCGCGCTGAAGCAGATGGTAAGCCATGCGTTGCGCCGACTTGGGCCCCACTCCCGGCAGGCAGCGCAGCGACTCGATGAGCTGTTCAAGGCTGGAAGGAGTATTCATGGATGAAGAAGCGAGGAGGTGAATGAGTGAATAATATGAGGTGGACTGTGTTTTGCTCTTGACTGCTTTTCACTCCTCCACTTCATTCATCTCACTCACCTCAAAAAGGAAGTCTGAAGCCTGCGGCGAGCCCGCTCATTTTTTCCTGAATCGCCGTTTCTACTTTGCTTACCGCATCGTTCATCGCTGTGGTGATCAGGTCTTCCAGCATTTCTTTGTCCTCACCCAGCAGGCTTCGATCTATGGCGACGCGCTTCACATCATGACGGCAGGTCATGGTGACTTTCACCATGCCGGCCCCTGATTGCCCTTCAACCTCGACAGCAGCCAACTGCTCCTGCATTCTTTTCATGTTTTCCTGCATTTGCTGGGCTTGTTTCATCAGGTCGCCCAAACCGCCTTTCATCATATGAGACCTCCGATAAGCTGCGTCTTTTGCACCAATACTGTGTTGCTCGACTTTTTACGATGCTCACATACTATCGTGTATGCTCCGCTCGTAAGAAACCTCGCGCCATGTCTTGGTGCAAAATAGTTGCTTCTCAAAGGTCTCATGTCATCACGCTAATCACTGTATGGGTTTTATCGAAGAATCTATTACCTTGGCGTCAAAGTTTTCCACCAGTTCGCGAACGAAAGGGTCTTTCTCGATTGCCTGGATTGCGGACATTTGCCGTTCTTGTTTCTCGCGGTGTTCCTTTTCGGCAGGTGTGTTCCCGCTGCCGCCCCCAATGGCAAAAGTGACAGTTATACGCTCACCAAAATAATCGTGAAGCGCGAGTTTTAATTTTTCCTGGTAGGATTTTTCCAGCAAGTGCTTATGCGGCTCAGGAATGCGCAACTGGAGGCCGCCGCCATTGTAACCCGCCAATTCACAATGTTGCGCCAGCATCTTGGCCATGCCTCCCAGCTTTAGTTGAGCTACCAGGGCCGGCCAGTCTCCGTCAAAGCGGTTTTTTTTTAATCCGCTATCGGTTGCGGTCTTGGCCGGCACGCTGCTACTGCCTGCTTCAAGCAGCGATGCCTGCTGCGGCTTGGGCCCAGCGGGCTTTTTTTCATCAGGATGCGGTACAGGACTATCTGCGGGCATGAACGCCAGCATGCGCAATAGAGTCATGCTGAAACCGGCTTGCTCATCCGGCGCAAGATCAATCTCATTGCGCCCGCGCAGCGCGATATCGTAAAACAACTGCACATCTTGAGGATTAAAAGCATGAGCCAGTTCAAGAATCTGCGCCCGCTCCGGCATATCCATGCCGATAGCCTCAGGGACGGTTTGTGCCAGTGCGATTCGCTGCAACAGCGTGGCCAAATCCTGCAAGGCTGCTTCCAACGCAAGGCTGCGGCTCGTCATTTGTTCCACTTGTGCGATAAGCCCTGCCCCATCGTGTTTCAGCAGCGCCCGTAAAATCTCGAACAGGTATGTCTGGTCAATTGCGCCCAGCATCTCGCGCACGGCGACGTCGGTTATCTTGCCTGCATTGTGTGCGATCGCCTGGTCAAGCAGGCTTAAGGCGTCGCGCATGCTACCCTGCGCGGCACGCGCCAGGAGCAGCAGCGCTGAAGACTCGCCGGAAATTTTCTCTTTGTCCAGTATCTGTTGCAGATAGCCGGCAATTACCGGGGAGGGAATCTGTTTTAAATTGAACTGCAGGCAACGCGAGAGCACCGTGACCGGTATTTTTTGCGGATCGGTGGTGGCAAGAATAAATTTTACATGCTCGGGCGGCTCTTCCAGGGTTTTCAGCATGGAATTGAATGCCTTGGCGGAAAGCATGTGTACTTCGTCAATAATGTAGATCTTGAAGCGCGCCCGTGTAGGTGCGTACTGCGCGTTATCCAATACCTCGCGCATGTTGTCTATGCCGGTATTAGAAGCGGCATCGAGCTCGAGCAAATCAATAAAACGTCCGGAATCAATCTCGCGGCATGCTGAACATTGCCCGCATGGCGCGGGCGTGATTCCGTTTTCGCAGTTAAGCGCCTTGGCGAGTATGCGCGCCAGTGTGGTTTTGCCCACGCCGCGTGTGCCAGTGAAGAGATAAGCATGATGGAGGCGTTGCTGACTTAAAGCATTCGTCAGGGCCTTGACGACATGTTCCTGCCCGACCAGCTCAGTAAAGGTTTTGGGACGCCATTTGCGCGCCAGAACGTGGTTTGCAGACACTGCTGCTAATTGAAGTGAATTTGAAAGCGGACCAGATGAAGGTTGATGCCCGGGTTGGGCGCCCTGATGCTGGCGTTAGACAAATGCTGGAAGCGATAGCCGAGATCATAAATGCCGTGTTCCCCAAAACGCAGGCCGATGCCGACTTGATCGCCAAACAGAAAGGCCGTGCCCGACCTCTTGTCGACGGTAATGGTAGTGCGCGACCACAGGTGCGCGCCCACCCCAACCTCAAAATAAGGTGCAAGAGTTGTAAGATCGGTTTGCTGGTAGCGCAATGTCGGGGTCACACTGATATCCGCAACATCATTGTTGACCGGCGAGCCACTGCGCCCGTGCAATATGCCGGCCGCAACATCCCAGTATCCGCCAAGATGCCAGCCGTACGCGGGAAACCATTGTTTGTTCCAATCCCATTGCAGTCCAACACGCGCCACGTCCACCCTCTCACCGTGGCCTCCTTCCAAGGACACACTGTCAACCGCGATGGCATTAAAACTGGCGCTCGCGAGAGATATTAAGATAATGCTCCTGACTTTTTGCATTTTACATTGAACCTGAGGATGAGTAGCTCAGCAGGCATCATAAAGCAAAAACAAAAGGGAGGCGAGCCTTGCCCCGGCACTTGCAGAATATAGCTGTGGCTGCTTCCTTCCGGACCTGACCAAGTTCACTATTGTGCAATGCGGGGAGGCCCGCCGTAAGACATTTGTAGACATTATGCACGTCCCCCGCCCCGCGCGCCAGACAACGGGTGACACGTCTTTACAAGCGCGTTGTTTAATGTTTCCATATAAACAAATCAAGGAGGAACCGCCATGTCAGATGAAAAACCGCTTCGCCCATCCAAGGAGGAACAGACTGCCGATATCTCCGAAGCGCAGATCGCAGTGCATTGGCAGGAACAGGACTATTACTCGCCGCCGAAAAGCTTCGTTGACCAAGCCAATCTAACCGACACGGGTGTCTTCGAGCGCTTCTCGCTCGACAAGTTTCCCGAGTGTTTCACGGAATTCGCGTCTCTGCTTGACTGGTACAAGAAATGGGACAAGACGCTTGATGCCAGCAATCCTCCCTTCTGGCGCTGGTTCGTAGGCGGCAAGATCAACGCCTGTTACAACTGCGTCGATCGCCACCTCGCCAAACACAAGAACAAGACGGCGATCCATTTCGTGCCCGAGCTGGAACACGAGGCGATCCAGCACGTCACCTATCAGGAGCTTTTCGTCCGCGTGAATGAGTTCGCAGCTCTGCTACGTGACTTTTGTGGCTTGAAAGCCGGCGACCGGGTGACATTGCACATGCCGATGGTGGCGGAACTGCCGATTACCATGCTCGCCTGCGCGCGGCTGGGCGTCATTCACTCCCAGGTGTTCAGCGGGTTCAGTGGCAAGGCCTGCGCTGATCGCGTCTCGGATTCTGAGAGCCACGTGCTGATCACCATGGACGGCTATTACCGCGCCGGGAAGCTTCTCGACCACAAGGAGAAGGCCGATGTCGCGGTCACCGAAGCTGCCAAGGATGGCCATAAAGTCAACAAGGTGCTGATCTGGCAGCGGCACCCAGAGAAATACTCGAGCCCGACGAAGCTCGTGGAGGAGCGCGACGTCATCGTCAACGATCTTCTCAAGAAGTACCGTGGCAAGCGCGTCGAGCCGGCGCAGATGCCGGCCGAGGCGCCGCTCTTCCTCATGTACACGAGCGGCACCACCGGGAAGCCCAAGGGTTGCCAGCACTCCATCGGCGGCTACCTCGCCTACGTGACCTGGACATCGAAGTACATCCAGGACATCCATCCAGAGGATGTCTACTGGTGCATGGCGGACATCGGCTGGATTACGGGCCACTCCTACATCGTGTACGGCCCGCTTGCGCTTGCCGCCTCGTCAGTCGTATACGAAGGGTTGCCAACCTATCCCGACGCGGGACGGCCTTGGCGCATCGCCGAGGAACTGGGCGTCAATATCTTCCACACTTCGCCAACGGCAATCCGCGCGCTGCGGCGCGAGGGGCTCGAGGAACCAACGAAGTACAATCACCACTTCAAACTCATGACGACGGTGGGCGAGCCGATTGAGCCCGAGGTCTGGAAGTGGTACCACAAGGTGGTTGGCAAGAGCGAGGCGGTCATCGTGGATACCTGGTGGCAGACGGAGAATGGCGGATTCCTCTGCAGCACTGTCCCCGGAATCCACAAGATGAAACCCGGCAGCGCGGGTCCCGGCATCCCGGGTATTCATCCAGTCATCTATGACGACGACGGAAAGGAGCTTCCAGCCGGCTCGGGCAAGGCGGGCAATATCTGCATCCGTAACCCGTGGCCCGGCGGCTTCCAGACCATCTGGAAGGATCCGGACCGGTTCGTCAAGCAGTACTACGCGCGCTACTGCAGGAATCCCAAGAGCAAGGACTGGCGCGACTGGCCCTATATGGCTGGTGACGGCGCAGTGCAGGCGGCGGATGGTTACTTCCGTATCCTCGGCCGCATCGACGACGTAATCAACGTGGCTGGCCATCGCCTCGGCACCAAGGAAATCGAGTCGGCGGCCCTCCTCGTCGACGAGGTGGCGGAAGCGGCGGTCGTCCCGGTTGTCGACCCAATCAAGGGGAAGGTGCCCGACCTCTACGTCTCCTTGAGACCGGGTCTGAAAGCGTCCAAGGAGCTCGCGGGCAAAGTCTCGGCAGCAATCGTTTCCGCGATCGGCGCGATCGCTAGGCCGCGCCAAGTCATCATCGTTCCCGACATGCCCAAGACGCGCTCGGGCAAGATCATGCGCCGAGTACTCGCGGCGATCTCCAATCACCAGGACCCGGGCGATGTGTCCACCCTCGCCAATCCCGAGATCGTCGACAAGATCAAGGAATTGGCGAAGTAGCGTAGCCGGCGTCGAGCGGGCTTCGTTCCTGTACGGGACGCCGCGTGGTGTTGTGCTAAAATCCGCTCCTCTGGCGAAGAAACCAGAAAAACTGCCCGCACGTTGCGCAACTGGGTAGGCAAGGAGATCGGGCCGATCGCCAAACCGAAAGACATCTGTTTCGGCGATAATCTACCTAAGACCCGTTCCGGGAAAATTATGCGGCGCTTGCTGCGCTCGATCGCCAAGGGCGAGGAAATCACCCAGGATATTTCGACTCTGGAAAACCCGGCCATCCTGCAACAACTGAAAGAGGGTATATAAATAAACTTCGGCGTCCGACACTACGAGTTTGGCTGTATTTCGGCTTTGACTTACATGCGCAGCATATTTTGTCTGAGCCAAAACCCTGCGATATTACGACAGCTGAAAGAAGCTGTTAAATAATAACGAGCAGGTAGTAATCCCAAAAAAGGGCGCGTGATTGCGCCCTTTTCGTTTTTTAAGCCCTGCTCACCGCTATAATGCTTTTGTAGCTTGTATATTTGAGCGAGGTTGCCATGATTTCTTCGTTGATTAGGGGACAACGCTTGGTGGCGCTGTTCCTACTGGGGTGCCTGCTGTTCAACTATCCTTTGCTTTATCTCTTTAACAGCAACAGTCAGATTTTCGGCATCCCCCTGCTCTACGCCTATATCTTTGCCGCCTGGGCACTGCTGATCGGCTTGATGGCCTGGGTGGTGGAGCACGCAGGCCGCAAGGGCCCCAAAGACTGACCAGGACGCGGAGGCAAAAGTGCTGCCAGGCTGGGTCATCATCGTTACCTCTTTCGCCTATCTCGGCATTCTTTTCGCCATCGCTTATTACGGCGACAAACGCGCAGATGCCGGGCGCAGCATCATCGCCAATCCGTATGTGTATTCCCTGTCGCTTGGCGTTTACGCCACCGCCTGGACTTTCTACGGCAGCGTAGGCCGGGCAGCAAGCAACGGCGTAGGCTTTTTGCCGATTTATCTCGGCCCTACTCTGATGATCGCCTTATGGTGGCTGGTGATGCGGAAAATCATACGCATCAGCAAGGTCAACCGCATTACATCGCTGGCCGATTTCATCGGCTCACGCTACGGCAAAAGCGCGTTGCTTGCGGGGCTTGCTTCGATTATCGCAGTTGTTGGTATCGTTCCCTACATTTCATTGCAACTTAAAGCGGTATCCACCAGTTTCACCATACTTTTGCAGTACCCCCAAATCATCATGCCGATTAAACTGGGTGCGGTGCCGGTATTGAGCGATACCGCTCTTTATGTGGCTCTACTGCTGGCTGCGTTCACCATTCTGTTTGGCACTCGGCATCTGGATGCATCGGAACGCCATGAAGGCATGGTAGCGGCGATTGCCTTTGAATCGTTGGTAAAGCTTCTGGCTTTTCTGGCAGTAGGATTTTTCGTCACTTTTGGTATTTATAATGGCTTCGCTGATATTTTCACGCGCGCCGCCGCCAATCCGAAATTGCAACCCCTGCTCACCCCCCTAGATGGTGTTGCAGGAAGCTACGGCAGCTGGGTTTGGCTGACGATACTGTCGATGTTCGCAATCATGTTTCTGCCACGGCAATTCCAGGTATCTGTCGTGGAAAACGTAGACGAAAACCACCTGAACAAGGCAATCTGGCTGTTTCCCCTTTACATGCTGGCAATCAATATTTTCGTGTTGCCCATGGCTTTCGGGGGGTTAATGCATTTTCCGGAAGGTATCGTGGATGCCGATACCTTCGTGCTCACGGTACCGATGGCGGAACGGCAGCAAGGTCTGGCGTTATTGGTATTTATCGGCGGTCTGTCTGCCGCCACCGGCATGGTGATCGTTGAAACCATTGCGCTTAGCACCATGTTGTGCAACGACCTAGTGATGCCGGTGCTGCTGCGAATGAAAATGCTGCGCCTGAGAGAGCGCAGGGAACTGAGCAGCCTGCTGCTTGGCATTCGACGCGGGGCCATCGTGCTGGTGCTGCTGCTGGGTTACGGTTATTTTCGTTTGGCTGGTGAAGCCTATGCGCTGGTTTCCATCGGGCTGGTTTCCTTTGCCGCAGTAGCGCAGTTCGCACCGGTAGTCCTGGGAGGGATTTTCTGGAAAGGCGGGACGCGAATGGGAGCGCTCGCCGGATTGAGCATAGGCTTCCTGGTATGGGGTTATACCCTACTTCTTCCCGCATTCGCCAAATCCGGCTGGCTGCCCATCAGTTTTCTTGAGCAGGGTCCTTTCGGCATTACGCTCCTGAAGCCGCACCAATTATTCGGCTTGGCCGGTCTTGACGAAATCACTCATGCCATGATTTGGAGCATGTTGTGCAATATCGGCGCCTATGTGGGCGTGTCTCTCAAGAGCCGCCCCAGCGCGATTGAGCAAGCTCAGGCCACGCTATTCGTGGATGTATTCAAGCAAACCGGCGAAAGCGGTGGCTCCCGTTTCTGGCGCGGTACCGCTTCGGTTCCGGAGTTACACGCTCTGCTGGGAAGGTTTCTTGGGCTGGAACGGGCCGATGAAGCCTTTGCATCCTATGCCCGGCAGCACGGGTTGGGTTTCATCAACGAAATTAAAGCGGACGCAGCCCTGGTGAATTTCGCAGAAACCTTGCTTGCTGGCGCTATCGGCGCCGCCTCAGCCCGTGCAATGGTGGCGTCAGTCGTTGAAGAAGAACCATTAGGCATTGACGAAGTAATGAATATCCTCGATGAAACTTCACAGGTCATCGCCTACAGCCGAAAACTGGAACAGAAATCCCAAGAACTGGAAACAGCCACCGCAGAGTTGAGGGCGGCCAACGAGCGCCTCAAGGATCTGGACAAGCTCAAGGACGATTTCGTTTCAACCGTATCCCATGAACTACGCACGCCGCTCACTTCAATTCGCGCTTTGTCTGAGATATTGCACGGCTACCCACAACTGGATATTTCGGAACGCAGCAAATACCTTAACATCATCATAAAGGAAAGCGGAAGGCTCACCCGGCTTATTAATGATGTCCTGGATTTGTCCAAGATCGAATCCGGGAACATCGAATGGAACATCATTGAAGTGGATCTCAAAGGGGTTATTGAAGATGCGGTCTCTGCAACTAGCCAATTATTCAAGGAGAACAACGTCAGGCTTGAATTAAACCTTTCTGAAAACGTGCCCGTGATTCGCGTCGACCGGGATCGGCTGATGCAAGTTGTCATCAATATGCTTTCCAACGCCGTCAAATTTTGCGACAGGAAAGCGGGTCTTGTGTCCATCCGGTTGCGTCAGATTGCGCAATCGCTGCGCGTGAACGTACACGATAACGGGCCCGGCATCAGCCCCGGGGATCAGCACATTATCTTCGAAAAATTCCGCCAGGCCGGCGACACCCTGACCGAGAAACCGCAGGGCACAGGATTGGGTTTGACCATCAGCCGGCACATCATCGAGCATTTCAACGGTAGATTATGGGTTGAAAGTGAAATCGGCAAAGGTGCGACTTTTTCCTTTACCCTGCCTTTGAAAACGGGATCCGATGTCCAAAGTCCCGGTACCGAACTCAACCTGGAAACCTAACACCAACTAAGCCGTTATAAATCATGACCAAGAAAGTACTCATAGCGGATGACGAGCCCAATATCGTCATTTCGCTGGAATTCCTGATGGAGCACTGCGGCTACACGGTCAAGGTGGTGCGTAACGGAGAAGAGGCCTTGCAACAAGTGGAAACCTTCAAACCAGATCTGATTCTGCTGGACGTCATGCTGCCCTTGAGAAATGGCTTTGATGTATGTCGGAAAATTCGTGAGAACACGGCTTTCCAAGCAACCAAAATCATCATGCTCACCGCCAAAGGCCGCGATATCGAAATCACCAAAGGGCTTGCCCTGGGTGCCGACGCTTATGTCACCAAACCTTTTGGCACCAAGGAATTGCTGGAGCAGGTGCGCAAACTCTTGGATGAGGAATGAACCGGAAATTCAAATTTACCCTGTTTTTAGGGGCACTCTATTTATTCACCGTGAGTGCCATTCTCGCCGGTCTTTTTGTAGTTTGGCCCGGCCTGGATGAAAGGGAACGGGTCTTTATCATAGAGATTTATCGGCAGCGCGAAGGCATATTTTTTATTTTTGCACTTTTGCTGCCATTCGTTCTGGGTTTACTGCTAGATTACCTCTTCAAGTTATACATCGTTCCACCCAAAGCGCTGGCGGAGGAAATCAAACTGATGCTTACCTCAAATCCCGGCCATCGCATTCAAGCCGGCGGCTCTTCCGAGCTTAAGGAATTGGCGATGACGGTAAACCAATTTGCGGATGCGCACCAGACCCTGGCGGCGGATGTGGAGGCGAAAATCCGCGACGCAAAGTCGGATACCGAAGAAGAGAAAAACCGGCTGGCGGCGTTGATGTCGGAACTTACCCAAAGCGTGTTGGTATGTAATATTGAAGGCCGGATTCTCCTCTACAACCACCGTGCCCGGCAATTGTTGAGCCCGAACCCGGAAAGCGGCGGCGCATTGATAGGATTGGGCCGCTCTATATTCGGAGTAATAGAAAAAAACCTTATTGTTCACGCTCTGGAAAATATCGGGCGGCGCTTGCGGGAGGAAACTGCCGAGCCGGTCGCGGATTTCGTCACTACCGCCAAAGCGGGCCAGCTCATCAGGGTGCAAATGGCGCCGGTGCTGGACCGGGAGCGCGAAATCACCGGGTTTGTCCTGACTTTGGAAGACATCACCCGCAGCATAGAAAGCGGCACTCGCAGGGATTTGTTGCTGCGCGCTCTTACCGAGGGCATACGCGCTTCGCTCGCGAATATGCGCGCAGCAGTGGAGACCATGCTGGAATATCCGGACCTGGATCAGGTAAAACGCAACCGCTTTACCCGAATCATCGGGGAGGAAGCCAAGATGCTCAGTGTCCAGCTGGACCACACCGTTGGCGAATACGCCGATTCCCTTAAATTGGACTGGCCGCTTGAAAACATGCTGGGGGCGGACCTGCTTGCAGTCATTCAGAGAAAGCTGGAACAGGTTTTGGGGGTGTCGGTAAAAACCCAAACTGCACCTCACCCTCTGTGGCTGAAAGTCGACAGTTATTCCTTGGTGCAGGTGGCTGTTTATATCATGCATCGCCTTAAAGATGAGTTTGGGGTAAGGGAGATCACTTTAAAGCTTGAGGAAGCCAGCCGCTATGCTCATTTCGATATGATCTGGAAGGGCAAGCTTGCGGAAATTGAGGCCTTGCTGACCTGGGAAAACGAATCCCTTATTACCGCAGGCGAAGGAAGTTTCCTGACCCTGAAGGACGTGGCTGAACGGCACGGCGGAGAAATATGGTGTCAGATGGACAAAGGATCACAGAACAGTTACTTTCGCCTTCTGCTGCCCCTAACTCAACCTGAATCCCCAACTATAGTAGTAAGGCGAAGCATACCTAGCCGCCCCGAATACTACGACTTCGATTTATTCCACCAACCCGGACAGACGCCCGAGCTGGACCAACGCCGACTTACGGAACTCAACTATACGGTTTTCGACACCGAAACCACGGGTCTTAATCCCTCCTATGGCGACGAAATCATTTCCATCGGCGCGGTACGCATCGTGAATGGCCATCTTTTGCAGCATGAAGCGTTCGATCAACTGATAGACCCGCACCGATCGTTGCCTAAAGAATCCACGCGCATTCACGGCATCACGCCGCAAATGCTCAAAGGACAGCCGGATATCATCCAGATACTCCCGGTTTTTTTCCAGTTTTGCGAAGATACCGTGCTGGTTGCCCACAATGCAGCCTTTGACATGCGCTTTCTTCAACTTAAGGAGGCAACCACGGGCATCCGCTTCACTCATCCCGTTCTCGATACTTTGCTGCTTTCCGAAGTCATTCATCCGAATCAGGAAAGTCACCGGCTGGAAGCCATCGCCGAGCGTTTCGGTGTCCACGTCATCGGGCGCCACACCGCTTTGGGAGATTCTATCGTCACCGGTGAAATTTTTCTCAAGATGATTCCCCTGCTGGCCGAGAAACGAATATTCACCCTCGGCGAAGCACGGGAAGCTTCCCTGAAAGCCAGCGCCGCTCGAGCGGAGTATTAAAGGCTGCCGGCATGGGCTTCCAGCAAAACATGGGTCAGAAACCGGGCGAGGCTCACGAGCACCCTTCGATGTACAGCCCTCTTTCGACCGTGTTGCGAAAAAACCCTGTCACTTGCCTGCCGGATACTGCGGTAAAGACGGTGCTGGCAACTTTGCATCGACTGGCTATAGGCTCCATGGTGGTCACGGGGGAGGACGAGAAGCCTGTCGGCATTTTCACTTTGCATGATCTGCTGAACCGGGTGATCGTGCCAGGAATTGACCTTGACCAACCCATCTCGCGTGTCATGAGCGGGAGCTTGATTACCCTTCCGCCTCAGGCGCCGGCTTACGAGGCGGCGCTCGTCATGACGAGCCACGGTATCCGGCATGTGCTGGTCGTGGAAAACAACAAGCTGGTCGGCGTGGTCTCGGAAAACGACTTGTTCAGCCTGCAGCGCATCGGATTGAAGCAGATCAGCACCGATATCCAGGGAGCGGGCGACCTCGCCAACCTGATTCAATCCAGCCGCGACATCCGGCAACTCGGCCACAACATGCTGACGCAAGGGGTGGCTGCAGAACCTCTCACTCAATACATTTCAACCCTGAATGATCTCCTTACCCGGCGCATTATTGAACTGGAGTCCGCCACAGCAGAACTCGGAGATATACGCTATTGCTGGCTGTCGTTGGGCAGCGAAGGCCGTTTTGAACAGACCTTGGGCTCCGATCAGGATAACGGCATCATCTTTACCCACCCCGACACGCTAGGTCCAGAAGTCGCGCGGCAAACCCTTATACCCCTGGCACGCCGTGTCAACGAAGCGCTGAAGGAATGCGAGTTTCCTCTGTGCAAGGGCAACATCATGGCAAGCAATCCTTTATGGTGTCTGAGCCTGGCGGAATGGAAAGGCAAGTTCAGCGCTTGGATTGACCAAGGAGACCCCGGTTCGCTTTTGAATGCCGCCATCTTCTTTGATTTCCGACCGCTTTACGGGAACGCCTCGCTCGCCGAAGAACTGAGGGAATGGCTGACCCGGCGTGCTTCCAACCCCCGTTTCCTCCATTTGATGGCAGATAATGCACTGCGTAACCGTCCTCCTCTGGGATGGCTACGGGATTTTGTGGTTCAAAAAAAAGGAGACTATCCAGGCACCGTGGATCTAAAGCTGAATGGTACCCATTTGTTTGTGGATGCAGCGCGTATTTTCAGCCTGGCGACGCAAGTTTCCCATACCAACACCGAGCAGCGCCTGCGGGCCACTGCGCCTCTTTTAAACATCCCATCGGAGGAGGCCGAGGCCTGGGTGGAAGCCTTCGAGTTCGTTCTGTTGCTGCGCATGCGCCATCAAAGCCGACTGCTGAGTGAAGGCAAACCTATGCACAACCATATGGATCCCCAAGGGCTGAACGAGCTGGACCGGAATTTTTTGAAACAGTCGCTGCGCCAGGCGCGCAAGCTGCAAACCCGGCTGGCCCTGGATTTCCGGTTGTGACAAGGGCCGTCCGCTGCATGCTGAAGGCATAAAAGCGGCCCTCTTGCCGACAGTATTTTGCAGTGCAGCAGAAAATAGTGCTCCGATGATTGACGCTGTACGAGTTTACTGTCTAGAATCCTTCACCAATCATCTGCGGGCGGCTGCGGCAACCTACGGTAGAGGTCGAAATAATGGTTATGCCATTTAGGCAAGGAAGGGACTGTCAGCAACCTCAAAAGCCAACTCGAAACGACTTCGAATTTCTCACACATGAGTTCTGAGCGTTCATTACACGAGAAATCCATGGGCTTGCATCCTGCGCCCAAAGTCTACGTTGTGGACGACGACGGGTCGATTCGATTCGCGATGCAGACTTTAATGAAATCAAACGGAATCGGCGTTGAAACGTTTGCCACCGCGGAGGCGTTCCTCGAGTCCTTTCGTCCCGAATACGCGGGATGCCTGGTGCTGGATATTCACATGCCCGGTATGAGCGGTCTCGATCTGCAGGAAATCCTGCGGCAAAAAGAGGTTTCGATACCCATTATCTTTTTCACTGCCCAAGGTAGCGTTCCCATAGCGGTACACGCCGTCAAAAAGGGCGCTGTGGATTTCATCGAGAAACCCTTCGAGTGCAAAGACCTTCTCGAACGGGTGCGGGAGGCGCTCAGGCTCGATGCAGAGAGCCGGCAGCGGAAAAATGAGTGCGTGTCCATTGCATGCCGCCTGGCATCCCTCACCCCTCGCGAGAGTGAAGTCATGGACCGGATTATTGCCGGCAGGCTTAACAAGATCATTGCCGAGGAACTCCATATCTGCATCAAGACCGTCGAAGCTCACCGCGCCAGGGTGATGGAAAAAATGGAGGTTGATTCGGTGGCGGAGCTGGTGCGAATAACACTTGGCGCCCGTGGCGCCGACACTCCCCCATCACCTCATCATGCATAGCGCTCTCATTCAAAACGATTTGCGAGGACAGTTCCTTAATCATTGTGCACTGCGTGCTTTTGCCGGCCTGTTTCTTTAAGGGTTTTCCCTAATAGCAAAACTCTTTTTATCGTGACTATCATTTTAAATTCAGCGTCTTCATATTCAGAAGGAGGATCCCCATGCAGTTAACAGAAAAACATCAGGAGTATTGGCGTAAAAACTTGGTGATAACTGCAATTCTGCTGTTTATCTGGTTCGTCGTCACTTTCGTCGAGATATGGTTCGCACGCGAACTGAACAGCAGCAGCATGACGATCCTCGGCTTTCCCTTGGGGTTCTACATGTCGGCGCAGGGTTCGCTCATCATCTACGTGGCGCTCATTGGCATTTACGCACTGCTGATGCGGAAGCTCGACCTGGAATACAACGTGGATGAGGGAGATCTCGAATGAGCAGCCAGACCGTCTCGCACTCGACGTTCTTCCGCCAGCTCAGGAGGAACTACACCTTCTATACCGGCGGCTTTATCCTCTTCCTACTCGCGCTCGCGGTTGCTGAGCAGCTGGGGATGTCGCGGGCCTGGATCGGCTACTGGTTCCTGTTTGCGACCATCGGACTGTATGCCGGCATCGGCTGGATGTCCCGCACCATGGACGTCGCGGAATATTACGTCGCGGGACGCCGGGTGCCGGCATTTTTCAATGGCATGGCGACGGGCGCCGACTGGATGAGCGCGGCGTCCTTCATCGGCATGGCCGGCACGCTGTTCCTGTCCGGTTTTGACGGGCTCGCCTGGGTCATGGGGTGGACCGGGGGCTTTTGCCTTGTGGCATTGTTCCTTGCGCCCTATCTGCGCAAGTTCGGGCAGTTCACCATTCCCGACTTCCTCGCCGAGCGGTACGGCGGCAACATCGTCCGCGGCATCGGCGTCGTCGCGGCGATCACCTGCTCGTTCGTGTATGTCGTGGCGCAGATCTATGGCGTCGGCCTGATCGTGAGCCGGATGACCGGCCTTGAGTTCGGCGTCGGCGTGTTCGTCGGTCTCGCCGGGATCCTGGTGTGCGCGATGCTGGGTGGCATGCGGGCGGTGACCTGGACCCAGGTAGCCCAGTACATCGTCCTCATCATTGCCTATATGACTCCCGTCGTATGGCTGGGCGTGAAACATACCGGCATGCCGATTCCGCAGATCGCCTATGGCTATACGCTGCAGAAGCTTGCCGTTGTGGAGAAGAAGATCAACGACGACCCGAAAGAGCAGGAGGTGCGCAAGATCTTCGCCGACCGGGCGGCCGCAGGCAAAGCTGCGCTCGCCTCACCTGACAAGGCGTATGCCGAGGGCAAGGCCAGGGTCGAGGAGAATCTGGCAAGCCTGAAGGGTGCGAATGCGCCTGCAGACAAGCTTGCGGACGCCGAGAAAGCGGTTGCGGCCTATCCTGCGAACGTAAACGCCGCAAAGGTTCAGTGGACGCGGGAAACGGGCCTTGCTGCTAGAGCGGCGCCACTGCGACCGCATGCACAGGCGTTCCCCGGAAAGGATGAAGCAGCGCAGAATACCGCGCGCCTCAACTTCATCGGCATCGTGTTCTGCATGATGTTCGGCACGGCCGCATTGCCTCACATCCTGATGCGCTACTACACCACGCCCAGCGTGCAGCAGGCGCGCGTCTCGGTGTTCTGGTCGCTGTTCTTCATCTTCCTGCTGTACTTCACTGCGCCGTGCCTGGCGGTGCTTGCGAAGTACGACATGTTCACGCACCTGGTGGGCAGTTCGTTCGCCACACTACCGGCATGGGCCGCGGCATGGGCGAAGGTGGATCCGGGGTTGCTGAATATCACCGACATCAACCACGACGGCATCGTGCAGTGGGCCGAAGTGGTGATCGGCGGCGACCTGATCGTGCTGGCGACGCCGGAGATTGCGGGCCTGCCTTACGTCGTATCGGGGCTGGTTGCGGCTGGCGGCTTGGCGGCGGCGCTGTCGACCGCGGACGGGCTGCTGCTGACCATTGCCAACGCCTTGGCGCACGACTTCTACTACAAGATGATCAACCCGAATGCGAGCACCGGGAGGCGCGTGACGCTCTCCAAGGTTCTGCTGGTGGTGATGGCGATTACCGCAGCCTATGTCACGTCGCTCAAACCGGGAGACATCCTGTTCCTGGTGGGTGCGGCATTCTCTCTGGGGGCGTCGTCGTTCTTTCCGGCGCTGGTACTGGGCATATTCTGGAAGCGCGCCAACAAGTGGGGAGCGATCGCCGGCATGGCCATGGGGCTTGGATTATGCGCGTACTACATGTTTACGCGCTACCCATTCTTCGGCGTCAACATGCCACTGTGGTTCGGGTTAAGCCCGGTGTCGGCGGGCATGTTCGGCCTGCCGGCGAGTATGCTCACCATCTTCATCGTCAGCCTGCTGACCGCGCCGCCCTCGAAAAAGGTGCAGGACCTGGTCGAGCATGTGCGCTACCCGAATCTGTTGGGCGATACCGTGGTCAGCGAAGCCAGATAGCCTCGGGCCGCTGATTCAGACAAGGCCCGCTTCGGCGGGTTTTGTTTTTACGAGGCCATTTATTTCAGCAGGGAGAATGGAGATGAAAGCATTCGTGGTTGCCGCGGCTTGCGGCATTGTGCTGACCCTGACTGCCTGCTCCGGCAACTTTTCCGGGACGGCGCGTGGCCTGTTCATCGGTTACGTGACGGACAAAACGGAGGAGGAGGTCGTCGCCAAGGTCGGCAAGCCCGCTTCCATCGACGACAGCAAACCGAACACGCCGCGATGGATCTACAAGAAGAAGACCTTCGACCCGGACAATCAGAGCCTGTTCGATGACGAGACCATCCTGATCTTCCAGAAAGATCCGGCGAGCGGCAAGTTCAAGGTCACCCAGGTGATCTTCGGTTGAGCTTCCGGTCGGGCGGGTTTGCCAATTTACACGACCAGGTCCTTGACGAGATACGCGAGATCGGTGGTTCCCGTGTCGAGGATCAGCCGCCGCGCCGTTCGCGGGTCGAAACGGTTCACGTGGTGGATGACCGCGTGCACGCGCTCGGGGTCGAGCGCATGATGGCAGGCCATGCCCAGCTGGTACCAGATCGGTGCAGCCATCGGCTGCAGGCGTGCCGCATGTTCGAACGTCTCCACTGCGGCCTTATGCTCACCCAGCGCCGCATGGGCAAGCCCCATTCCGTACCAAGCCATGTCGAGCACGGGATCGAGTCTGACCGCCTCCCTGAACGCCTCGATGGCCCTGGCGTGTTGCTTCAGCTCGTTGCGCACGTATCCGAGGTTGAATTGCATGTCCGCGTCACGAGGGGCGATCCGGAGTGCCTCGAGGAAGTGGCGCTCGGCCTCCCCGAACCGGCCCTGCTTGGCGTGGATATAAGCGATACTGGTCCAGCCCTTCACCAGACGCGGATTGATTGCAAGCGCGGCGCGGTATTCCTCGAGCGCCCGCCCGGGCCGCCTCACAAACTGAAAAAAACGCGCGCGAACATAGTGACGCCACTGCTCCAAATTCATGAACGTCCTCTTACGGCGACAGGCTGCGCATGGCAGGGATACTCGCCATTTTATAGGCTCCTGCCGAAATTGCGAGCCCGTCCCGGCCTCGCGCATTGCGGACCCAATAAAACATAAACGTGCCAATCGAACTATTCCTGTTGAGTGTGCTGCGCGCGATCGTCGAAGTGACCGGCTACATTATGGTCGGCCAGGGGCTGCTGTACGTGGTGGCGGGCAAGTCGCGCCAGCAGAATTTTGTCTACCAGATGTTCGAGATCGTCACCAAACCGGTGATTAAGCTGACGCGCCTGATCACGCCGCGCCTCATTCGCGACGACCACATGCCGGTCGCTGCGTTCCTGCTGGTCGCCTGGTTGTGGATCGGGCTTGCCATCGCCAAACGCTACGTCTGCGTGTCGCAGGGGCTCGACTGCCCGGCCTGAGCGCGCTGCGCGAAGCCGGCCGCGCGCGTGCATGAAGCCGCCGATGCCGTGACTCGCGACGACGCGGTCGCACTAAGGCGCACGCTTGGATAGCGTGTATAAGTTAATCCGTATCATGGGTTCGAATCCCATTCTCTCCGCCACCAACGCGTGCCTTGTTTCTTGCTCAGTCGGTGTCAATAAGGCGCCATTCGTTGTTGCATTTGCGGCAGCGAACGTGCGCGGGCGAGATCAGCTTGAAGCGGGCGTAGGCGCCGCAGGCACCGCAGGTGGCGTGCTCGCCGAGCCGCTCGGCCTCGGCCAGGATCTTCTGGTACCGCACCAGGCCGTAGATTCCGATCGCCGCCGCGGCCAGGACGACGGTGACGTAGACGAGCAGCCGCATGATCGAGCCGCGGAAGCTCAGCTCCTCCATGCAGGCCGCGATCGCGATCATGCAGAAGAACCCGCTGACAAACCAGGCGTGTCCCTCGATCAGGCGGCGCTCGTACCAGCGCGCGAAGCCAAGACGGCGGATGCTGTCGGCGGGTTCCATGTAACGATGATGCGCGAGTCCGCTGCAAATCTCAAGGAGCGAGGACCGCCAGGGCTGCTCGCCCCGTTGGTGCAGCTTGAGAAAGGCCACAGCAACGCGGGGTTTTTTATGCCATGCCGCGTAGCCGCATGCCCACGAACTTCATTTGTTTTGCCTGGCCACCATTCCTACGAATACGCCGTTTCGAGCAGCGCGCCGGCGCTGCGCAGGCCCAGCGTTTCCCCGCGATGCTGCAGCACTTGCAGCTACTGTGCCACTAGCGAACGCGTCGTCAAGCGCGTCATGGCGTTTGAAGTTGGCGATGCCGAAGACTTTGAGCCAGGCATCGAGACCTTTGCAGGACAGGGCGCGCTCCGGCAGCAACGCGGGGGCCACCACGCCAGATCGACCCACAATCCCGCCCTCTCCGCCAAATTTCTGCCATTCGCTCAGGCTAATAATCCGTAATGTTAAAATACGCTCTTCGGAGAGATGGATGAGTGGTTTAAGTCGCACGCCTGGAAAGCGTGTGTACGGTGAAAGCCGTACCGTGGGTTCGAATCCCACTCTCTCCGCCATACACTATTCTTTAACGCTGTGATATTTCCTCCACTTCAATGGTGATTAAGGGGCTGGTTATTTGCCCGCAACCGCACTGCGTATCTGCTCCAGCGCACTTGGATCGTCCAGCGTGGTTAAATCACCCGGTTCGCGCCCTTCTGCCAGCGCCTGAATGCTGCGCCGAAGCACCTTTCCGGAACGCGTTTTCGGCAATAACGTCACGAAATGCACTCGGGACGGGCGTCCAATCGGACCCAAGGCCTTGTCCACCGTTTCCATGACCTCTTTTTCCATGGCCTTGCGGCCATCCGCTGTCTCGATGCGCGCCGCATCCTTCACCACGGCAAAAGCCAGCGGCACTTGTCCTTTCAACGGGTCGGCAACTCCCACCACCGCGACTTCCGCGATGTTGCGGTGGGAACTCACCGCCTCCTCGATCTCGCGAGTGCCGAGACGGTGGCCCGCGACATTAATAACATCATCGGTGCGGCCAAGAATAAAGTAATAACCATCGTCGTCGCGGATTCCCCAGTCGAAAGTAGTGTAGATCATCTGGTCCTTGAAGCTGGTGAAATAAGTCTGCACGAAGCGTTCATCCTGGCCCCAAACAGTGGACATACAGCCCGGCGGCAGCGGAGGAACCACGGTGACCACGCCCTTCTCGTTGTTGCCAACTTCCTGGCCGGTGGCCTCGTGCAGCAGCCGTAAGTTGTAGCCATAAGCAGCAAAGCTCGGGCTGCCGAACTTGGTCGGGGTTTTTTCCACACCCGGGGCGCAGGTCAAAATTGCCCAGCCGGTTTCCGTCTGCCAATAGTGATCAATGACCGGCTTGTGCAGCGCTTCGGAAATCCACACGTGAGTTGGTTCATCCAGGGGTTCACCCGCAAGGAACAGGTACCGCAGCGATGATATGTCGTATTTCTTGAGATAGGCGGGATCCTGCTTCTTGAGAACGCGGATGGCGGTCGGCGCCGTAAACATCACGGTGGCCTTGTGGTCCTGGACGATTTTCCACCAGATGCCGGCATCAGGCCGTACCGGCACGCCTTCGTACATGATGGTGGTCATCCCGGCTATCAGCGGCCCGTAAATAATGTAGGAATGTCCCACCACCCAGCCGATATCAGAGGCGGTAAACATGGTTTCCCCGGCGTTGCCGCAGTAGATGTATTTCATGGACGCAGCCAGCGCTACCGCGTAGCCGCCGACATCGCGCTGCACGCCCTTGGGCTTACCAGTGGTGCCGGAAGTATAAAGTATGTAAGAAGGTTCATTCGATTCCAGCCACGCCACAGGCACCTTGGCATCAAGGTGGTGTTCGCGCAACTCGGCGTAATCGATGTCGCGGCCGGGAATCACCTGCATGTTCGAGTCCAGCCCGCGTCGAAAAATAATGACCTTCTCCGGCGGGTAATGCGCCAGCTTGATTGATTCGTCAACCAGGTTCTTGTACGGAACCACTTTGCCCACGCGGCTGCCGCCGTCGGCGGTAATCATGAGTACGGGCTTGGCGTCATCGATTCGCGCCGCAAGATTCGCCGAGGCAAACCCGCCAAACACCACCGAATGAATCGCGCCGATACGGGCGCAGGCGAGTATCGCGAATGCCGCCTCGGGAACCATGGGCATATAGATGATGACGCGGTCGCCTTTTTTGACGCCGAGCGATTGCATCATGGCGGCGACGCGCTGCACTTCGGTGTGCAATTCGCGGTAGGTGTAGCTTTTTTCCTGGTTCACCTCAGTCGAAATCCAGACCAGCGCCTTCTGCTCGCCGCGTGCAGGCACATGACGGTCTACTGCGTTATAGCAAAGATTGGTCAGCCCGCCGACGAACCATTTGGCGAACGGCGGCCGGCTGTAATCTAGGACTCTGCTGAAAGGCTTGTGCCATTCTATGAGCTTGGCTTGATCGCCCCAAAATGAGTTGGGATCCTCAATTGATTGGCGATAAAAATCTTGGTAGCTGTTGCTCATCTTTCCCCTCCCGGAAAGCAATGAATCCAGCGGCTTACTGGCGGAAATCTCTTCTAGATATTAGATTAATATAACTATGTATATACTTGATTTTATATATTTCAGTTAAGTTTAACCACAGTCCGCCCGCGCGCTTGCGCTTGCAGCATTTTTTCAAAAACCCTGGGCAATTGGTCCAGGCTCACGGTATGGGCGATTTCTGCAAGGTGCTGCGGGCGCAAATCCCCCGCGAGCCTCGCCCAGATGGACCGGCGCAGTGGCATTGCGGTATTAGCTGAATCCACGCCCAGCAAGCGTACTCCCCGCAAAATAAACGGCAGCACCGTGGTATGCAGCTCCACGCCCCCGGCGTTGCCGAAACTGCCGATCACGCCGTTTTGCTGCATGGTGCGGATAAGCCAGGCCAGTTGCTCGCCGCCCACTGAATCAAGCGCGCCTGCCCACAATGCTTTTTCCAACGGGCGCGTGCCCATTTCCAGCGTATGCCGCGACAGCACCTCTGCCGCGCCGAGTTTTTTCAGATAATCGTCCTCACCATCCTTGCCGGTGATAGCCACCACCCGGTAGCCGAGCTTTGCCAGCATATCAATGCCGATGCTCGCCACTCCACCGGTGGCGCCATTTACCGCCACTTTGCCGTTGGCGGGTTTGAGATCGTTCTGCTCCATGATATGGATCGCCAGCGCTACGGTGTATCCAGCGGTGCCGATTGCCATCGCATCGAACAGAGTCAGGCCTTTGGGCAGCGGCACCACCCAAGCGGCCGGCACACGCACATATTCCGCATAACCTCCATCGTGCGACACACCCAAATCATAACTGGTGACGATAATTTCATCACCCTTCTTAAACCGCGAATCCGTTGAAGAAATCACCACGCCTGAAACATCTATTCCCCCGATGCAGGGAAAACGGCGAATGACTTTGCCGACGCCGGTTGCCGCCAAAGCGTCCTTGTAGTTGACACTGGAATACGCCGCCTTGAGCACAACCTCGCCGGTATCCAGTTCGTCTAAGTTGGTTTCAACCAGACGGCTTTGAACTTTGCCGTTCTCGTTAAATATCCGATAGGCCTTGAAATTTTGCATGGAATATTTCCATTTTGTGATAGCGTGCAAACCTAGAATTTTCGGTACTTCCGCTGAACGAACTAGATATGCAGGCTGCGCTTGTCTACACCCAGGGCGGCTTCGTGGAACACCTCGGAAAGCGAGGGATGAGCGTGTACGATGCGCGCGATGTCTTCGCTGCTTGCCGCAAATTCCATCGCCACAACCGCTTCCGCAATCATCTCTGAAGCATAAGGCCCGATGATGTGCACGCCGAGTATGCGGTCGGTCTTCGCGTGCGCCAGGATTTTCACGAAGCCTGAGGTTTCTCCCAGGCTGCGCGCGCGCCCGTTGGCCAGAAATGGAAACTGTCCTGCGCGGTACACAACCCCGGTTTTCTTCAATTCCTGCTCGTTCTTGCCCACCCAGGCGATTTCCGGCGAGGTATAGATGACCCAGGGAATCGTGTCGAGGCTTACGTGCCCCGCTTGCCCCGCGATGATTTCCGCGACCATCACGCCTTCCTCGGAGGCTTTGTGCGCGAGCATCGGACCGCGCACCACATCGCCGATTGCAAAAACGCCGGGCAGATTAGTACGGCAATGCGCATCCACTTGGATAAAGCCGTGGCTATCCAGTTTCAGTCCCACCATTTCGGCGCCGAGGCCGGTGGTGTTCGGCGCCCTGCCAATGGCGACAATCAGTTTGTCGCATTCAAGTTTTTGCTGAGTTCCCTGATTGTCCTGATAGTCGACGGTGACTTGTTTTTTGCCGGTTTTGACTGAGGTAATTTTGACACCGGTGCGAATATCCAGGCCTTGCTCCTTGGTAAAAATCTTTTGCGCTTCCTTGGCGATCTGCTCGTCTGCAACCAACAAAAAACCCGGCAAAGCTTCAAGTATGGTGACCTCCGCCCCCAGACGGCGCCACACACTGCCCATTTCCAGTCCAATAACGCCAGCACCCACCACCCCAAGGCGCTTCGGTACCTCGGTAAATGAGAGCGCTCCAACATTATCCACAATCAAATTCCGGTCCACCGGTGCACCGGGAAGCTGCCTGGGCGCGGAACCGGTAGCGACAATAATATGCTTGGCTTCCACGCTTTCCGATTTGCCGTTATTCGAAACGCCGATTTGATAGGTGTTTCCGGCTGAAACAAAGCGTCCTTTTCCATGCAGGGACGCAACTTTATTTTTCTTGAACAGCATGGCGATACCGCCAGTAAAGTTCTCAACGATTTTGTTTTTGCGCGCCTGCATGGCGCCCACATCCATGGTGACACCCTGCACTTTTACTCCATGCTCGGAAAACTTGTGCCGCACGCGTTCGTAATTCTCAGAGGACTCGAGCAGGGCCTTGGAGGGAATGCAGCCGACATTCAAGCACGTGCCGCCGAGGCTGGCCTGGTTTTTTTCGTTTTTCCAGTCATCTATGCAGCAGGTCGCCAGCCCCAACTGCCCGCAGCGTATCGCAGCGACATAGCCACCGGGGCCGGCGCCGATGACGACCACATCAAACGTCTTCGCCATGCTTTACCTTTAATAATTGCACCGTGGGGGTCGCGGAAGTCGCTGAGGAAAACCAAATTAACTATATGGTTCTTGTCTTCCTCCGCGTCCTTTGCGTCCGCAGCGGTTCAGGATTTTCAGATTTCCAGCAGTAACCGCGCCGGGTCTTCCAGCGCTTCCTTGATCGCCACCAGGGACAGCACCGCTTCGCGTCCGTCGATGATGCGGTGATCGTAGGATAGCGCCAGATAATTCATGGGCCGTATCACGATCTGGCCGTTTTCCACCACCGGCCGCTCCTTGGTCAGATGTACGCCGAGTATCGCGCTTTGCGGCGGATTGATAATCGGAGTGGAAAGCATCGAGCCGAAGATTCCGCCGTTGGAAATGGAGAACGTGCCGCCGGTCAGTTCCTCGATAGTGAGCTTGCCATCCTGCGCGCGCTTGCCAAAATCGGCGATCTGTTTTTCGATTTCAGCGAGCGACAGCTGATCGGCGTTGCGGATGATGGGTACGACCAATCCGCGCGAGGAGCTCACGGCGATGCCGATATCAAAGTAGCCGTGATAAATAATATCGTTGCCGTCAATCGAAGCGTTGACGATGGGGAATTTCCTGAGCGCCCCAACCGCCGCCTTGACGAAAAATGACATAAAACCGAGTTTTATGCCGTGCTCTTTCTCGAATTTCTCCTTGTAGCGGTTGCGCAGCTCGATCACGGGCTGCATATTGACTTCGTTGAAAGTGGTCAGTATCGCCGCCGCGTGTTGCGATTGCACCAGGCGTTCGGCGATGCGCGCGCGCAGCCGCGTCATCGGCACACGCTGCTCCGGGCGATCCCCCGGGACGGCGGAGATATTGACTGGGGAAGGTTCGGGAGTCCTTGCCGCAGGCTGTTGCACGGTTTCATGATGCGAAAGCACATCGGCCTTGGTAATGCGCCCACCACGCCCGCTGCCGCTGATTTCTGCCGCGTCGAGCTTGCTTTCGGCCACCAGCTTTTTGGCTGCAGGCATCAGCACCGGTTCGCTTCTCTTCGCGTCTTGCGGCTTACCCTCAGTTGCCGGACTCGCTGCTGCGGGAGGCTTGGCGTTGGTGTCAATGGTGGCGATCACTTCATTGCTGGCCACGGTCGCGCCATCATTCTTGATGATTTTCGCTAGCACGCCGGCGCCGGGCGCAGGCAACTCCAGCACCACCTTGTCGGTTTCGATGTCAATCAGGTTTTCATCGCGTTGCACGTACTCGCCCTGTTTCTTGTGCCATGACAAAAGCGTGGCTTCCGCCACAGATTCCGACAATACCGGGACTTTTACTTCGATGAGCATGGTTCTTTCATTCTCCAATCTACTCTTTTCAATTCAGCACCGATTTACACGCCATGGGTCAGTGCCGCATCCACCAGTTCTTTCTGCTGCTGGGCATGCTTGGCAAGATAACCGACGGCGGGTGAAGCCGCTGAAGGCCGCAGTGCATAGCTCAGTTTCTGATCAGGGCGTAGGTGCCGCAGCAGGTAATGCTGGATGCGATGCCAAGCTCCCTGGTTTCCCGGTTCTTCCTGGCACCAGACGATTTCCCTGGCCTGGTCGTAAAGTTCGATCTGTTTCTGAAAATCGTCGTGCGGGAAAGGATAAAGCTGTGTGATGCGCACGATGGCAATATCCTTTATGCCGCGTTCGCGGCGCGCAGCCAGCACGTCGTAGAATACCTTGCCGCCGCAGTACACCACGCGCTTGACTTGTTTCGGATCAATGGTGGAATCGATTTCGCCATTCACCGGTTCGAACCTGCCGTTTGCCAGCTCTTCCAGTGTGGATACCGATTCCTTGTGGCGCAGCAGGCTTTTCGGGCTCATGATGATGAGCGGTTTGCGGTAGGGCCTGAGCATCTGCCGCCGCAGCATGTGGAACATCTGTGCCGGCGTCGAGGGCACACAAATCTGAATGTTGTAGTCGGCGCACAATTGCAGATAGCGCTCAAGCCGCGCCGAAGAGTGCTCCGGTCCCTGCCCTTCGTAACCGTGAGGCAGCATCATCACCAAGCCGCAAATGCGTCCCCACTTCACTTCGCCGGAAGCGATAAACTGGTCTATCACCACCTGCGCGCCGTTGGCAAAATCGCCAAACTGCGCCTCCCAGATCACCAGCTCATTGGGTTCCGCAGTGGCGTAGCCGTATTCGAAACCCAGCACGGCCTCTTCCGAAAGCACCGAGTCTATGACCAGGAAATCCGCCTGCTTTTCCGATATGTGCTGCAGCGGAATGTAAGTCCCGTCATCCCAGCGCTCGCGGTTCTGGTCATGCAATACCGCATGGCGGTGGAAAAACGTGCCGCGCCCCGAATCCTGTCCGGAAATCCGCACCGGAAAACCTTCCTCAAGCAAAGTCGCATAGGCAAGCGTTTCCGCCATTCCCCAGTCGAGAGGAAGCTTCCCCTGCCCCATCAGGCGGCGGTCGGCGATGATTTTCTCCACTCTGGGATGCAGCTTGAAATTTTGCGGAACGTTAGTGAGATTCTCAGATAGCCGCCGCAGTCTTTCCAGCGGTACCGAGGTGTTCACCGGGTCGGTCCATTTAGTCCCCTTGAACGGCGCCCAGTTCACTGTAAACGGCGGATTGAAATTGGTAAGCACGGTTTTATTGGTATGGTATCCGGCGTCCATCGCGCTGCGGTAGCTGTTCACCATTTTTTCTGCTTCCCCGCTCTTAATCACGCCTTCAGCTGCCAGTTGGTCCGCATAAAGCTTGCGAGTGCCGGGATGCTGGGCGATTTTCTTGTACATGAGCGGTTGCGTCACTAGCGGCTCGTCCTGCTCGTTGTGCCCCAGGCGGCGGTAGCACACCATGTCGATGACTACATCCTTCTTGAACTGTGTGCGGAAATCCAGCGCGATTTCTGCCACCATCAACAGCGCTTCGGGGTCGTCGCCGTTGACGTGGAAAATCGGCGCTTCCACCATTTTCGACACATCGCTGCAATACAAAGTGGAGCGGGTATCGCGCGGGTCGGAAGTGGTAAAGCCGATCTGGTTGTTGACGATGATATGCACCGTTCCGCCGGTACCGTAACCGCGCGTCTGCGACAGATTTAAGGTTTCCATCACTACGCCCTGTCCTGCATATGAAGCGTCGCCGTGCAGAAGCACCGGCAGCACCTGCATGCCCTGTTTGTCACCGCGGCGGTGCTGGCGCGCGCGCACCGACCCTTCGACCACCGGATTGACGATTTCCAGATGCGAGGGGTTGAAGGCGACCGTCACGTGCATCGGTCCCCCCGGCGTCATAACATCGGATGAAAACCCCTGATGGTACTTGACGTCACCCGAGGGCAACTCACTGGTATGCTTGCCCTCAAACTCGGAAAACAGATCCTTGGGCATCTTGCCCAGAGTATTGACCAACACATTAAGCCGACCGCGGTGCGCCATGCCTATCACCATTTCCTGCACGCCTTGTTTGCCGGAATGCTGTACCAGGAGATCGAGCAACGGAATCAGACTGTCACTGCCTTCCAGCGAAAAACGCTTTTGTCCGACATAACGGGTGTGCAGGTATTTCTCCAGAATTTCCGCCGCGGTCAGCCGTTCCAGGATGTGGCGCTTGTATTCGGCGATGAAACTCGGCTTGGCGCGCACCCCTTCAAGACGGTTTTGTATCCAGCGCTTCTGAGAGGTGTCGGTGATATACATGTACTCCACGCCGATGCTCCCGCAATAGGTTTCCTTCACAGCTTTTAAAATCTCGCGCAGCGTCATCTGATCGGGGCCTACCAGTGAGCCGGTATTGAACACCGTGTCCATGTCGGCTTCGGTCAAGCCGTAATGCGCCGGATCGAGTTCCGGTACATAAGGTTTCTCCTGGCGCTTCAGCGGATCGAGATTGGCATGGCGCGCGCCGAGGAAGCGATGCGCGTTAATGAGTTGAAGCACTGAAACCTGCTTTTTTTCTGTTCCCGCGATAGCAGGTGCGGGCGCCGCTGCGGCCTGACCATTGCCGTGGTGTTTGGCCAACTCGACAAAAGTTTGCCGGATTAAGGTGTGCGATACTTCTTGGGCCGTGCCTTTGACCTGTTCAAAATACTCGCGCCAGGCGCCGCTCACCGAATCCGGATTTCGCAAGTACGCTTCGTACAATTCCTCTATGAACGGCGCATTGGCGCCGTACAGATAGGAATTGCTCAGCATCTTCTGCATCATGACTAATCTCCTTTACTCACGCCGGGCAATCGGCACAACGTCCCGCTTAACGGCACCATTATAAAGTTGCCGCGGTCGCGCGATCCTGTATTCCGGATCGCTGATCATTTCATTCCACTGCGCAATCCAGCCCACGGTACGCGCCAGCGCAAAAACCGCGGTAAACATGCTGGTGGGGATGCCCAAAGCCCGTTGCACGATGCCTGAATAGAAATCCACGTTCGGATAAAGTTTCCTGCCGGTGAAATATTCGTCCTCCAGAGCGACTTTTTCCAGGGCGAGGGCCAGCTTGAACAACCGGTCGTTTTGCAGTCCGAGCTCGTTCAGAACTTCATGACAGGTCTCGCGCATGAGCTTGGCGCGCGGGTCGTAGTTTTTGTACACACGGTGGCCAAAGCCCATCAACTTGAACGGGTCATTCTTGTCCTTGGCACGCTTGATGTACTCACCGATGCGCGATACATCGCCGATTTGATTGAGCATGTTGAGGCAGGCTTCGTTGGCCCCGCCATGCGCCGGGCCCCACAGGCAGGCGATACCAGCGGAAATGCAGGCAAATGGATTGGCGCCGCTGGAACCGGCCAAGCGCACCGTGGAGGTGGAAGCATTTTGCTCGTGATCGGCATGCAGTATCAGGATGCGGTCCAGCGCGCGCACCAATACCGGGTTCGGTTTGTAATCGCCGGCAGGCGTTGCAAACATCATGTGGAAGAAATTCTCCACGAAGTTGAGCGAATTGCGCGGATACATGAAAGGCTGGCCGACGTTGTACTTATAGCACATGGCCACAATTGTCGGCACTTTCGCGATCAGTCGGTACGCCGAAACCTCGCGGTGCGATGCATCGCTGATGTCCATCGCATCATGATAGAAGGCCGATAATGCGCCGACCACGCCGACCATCACCGCCATCGGGTGCGCGTCGCGGCGGAAGCCCTTGAAGAAACTCGCGAGCTGGTCGTGCACCATGGTATGGCTCTTGATCGTGTTGTCAAACCTGGTTTTCTGCGCGGTGTTCGGCAGCTCGCCGTTGAGCAGCAAATAACACACTTCCAGGAAATCGCATTGCTGGGCGAGTTGCTCAATCGGATAACCTCGGTACAGCAGCACCCCTGCTTCGCCATCAATATAAGTGATTTGCGAAGTGCAGCTGGCGGTGGACAGATAGCCCGGATCATAAGTAAACATGCCGCTCTTGCTGTGAAGCGAGCGGATGTCGATGACATCAGGACCGACACTGCCCGAAAGAATGGGGCATTCAACCGGCTCCCTGTCCTTATCGCTGAAAGAAAGAATCACTTTACGCTGCTTTTCCATGGGTATCTCCGCGGACTTTACGAGTCTAATTAATCGTCATCACATTGCGCAAACCAGACGCTATCAGCTAACGCGAATAAGCTGCAAGACGGTTTTCATGGTGTTGTCCGCCGGCTCGGTTCTGGCCATAATCATGTCCCACAAATCGGTGTCGGGATAATCAAGCAGTTTCTTGAACACTTTGACCTGCGATTCTGTGAGCTTCGGGTAATGCTTGTCCAGAAACCCCGTCAAAACCAGGTCCAGTTCCAGCATGCCGCGCCGGCAATTCCAGCGCAGTCTGTCCAGTTCCTTCATATCGTCCGCTTGACCATCAGTTCTTTAATTTTAACAATCGCCCGGGTCGGGTTCAGCCCTTTCGGGCACGCATCCACGCAATTCATGATGGTATGACAGCGGAACAAACGGTACGGGTCTACAAGATCATCCAGCCGCTCGCTGGTCGCCTGGTCACGGCTGTCGGCGATGAAACGGTACGCCTGCAACAGCCCTGCCGGCCCGACGAACTTGTCCGGGTTCCACCAGAACGAGGGACATGCAGTGGAGCAGCAGGCGCACAGAATGCATTCATAAAGCCCGTTCAATTCTTCCCGCTCCTCGGGAGATTGCAAGCGCTCTTTTTCGGGCGCCGGCTCATCATTGATTAGGTACGGCCTGACTGAATGGTATTGCTTGAAGAACTGCGTCATGTCCACAATCAGGTCACGGATTACCGGCAGTCCCGGCAGGGGCCGCAAGACCACGGGTTCTTTTAAGTCAGCGAGTTTAGTGATGCAGGCCAGCCCGTTCTTACCGTTGATGTTCATGGCATCCGAGCCACACACCCCTTCGCGGCAGGAGCGCCGTAAGCTGAGCGAATCATCCTGTGCCTTGATACGCACCAGCGCGTCGAGAAGCATGCGGTCGCTCGGCTCGAGCTGCATGTCATAGTCCTGCATGTAGGGCTTGGCGTCCTTGTCGGGGTCATAGCGGTAGATCGAGAAACGCATGTTGGCTCCTAGTAGACACGTACCTTGGGTTCGAAGGATTCAACTGACAGCGGCTTGAGATGAACCGGTTTATAGCTAAGGCGATGGCCTGCGCTGTAATACAGGGTATGTTTCATCCAGTTAGCGTCGTCGCGCTTATGATAATCGGCGCGGTCATGCGCGCCTCGCGATTCCTTGCGCGCTTCCGCCGAGACCAGCGTGGCTAAGGCCACCTCGATGAGATTATCCAACTCCAGCGCTTCGATGCGAGCGGTATTGAACACCTTGCTCTTGTCCTTGATTTCGGTGCGTTTCGCCCGTTCGGCGATTTCCCTGATTTTCCTCACACCGTCTACCAGCAGTTCAGGGAAGCGAAACACGCCGCAATGCGCCTGCATGGTCCTGCGCATATCCGTGGCGACTGCGTAAACGTTTTCGCCGTTTTTCTGATTTTGCAGCCGACCCAGGCGCGCCAGTGTAAGCTCTCCCGCATCCTTGGGCAGGTTCCTGTGGCCGGCGTATTCTTTGAGGAATCGCACCATGTGATCTCCCGCCGCCTTGCCGAACACCAGTAAATCGGTGAGCGAATTGGTGCCAAGGCGGTTCGCTCCGTGGATCGAGCAGCAGGCGCATTCGCCCGCGGCATAAAACCCCGGAACCGGCGTTTCGGGATTCTCTCCGTTCGGCACCACCACCTGGCCGTGATAATTGGTGGGAATGCCGCCCATCTGATAATGGCAGGTCGGTACCACCGGGATCGGGTCTTTCACAGGGTCAACATTGGCGAACTTTTTGGCGATCTCGCGTATCCCGGGCAGGCGTTTTTCAATCACTTCGGGACCGAGATGGTCGAGTTTCAACAGGATGTAATCATTATCCTTGCCTGCGCCGCGTCCTTCCTTGATTTCAGTCGCCATGGCGCGCGCCACTACATCGCGTGAAGCCAGATCTTTCATATTGGGCGCATAGCGCTCCATGAAACGCTCGCCGTTTTTGTTAAGCAAATAACCGCCCTCGCCGCGCACGCCTTCGGTAATCAAAACGCCGGCCCCGGCCACGCCGGTGGGATGGAATTGCCAGAACTCCATGTCTTCCAACGGAATGCCGGCGCGCGCCGCCATGCCCAAGCCGTCGCCGGTATTGATGTAAGCATTGGTGCTCGCCGCATAAACGCGCCCCGCCCCCCCGGTGGCAAACAGCGTGGCGCGCGCCTGCAGGATCATCACTTCTCCGGTTTCCATTTCCAAGGCAGTGACGCCGAGCACATGCCCATCCTGGTCTCGAATCAAATCAAGCGCCATCCACTCCACGAAAAACTGGGTATGCCCTCTCAAATTGCGCTGGTACAGCGTGTGCAGCATGGCGTGTCCGGTGCGATCCGCTGCGCAGCAACTTCTTTGCACCGGCCGCTCGCCGAAATTCTGCGAATGTCCCCCGAACGGGCGCTGGTAAATGGTCCCGTTTTCATTGCGGTCAAACGGCATGCCGAAATGCTCGAGCTCATACACCACCTGCGGCGCCATGCGGCACATAAATTCAATGGCGTCCTGGTCCCCCAGATAATCCGAGCCTTTGACTGTGTCATACATGTGCCACAACCAGTTGTCCTCGCCCATGTTGCCTAGCGATGCGCCGATGCCCCCTTGCGCAGCCACCGTGTGCGAACGGGTTGGAAAGACTTTGGACAGCACCGCGCATTTAAGCCCGGCTTCGGAAAGCGGCAGCGCTGCACGCAGCCCTGAACCGCCGCCACCGACAATCACCGCATCAAATGTTCTTTTGGCCAGCGCCATTTACGCGCCCCACAGAATCTGAATTGACCACGCGGTGTAAACCACGAGCGCAACAATTACTGCAACCTGCAAGCCAAGCCTAATGCCTGTCGCATGAACATAATCCATCAGGATGTCATGCACACCTATCCACGCATGGATGAATAGGCTTAACAGGAACAACAGGCTCGCCATGCGCATCCACTGCGCGCTGAACAGTGCTTTCCACTCGGCGTATTGCAGCGGGGACTGAGCGAGCAGAATAGCTATCACCAGCAAGGTATACACCACCATTACCACTGCACTCACCCTTTGCGCCAGCCAATCGCGCAGACCGTAATGCGGGCCAACCATGATATGTTTTACCACAGCCACACCCCGATCAACAGCGTCAGCATAATGCTCACAATCAGCACCGCGGTGCTGCTCGCCCTTGCCGGCGTTAGCTCGACGCCAAGCTGCAAATCCAGCGCCAGATAACGTACGCCGGCAAAGAAGTGATGGAGGAAAGTCCATAACAAGCCCAACAGCACGAACTTCACCAGCGGGCTGGCTAAAGCCGATTTAAAAACAGCATAGGTTTCAGCAGAACCGAGGCTAACTTGCAACAACCACAACAAAAAAGGAATGAACAAAAACAGCACCGCGCCGCTGATGCGATGCAGGATGGAAACCCAGCCCGGCAGAGGCAAGCGGATTTTCATCAAATCGAGATGCTTGGGGCGCTTTTTATCCATTGATATACCATTATATTACAAAGCATTACACAATTTTGTTCATGTAATAGTGCTCTTTGCTATTGCACAGGCTTCTACGCCACTCTACCGGTTTATCGCCATAGGTATAAGCCACCCGCTCGATACAAAGGAGCGGTGTGCCTGGGTTGAGCTTTAACAGCTTCGCTGCCTCGCTGTTGGCGGCAACAGCCTTGATTTGTTCCACCACCTGAATAATGCGGATGCTGAATTCAGACTCGAACATGCTGTACATCTTGCATTCGTGCTGGTTGATGACCTCGGCATTGAGTCCCTTGAACAGCGCCGCAGCTACGCGGACCTCCTCAAGCAGCACCGGTTTGGCGGAAACATTGAGCAAGCGTTTGATCACCACCAGCGAAGCGCCGGTGTTTATTTCCAGGAGTTTGGCGGTGGCGCTGTCCGCCTTGCCGCGCCGGCAATCCAGAAGCTCCCCTTCCGGGTAGATCACCCCGCCTTTATCCGAGGTTATGCGCACGAAATGAAATTGGCGCCGTTCTTCGGTGTGGGAAGCGACGAAAGTTCCCTTGCCCTGATGACGAATCAGCAGGTTTTCATCCGCCAGTTCGGAAATCGCCTTGCGCACCGTGCCTTGGCTTACGTGGTAGCGCGAAGCAAGCTCGATTTCACTGGGGATCGCCTCGCCCGGGCGCCATTCTCCGGAAATCAGGCTTTGCGTGATCAAGATCTTGATCTGCTGGTAGAGCGGGCGGAATGCCGGCGACGGATTGGTGTTATTCATCGGCGCTTTTTTAGCACAAAAACCAAGTTTCGTCCATGATGTTATGTATCTTTTATAAGATATAAGAATTGATTGACAGAAGCGGGGTTTATTTTTACCATGCCGGAAATTCAAAAGAGGCTTGCCAAGGCCTTTGCGGAACGCGGAAAACAGCTGAAATCCTGCTGATCAGCTTGCATCAGGAATTTGTAATTCTTTGATCCCGGGGGCTTAAATGAAAAAACCCATTCGCGTTGCAGTGACCGGCGCGGCCGGCCAAATCGGCTACAGCCTGCTGTTTCGAATCGCCGGCGGCGAAATGCTGGGTCACGACCAGCCGATCATCCTGCAATTGCTCGAAATCACACTAGCGCAGCAGGCGCTCAAGGGTGTGGTGATGGAGCTGGAAGATTGCGCGTTTCCGCTCTTGCAAGACATCGTCGCTACCGATGACCCCAAGATCGCATTCAAGGAAGCCGACGTGGTGCTTTTGGTCGGCGCCCGTCCCCGCACCAAGGGGATGGAGAGAAAAGACCTGCTGGAAGCGAACGGCGCCATTTTCACCGTCCAAGGAAAAGCGCTCAATGAGGTGGCGAAGCGCAATGTGAAAGTATTGGTGGTGGGCAACCCCGCCAATACCAATGCGTATATCGCGATGCAAAGCGCGCCGCATCTGCCACGACAGTGTTTCTCCGCCATGCTGCGCCTGGATCACAACCGGGCGCTCTCCCAGCTCGCAGCCAAGACCGGCAATCCGGTGGATGCGATCGAAAAACTGGTGGTGTGGGGCAACCATTCGCCCACCATGTATCCGGATTACCGCTTCGCCACCGTCAACGGTCAAAGCGTGAAAGCGATGATCAACGACGAAAAGTGGAACCGCGAAATCTTTATTCCAACCGTGGCCAAGCGCGGGGCCGCTGTGATCGAGGCGCGCGGTCTGTCTTCCGCGGCTTCCGCCGCCAATGCAGCCATTGCCCATATGCGCGACTGGATGTTTGGGAACAACGGTAAGTGGGTAACCATGGGCATCCCTTCTGACGGCAGCTACGGCATTCCCGAAGGCATCATCTATGGCTTCCCGGTGACGTGCACTGACGGCAAATGCCAGATCGTCACAAAACTGGAAATCGACGCCTACTCCCGCGAAAAAATGGACGCGACACTAAAAGAGCTCCAGGAAGAGCGCGACGGCGTGAAGCACCTGCTCGGTTGATTTACCTGGGAGAAATCATGAGCGCCCAAGAAGCGCCCGAAGAAAAGAAAAAGAAATCAGTCGCGCTCTCCGGCATCGTCGCCGGCAACACTGCCATTTGCACTGTCGGCCGCACCGGCAACGACTTGCACTACCGCGGCTACGATATTCTGGATTTCGCCGAGCTGGCGACCTTCGAGGAAATTGTCTACTTGCTGGTGCATGAAAAACTGCCATCACAGGCCGAGCTCGAAGCCTATAAAGAGAAGCTGAAATCGTTGCGTGAACTGCCGGCTGATTTGAAAAAGGCGCTGGAATGTGTGCCGGCCTCCGCCCATCCAATGGATGTGTTGCGCACCGGCTGCTCGGTGCTGGGTACCATCCTGCCGGAGCAGGAAGATCGCAATCTCGCCGGTGCTCGTGATATTGCCGATCGTTTGATGGCTTGTTTCGGTTCGATGCTGCTCTACTGGCATCACTACTCACATTCCGCGCGGCGCATCAACGTTGCGACGGACGATGATACGATTGCAGGGCATTTCCTGCACCTGCTGCACGGCAAGAAACCGGCGGCCTTGCACGAGCGGGCAATGCAGACGTCTCTCATTCTCTACGCTGAACACGAGTTCAACGCTTCAACATTTGCCGCCCGGGTAATTGCGGGCACCGGCGCGGACATGTATTCGGCAATCACCGGCGCAATCGGCGCGCTAAGTGGCCCCAAGCATGGCGGCGCTAATGAAGCGGCGTTTAAAATCCAAAGCCGCTACAAAAATCCCGATCAGGCGGAAATCGACATCAAGCGGCGCATAGCCAACAAGGAAATCATCATCGGCTTCGGCCATCCGGTTTATACCACCGGCGATCCGCGCAATACGGTCATCAAGGAAGTGGCGCGCCGTTTGTCCAAGGACGCAGGCAACATGAACCTTTTTAATGTCGCCGAGCGCGTCGAAACGCTAATGCAAAACGAGAAAAAGATGTTTGCCAACCTGGATTGGTTCTCCGCGGTAAGTTATCACATGATAGGCGTCCCGACGATGATGTTCACGCCGCTTTTCGTGATTTCCCGCACCGGGGGCTGGGCGGCGCACGTTATCGAGCAGCGCACGGACGGCAAGATCATCCGCCCCAGCGCCAATTACATCGGCCCGGAAAACCGGAAATTTATTCCCATCGAACAACGCAATTAAGAACAGCTTAATGTCAGCTCCTGTTCCCAATACCCGTCCCAAGCCCGACAAAGTTCTTGTTGATATCGCAAACTACGTCTCCAGATATGAAATCAAAAGCAAAGAAGCTTATGACACCGCGCGCATCTGCCTGATGGACACGCTGGGCTGCGGACTGGAAGCGCTTTCCTATCCCGCCTGCACCAGGCTCATGGGGCCCATCGTGCCCAGCACCATCGTCGCCAACGGCGCCAAAGTTCCGGGCACGCAATACCAGCTCGACCCGGTGATGGCGGCATTCAACATCGGCTGCATGATCAGGTGGCTCGATTTCAACGACACCTGGCTTGCTGCCGAATGGGGGCATCCTTCCGACAACCTCGGTGGCATCCTCGCCACAGGCGATTGGATTTCGCGCAAGAATGTAGCACAAGGGAAAAAACCGCTGGTAATGCGGGACGTGCTCACGGCAATGATCAAAGCGCACGAAATCCAGGGAGTACTGGCGTTGGAAAACAGCTTTAACCGTGTCGGCCTGGATCATGTGGTGCTGGTCAAGGTGGCTTCCGCCGCGGTGGCTACCAAAATGCTGGGCGGCACCCGTGATGCTATCATCGATGCCGTTTCGCAAGCGTGGGTGGATGGCCAACCGTTGCGCACCTACCGCCATGCGCCCAATACCGGCTCGCGCAAATCCTGGGCTGCGGGCGACGCCACCAGCCGTGCGGTGCGCCTGGCGTTGATGACGCTCGAGGGCGAAATGGGTTATCCCTCGGTGCTGACCGCCAAGACCTGGGGCTTTTACGACGTGCTGTTCAAAGGCAATGAGTTCAAGTTACAGCGTTCTTACGGTTCTTACGTGATGGAAAATATCATGTTCAAGATTTCCTTCCCGGCCGAATTCCATGCCCAGACTGCCGTGGAATGCGCATTGAAACTGCATCCCCAAGTCAAAGCCCGGCTTGACGAGGTGAAAACAATACTTATCACCACTCAGGAATCGGCAATGCGCATCATTGACAAGAAAGGCCCGTTGCATAATCCGGCCGACCGCGACCACTGTATACAGTATGCGACCGCCATCGGCCTGATATTCGGCAGCCTTACCGCGCGACACTACGAAGACAAAATTGCCCAAGACCCGCGCATCGACCGGCTGCGCGACAAGATGCAATGTGTGGAAAACAAGCAGTACAGCAAAGATTACCTAAACCCAAGCAAGCGTTCGATTACCAATGCCGTCCAGGTGTTCTTCAAAGATGGCAGCAAGACTGAGAAAGTGGAAGTAGAATATCCCATTGGGCACCGACGCCGTCGTGGTGAAGGCATCCCGCTATTGATCGGCAAATTCAAGACCAATCTTGCGCGCCGCTTCCCCGCCAAGCAGCAGAAGGCAATACTTGATCTATGCCTTGACCAGAAGAAGCTGGAAACCACGCCGGTCAATGAATTCGTGGATTTGTTCGTAATTTAGTGACAACTATGCATAATCTGTTCGGCACTCTCCAGGAATTCAAAATGGAATCCGGCAAAACCGGAAAATTCTATTCCCTTCACGCCCTGGAAAAAGTCACTATCGGCAAAATATCGCGCTTGCCGGTTTCGATCCGCATCGTGCTGGAGTCTGTCTTGCGCAATTATGATGGCAAGAAAATCGCTGAAGAGCATGTGAAGCAGCTCGCCAACTGGCGTCCTGATGCGCCGCGAGTGGATGAAATCCCCTTCGTGGTAGCGCGCATCATATTGCAGGATTTCACCGGCGTGCCGCTGCTTGCCGACCTCGCTGCGATGCGCGGCATGGCAAGCAAAATGGGCAAGAACCCCAAAGTGATCGAACCGCTGGTGCCAGTGGATTTGGTTGTGGACCACTCGGTGCAGGTTGACCATTACGGCACCAAAGACGCGCTCGACCTGAATATGAAACTCGAATTCCAGCGCAACGCTGAGCGCTACCAATTCATCAAATGGGGTATGCAGGCGTTTAATACCTTTAAAGTGGTGCCGCCGGGCATCGGTATCGTGCACCAGGTTAATCTTGAGTATCTTGCGCGCGGAGTGCATCAGAAAAACGATATTTATTATCCTGACACGCTGGTCGGCACCGATTCCCACACCACGATGATCAACGGCATCGGTGTAGTCGGCTGGGGCGTGGGCGGTATTGAAGCGGAAGCCGGCATGCTGGGACAACCGGTGTATTTCCTCACCCCCGATGTGGTGGGCGTGAACCTCGCCGGCAAACTGCGCGAAGGTGTCACCGCCACCGACCTCGTGCTCACCATCACCGAAATGCTGCGCAAGGAAAAAGTTGTCGGCAAATTCGTCGAGTTCTTCGGCGAAGGCGCGGCCTCGCTTGCCGTGCCCGACCGCGCCACGATTGCCAACATGGCGCCGGAATACGGCGCGACCATGGGCTTCTTCCCGGTGGATGATGCGACTATCGAGTATTTCAAAGGCTCCGGCCGCACCGCGCAAGAAATAGACGCATTCCGCTCCTACTTCAAGGCGCAGGGGCTGTTCGGCATTCCCAAAGCCGGTCAAATTGACTACAGCAAAGTAGTGCAACTCGATCTTGCTTCAATCAAGCCTTCGCTTGCAGGGCCCAAGCGCCCGCAAGACCGCATCGAGCTTGGCAATCTAAAAAGTAGCCTCACCGACCTTTTTTCCAAACCGGTTGCGGAAAACGGTTACAACAAGCCGGCCGAATTCTTGAACAAGCGATACGTTACCGAGTTGGGGGTATTCAGTGGTGGCGTCGCAGCGCCGCTGTCGGGTGGCGGCAGCCAGAAAGACGAGGCATCCTCCGCCAGTGAAGTGGAGATGAAGGACGACCATCCGACCCCCAATCCGGTTCACGGTTCCTCCAAGAAAGCGCCCGGGAATCAAGTCAACATCGGCAATGGCGACGTGCTGATCGCCGCGATCACTTCCTGCACCAACACCTCCAACCCGGGGGTGCTGCTTGCCGCCGGCTTGCTGGCGAAAAAAGCCGTAGAAAAAGGCCTTTCGGTCAAGAAACACATCAAGACTTCGCTTGCGCCCGGCTCGCGGGTGGTGACCGATTATCTCCAGAAAGCAGGACTTCTGCCCTATCTGGAACAACTCGGTTTCACTGTTGTTGCCTACGGCTGCACCACCTGCATCGGCAATGCCGGGCCGCTGGACTCCCACATCGAGGAAGTTGTTACACGGAACGATCTGATCTGCGCCGCCGTGCTTTCCGGTAATCGCAATTTCGAAGCGCGGATTCACGCCAACATCAAGGCGAACTTCCTGATGAGCCCGCCGCTGGTAGTCGCTTTCGCCATCGTTGGCACGGTACTGAAAAACCTCGAGAGCGAACCGCTTGGAACAGGCAAGGATGGCAAACCGGTTTATCTCAAGGACATCTGGCCGACGAGCAGTGAAGTGCACGCGGTAATGAAATACGCCACCGATCCGGCGATCTTCCAGCGCCTCTATAGCAACCTCACCAAGGACCATCAACTTTGGAACAGCGTGCCCTCGGCGTCCGGGCAAGTGTATGACTGGCCGAAATCCACTTACATCGCCGAGCCGCCGTTCTTCGCCGGCTTCAACATGCAGCCCGGCCTCACCGGCAATATCCGCGGCGCGCGGGCGCTGGGTATCTTTGGCGATTCGGTGACCACCGACCACATCAGCCCGGCCGGCTCGATCAAGGAAACTTCGCCTGCAGGCAAGTATCTCGTTGCACACGGCGTCATCAAAGCGGACTTCAACAGTTATGGCGCGCGTCGCGGCAATCACGATGTTATGATGCGCGGCACCTTCGCCAACGTGCGCATCAAGAACCTGATGATTCCGCCGAAAGCGGACGGTACCCGCGTGGAAGGCGGTATCACTTTGATCCAACCCTCAGGCGAACAGATGAGCATTTACGACGCAGCAATGAAATACATCGCGCAAGGCACGCCGACCGTGGTGTTTGGCGGAGAGGAATACGGCACCGGCTCGTCCCGCGACTGGGCCGCCAAAGGCACTCAATTGCTCGGTGTCAAAGCGGTTATCGCACGCAGCTTTGAGCGTATTCACCGCTCCAACCTGGTCGGCATGGGTGTGCTCCCCTGCCAGTTCAAGGGTGATGACAGTGCGCAGTCGCTCGGGATTAAAGGCGACGAAGAGCTCGACATCCTCGGCATTGAAGGGGAAATCAAGCCTCAGCAGGACGTGACGCTGGTGATCAAGCGCAAGGACGGCAGCAAGCAGGAAATAAAGGTGCTGCTGCGCATTGACACGCCGATTGAGGTGGACTACTACAGGCACGGAGGAATTCTGCCGTATGTTCTAAGAGAACTGATGGCGGCGTAGGCGGCCGTCAGCTCGTCCGATTCCCCCTCTTTGCGCGCAGCGGGGAGAGTGAGGCGTGCTGCGCGAACGGGTCAGCAAAACCGTTTGAGCCCCATCAGCCGATTTCGGCTGTTCATTTGGATTCACGCCGCTGTACTGGCGCGTGCAAACCTTGGTATCTGCACTGCGGTAAGCATGGTGAGCAGCATGCAGCCGGCTATGCCGATGAAAATACCCGCGCCGTGGCCCCTATCCAGCATCCAGCCAATCAACAGCGGCGCGAGCGAAGCGCCGAAATCCACGCCCGAATAAACGAAGCCGTAAACGCGCCCGGTGGCGCCTGCCGGCGCCGCCGCGCGCACCAGCATGTCGCGCGAAGGCACAGTCATGCCGAGAAAGAATCCCATCAATGTAGTGAGCACCACCACAAACGCAGAGGGCACAATTGCGCTGGCCAAAACAAGAGTGAAAAATGCGCTGGCCAGCATACCTCCCGCTGCAACCAGACTGTGGCGGCTGGTTTGAGTGGCCGCAAAACCGCCCGCCAGTATTCCTGCGGAAGCACCAAGCAGAAAACCAGTGAGGGCTGTAGTGGCCAGGGCCAGCGGCAGATGATAGGCAACGGTAAGCGTGGTAACCGAGAAAGTCTGCACGCCCACCGTGGCCATCGACCAGAAGCAAAAGTAGGCAAAGCACATGATGACGGGCAGCCGCAGCAATAAGGCGATGTGCGAGACGCTGAAAGAGTAATGCGCCGCACTACCTTTACGGTGATGGCAAACCAGCGAAGCACGTTGGGTCATCAGAAATGCCAGCGCGGCAAGTCCCAGTCCGCCCATGATGATGAGCGCCGCGCGCCAGCCGAAAAGGCTGCCGAGCGCAAAGCTGGTCATAGGCGCAGCCGCCCAGCCGAGATTACCACCTATGCCGTGCACGCTGTAGGCATGGCCGAGCCGTTGCGGCGCTACCGTAGCATTGAGAATCGAAAAGTCCGCAGGATGGAAAACGCTGTTGCCCACCCCCGCAAGCGCCATGACGGGAAACAGCACCCAGAACATGGGTGCGAATCCGGCAATCATGCAGGAGGCTGCCAGAAGTCCCATTCCTGCCAGCAGCACCGCACGCGCGCCAAAACGATCGACGGCAAAACCGGCCAGCGTCTGGCACACGCCGGAAAAGGCGAAGAACACGCTCATCACGGCACCGAGCATGGCGTAGCTCATGCCGAATTCCTGCTTAAGCATGGGGAAAAGCGGCGGCAACGCGAGCTGGAAGAAATGACTCACGAAATGCGCCGAGCCAACGAGAGCAATTACCTTGGCGTCCACGCGCAAGGTTCGGTCTGCAGCTAGTTCCACGTTCATCTTTGCGTACTGTTAGAGCAAGATAAAGGTTCGCATTATATACGCAACCACGCGAAAGTGCCCATCTGCGCATCCTGGAAAATTCCTGCGGCGATTGTTTTCGGGCCGCCAAATCTGCTATGTTGTAATGAACAGGAGCCGCAGCCGACTAAATGCGCAAAGCGCCAAATCAGGAGAAGCCCATGAAGGACAAAATCGTCAAATCAGAGCAGGAATGGAAGCAACAACTTACGCCTGAACAATTCGAAATATGCCGCAAAAAAGGCACGGAGCCCGCCTTCACGGGGAAGTATTGGGATAGCAAGGAAAAAGGCATCTACCACTGCATGTGCTGCGGCGCGGAATTGTTCAGCTCCGGCACCAAGTTCGATTCCGGCACCGGCTGGCCGAGCTTCTGGAGTCCGCTGCAATCTGAAAACGTCAAAACTGAGAAGGACAACGGCCTTTCCATGCGCCGCACTGAAGTGCTGTGCAACGCCTGCGACGCGCATCTCGGCCATGTGTTTCCCGATGGCCCGCAGCCGACTGGGTTGCGTTACTGCATCAATTCAGCGGCTTTAAAGCTCGAGAAAAAATAAACTTCAGGATAACAGTGCGCCGTCCTCCTCAAGCTCTGCGCAAATAGACAAGGCGCAGTCAAAGCGTCATAATTGTTCGTGTTTCCCATGCTTGCTTTGTGACCCATGAAGTTTCTTTTCGACCTGTTCCCTGTCATTCTGTTTTTCATCGCTTTCAAGTTCCAGGGGATTTATGTCGCCACTGCGGTTGCCATTGCCGCGACTTTTTGCCAGGTCGGGTGGGTATGGACAAAACATGGCAAGGTGGATCCGATGCTGTGGGCAAGCCTGGCGATTATCGTGGTATTCGGCGGCGCCACGCTGTTATTGCACGATGAAACCTTCGTTAAGTGGAAACCCACTGTTTTGTACTGGCTGTTCGGCGCTGTGCTGTTTTGCGCGGATATCATTTTCGGAAAAAACCTGATCCGCTCAATGATGCAAAGTCAGATCACCGTGCCCGATGTGATCTGGCGCAGACTTAATTTCAGTTGGATGTTGTTCCTGGTACTGATGGGCGGCGCGAATCTTTATGTCGCATACAATTTTTCCACTGAAAACTGGGTGAACTTCAAGCTCTTCGGCGGCATCGGATTGATGCTTGCGTTTGTGCTGCTGCAGGGGCTGATGCTCGCCAAATATATCGAAAACAAGGAAACCAGTGGAACCTCTGATTAAGTCGCACGTGACCGCGACGGTTGGCTGGGCCTTGACCCAGACGCGAAGCGAGGAGCGACGTGTGCTGATCGCACACCAGCGACGAGCGACAAAAGTATGGAGCGAGGCCGAGCCCCGTCCCTTCGGGTTGCGGCGAAATGTGGCGTTGGCGGCGTTGCTCGGGCTTGCGTTACTACGGAGTAGCGCTGCGCCCTCGCGCCTTGCCCTCATCCCCATTTCGCCAGCAACGCGGTTCATGCGGGACTTAATCGGAGGTTCCTAATGCTCTATGCCATCATTGGCAAGGATGCCCCAGACAGCCTGCCAAAAAGGCAGGCCACGCGACCCGCGCATCTCGCAAGACTGACCGAGCTGCAGCAAGCGGGCCGCCTGATCCTCGCCGGTCCGTTCCCCGCCATTGACAGCCCTGACCCCGGTACTGCCGGTTTCAGCGGCAGTCTAATCGTCGCAGAATTTCCCTCGCTGGAAGCGGCGCAAGCCTGGGCCGATTCCGACCCCTATGTCACAGGCGGCGTTTACGGCAGGGTCACCGTCAAACCTTTTAAAAAAGTCTTCCCGACATAGTGATTCGCCGATTTTCCCTATATACTGTGGCTCGTTTACAAGCATGAGCGCCATAGAAAGGATACGGCGGCAGCTTGCCCCGCTGGCCCCGGAAAACCTGGATATCGTGGATGAGAGCAGCAAGCACGCCGGGCATGAAGGCGCCAAAGGCGGCGGACACTATCAAATGACCATCGTTTCCACCCAGTTTCGCGGAAAATCCACCATGGCGCGCCATCGTATGGTGTATGCAGCTTTGTCCGGGATGATGCACAAGGAAATTCACGCACTCAGTATCAAGGCCTACACCCCGGAAGAATTTTAACTCAACCTCTACAAAGGATTTAAAAATGTGTCTCAGAACTTCAAGACTGTTGCTCGCGGCAGCTTCCAGCTTGGTGCTTTTTCACGCGGGCCATGCCGAGGAGGCGCCGAAAGCCGCGCCCCGCAGCCCGGGCGTTGCCGCCACCGTCAATGGCAAGCCGATTCCGCAATCCCAACTCGATTTGCTGGTCAAGGAACGCACCTCTCAGGGACAGCCGGATAGCGAGGAACTGCGCAAAACTGTGCGTGAAGATTTAATTACCCGGGAGCTGCTGTATCAAGAACTGCTTAAAAGCGGTTTCGATAAAAACCCGGACGTCACCTCGCAAGCGGATTTTGTACGCCAGAATTTTCTGCTACAGGCATACTTGCAGGATTATATGAAAACCCACCCCATCGGCGATGATGTGCTGAAGGCGGAATACGATAAAATCAAGTCGGAATTAGAAAACAAGCAAGAGTACCACGCACGCCACATTCTGGTGGAAAAGGAATCGGAAGCGAAAGATATCATTGCGCAACTGAAAAAAGGCTCAAAATTCGACAAGCTCGCAGCGGAAAAATCCAAGGACACCACCAACAGCGGCAAGGGGGGAGATTTGGGCTGGAACCTGCCGACGAATTATGTAAAGCCTTTTGCTGATGCGCTGCTCAAGCTCAAGAAAGGCCAGTACACCCAGACGCCTGTGGAAACCCAGTTCGGCTGGCACGTGGTGAAACTCGAGGACGTGCGCCCGGTCAAGGTGCCGCAGTTTGAAGATGCGAAACTCAAACTACAGCAACGCTTCCAGCAGCAACAGTTCGAAAAATTCCTGGCCGATCTGCGCGCCAAAGCCAAAATCGAATAAGCACGACTGGCAGCCGTTCGTGGTGAGTCCTTCGACAAAGCCCCCGTTCGGCCTGAGCCTAGCGCAGCGCAGTCGAAGGCTTTCTCGAACGGAGGCTTTGCTCCCTTCGACGAGCTCGGGACAGGCCTGCTGAGCTTGCCGAAGCACGTACGTTCTCCTGAACGTAATCGAAGGACATGAACGGCCGTTCCCCTTCGACGAACTCAGGGCGAATGGCCTGGCTTCAATCTAAACTGCCAACACGACCTGAAGAGTCACCCCACCCATTTGCGCGCGTTTCTGAAGACGCGCAACCAGGGCGCGTCTTCACCCCAATACTGCGGATGCCATGAGTACTGCACGGTGCGATAGCCGCGCTCAGGGTGCGGCATGAGGATGGTAAAGCGGCCGTCTGAAGAGGTAAGCCCGGTGATTCCCAAAGGTGAGCCGTTGGGATTGTAGGGGTAAACTTCCGTCGGGTTGCCGCGATTGTCCACAAAGCGCAGAGCAACCAAAGGCTGCGCCGCCTGCAATTGCGCCGCATCTGAAAATTCGGCATAACCCTCGCCGTGCGCCACCGCTATCGGCATGCGGCTTCCCGCCATGCCCGTGAAAAACAGCGACGGGCTTCTTTCAACCTGCGCCATTACCAAGCGCGCTTCAAACTGCTCAGAGTGGTTCCTCACGAAATGCGGCCAATGTTCTGAGCCGGGAATCAGTTCGCGCAAGTTGCTCATCATTTGGCAGCCGTTGCAGACACCCAAAGCAAATGAATCGCTGCGCTGGAAAAAAACGGAAAACTCATCGCGGGCGCGCGAATTGAACAGGATCGATTTCGCCCAGCCCTCCCCGGCTCCCAGCACGTCGCCATAGGAAAATCCGCCGCAGGCGGCAAATCCTTTGAAGTCCTTGAGTGAAACGCGCCCCGCGATAATATCGCTCATGTGCACGTCCACCGCCAAAAAACCGGCGCGGTCGAACGCAGCCGCCATTTCAACCTGGCCGTTCACCCCCTGCTCGCGCAGTATGGCGATGCGCGGGCGCTTGCCGGCAGCGACGTACGGCGCGGCAATGTCATGGTTTAAATCGAAAGTAAGTTGCGCATGCAAGCCGGGGTTTTCGCCATCCAGTATGCGGTCGTATTCCTGTTGTGCGGCTTCCGGATTATCGCGAAGCCGTTGCATGTGATAAGTAGTCTCCGACCACATGCGCTGAAGCAATGCCTGTGACTCGGAGAAAATCACTTTGGCGTTGCGTATCAGGCGCAGTTCGCCGCTTTTGTTAAGGCCTCCAAGAACATGTGCGGAGAGGCCTGCCTGCGATAAGGTCTGCATCACCGGCGTGCGGTCGGCCGCCCGCACCTGGAGAACCGCGCCCAATTCCTCATTGAACAACACTTGCAGAATGCGCTCCTGATATCTGCCCGGCAATAATGTTTCGGGCTGCCGCTCCTGCCCTTCCACGTCATTGCAGAGCGGGTCATAGCAGAGTTCATCGAGATTCGCGGTGATGCCTACATGCCCCGCAAAGGCCATTTCGCAAAGCATGACAAACAGCCCTCCATCCGAGCGGTCGTGATAAGCGAGGAGGTTGTTTTCACGATTGAGCTTTTGCACCACATTGAAAAACGTCTTGAGCCGCTGCGGGTCGTCTACGTCAGGGGCGTCGTTCCCGGTTTGCTTGTAAACCTGCGCCAGCGCCGAGCCGCCGAGGCGGTTCTTGCCATTGCCGAGATCGATAAGGATCAGCTCGGTTTCGCCGCAATCGGTGCGCAATTGCGGTGTCAAGGTCTTGGTCACATCCGGCACCGGAGCGAACGCCGAGACGATCAAGGAGAGCGGCGCGGTAACCTCTTTCCTTTTTCCGTTGTCTTCCCAGACCGTTTTCATTGACAGCGAATCCTTGCCCACCGGAATGCTTACGCCGAGCTGCGGGCACAGTTCCATCGCCACGGCTTGCACTGCATCAAAGAGCGCCGCATCTTCTCCAGGATGCCCTGCCGCAGCCATCCAATTGCAGGAAAGCTTCACATCTCCAAGGCTGGCTATCGGCGCAGCGGCGATATTGGTGAGCGCCTCAGCTACCGCCATGCGCGCTGCAGCTTTGGGATCAATCAGTGCCAGAGGCGTCCGTTCACCCATGGCAAAGGCTTCGCCACGCACTGTTTTGTAGCCCATCAGGGTCACCGCGACATCCGCCACCGGAATTTGCCAGGGCCCAACCATCTGGTCGCGCGCGCTTAATCCCCCCACCGTGCGGTCGCCGATGCTGATAAGGAAAGTTTTGTCCGCTACCGCAGGCAAGCGCAGCACGCGATGCACTGCATCGAGTAAATCGATACCGTTCACAGCGAATGATGGCAATGTTCTCGCGAGATGCGAAACATGACGCATCATTTTCGGCGGCTTGCCGAACAACAACTCCAACGCCATATCCACAGGCCGGTTGTTAAACACGCTGTCTTCAACCTGCAGTTGCGGCGCGGCAGTCGCCTCGCCAATCACCGCGAATGGGCAGCGCTCGCGCTCGCAGATTTTCCTGAACAACGCAAAATTCCCGGCGCTGACCGCCAGCACATAGCGTTCCTGCGCTTCGTTGCACCACACTTGCAATGGCGACATCCCGGGCTCTTGGTTGGGTATTTCCCGCAGCCTGACTCGTCCGCCGCAGTTTGAGCCGTGCACCAGTTCGGGCAGCGCATTGGATAATCCACCGGCGCCCACGTCGTGTATCGAAAGAATGGGATTGCCCTCGCCCAGCGCGCAGCAGCGGTCTATTACCTCCTGGGCGCGCCGCTGCATTTCGGCATTGCCCCGCTGCACCGAAGCGAAATCCAGGCTCTCAACGTTGGCGCCTGTATCCATGCTGGAAGCCGCGCCGCCACCTAACCCGATCAGCATGCCCGGCCCGCCCAATTGAATCAGCAAAGCCTTATCTACAGCTTTGCTTTTTATTACATGCTCGTCACTGATATTGCCCAGCCCGCCGGCGATCATGATGGGCTTGTGGTAGCCGCGCATTTCCCCTGCCACCTGTTCTTCATAAGTGCGGAAATAGCCGCAAAGATTCGGACGCCCAAATTCATTGTTAAATGATGCAGCGCCCACCGGTCCTTCCACCATGATTTGCAAGGCTGAAGCGATGCGCGCGGGCGTGCCATAGCAGCCATCTGCAGCACCTGGATAAATCTCCCAAGGTTGCCTGAAGCCGGGGATATTCAGATTGGAAACCGAAAAACCGGCCAATCCAGCCTTGGGCTTGGCGCCGCGGCCGGTCGCGCCCTCGTCGCGGATTTCACCGCCCGAGCCGGTGGCGGCGCCGGGGATAGGCGCAATCGCCGTGGGATGGTTGTGCGTTTCCACTTTCATCAGGATATGCGTTTGTTTTTCCGTATAGCCGTATTCGGCCGCGCTGTTGGCAGGGCAAAAACGCTCTATGCGCGCGCCTTCAATCACCGACGCGTTGTCTGCGTAAGCTACCAGCGTTCCTTGCGGGTGCTGCTTATGGGTATTTTTAATCATGGCAAAGAGTGAAAGCGGTTGCTTAACTCCATCTACCACCCAATCGGCATTGAAAATCTTGTGGCGGCAATGTTCGGAATTCACCTGCGCGAACATCATCAGCTCTACGTCGGTGGGGTTGCGCCCGATGCGTCTGAAATTTTCCAGCAAATAGGCAATCTCGTCGTCGGAAAGCGCAAGCCCCATTTCCAGGTTGGCGCGGGCGAGCGCCGCTGCGCCGCCACTCGGTATGTCCACTGTTTGCATAGGCGCGGGCGCAAAATGCTGGAACAGTTTGCCTGCTTCGTCGAAAGACTCAAGCACCGATTCGGTCATCCGGTCGTGAAGCAGCGGCAACAGCAATTGTCTGTCGTGCGCTGACAGCGGTTCGCGCTTTTCCAGATAAAAAGCGACACCGCGCTCGATACGCTCGACCGCTTCCAGTCCGCAATGGCGGGCGATGTCGGTGGCTTTGGATGACCAGGGGGAAACGGTGCCGATGCGCGGCACCACCAGCAACAGCTCGCCGCTAATGTTGTCCGCCCGTGCTGCAGAGCCATAGGTCAGAACCCGCTGCACGACAGCGGTCTCCGCTTCCGTCAATTTTCTCGACAGTGCCGCGAAATGCCAAAATTCCGCCTGCACTCCGGCAATCGCGGGTACGGTAATTCTCAGGGTCGAAAGCAGTTTATTGAGGCGGAAACCAGACAGGGCATTGCGCCCGCGCAGCTTGAGAAGTTGAGGCATCAGTTGCGATCGACTTCTAAAAATTGAATTATACCCTAACCGACCGGCCGCTTTACAGCTAAACTATCGTCACCATGATTGAAGACGCAATAACGCCGAGGCCGATTTACCTGACTCGCGACATCAGGAAAATCGAAGCCGGGTTTTTGCCTGTGCATCGCCTGATGGAAGCGGCAGGCCTCGCCGCTGCCGAGCTCGCGCGCGAACTGCTGGGCGCGGGCGGCACCCGCGCACTGGTTTTTGCCGGACCGGGCAATAACGGCGGCGATGCACTGGTCCTCGCCCGCCATCTCAAGCAATGGTGGTTCAAGGTTGACGTCGTTTTCACCGGGGATGCAAAAAAATTGCCCCGCGACGCCGCTCGCGCTTTGCGCCTGTGGCGAGAAGCCGGCGGCGTTTTGCACAGCAAAATCCCCGCAGGCAAATGGGACCTGGTGGTGGACGGTTTATTCGGCATTGGACTCAAGCGCCGGCTCGAAGGCCGCTACGCGCAACTTGTCGAGCGCATCAACCAGTTCGGCGTTCCGGTGCTGGCGCTGGATGTACCGAGCGGGCTTGATGCCGATACCGGTCGTGCTCTGGGAGCTACGGTGCGCGCAACTCACACCGCAACCTTCATCGCCCTGAAACCCGGATTGCTCACTGCGGATGGCGTGAACTGCTGCGGTGAAATTCACGTGCGCAGCCTTGATATTGCCGCCGCGGCTTCCCTGCCGCCCAAAGGATGGCTGCTTTCACAAGCAACTCGTCCTCAGCTCAAGCCGCGCCTCCCCGGCAGCCACAAAGGAATGTTTGGCAACGCAGGCATACTTGGCGGCGCGCAAGGCATGGTTGGCGCGGCGCTGCTCGCCGGCCGCGCGGCGCTGAAGCTGGGCGCCGGCAGGACTTATGTCGCCCTCCTCGCCGAAAACGCGCCCTTGGTTGATCCGATGCAGCCTGAACTCATGCTGCGTCAACCCGAAAAACTGCTTGAGCTCGATCATCTCGATTGCCTGGCTGTTGGTCCGGGCTTGGGGCAATCGGATGTAGCGCAGCTCTTTCTTGCAACCGCACTCAAGATAAAATTGCCGCTGGTGTTGGATGCCGACGCGCTGAACCTGATTGGCTCCGAAGCGCACTTGCAACAACTGCTGAAGAAACGCTCCGCAGCGACCATACTCACGCCCCACCCCGCCGAAGCGGGGCGTTTGCTTAAGATCGGCACCGAAGAAATCCAGCGCGACCGCCTGGCCGCCGCGCTTGAAATAGCGCGGCGCTTCCGTTGCCATGTCGTGCTGAAAGGCGCGGGCAGTATTTGCGCGTTGCCGGATGGAAGCTGGTATATCAATTCAAGCGGCAATCCTGGAATGGCAAGCGCGGGCATGGGCGACGTGCTGACCGGAATGATTGCGTCGCTGATTGCGCAAGGACTGAGTCCGGGCGACGCAATGCTGCTCGCGGTCTATCTGCACGGCGCAGCGGCGGATGATCTGGTTGCACACGGAGTTGGACCGGCAGGCTTAACCGCATCTGAGGTCACCGATGCGGCAAGAAATTTACTGAACCAATCGATGGTTGATTGATGGGGGACGACGCCCCGGCGTCCTCACGGAGGTAGTCGAGGCCGGGTGCACGAGAGCCTTCAGAATCACTCCATTGATCCCCGACGGCCGCGTATCGGGGCCTGCTTATTTCTGCAAGTCTCCCAGCCAACCGTACTCAGCCGGTGTCTTGATGTAGAACAATGTGAACTTTTCCTTTTTGAGAAGAGCGAGAAACTTGTCCGCCAAATCCTCGCTCGTCATGAACGCCATCTCCATGGGCGACTCGCCGAAAACATTGTCCACGCTGAGATCACCGTGCCGGCCGAAGCCGGAAACGGCGCGGGTAGCCGTCCCGCCCTGGATGCCCAAAGACTTTGCTTTATTCATCAACCACTGGTGCAACGCTTCGCCATCTGGATGCTTATCGAATTCGGGCACATAAATCTTCAGATAAGTGCCTTTCATTGGTTCTCCTTATTAAAGTCCGAAATTCGCCGTGAGACCGGGATGGCAAAGAGCCACGTCTTGGATTTCATGCTCAAGCCATTGTCCCAGACATTGAACTCAATCATGTGCTGCTTCGACCGGGCGCGCCTGTCAATGCCAACGCTGCGCCGTGTCGTCATCTGAATCGCGCGCCTCGACCCAGCGCTTACCCCGCTCGGTCTGTTCCTTTTTCCAGAACGGTGCGCGGGTTTTCAGGTAATCCATGATAAATTCGCATGCGGAAAACGCGCTACCGCGGTGCGCGCTCGCCACGATCACCAGCACGATCTGATCGGTGGGCTTGAGTGTGCCGACGCGGTGCACCACCACCGCGTCCAGAATGTCCCAGCGGCGTTTCGCCTGCTCGACGATGTCGGCAAGCGCCTTTTCGGTCATGCCAGGATAATGTTCCAGCGTCAACTCCACCACCGCCGAATTCTCATTGATGTCGCGCACCAGGCCGACAAAACACGCAATCGCGCCGATTTTCGGATTTCCCCGCCGCAATTTGAGCACCTCTGCGCCGATATCGAAATCTCCGGTTTGCACGCGCACTGTCATAGAGCCTCTAACATAATGGAACGCGTATTGCGACGGCGCGGTTTCGGATGCAGGCCGCGAAGCGAGCCGCGCCGTTTAGTAATTCTATACCAGCGGCGAGCGACAAAGGAACGCGCCGAAACCCGCGCCGTCCCTTCGGGTTGCGGTCAAAAAGCGCGTCTGTGGCGTTGCTCGGCTTGCTCAATGACTCCACATTGGGCTGCGCCTCGCGCCTTGCATCCGCATCTTTTTGATTAGCAACGCAAACGTGTTTCATTATGTTAGAGGCTCTTAACCTCCCGTGACCGGCGGAAAGAACGCCACTTCATCGCCATCGGCAACGCCAGTGGCTTGCCCGGCCATTTCCAGATTCACCGCCACGCACACCCTTTTGCCGGGCGCAAGCTCGCTGTCCCAAACCTTGCTACGGCTGCGCAACCATTGGGTTAGGCTCGCCACATCGCGCACATCTTGCGGTAACGCCACTTCCTCCGAATCGAGGCCGAGCGCTTCGCGCAAGCGGGCAAAGTACACTAAATTCACCATGTTTCTGCCGTAATCCTTCTCCTGCTCATTTTATCTCCAGATGCCGCAGAATGAATTCTGAAATTTGCTCCGGGTCGTTCAGATCCAGCAGCGGCACCTTGACCTTAACTTGCGTGTCGGACGCAATTGCAATGATATAGGGATCGTCGGGTTGCAGCAAAGGCTGGTCCATTGCGGCGCGGTGGATTTCCAGCTTGGGAATGGGCTCTTTTTTAAAGCCCTCGACCAGCACAAGATCGCACCGCGACAAGAGTTTTAACTGGTGTTGCAAACTCTGCTCCTGCTCCCCGCGCAATTCATGCATCAGCACCCAGCGCCGGCTGGAAGTGATCAGCACTTCACTGCAGCCGGCTTCGCGGTGCCGGTAGGAATCCTTTCCCGGTCGGTCAATGTCGAAATCGTGGTGGGCATGTTTAATCAGCGATACCTTGAGGCCTCGCATTACGAACTGCGGGATCAATTGTTCTATCAGCGTGGTTTTGCCGCTGCCCGAGTATCCTGCAAATCCAAAAATTTTCATCATCACCGCCGATAAGATGACTCACACGGCCGCAGCTTCCTGCCCACTTATCCGTTTGCTCGCCAATCATAGTCACGTGCTATTCCCTCATTTAAACACGGGTGCGATATTTTGTTCAACTTTGAACGCGGCTGAAAACCATAATGGAACAATGGATTTTATACTGCCTAGACAGTCTGCTCTTACCTTGCTGCTGCCACTTGAGGCACAAGTTGGCCTTCAGCCAAGGTCATGCGGCGCATGCGGGGAAGATTGATCAATTCATAGTCATGACACGCGATCAATACGCAATTGTTGTCAAGGCACAGCCGCTGGATCAGTTCTATGGTCTGGCGGCGCGCTTCGGCGTCGAGGTTTGCAGTCGGTTCATCCAGTAGGAACAGCTTGGGATTAAGCACTTTGGCGCGGGCCAGAGCGACCCGCTGCTTTTCACCGCCGGAAAGCTTCTGCGGAGGCACGTGATCAAGATTGGCAACGCCCGCCCAATCCATGGCTTCCTTCACCAGCGCCTCGCGCTGCAGCTTGGGAACGCCCCGGGCTTTGAGGCCATAGGCGATATTGCCAGTGATACTGGTTTTAAAAAGGTACGGGTGCTGATGGACATAAATAATTTCGCGCCGCAGCTCCTGCGGGTAGTTTTCGAGCGACACGGAATAACCTTCAAACAGGTATTTCGCAACTTGCGCACTTTCCAGGCCGGCAAGAATCCGCAGCAAAGTGCTTTTGCCCACGCCATTGTCGCCGGTCACCACGTAGCTCTCACCGGCATGCAACTCCAGGCAATCTACGTCCAAAATCAGGCGCGAGCCATAGCTTTTGCGCACGCCTTCGATCCGCAGCAAAGGTCCGTTCACTTGAGACCGCCTTCGCCTTGCATGAAAGCCAGAGCGTAATTCACGCCCAAGGCCGTCAGCATCAACACGAAACCCAGGGCGATGCCTTGGGCGAATTCCCCCTTGCTGGTTTCCAGAGCAATCGCCGTGGGAATGTTGCGTGTCAATCCCAAGATATTGCCGCCCACCATCAGTGAACAGCCCACTTCGGAAAATACCCGCCCGAAACCATTGAAGATGGCCGCCATCACCCCAAAGCGCACTTCCAGAAGCGTGGTCAGTGCGGCGCGCGCCGTGCCGGCGCCGAGACTTACCGCGGTTTCATGCGTGCGTGGATCCGCGCCCTGCACCGCGGACAAGGTAAAAGCGATCAATACCGGAAAAGCGATAATACCCTGGCCTATCATCATCGCTTCCGGAGTAAACAGAAGGCGCCAATCGCCAAACGGTCCAGCGCGCGACAGCAAAAGATAAAGCAGCAAACCCACCACCACCGTGGGCGAGGCCAGCAAGCCCTGCACCAGAATCACCAAAGCGCGACGTCCTGGAAACGGCACCGTGGCCAGAAAAAAACCTGCCGCTATCGCAAAGGGTGTAATGACCAGCATGGCGGTCACGGAAACGCGCAGCGAGATGAAGATGATCTGCCACAATTCCGGATCACCTGCAAACAGGAGATGAAACGCCTGCCGCGCGGGTTCGAGCAAATCCATCATTGAGCTTTCTTAGCGGAAGGATAAAACAATTGCTCACCGTTCACCTTGAATTCGGCAATTATCTTTTGCCCCTCGTCCGAAGTCATCCAGTTAATGAAATCCATTGCTCCTTGATAATTAATATCGGGGTATTTTTTCGGATTGACCGCAATAACGCCGTAAGGGTTGAACATTTTGGGGTCCCCCTGCACCAGAATGTCCAATCCGGTTTTAGCGCGGTAGGCCCCGTAAGTAGCGCGGTCTGATAAGGTATAACCCTGAAATTCGCCCGCCATGGTCAACACCTCGCCCATACCCAAGCCCGCTGAAACAAACCAGGTGCCTTTGAGTTCAACGCCAGCCTGTTTCCAATAATTTTTTTCCATCTGGTCGGTGCCTGAATTATCGCCGCGCGATATGAACTTGGCCTTGCCCTCACCGAGTATCGTGAACGCCGCAATCACATCTTTGGTGCCGTGAAGCCGCAAGGGGTCAGACTGTGGTCCGACCAAAATGAAATCGTTATACATCACATCACGGCGGTTGACACCGTGGCCCTCCGCAATGAATTTGTCTTCTGCGGGCCTGGCGTGCACCAGCACCACGTCCACATCGCCATTCTTGCCGAGCTCCAGCGCCTTGCCGGTGCCCACAGAAATCACCCGCACCTTACATCCGCATTTAGTTTCAAACGCTGGCAGCAAATATTTCAGCAGACCGGAATTTTCAGTGCTGGTAGTGGTGGAAATCCGGAGATCACTAGCAGCATAAACCCCACTCGCGGACATGGATCCCAGTAAAACCAGCGCCAGAGTTACCAGTATTCGCTTCATCCAAAACTCCTTAAAAATAACAAATATGCATAATTGATTCAATAATTCCTTTAATATACTATATGTTATATATATAGAAATGAATATGAATATGTATTCATAATGATTCAAGTCAAGCTCAGCTGTCGGTGGTCCTTGGGTAGCGCTTTTACACAGCACTACGACCCGCAAATTTTTAATGTGCTGGAGGCAATACACCGCACTGGCTCGCTTAACAAGGCGGCGCCGATCGTCGGTCTGTCTTACCGCCACCTATGGAACCTCGTCGGAAAGTGGTCGGATCTGCTGGGTCATCCGCTTGCCGTTTTGGAGCGCGGGCGCGGCACCCGTCTCACCCCTTTTGGGGAAAAATTGCTTTGGGCAGACCAGCGTGTGAAAGCCAGGCTGGGACCGCAGCTTGAAAACCTCGCTTCCGAGTTGGAGCAAGAACTCAACGAAACTTTCCCTGCCGGACGTGCTGCGTTGCGTTTGTACGCCAGCCATGACCTGGCGCTTGCGGAACTACGCGAGATGTTGAACCGGGTCCCAAAAGGCCCGCGCCTCGAATTGCAGTTCCGCGGCAGCCTGGACTGCCTCGCGTCGCTGGCGCGTTCGCAATGTGATCTGGCCGGATTTCACATTCCCGAACACGCCATCAGCAAAAATATGCTGCTGCGCTACCGCAAGTTGCTGAAACCCCGCAGTCAAAAATTGATTGAATTTGTCGGGCGCCAGCAGGGGCTGATCGTGGCAAGCGGAAACCCGAAACAGATATACAACATGATTGACCTCGCCAAGCGAGATGTGCGCTTTGTCAACCGTCAGCAGGGTTCAGGAACACGCCTGCTGCTGGATATGCTGTTGGATCAGGCCGGAATCGAACAGGGAAAGATTCAAGGCTTTCAGCATGAAGAATTCACGCACGCCGCGGTGGCCGCCACAATTGCAAGCGGTAAGGCCGACGCAGGGATGGGCATAGAAGCGGCAGCGAAGCAGTTTGATCTGGATTTCGTCCCGATTGCGAGCGAGCGTTATTTCCTGATTACCCACCAGAAAAACCTGCTCAAACCGGCAGTCAAGCAGCTGATCTCGGCTATGCAAAGCAGCGAATTCAAAAGCGTCATTGCCCGTTTGCCTGGCTACGATGCTTCGCGTGCCGGCGGAATCACTTCAATCAGAAAAGTGTTTCCTTGGGATTAACCCGCAAGGGACTTGCTCGACATGTTAGCCGCCGGCGACAGGCGGCCAGATCGCCAGCACGTCGCCTTCTTTTAATTTCGTGGTTATGCGGGCAGTCGGATAAACATAAACCCCGTTGACCAGGACAAGGTGCACCAGCTGACTTGGAAGCTGGAACTGATCAATTATTGATTGGATGGTCGAACCCGCTGCAACCTCGAGTTCTATGGAATTGGTTCTGGAAGGTTGCGGCAGGTGGTCGGCAAGGGTGGCAAACAGCTTGAATTTGATTTTCATGCGGCAAATTTGAAATTGCTTCCCTGGGTGCGCGCCAGATACGCTTCCATGATACGCATAGGATCTTTGAGCAAGCGATCCTTCCATTCTCCAAGGCGTATTTTACCCTGGATCAGGCCGCGGATGACCCCCACGTGCTGAGTGAGCCCCAGGCTGGTCGCGCCAACAAGAATATCGTCCTTGAATTCCAGGTGCATGTAGCGGAAATTTTCCTCGTCCACCAGTTCGGTGTGCTCACCCCCTTTTACGCCCATCCACTGCCCAAAGGAGGAAGAAATGAGGCCCAGCGTATTCAGCACGTTGATGGCCATAGTCCCTTGCGAGCGGGTTGCTTTGCCCGCCATGTTGAGCGCGGCGATGCGCGCTTGGTCGGCCGCATTTGGCTGAATCGCATTCACCAATTGTGCGCCGGTATAAAACTCCATTGCTTGCGCCACATCGCCCGCGGCGTAAACGCCAGGCACATTAGTCTGCATCGTTTCATCCACTTTGATGCCGGTATCCGTGACGATCCCGCTGCCTTTAAGGAATTCGATGTTCGGGCGCACGCCGGTTGCGCTGATGACAAGACCCACCGTCAGCGATTCGCCGTTACTCAGCTTAACCTTAAGTGGGTTGGTCGAATTCCCTGATTTCTCAATCGCCTCGACCTTGGTGGAAGTAAAGACTTTCACGCCTTTTTTCTCACACCACTTCTTGATAAGCCCGCCCGCGCCTTCGGTCATCATCCTCGGCACCATACGGTTACCCATTTCCACCACGGTAAGCTCCACGCCGCGTGATGCCAGCGCTTCCAGGATAATACAGCCGATAAAGCCCGCGCCCATCTGCAGCACTCGTGCGCCTTTCTTTGCAAGCTTCATGATGTGACGTGAGTCCTCCATCGTCCAGCACGGGTAAATTCCAGGCAGATTCATTCCCGTAATCGGAGGCGCAACCGGTCTGGAACCACTGGCGATCAGCAGCTTGTCGTAATTCATAGTTTTGCCGTTATTCAAAAACACTTTTTTGTTTGAGGTGTCAATTTTGTCCGCTCTGGCGACAAGCAATTCGATTTTGAGATTACGGAAGTGATTCGCATCCTTGCGCAAATAGGTTCCAGCTTCCTGGATGTCGCCCATCAGCAAATAAGGAATCGCCATGCGCGAGTATGGGGGCTCCGGTTCGTCGCCTATCAGGACAATATTTCCCTGAGCATCGCTTTTACGCACGGTCTCCGCCGCGATGACGCCTGCTGGCCCATTGCCGATAATTACGTAATTCATTCAGCTTCCTCCGTTAATCTGGAATTAAAAGGGGAAAATATATGTATATTTTCCCCTTAGACCCTCAAAACCGGGTAAAACTTACAGACCCAATCTTTGCCTTGTTTCCTTGGTCGGCACACCGTCAGGCGTCCAGCCGCGCAACTTGTAATATTCCGGCAGCATCTTGCTAAGCTCGTTCACCTTGCCTTTGGCGGGACCGGTCTTGGCGGGTTCGGTTAGCAGGCGTTTCGGCAGCGTATCGTCCTTTGCTGTGAAGCCGGCGGCGTTGTTGAATTCGCGCTCCATGTTCCAGATGCGTTCGCCGACCAGATTCAATTTCTCCAAAGACCAGTCACCCTCGCACGCGGCCTGAAGCTGTGGTTGAATGTCGTTCAAGGTCCAGGCAAAGGTGGTAAATACGCACAGCCCTGTAGAGTCCACCACCGCAGTCGCATCCTGAAAAGCTTTAACAAGTCCCGCCTTGCCGTCAGTGGTGAGGGGGTCGGTTTTCACCGGGATGCCCATTACTTCGGAAGCCACAGTGTAGCCACGCAGGTGGCAGGCGCCGCGGTTGGAAGTGGCGTAAGCCAAACCCATGCCCTGGATGCCGCGCGAATCATAAGCCGGGAACTCCTGTCCTTTCACCGTCATCGAGAGTTCCGGGTGGCCGTATTTTTCGCACATGCGTTTCGAACCCAGACCCAAAATCTTTCCGAAGCCTTCACCGTGTGCAGTCCATTCGGTGAACTTGCACAACGCTTCGACGGAGCCGAAGGGCGCTTTAATGCCGGTGTCTTTTTCAGTAATCACGCCCAGTTCGTACAACTCCATCGCCGCGGCCACCGTGGCACCGAAAGTAATCGGGTCCATGCCGTCCTCATTACAGATAAAGTTAGCGTAGGTCAGCGCTTCCAGGTCGTCGACACCGTTGTCATTGCCCAATGCCCAAGCTGCTTCGTATTCCAGCCCACCTGAAGCGCCCCAGTATTCGGGCTTGTTCTTCACCGTCCAGTGAGTCTCGTCGATCTTCGAGATGCGTCCGCAAGCGATGGTGCACCCGAAACAAGCCTGGTTGGTCACCAGATTGGCTTTGCCGTCGGTTGGACGCTTCTCATGCATCGCCTCAGCGGATATTTTTCTCGCGCCTTCAAACTGCACATCGCGATGGTTGCGCGTCGGGGAGGCGCCCATTTCATTGATGACGTTCATCAACACCTGGGTTCCGTACTTCGGCAGACCTTGGCCCGTCACCGCGTTGTCAGCAAGTACTTTCTTCGCTGCGAATGTCGCTCTCATGAACTCTTTCGGATTGGCGACAGTCACGCCCTTGGTGCCGCGCACAGCGACAGCTTTGAGGTTTTTCGATCCCATCACCGCACCTACGCCGGAACGCCCTGCCGCGCGGTGCAAATCATTCACAATCGCGGCGAAAAGAACTTTATTTTCGCCTGCGCGCCCGATGGAAGATACGCGAATCAGCGGGTCCTGGTGTTTTTTCTTGATGAGTTCTTCGGTATCCCAAACCGATTTGCCCCAAATGAAATTTTCCGCGGGCAACAATTCGGCCTTTTCGTTTTGTATAAGCAAATACACCGGTTTGGGCGATTTGCCCTCGAAGATAATCATGTCCCAGCCTGCCATCTTGAGTTCCGTGCCGAAATAACCGCCTGAATTGGAACATGCAATCGCGCCGGTAAGCGGGCCTTTGGTAATCACCGAATAGCGGGCGCCGGTGGATGCCATGGTTCCGGTCAACGGGCCGGTGGCGAAAATCAGCTTATTGTCTGGCGACAACGGATCCACTTTGGGATCGATTTCCTCCACCAGATACTTGGTGGCCAGGCCGCGCTGCCCCAGGTATTCCTGCACCCATTTCATGTTTAGAGGTTCGGCCTTGCAGGTACCCTTGCTCAGATTCACCCGTAAAACTTGTTTATGCCACGCCATGGTGTGTCTCCTTCAATCTGGTCAGGCTTGCGCCTTGTGACTGGTGTCGGTTTTGGTCGCCCACATGCGCATTCTTTCGAGGCCGGTCCAATCGGAATCCACATAGGTAATCGCGCCGGTGGGACAGGCTTGCGCGCACGCCGGATCGCCGCCGCACAAATCACATTTCATAACCTTGCCTGTATCGTGGTTGTAATTCACCGTGCCGAATGGACAGGCAATGGTGCACACCTTGCAGCCGACACAGACGTCGTCGAGTATGACCTTTGCACCGGTATTGACATCCAGCTTGATCGCCTCGACCGGACATGCATGCAGACACCAGGCTTCCGCGCACTGGGTACAGGTATATGGCACCTTCCTGCCATCGTGATGAAACTCAAAAACCTTTATGACCGACTTAGAGGGATTGAACATCCCAAAGTGTTCGAACGAACAGGCCATTTCACACTGCAAACAGCCGGTACATATATCGGGGTTGATAAGCAATGACCTTTGCATTGAAGTTTCTCCGCAAAGTTTGGACGAGATAGAACAATATTCTTTAAAGCATTATCCTAGCATTTTCTGAAGTCGGCTGCAGATTTGTATTGCGCCCATTTTCATGACAGGGTTATTCGGCTGCAGGCGGCTGTGCAATATCCACAAATTAATAAAATAACAGTATTTTCTGTTGCAAAATTAAACAGGTGCGATATTGTAACCATTGCTGCCACTTTGAGGTGCTGCAAAAGCCCGACCGCGAGTCATTTTGCTATGGTGTTAGGGCAACTTATCGCTTATGATTCAAGCATCAGTTAAAGTTAAATCCCAATGCCATCCTCCGTCCCGCAACTAGTCGACAAATACGGCCGCAGCATCAGCTATATCCGGCTCTCGGTGACCGATCGCTGTGATTTCCGCTGCAGCTATTGCATGGCCGAAGAGATGACCTTTCTGCCCCGGGAACAGGTGTTATCCCTGGAAGAGTGCCTGCGGCTTTCCCACGTCTTTGTGGGCTTGGGGGTCACCAAAATCAGGATCACGGGAGGTGAACCTTTAGTACGCAAGAACATATTGTGGTTGCTTGAGCAGTTGGGAGCGCTCGAAGGCTTAAAAGAACTGGTTTTGACCACCAACGGCTCGCAGCTTGAGAAAATGGCCCAGGATATTCGGGCGGCCGGAGTCAAACGCGTGAACATCAGCCTGGATAGTCTTAAACCTGAACGTTTTAGGGCCCTGACCCGAGTGGGGGACCTTTCCAAAGTGCTGCGCGGCATTCAGGCCGCTAAAGCCGCAGGCTTTGCGGGCATCAAGCTCAATTGCGTGATGCTGCGGGGAGTCAATGATGATGAGTTGGCTGATTTGGTGCAGTTTGCGCTTAATCAGGAGCTCGATATCTCATTTATCGAGGAGATGCCGTTAGGCGAAGTGGATCATGTCCGGGCCAATACCTATTTCAGTCAGGATGAAGCGCTGCCCTTATTGCAGGCGCGTTTTAATCTGGTGAGTTCGGCGGAAACCACTGGGGGGCCTGCGCGGTACTGGCGTATTCCCGGGGCAAAAACCAAGGTGGGCTTCATCTCGCCGCACTCGCACAACTTCTGTGAGTCATGCAATCGGGTGAGGATTACCTGCACCGGGGAGCTTTATCCTTGTTTGGGACAAAATGAAGCAGTGTCTCTGCTGCCGGTATTGCGCGCCTACCCGGAGGATGATGCGCCTTTGCGTAAGAGCATCATCGAGACGATGGGTATTAAACCCAAGGGCCATGACTTCAACGTCTATCTCCCCACCCCCAAAATCGTCCGCTTCATGTCTATCACCGGGGGATAGGCACTCCCATTCTCAACTCCCGCTGACTCTAAAGCCCGGCACCTTCTCCCAGAATTGGTTCAAGGCAAACCATCTAGCGAGGTTATGACATGACCAGCAAATCTCTGCGCGAATTGAGTTGCGCGGACGATTACGATCCGAATTCCATGCCTGTCGCGAAAGCACGAGAATTCATCCAGGCTTATCTCACTCCCGTCGCCGGCATAGAAAAAGTAAACATCCGCGCAACGTTGGGGCGGGTGCTGGCCGAGGACATCATCTCGCTCATCAACGTCCCGTCCCATGTCAATTCGGCAATGGACGGCTATGCAGTGCGTTTCAAAGATCTGAATGCTAACGGCGAGACGGTGTTACGCATGACAGGTAGCGCGCTTGCGGGAAAACCTTACGCGGGCCGAGTCAGCGACAAACAATGCGTGCGCATCATGACTGGTGCGGTGCTGCCGCAAGGAACAGACACTGTCATCATGCAGGAGCATGCAAGCGCCGACGGCTCGAATATCCGCTTTGGTGGAGGGCACAAGCTGGGACAGAACATCCGCCAGGCGGGCGAAGATCTCGCTATCGGCCAGGTTGTGCTCAAGACTGGAAAGCACATCCGCCCTGCCGAGCTGGGACTGCTTGCTTCGTTGGGCATCGCGGAAATTGCCGTGCGGCGGCGCCTGCGCGTGGCATTCTTTTCTACAGGCGATGAACTACGCTCAATTGGCAATCCGCTGGAAGAAGGCCAGATTTACGACAGCAATCGCTACACCATTTACGGTATGTTGACCCGCTTGGGGGCGGAAGTGCTGGACATGGGTGTGGTCATGGACGATCCGGCCAGCCTGGAACGAGCACTCAGCGAAGCAGCAGCCACAGCGGATGTGGTAATTACAAGCGGCGGCGTCTCCGTGGGAGAAGCGGATTACATCAAAGAGCTGCTCAGCCAACTGGGCGAAGTCGTGTTCTGGAAAATCGCGATGAAGCCCGGAAGACCGCTGGCTTACGGCAAAATCGGCCAAGCGCATTTCTTTGGCCTGCCCGGCAACCCGGTGTCGGTCATGGTCACGTTCTACCAATTCGTACGCGAGGCACTGCTGATCCTGATGGGGCGCAAGGACGATTATGCTGTTCCTACACTCAAAGCGACATGCGCCAGTGCGCTCAGAAAAGCCCCCGGCCGCACCGAATTCCAGCGTGGTATTCTCAGCCGGGATAAAAACGGCGAATGGACGGTACACGTGACTGGAGAACAGGGTTCGGGGATATTGCGCTCGATGTCGCAGGCAAACTGCTTTATCGTCCTGCCAGACTCCCAGGGCAACGTGGCTGCGGGCAGCATGGTTGAAGTACAAGTGCTCGAAGGCTTGGTATAGCAGCAATAATAAAGCCCGGGATGAGCCGGGCTTTTTCTCGATACCTTAGCTAATTTATTTTTTATTCTTATCGGTAGCAGAAGCCGCCGTGGTTGCCGGGGCGGCTGGAGCCGCTGCAGGCGCGGGCGGAGGGATCGGAGTAGGCTTCACGACAATGCCCTTCGCTTTCATGTCTTTGATGTAATGCTCTGCAACCTTGTCCTGGACTTTAGCCAGAAACTCGGCCGCTTTTTTATCTGCTTCCGCCGCTTTCGCTTTGGCTTCCTCGGCCTTGGCTTTTTGCTCCTCGGTAGGCGGCGGTAGTTTCGCGTAGGCCAATCCCGAGCTCAAAAACGCCAGTACCAAGCCCCCGATGATTGCTTTTGCCAGTATTCTCATTCGTTCCCCCAATAATCCACAGTAATTACGGCCGGGCTTGTGCGGTGCCCGCCGCACCCATCGGTTTCTGAGCGCTCTTGCCGGATTTGATATCGTTGTACCAGAGTTCGTGATGCTCCTTGGCCCAAGTTTCATCAACTGTGCCGTTACGCATCGATTCGTAAGCGCCTTCCACTCCCAGCGTACCCATGTAGATGTGGCCTAGCGAAGCGGCAATGAAGATGACCGCAACGACTGCGTGAATCACGTTGGCCTGCTGCATCATGGCGCGCCCTTGCTCAAAGTTCGGGAAATCCAGAATAAGCCCGGTCACTGCGGCGATGATGCTCAACAGGAAAACACCGAACCAGAACCAGGACTTCTCACCGGCATTGAAGCGGTCCGAGGGCACGTGCTCCTTGCTGAACATTCCGCCGGCTTTCTTGAACCACAACATGTCGTGAGCCTTCCACCAGTTGTCCTTGACAAAGGTCACGAACATCGCCGCCACACAGAAGATGAAAAGCGGGCCTACAAAGTTGTGCAGGTTTTTCGAGAGAATGGCGAGCCATGAAAACAAGGTGTAACCGAAAATCGGCAGGACGATATGCTTGCCGAACAGTATGATTACGCCGCTTATCGCCAGCACCACGAAACTGATCGCGGTGGACCAATGCACCACCCGTTCCCAGTCGCTGAAGCGCTGGATCATGCGGCTAGTCGGCTTATCATGCAGCTTAAGCGGGCCGTACCTGCGGTAAAATAGAAAGATCAACACCGGCACCGCGATGAGCAAGATGCCGCCGTAAAACGTGACCGGACCATTGCGCAGTTCGCGCCACGTCTCGCCGCCGGATTGCATCAGTACACCGGTTTCCACACCTTTCACCGTGGTGTAGTTCTGCTCCCCGGAGCGCACTTCGCGCCAAATCGGGGCATTGTTATAGGGCTGATCTAACTGGCGTTGGACTTGGGTGTCTTTATTTTCAGCCGCCACAGCCGCCGCATCTTTCTGGCCAGTGTCAGCGGCTGAAACTACGTTGCTGGACAGCAAAAACGCCACTACCAACATGAGCTTCAACAGAATACCGCCAAGGACTGTTTTCCTCATCGTTTGTTCTCCTAAAGCTGGTCAGTTGGCCCTGTTGTACTCGTTTTCGCTCTGCGCACGTGCTTTCATCGCATTCTCCCAAGCCATTCGGTCGCCCTTGAACTGCTCGTTGTCCCAAGGCTGGGTATCCGGTTTGCCCTGATACTTGCCCTGCTTGTAGATCACGTGCGGCCTCTCGCCGCAGCCGGAAAGACCGATGGCGAGCAGGCCGACCAACAATGCGAGCATGGTTTTTCTCATGATTATTTTCCTCCAGGCTGCGCTGCAGCTTTTTCGGGCCTGCCGTAAGCGGTGCCCCAACCCCAGATTTCCGAGCCTTTGCCGCGCTTGGTAACACGGGTACGGTAGATATCGGAAATCACGTCGGCATCACCGGCGAGCAGCGCCTTGGTGGAACACATTTCAGCACAGGCCGGAAGCTTGCCTTCGGCGATGCGGTTGCGGCCGTATTTCTTGAACTCGGTTTCGGAAAAATTTTGCTCCGGGCCGCCGGCGCAGTAGGTGCACTTGTCCATCTTGCCGCGCAATCCGAACGCGCCGTCCTGCGGGAATTGCGGGGCGCCGAATGGACAGGCATAGAAACAGTAGCCGCAGCCGATACACAGGTCCTTGTCGTGCAGCACGATGCCTTCCTCGGTTTTGTAGAAGCAGTCCACCGGGCAAACCGCCATGCACGGCGCATCCGAACAATGCATGCACGCCACAGAAATTGCTTTTTCTCCGGGTATACCTTGATCGATGGTGACCACACGGCGCCGGTTGACGCCCCAAGGCACCTCGTTTTCGTTCTTGCATGCCGTCACGCAGCCATTGCATACAATGCAGCGCTCCGCATCACACAGAAATTTCATTCTAGCCATTTGTCTGCTCCTTAATATATATGCATGATGGGTTGTTAGGCCTTGCTGACCTGGCACAAGGTGGTCTTGCTCTCCTGCATCATGGTGACCGAGTCATACCCGTAGGTGGTCGCGGTATTGACCGCTTCCCCGCGCACTATGGGATGCGCGCCTTCAGGATAGTATTCCAGCATGTCCTTGCCCATCCACCATCCGGAGAAGTGGAACGGCAGGAACACCGTTCCCGACGCCACACGTTCAGTCACCCAGGCTTTAACCTTCAGCCGTGCCTTGGTCGGCGATTCGACCCACATATACTCGTTGTTGCGGATGCCGCGGTCGTTGGCGTCCTTGGAATTGATCTCCGCATACATATCCTGCTGCAGTTCGGCAAGCCACGGGTTGGAGCGAGTCTCTTCCCCGCCGCCTTCGTACTCCACCATGCGGCCGCTGGTCATGATGAGTGGATATTGCTTGGAGATATCCTTGTTCTTCTCCTGGATCGTCTTGAACAACGTCGGGAGCCGCCAGAAAGCTTTCTTGTCGTCGTGAGTCGGGTACTTCTCGACCAGATCCGGCCGTGGGCTGAACAGCGGTTCACGATGCAAAGGCACAGGATCCGGGAAATTCCATACCAGAGCGCGCGCCTTGGCGTTGCCGAACGGATGGCAGCCGTGCTTCATCACCACGCGTTGAATACCGCCGGACACGTCGGTTTTCCAGTTCTTCCCCTCGGCCTTGGCTTTTTCCGCCTCGGTAAGCTCTTCCCACCAGCCGAGTTTCTTCAGTAATACATGATCGAATTCCGGATAACCGGTAGTGATTTCCGCGCCCAGCGAGTGCGAGCCGTCTTCCGCCAGCAGATTGACGCCGTCCTTCTCGACGCCAAAGTTAGCGCGGAAGTTGCCGCCGCCGTCCATCACGTGCTTGGAGGTGTTGTACAGGTTGGGCGTGCCGGGATGCTTCAACTCCGGCGTGCCGTAACACGGCCAAGGCAAACCGAAGTAATCGCCATCCAGCACATAGCCTGTCTTGGCGTCCTTGCCGCCTTTGGCGCGCAGGGTCTTCACGTCGAACACGTGCATGTTGCGCATATGGGCCTGCAGGCGCTCCGGCGACTGGCCGGTGTAACCGATGGTCCACGCGCCGCGGTTGAATTCGCGGGTGATGTCTTCGATATTGGGTTGGTCCTTATCCACGCGGATGTTCTGCTTGCCATCCTTCTTGCCCACCAACTGGTCAGCAAAGCCGAATTTCTTGGCGAAAAGATACATAATGGTTTCGTCGGGCTTGGACTCGAACAGCGGTTCGATCACCTTTTCGCGCCATTGCAGCGAGCGATTAGAGGCGGTTACCGAACCGGAGGTTTCGAACTGAGTTGCCGCCGGCAGCAGGTAGACGCCGTCTTTTCTTACCATCGCTGCCATCGCCGCTGAAGCAGAAGGATAAGGATCGATCACCACCAGTAGATCGAGTTTCTTCATCGCCTCGATCATCTCTGCGCCGCGAGTCTGGCTGTTCGGCGCATGGCCCCAGTAGATTACTGCGCGAATGTTCGGACCTTGGTCAATGTTCTCGTTTTTCTCCATGACTCCGTCAATCCAGCGGGAGACGGTAATGCCAGGCTTGCCCATCATACCCGCAGAATACTGTGTCTTAAGCCACTCGAAATCCACGTTCCAGACATTGCACCAGTGTTTGAACGAACCTTCAGCAAGGCCGTAGTACCCTGGCAGCGAGTCCGGGTTGGGCCCGAGGTCGGTCGCTCCCTGTACGTTATCGTGGCCGCGGTAGATGTTGCAGCCGCCGCCGGAAACGCCCACATTGCCCAAGGCAAGTTGCAGGATGCAGCTAGCCCTCACCATAGCGTTGCCAATAGTATGCTGGGTCTGTCCCATCGCCCACACAATCGTGCTGGGACGGTTTTTGGCCATGGCTTCGGCAATCGTGTACACCTCTTTCTCGGTGAGTCCTGTTACGTCCTGCACCTTGTCAGGCGTCCATTTCGCGACTTCTTCGCGCACTTTTTCCATGCCGTAGACACGGTCATGGATGTATTGCTTGTCCTCCCACTCGTTCTTGAAGATGTGATACAGGAGGCCCCAAATCAGCGCCACGTCGCTGCCGGAGCGATGACGGAAATACATGTCCGCCTTGGCCGCGGTGCGCGTAAAACGCGGGTCCACTACGATAACTTTCGCTCCCGTTTCCTTGGCATGCAGGGTATGCAGCATGGAAACCGGATGTGCCTCGCAGGCGTTGCTGCCGAGGAATAAGATGCACTTGGAGAATTGCTCGTCGTTGTAGGAATTGGTCATCGCACCATAACCCCAGGTGTTGGCGACGCCTGCCACCGTAGTGGAGTGGCAGATGCGCGCTTGGTGGTCGGTGTTGTTGGTGCCGAACAGACGCACATACTTGCACATCAGATAGGCCTGCTCGTTGCTATGCTTGGATGAGCCGATCCAGTAAGTGGCATCGGGCCCGCTTTCCTTGCGGATGGCGAGCAGCTTGTCGCCGACTTCGTTGATGGCCTGCTCCCAGCTGATTTTCTTCCACTTTCCGCCCTCCAGCTTCATCGGGTATTTCAGCCGATGCTCGCCGTGGCCGTGTTCGCGCACCGACGCGCCCTTGGCGCAGTGCGCGCCGAGATTGAGCGGAGAATCAAAAACCGGCTCTTGGCGCACCCAAACGCCATTTTGCACTACGGCGTCAATGGCACAACCCACCGAACAGTGCGTACAGACCGTACGCTTGACCTGGATCTTGCCGTCGCCCTTGGTATCGGATGCGGCGCCGGCTTTGCCAATCATGTTGAATGGCAGCTGGCTGGCAAATGCGCCGGCACCGACAGTGAGACCGGAACGCTTTAGGAATGTCCGGCGGTCCATGGTTTTGCCGACCACGCCTGACAAGCTGCGGCTTAGGCGGTTGGGTATTCCTGCAACCGCGCTGGATTTTCTGGTAAGCAGCATTTTAACTCTCCTTAGGTATCAGACTTTCGTGGTTCGGTAGTAATTTCGAATATGCTCCGAGACATGATAGCCCTTGCCTTTGGCTTCATCCCCAGCCTCTGCATTGGTCTCGGCTTGGGGCACGCTCTTGGCAAGCATGGCCGCCGCTGCGCCGGCGCCTCCTGCGCCAACCGCAAGCAGGAAGTTCCTTCTGCTCAATCTGCTCTTGTTCTTGGTCTCTGCCATTTTGTGTCTCCTTCCAAAAAGATCGTTGCCGCCCAAAGTTATAACATTTCGAAAGACTCGGCTTCTATATTGAAAAAAACCTTTGTGAAGCGTGCTACGTGCTTGTAAAAATTTGCCGCTTCCTTCTCACGCACCGCATCGCAAAAACGCTCGTACCAGGTTTGGATGTGGCGGGCGAAAAACTGCTTTTGCTGTTCCAGGTCCGCTGCGTCGCGATTTTCATCACCGGTAATCAAATAGCGCATCACATCACACAGCGCGGAAAGGTGGTCTTCGGGTTCGTGCACTGACTCGTCTCGGGCAAACCCCAGCTTTGCCAGATCGTCGCGCAGCAAGGCAAGCGGTTTTTCCATCATGAAGCCCGCAAGATAATATGAGCCAAACAGCATCACTTCAGGCCGCCCGACCCCGATAAACAGTTTCTCATATTCTTCTTCCACGGCTTCCGCGTCACAGGCCTGTGCAGCGGCAGCTAGCGCATGCCACGCTTCCGCCAAGGGCGCGTTGGCGGTTTCCGCAACGATTTCGTCGGCGGCGGCAATGGCTCGCAGCAATTGTTCATCCGGGGCATACAACAGGCGTGCAATCAGCGCATACATGTCTGCGCGCGCCACGTCTTCCTGGGCTACGGGGGGGGGACTCAATCTGACCTGAGCGACTGCTGCGGTCATCAGCTCCTCACATCAGCTTTTCACATCAAAAATCGTCAACTCGTTCTTGTTCTTCAGCATGTCAACGACTCTGCAATCCGCGCACATTTGCAACCGGGTAAGCGCGGCGCCTCCGCTGAACATCGAATGAGTACCGAGTTTGCCCAGCATGTTGTCTATCATCTGCTTGGTGGCAAAAGGTTTTCCGCAGCGGATGCACGCGAAAACCTCGGCTTCGTTAAGTATTCTCGGATTCCGCGCTTCCTTAGTCAATAACAATCTGGGGGTGAGGCTGATGGCCTGTTCCGGGCAGGTTTTCACGCACAGCCCGCACTGCACGCAATTGCGTTCAATGAACTTGAGCTGAGGCAATTCCTTGGAATCCTGCAGGGCGTTTTCCGGACACGCACCGACACAAGCCATGCATAGGGTACAGGTATCTTTATTAACGTCTATTTTGCCGTAAGGAGCGCCGCCTGAAAGCGGGATTTCCTCCTTGGGAGAAGGGGCATTATTGGTCAAATGGTCAAAGGCAAAATCCAGCGTGGTGCGCTTTTCGTTAAAAAGATTGAAACTCGCCGGCTTGACCGGCCGGGCGGGCTGGATGCTCCACACTGCTTTTTCGAGGGCGGCCACATCCCGCGCTTCAATAAGCTGGAAATGACTCCCGTTATAACCCAGCCCCTGCAGGATTTCTTCGGCGTATCCCATTTGGGCGCGCAGCGAAACCAGGTAATCCGGGGCTTCGCTGCCGGCTGCCAGCACCACTAAGTTAGATGCACCGAGCGCCACGGCGCCAAGCATTACGTCCATGCCGAGTGAAGCAATGTGGAAAGTCTCCAGCGGTATGACGTTGGCCGGCAGGCCTTTACCGCGGCGGCCAAGCTTGGCGATCAGCTCGCGCCCGTCGGCCGCGTTATGCAGCAGCAAACAGGGATCCTTACCGCCTGCACTAAGATAGGTTTGCAGCAGAGTTTTGATGCGTGCGCCCAGGTCGGCCACGCGCGGATAGGCGTAGCCCATCGCGCCTGAGGGACAAACGCTGGCGCAGGCGCCACATCCCATGCACAAATGCGGCTCCACTTTAACGTGATCGCCATCCGGTGAAATAGCGCGGGTCGAGCAAATATCAATGCACTGCGAGCAACCGGTAATTTCCGAGCGGCTGTGTGCGCAAATTGATTCCTTGTAGGTGAAAAATTTGGGCTTTTCGAATTCCCCGGTCATCTGCGCCAGCTGATTGACTGCGCGCGCCAGCGCCAGCGGATCATGGCCCGGGGCAAAATACCCCTGCGGCGGCTGATGCATGTTTAACAGCGGCGTATCGGATAAATCGAGAATCAGATCGTAATGTTCGGAACGCGCCGTGTCGCGCCGCTCGAAATCAACGGCCTTGATATCACCACAGGCGGCCACGCATTTGCGGTGCGCCTTGCATTTGTCGAGATCGATCTGGTAGCTGTAGTCAATCGCCTGCTCGGGACAGGCTTCGACACAGGCGTTGCAGCGTGTACAGATTTCCAGATCAATCGGGTTGACTTGGCTCCACGAGACCTCAAAAGCGCCCAGATAACCTTTCACTGCATCCACTTTCCCCGAAAACACCGGATAGCGCCGCTGTGCCGGCAATTCATACCCGCCTTTGGCGTCAGTCAGGAGCACGCTCACATCCATTTGCTCGGCAAGCTGCTCCGCCCATCCCAAAGCAGCCGATACCGGGCCGATGATCAGGAGTTGCCCCGCCGATTTGTAGCTAACGCTGGGTACCGGCTCAGGTTCGGGAAGCGCCGCGGCGGCAAGCAGTGCGGCGATTTTCGGCGTGGCTTTATCGGCTTCAGCCGACCAGCCCGCCTGTTCGCGGATGTTGACAAAAGAGACATCAATATTGGGGTCAATTTGCTCGGCGAGCTCGCCGAAGAGCCGCGCTTCCTGCGTACAGGCGACCAGCAGTTCACTACCTTGCTTGAGGCCCGCCTCAAAAGCCGATGCCTGGTGACGACATAGCTCATGGTGTATCACTACGGGTGTTTTGAGCTGCAAAGCGCGTGTCAGCGCCTTGGCATCCAATGGCATGGTCTTGTTGCAGTTACACACCAATATGTTTTTGCTATCTACAGCCATAAGCCAAATAGATCCTTAAACAAGGGAGACTACTTTTTTATCCACGTCAGAGCCACTCTTGTACGAGATAAAACAATTTACTTTTTGCTATAGAGATCACGCTCAGGCCTGCTGTTTCGCTATTTAACCGTCCTCAGCGAAACTATACCTTTTGCGACATTTTGTCCCAGCTTGGCGTCAGATTGAGTATTGGGTTCGGTTGTTTCCTGTTTGGACTCCAAAGCGGGTTGAGGCTGCTGTTGCGGCAAAGATTCCTGGCTCTTTTGCCCTTGGGATTCATCTGCAGGCTGCTCCTTAGTGGGAGGGAATAGCAAGGGGTTCGATTCCATCAGTCGTGCCAGCATTTCAGGAGGGATCGGGTCGGGCTTGCCGTAATCGTCTATATATACGTCAAGACCGTCCATGACATTGAAATGCGGGTCGCTGAACAATTTGCGCAGCGCTTCGCGGCGCAGCTTCTCATCCACTTTCGGATGGAAGAAAGCGGTGTAATCCGATTCCAGATTGAGTTGTTCAACAGGCGGTAGTTTAGGTTCGTTGGCCAACGGCTTCGCCGGCTCGGTCTTGGCGAGACTCTCCGCCTCTTTTTTGAGACGGGACCACCTGCTCAGTAAAGATTCCTTGCGTTGCATGGCTCAGCCGGTACTTTTGTCGGCCCTGCGCGCAGGCGACACAAAAGATTGGGGGCGCTGCCGTTTTTTTGGTTCTGGCTTGTAGTTTTGGTTCACGTAATCACCCAGCCACTCGGCAATGTCCGGCGGCATGGGCACTCCGTCAACCTGTTCATTGGAATCCATCCAGCGCGCGGCTTCGTTATAGCTTACTGTGACGATGTAGGGCACGGCCAAATCTTCCTGGGAACGCCAAGAGACAAAAACTTTAGGCTGGGGAGAACTCAAGTTTAAGTAATAACCCTCCGCCTCATCTGTATAAAGGGTCACATCGAATCCCGGAAATAATATTTGTTTTTGCCGAGCGTCTTCGAATATGACACGCCATTGCTTATTCCCGCCGCTGAGGTCGGGAACAATCCCTATCGCTTCCCACTTTTCAGAACACCACTTGTTATCTAAAGTCAGGCGTTCCATGATTACCGCTACCGTTATGCTGGGATGTTTCATCGCCTTCCCCCATTCAGCCATGATTCTGCGCCGGGGTGGCAAAAGATACAACATAAAGCCACTGTTAAAATATGGGTATTCAGTGTATTTTCTTTCATCTCCATTTATGGTTATATCTTGTAATAACTTTCTATAGGCTGAGGCATGGGTACCCCCTACCGCCCGAAAATCACTCGCGCGAGCCGGCCGCTCACGTTTGCCGTGCGCTCAATGAACGAACATGGCGAATGGTCGGATACGCAAATAGCCGGCGAACATCCTCTTACTTTGTATGTGGACAAGCGGGAAATCGTAACCCTCATGACCCTGGGCGCGGCGCCGGAAGCGCTGGCTATCGGTTACCTGCGCAATCAGCGCCTGGTGAACAGTATTGATGAGATCAAAACCGTACAAGTGGACTGGGAAACCGGAGCGGTCGCTGTAACCACGCGGCATGGTATTCAGGACCTCGACGGGCGTATGAAAAAACGCACGGTCACCACCGGTTGCGGCCAAGGCACGGTGTTTGGCGAGCTGATGGATGAAATCGACAAACTCGAACTGCCGAGCGATGTTTATCTCGCCGAGGAAACCTATTACGCGTTGATGGACAACGTGCGCCGCCACGACACGGTCTACAAAACCGCAGGCGCGGTGCACGGCTGCGCGCTATGCAAGGGCAGTGAAATCCTGATGTTCGTCGAGGACGTGGGCAGGCACAATGCGGTGGATGCCATTGCCGGGCAAATGTGGCTGGATCGCATCGAAGGCCAAGACAAGATTTTCTATACCACCGGGCGCCTTACTTCCGAGATGGTAATCAAATGCGCGCAGATGGAGATCCCTTTCCTGGTGTCCCGCTCGGGGCTCACCCAGATGGGTTATGAAATCGCGAAAAAAATCGGCCTCACCATGATCGGCCGCGCCGCCGGCAAGCATTATCTGCTGTTCACCGGCGAGTCGCGCTTCATCAAATCCAAGCAGGTTTCACTCACCTGAGTTCATTCATGGAAAAAATCACCGGCGTGGTTCTGGCGGGCGGCCGGGGCCGGCGCATGGGCGGGGTGGACAAGGGATTGACTTTGCTGCAAGGCAGGCCTTTTATCGAATGGGTGTTAGCCCGCTTCAGCCCGCAAGTGGATGAAGTGCTGATTAACGCCAACCAGAATCTCGAACAATACGCGCGCTTCGGTTACCGCGTCATTCCGGACGAAATCGGCAGTTTTGCCGGCCCCCTCGCCGGATTACACCGCGGACTTGCGGAGGCACAGCATGAACTTGTTGCTACCGTGCCCTGCGATTCGCCGTTTCTTCCTGAAGACCTGGTAGAGCGTCTGCATAAGGGACTCACTGCAGCAAAAGCGCAGCTTGCAGTAGCCAAAACTTTTACTCAAGCGCATCCTGTGTTTTGCCTGTGCCGGCGCGATGTGCTCGATCATTTGAGCGAGTTTCTCAATTCCGGCGGGCGCAAGATAGACGCCTGGTATGCGACTCTCAAGGTGGTGGAAGTGCCATTCGATGCCCAGGCCGAGGCGTTCAGCAACATCAACACGCGTGAGGAGCTAAGCGAGTTTGAAGCGGACGCCCAGCCCTCCAGTGCCGCGAAGAAAACTACCTGAACTAATGACTACTTCAGCCTCTTGCACAAACGCGGCCACCACCAGTGATCCACGCTGAGTTTCCCTGGCCCGCTGAAGACCAAAGGTAGCAACAGGATGAGGTAAATAAGCGGCAGCTTGAAACCGTTTTGACATACGTTGTAGCCATGGCCCGCATGCACGCTAACCCAGGCAACCACGGTGAGAATGACCAGAGAGACGCTGAAAAAGCGTGTACCAAGCCCCACCACCAGCGCCACTGCGCCGAGCAGTTCGCACCAGGTAGAAAGCGCCCAGCTCACTTCCACTGGAACGAGATTAAACGGAAAAGGGAATTTGTCCTGAATATCGGTAAACCAATTCTCCCCATTGAATTTCTCCACGCCCGATTCCCAGAATTCGTAGGCGAGCAGCAATCTCAATCCCAACTGCGGCAGGAATTCACCAACCCGGTTCGCGTAACTCAGCAAATTGTCGAGCAAATTTAACGCTTGTTTCATCGAGACTCCTTATCCCACTCTGACGAGTGGACATGAATGAAACGGTTTATTGGTCGTAAAAGGCGGGTAATACTTATGGGTTCATTTGCAGACGGACTCCATCAGTTCAGCGCATCATACGTAGCGCAGGATCCTGACGGTAAAATCGGCTGAGCTGCCGGTACACTTCGCTGTAAGAGCGCTTGAGTACTTGAGGAGTTTCAAAGAAAACTTCGCTCAATACCGCAAAGAATTCCGCCGGGCTCTCCGCCGCGTAAGGATCGACCGCCGTTCCCTCTCCCCTGTCAACCCGGACGCAGAAATCCTGGTAGGCCGCAGAGAAATCCCGCATCCAGGCTTCGCGGCTCATGTCTTCATGCAGAGGCGGGAAACCGTTGGGTTCGCCATTCAGCATATCGAGCTTGTGCGCGAATTCATGAATCACCACATTGACACCTTGATTATTCTGCGATTCGGCAGCGGCTTCCCAAGACAAAATCACCGGGCCCTGCAGCCAGGCTTCCCCTTGCATGGCTTCACGCGTAACATGCACCACGCCGTCTTCATCAGTGTATTCGTGACGCGGCATAAAATCGCCGGGATAAACGATGACTTCAACCCAGCCCCGATAGTAATCCAGGCCCAGGTTGAGGATCAGCAAGCAGGCTTGGGCGGCAATCACCGTGCGCATTTCATCCGTTAATTGCAATCCCGCCGCGCCGCTGATTTGTTTGCAGCCGAGGAAGTGTTGCGTCATGTCGCGCAGGCGCCCTTGCTCACCGGGAGTGAGTGCGCGCAGGAAAGCAAAACGCGAAACAACATTCCGCCACAACGCTTCATCCAATACGGCGCGGCTTGAAGTACGCCGCCTGCGCCAAGCCTTGAGTCCCCACACGCTCAACCCGACTCTTCGCGTCCCTGCTTCACGTCCAGCATGGCGGCCGGCTCGCTCTGCTCCAGTTCCACACCTTCGATGCGCTTGAATTTATCGCTGATTTTCCTGCTGGTAGTGTGCACTTCCTGAGCGTCTTCATGGGCCTGGCGGATATGGTTGGCGAGATTTTTCATGCGCAGATCAAAACGTTCAAAATCTATGCCCAATTTGGCCAGCGCTTCCTTGATAACGTTCATGTGCTTGCGCATTTCCACATCTTTCAATACTGCCCGGGCAGTGTTCAGCACCGCCATCAGCGTGGTCGGTGAAACGATCCACACCCGCTGTTTCATCGCGTAATCCACGATGTCGAAGTGGTAAGCATGGATTTCAGCAAACACCGCTTCCGCCGGCACAAACATCACCGCGCCGTCCGAAGTCTCATTGGAAATGATATATTTCTGGCTGATGTCATCCACGTGTTTTTTGACGTCCGCCTTGAACTGGCGCTGCGCCTGGGCACGTTCGATTTCGCTGACATCCGGCGCGAACATGCGGTGATAGTTTTCCAGAGGGAATTTGGAATCCACCGCGACCATGCCGGTGGGCTCGGGAAGCCGCAGCACACAATCCGCGCGGCTGCCGTTGCTTAAGGTGTATTGCATGGCATAAGCAGAGGGCGGCAGGATATTTCTCACCAGCGCTTCCAACTGCACTTCGCCAAAAGCGCCGCGCGAGCGTTTGTCGCCCAGCAATTCCTGCAGGCTCACCACGTTGCTGGTAAGGCCGTCTATTTTCTTTTGCGCCTCATCTATGGTGGCAAGCCGCGCCATCACATTAGTGAAGGTTTCGTTGGTCTTTTTGAATCCTTCGTCGAGGCGCTCGCTCACTTTCCCGCTGATTTGCTGCAAACGTTCATCCACAGTGGCGCGCAGCCGCTCGGAGTTTTGCGTGAGCTTTTCATCAAGGCGGTCGCCCTGGCGGGTCAGGCCCTCGTGCAAATCTTTGAGCATGGCGCGGTGCTTGTCTTCCATCAACCGCTCCAGCTCGCTTGACAGATTTTGCCGAGTGAGCAGCCTGAAGCCTATCCAGAAAACAACACCCAGAATAAGCATCGCAACAACACCCAACAGGATTTCGTTCATAAATTCTCCGTAAGCCTGAATCAGTATAGCGCATCCAGACCGGCTCTATCCGAAGCTGCGCAGGCTTTGCAGCGGCGGGCGGTTGAGCGTAGCTCGCATCTGCGGCAAGCTTGCGAGTGTCACCCCGGTAGCGCCGCCCGCTAAACCCATTATCCACAGCCAGGGATTCAGGACATACGCGACATTCAATACATTGGAGGCCAGAACATAACCCAGAGCACTTGCGCCAGTCGCAGCAAGCAGCCCCGCCAAAGATCCAATCGCGACAAACTCGGAAAGCTGGGCGCGCATGATTTGCCCTCTGCTTGCACCGAGCGTACGCAACATTACCGCTTCCAGCATGCGCTCATCCTGTGCTGCGACGATAGCCGCATAAAGCACCATCAATCCGGCGAGCAGGCTGAACATGAAAACGAATTCAACCGCCTGCACCACTTTGTCCATGATTTTTTGCACCTGTGAAATGATCGCCGCCACGTCTATCACCAGGAAATTCGGAAACGCCTTGACGAGATCGTTGACCACCGCTGAGCGGTCCGCCGGCAAGTGAAAGCTGGTGATATAGCTCACCGGATAATTCTCCAGCACACCGGGCGGCGCGATGACAAAGAAATTCACCCTGAAACTATCCCAGTCCACTTTGCGCAAGCTCGTGACTTGCCCGCTCAACACAGCACCGGCGATATCATAGGTTAGCGTAGCGCCAAGCCGGATGCCCAGAGTTTCGGCGAGCCCCTGTTCCACCGAGAACATCGCTTTGCCTGTTTCCTTCTCACGCCACCAGCGGCCTGCAACAATCTGGTTGTCGGCTTGCATCTCGCGCGCCCAGGACAAATTGAACTCGCGCTCAATCAAGCGTTTTGCGCGCTGCTCGGAATAATCCGAGGAAGACACGGTTTTGCCGTTGATGGCGGTCAGCCTGCCGCGCACCATTGGGAAAATGCGCGGCTGGTCCAGGCCGTGGGCGGCGAAAAATTCATGCAGCGTCTGTAACTGATCCTGCTGGATATTCACCAGGAAGCGGTTTGGCGCGGCGGGCGGCAAGCTGCTTCTCCAGCTTTGCAGCAAGTCGCTGCGCACCAATGTGAGCAAAAGCAGCGCCATCATTCCCGCGCTTAAGCACACCACCTGCGCCACGCTGCCTGACGAGCGGCGCCGTGCGCTGGCCAGCCCAAAGCGCCACGTTACCCCTACACCGCTATGCAAATGTCCCAGCAGTTTCAGGAGCACCAGCGCCATGCATGCAAACAGCACAACGCCTGCGATCAGCCCGCCCAACACATACAGGCCCAGCTTCAAATCATTCGCCTGCCACAGCAGCATCGCCGCGATTACTGAAAAACCCAGAATATATCCGGCGCCGCCCATACCTTTGGGGATTCCCAGTTCGCGCCGCAATACCCGCAAAGTCGGCACTTGGCTTAAGCGCATGAGCGGTGGGAGAGCAAACCCCAGAAGCAGCAGCAGTCCGCATGCAAAGCCATGGGTTGCCGGCAACAGGTTTGGGAAAGGCAGTTCCCTTGCAGCCAAAACACTCAACCAACGCGCAAGAAATTCTTGAGCCAATAGGCCGAATAGGCAGCCCAGCAAGCTTGCCGCCATACCCAACAGCAGGAAATGATAAAAATACAGCCGCAACATCGCGCTTTGGCTTGAGCCCAGACAGCGCATCATGGCGCAGCCATCTAAATGCCGCTGCACGAAACGCTGTGCCGCCAGCGCCACCGCCACCGCCGCCAGCACCACGCTCATCAGCGCCGCCAGGCCCAGATATTTCTGCGCGCGTTCCAGTGCTGCTTTGATTTCCGGACGCGCATCCTGTATGCCCTCCAGGCGCTCGCCCAAAGCCAGGCGGGATTGCGCCCAGGCGCGGAAGTCAGCGATCGTTTCAGGCTCGCCTGCAAACAGCAAATGGTAAGTGATGCGGCTGCCGGTCTGGATCAAACCGGTTGCTGCGACATCACTGAGATTCATGAGCAGGCGCGGCGCTATGTTGAAAAAGCCGATCGAGTAATCCGGTTCTTCGGTAATTACCGCAGATATTCGAAAGCGCGCATTGCCTAGCTCAATTGGATCGTCTACTTTAAATCCAAGCCGGCTCGCAAAGCGCAGGTCCACCCACACCGATCCTGGCTCAGGAAGCGCGGCGATTTTCGACGTACCGCTTTGCGCAGCCACCCGCAATTCCCCGCGCAAAGGATAACCTTCGGCGGCGGCCTTGATTTCGGTGAGCTGCCCTGTATCGGCATGCAACACCATGCTTGGAAATTTGAGCGTGCGCGTAACACGCAAACCGCGCTGCTTTGCTTGTTCTTCGAAATCCTTTTGGATCGGGCGGTCCGAAGCCAGAACCAAATCCGCCCCGAGCAGCAGATTGGCCTCATCGCTTAATGCCCGTTGCACCCGGTCGGCAAAAAAACCGACCGTGGTCACGCTGGCCACCGCAACCACCAGGGCTGCCGCCAGCACCCGCAATTCGCCTGAGCGCCAATCCCGGCTCAACATGCGCAGTGAGAGCGTAAATAGTTTCATTCGCTGAGCACCCCGGCAGTGAGATGAAGCAGCCTCCCGCAGCGCTTGGACAGCGCTTCATCGTGAGTCACCATCAACAAAGTCGTACCCTGCTCCTGGTTCAGTTCAAATATCAGCTCTATGATTTGCGCGCCGGTTGCGCTGTCGAGATTACCGGTCGGTTCGTCCGCCAAAAGCAGCTTCGGCTTCCTGGCAAAGGCGCGGGCAATCGCCACGCGCTGCTGCTCGCCGCCTGAAAGTTGCTTTGGATAATGGTGCATCCGTTCTCCCAGACCAACGCGCTGAAGGATATGTGCCGCTTGCTTGCGCGCATCTGGGTCGCCGGCAAGCTCAAGCGGCAGCATCGCGTTTTCCAGCGCAGTGAGCGCGGGCAGAAGCTGAAATGACTGAAACACGAAACCCACTACACCCGCACGCAATGCAGCACGGCCGTCTTCGTCGAGCGCGAACACATCAACGCCGTTCAACTTGACTGTGCCTGAACTCGGCGTATCGAGACCCGCCAGCAACCCCAGCAAGGTGGATTTGCCTGAGCCTGACGCGCCCAGAATCGCCACCGCTTCGCAAGGCAGAACCGTGAAACTCACGTCTTGCAGGATGGTCAGATAGGCTGCGCCGTTATGCACTTGCTTGGTAAGCTCCACTGCCTGCACAATGGGCTGTATGCGATTTTCATTCATGCTCAAACGCGTCCTTGTTGTTTTCTGTCTATGCCTGCCGCTTTGCGCCGGCGCCGCGCCGCTCATCATGGTGTTTGGCGACAGCCTGTCTTCAGCTTATGGCTTGCCGCAAGAGGCCGGCTGGGTCAGCCTGCTCAAAAAACGCTTGCAACAAGAGCAGCTGGATTATCAGGTGATCAATACCAGCGTCACCGGAGAAACCACGCGCGGCGGCTTGAGCCGCATCGCGCAGAGCCTTGCAACGCATCATCCGGCCATCGTCATTCTCGAATTAGGCGGCAACGATGGCTTGCGCGGGCAACCCGTCGAAGCCACGCGCGACAACCTGGAGGGCATCATCAAAGCCTGCCAACTGCATGGCGCCAAGGTGTTGCTCGTCGGCATGCGCCTGCCCCCTAATTACGGCACAGCCTATACCCAAAAGTTTCACAGCATTTATCCTGAACTGGCAAAGCGCTACCGGCTTCCCCTGATGCCTTACATGCTCGAGGGTTTTGGCTATGACCCGGCGATGTTTCAGCCTGACCGTATACATCCGGCCGCCGCGGCACAACCCATTATTCTCGATAATATCTGGAAAACCCTCAAACCCCTTCTGGGCTGAAATCATTGTTCAAAATATGCTATATTCCTGAATGTCACATGCCGCTGGTAATGAGAAAACTATGGGAAACGAAAAATCCAAACTGCCGACTTATGAGGTGGAGTTTATTCCAGTTGAAAGAAGGCTGGTGGAGGGAAGACGCAAATCCTCAGGCAAGGCGCGGCAGCGCATAGGTATCGAGCAGCGCCGCAAACCCGGCCGCAGGGACTCCGAAGCCGGGCATAAACCCAGGAAATAGAGCAAGTCACTCAACCAGCCTGACCTGTGCATCTCCCGCTGTCATGTTGCCTATCCTGGCTGCGTAATTGAAACCCTGGTGTCTAAAAACTTCCAGTACCTGCGGCGTCGCGTCCTCACTGCAGGCCACCAGCAAACCACCGCTGGTTTGCGGATCGCATAACAGTTTCTTCTGCCACTCCGGCATCGCTTGAGGCAACACCACTTGCTTGCCGTAGCCCGCCCAGTTGCGCTCGATCGCGCCGGGACCGACACCCTGCTTTGCCAAATCCAACGCTGCGGGAAGAATGGGCAACGCATCAAAGTGGATTTCCGCGCCCACTCTGGAACCGCGGCAAATCTCCAGTAAATGCCCGAGCAAACCGTATCCCGTAACATCGGTGAGCGCATGCACGCCAGCCATGTCGGCAAGCACCGGGCCCGCGGTATTAAGCTGCGTGGCGCTCTCCAGCATTTGCCGGTAACCCTGTTGCGACAATTTGCCTTTTTTCAGCGCCGCGCTCATGATGCCAATCCCCAGCGCTTTACCGATAACCAGCGCATCCCCTGCGCGTGCAGTGTCGTTGCGCTTTACTTTGTCGGGGTGGACCAGACCCAGGCCCACCAGACCGTAAATAGGCTCTGGCGAGTCAATGGAATGACCTCCCGCTATGGGAATCCCCGCTTGCGTGCAAACCGCTTCACCGCCAGCCAAGATGCGCTGAATCACCGCCACAGGGAGCTTGCCGATCGGCATGCCGACGATAGCAAGCGCCAGAATCGGACGTCCGCCCATCGCGTAAATGTCGGAGAGCGCATTGGCGGCGGCGATGCGGCCGAAATCATAAGGGTCATCCACTATCGGCATGAAAAAATCGGTGGTCGCGATCAGCGCCTGCGTTTCATTCAACCGGTAAACCGCAGCATCATCGCTCGATTCGGTGCCGACCAGCAGATCAGGCCAGGTTTTGCCGATTGCCGATTGTGACAGGATTTCGCTTAACAGCGCCGGCGCGATTTTGCATCCGCAGCCGCCGCCATGCGAAAATGCAGTCAACTTGATATCACCAATTTCAGCCAATTGGTTCATTTAAGATGCTTCCTTTGCAATCTCGCGATGGAATAAACGTAACACAGTTGCGCGACTTTGACGAGTTGATTGACGTGCGTACTCCCGAGGAGTTCAGCGAAGATCACATCCCGGGCGCCATCAACTGCCCGGTGCTTGACGATGCCGAAAGAAAACAGATCGGCACAATATATAAACAAGTCTCCAGCTTCGAAGCGAAAAAAATCGGCGCAGCCTTAGTGGCGCGCAATATCGCACATCATATTGAAAAGATTTTTATCACACGGCAAAAAGACTGGCGGCCCCTGGTGTATTGCTGGCGCGGTGGAAACCGCAGCGCGGCGATGGTGCATGTTCTCGAACAAGTCGGCTGGCATGCCGGAAGGCTGCAAGGGGGCTACAAATCTTATCGCGCGGCAGTAATTGAGGGTTTGTTGAAGTTGCCCGGACAATTCCAGTTTCGCGTCATCTGCGGCCCAACCGGCTCAGGCAAAAGCCGGCTGATACAGGCGCTTGACCTGCTTGGCGTGCAAGTGCTGGACCTGGAGCGGCTTGCCGCGCACCGCGGCTCGGTGCTCGGCGGCCTGCCCGATGAGCCGCAGCCCACGCAAAAAATGTTTGAAAGCCTGATTTGGTCGAAGTTGCAGCGTTTCGATCCCAAAGAACGGGTTTATGTCGAATCCGAGAGCAAGAAAATCGGTAACGTAAGGGTGCCGGACGTATTGCTCGATGCGATGTGGCGCGGACATTGCATCCGCATCGAAGCCGACGCAAGCTTGCGCGCGAAGTTACTCAAAGAGGAATACCAGCATTTCCTGCGCGATCCCGAAACACTAATGCAGAAACTGGAATTTTTGACTACACGTTTTGGCCACGAATTAATCACCCGCTGGAAAGGCTATGTGGCCGACCGGCAATGGGACGCTTTGGTAATGGAGTTGCTGGAGCGGCATTACGACCCGGCTTACAGGAAATCAACCCTTAAACATTATCCTCAGTATCAGGATGCGGCGATTTTACATGTCAATACAACGGGCGATGCCGAAATACAGCGCCTTGCGCAAACCATTATTTCAGGGAACAAACAAAAATCAAAATGAAGCTCGCACTCAAAATAGATGTGCAGACTTTGCGCGGCACCCATCAAGGCGTGCCGCGTCTTGTGGAACTACTGCAAAAGCATAACGCCACAGCCAGTTTTTTCTTCTGCGTCGGACCTGACCATAGCGGCCGCATGTTGAAACGGCTGTTGCGCGGCAATCTGCTTAAATATTATGGATTGCCGTCGCTGTTTTACGGCACTTTGCTGCCGGGACCCGACATCGGCAAGCAATGCGGCGATATCATGCGCAAAGCGCGCGCAGCCGGGTTTGAAGTCGGCTTGCAGGCGTATGACGCTGCGGCATGGTCCAATAAGGCGGCGCAAAGCGAGGCTGGCTGGAGCGAAAAACAAATGCGCCTGGGGCGCGAGCGTTTTGCCGAAATTTTCGGTGATCCCCCCGCAGCCCACGCAGCGGCGGGTTGGCAGATGAACCTGTACGCCTATCGTTTGACCCAGCGGTTGGGTTTTGCCTATTGCAGCGACACACGCGGCCGCTGCCCGTTCATTCCCATCTACCGTGGCGAAATCATCGCCTGTCCACAGCTTCCCACCACCCTGCCGACGCTCGATGAAGCGATCAAGAGCGCCGGAGTGGAGGCGGCCGCGGATTATGTGTTGAATCTCAGCGCCAACCCGCCCGCGACCGGCCATCTTTACACCTTGCGTGCTGAGCTTGAAGGCATGACACTCGCGCCGCTTTTCGAGCGCCTGCTAAAAGGCTGGCGCGCGCAAGGCTATGAACTGGTGGCAACCCGCGACCTTTATGCCTCGCTGGAAACCAGGAAGCTTCCACGGCACGAAGTGGCGTTCGGCAAATTGCCCGGCGCCAGCGAAACGCTTATGCTGCAAACCAAGGAATTCCTCGCCGGGTAAGCCGTCTGCAGACCCCAGGCCACGATTGTCAAGCGCAAAGGGGTGTAATACACTGCGACAAACGATAATGGTAAACACTGCCTTCCTCGACTTTGAAACCCCCTCAACCGGGAACAAGGTTTTTCGCCTCTCCTTCTCCACAGGCAAAAGTTCTCATCATTTATTTTTCTCCAAGGGGGCTCTGCGGCGCGAGTGGCGCAGTGTGAAAGTGCCCGGTCAAGCACAGGAAGTTGTACGTACGAACTTTGAAATAATCATTTAACGGAAAACAAAATGACCCAGAGAAAACCCGCATCTGTCGTCACCCGCCTGCACACCAAAACCAAGCTGTTCGTTCTCGATACCAACGTCCTGATGCACGACCCGACCAGCCTGTTCCGTTTCCAGGAACACGATGTCTACCTGCCGATGGCCACCCTGGAAGAGCTCGACCACAATAAAAAAGGCATGTCGGAAGTAGCGCGCAACGCACGTCAGGCGAGCCGTTATCTCGACGAAATCGTGAGCGATGCTTACACCAATATGGAAGATGGCATTTCCCTTGAAACGCACGGTGGAAAGGATGCAACCGGGCACTTGTTCCTGCAAACCAAGGTGATCAACGGCGACCTTCCCGCCCATCTTCCCGGCGGATACAGCGACAACCAGATCATCAGCGTGGTAAAGCACTTGCAGGAGACCTATTCGGGGCGACACGTGATTCTCGTCAGCAAAGACATCAACATGCGCATCAAAGCGCGCGCGCTGGGATTTGCCGCCGAGGATTATTTCAACGACAAGGTGCTCGAAGATACCGATTTGCTGTATACCGGGTTCCAGGAATTGCCCGAGGATTTCTGGGACAAGCACAGCAATGAAATGGAATCGTGGCAGCAGTCCGGCCATACCTTCTACCGCGTGAGCGGGCCACTCTGCCCCAGTTTGCTGGTTAACGAGTTTATCTATCAGGAGATCGACAAGCCGTTTAATGCCCGCGTCAAGGAACAGAGCGGCAAGACCGCCGTACTGGAAACGCTCAAGGATTACACGCACCAGAAGAATAACGTGTGGGGCATCGCCGCGCGCAACCGCGAACAGAACTTCGCGTTGAATTTGCTGATGAACCCGGATATCGATTTCGTCACCCTGCTTGGACAAGCAGGCACGGGAAAAACCCTGCTGACCCTGGCCGCGGGCTTGATGCAAACTCTGGAGCATAAGGTTTATACTGAGATAATCATGACGCGGGTCACCGTGCCTGTGGGCGAAGATATCGGTTTCCTTCCGGGTACCGAAGAAGAGAAAATGACCCCGTGGATGGGGGCGTTGGAGGATAACCTGGACGTCCTTAACAAAACCGATGACGAAGCGGGGGAATGGGGGCGCGCCGCCACTCGTGATTTGATTCGTTCGCGCATCAAGGTAAAATCACTGAACTTCATGCGCGGCCGCACCTTTATTAATAAATTTTTGATTATTGACGAAGCCCAGAACCTGACGCCGAAACAGATGAAAACACTGATTACCCGCGCCGGGCCCGGCACCAAAGTGGTGTGCGTTGGCAATATCGCGCAAATTGATACGCCTTATCTCACTGAAGGCAGCTCCGGTTTGACTTACGTAGTGGACCGCTTTAAAGGCTGGTCGCACAGCGGTCATGTCACGCTGCTGCGCGGGGAAAGATCGCGGCTTGCCGATTACGCAGCGGGGGTATTGTGATGAAAAACTTTTCCATGAATTTGCGCCTCGTGCTTTGCAGCGTCGCCTTGTCTCTCACGGCTGCAAATGCCCATGCGGTCATCAGCATCGGCAATCTCACGGTGCAGTCTTTCCGCGACGAAACCCTTCAAGCTTATGCTGAAATTCGGACCGGCGCCGGCGAGACCATTACTCCGGAGTGCCTCTCGCTCGGCAAGCCCGATACCGAAGCGGAGAACAAGCTGCCGTATCTGACCGACGCCACCATCTCGCTGGATACGCGCGACGGCAAGCAAACCGTCAGCGTCACCACCGCGCAGCCGCTGAGCGACAACGGTTTCAACCTGCTCTTGAAAGTCCAGTGCCCGGGTCAACTGCAAGTTTCCCGCGATTTCACCGTACTGCTCGGGACGCGCAGCGGCAATGTTCTGGCCATCCCCATGCAGCCGGAGCCTGCGCCATCGCCCGCGGGGTCCCCTCTTCCGGGCTCGCTGCCCGAAGGCGGAGGAATCTACTGGTCCATGCGTCCCGGCGACTCACTGGCTGATATCGCACAGAAGATTTATCCCAAGGAACCCCTCTATCAAAAGAAAATGGTGCGGGCGATCCTGCTAGCCAACCCGCAGACATTTCCTGACGGCAAGTTGCAGGAGATCCCCGTCGGCACCGTCATCATCATTCCGGATTTGCGCAGCGTGGCCGCAGTGAAGGTTCCAGGCGAAGCAGGTGCCGATAAGGCGGCGCCACGCAAATCGCCGCGCAAAGCCAAACCGCCTGAAGCCAAAAGCGAGCCCCCCGCGTAAGCAGCTCAAACGCAGCACGTTAAGGGGGGATCAAATTCTCCTCAGGCTGTCCTGGCAATTCGCCATTCTCAGATGAAACTGGTGCAGTCAGAAGGAAAGATTTAATAACCGGGGGTGTAATTCTCGAAGCGGGTGAATTCGGGGAGGAAGGTCAGCTGCACCGTGCCGATCGGGCCGTGGCGCTGCTTGCTGATGATGATTTCCGCCATTCCTTTATCCTTGGTCTCGGGGTTGTAAACCTCATCGCGGTAAATAAACAAAATCAAGTCGGCATCCTGCTCAATGGCGCCTGATTCGCGCAAATCGGACATAATGGGCCGACGGTTGGTGCGCTGCTCAAGGCTGCGGTTGAGCTGGGAGAGAGCCACCACCGGTACATTCAGTTCTTTCGCCAGCGCTTTCAGCGAGCGCGAAATCTGCGAAATTTCGGTGGCGCGGTTCTCTCCTTCGCTCGCCGCCGACATCAGTTGCAGGTAATCAACCACCAACAGCCCCAAGCCGCCGCACTGGCGGTGCAGTCGCCGCGCCCTGGCCTGCAATTGCGGCGCGGTGAGCGCCCCGCTCTCATCTATATAAATCGCCGCGTCGTTGAGCTTGCCTACCGCGTGGGTGAGTTTCTGCCAATCGTCGTCCTGCAGCTTTCCGGTGCGCACCTTGTGCTGATCCAGCCGCCCCACCGAGCCCATCATGCGCATCACCAGCTGCGTGCCCGACATTTCCATGCTGAACACCGCGACCGGCAGATGCAGTTCTATACCGACATATTCGGCGATATTGAGCGCGAGCGAAGTTTTGCCCATGCTCGGCCGTCCCGCGACGATTACCAGATCGCCCGGCTGCAAGCCGGAAGTCTTCTGGTCAAGATCGGTAAACCCGGTCGGAACCCCGGTGATATCGCTCGGGTTGTCGCGGTGGTAGAGCATGTCTATGCGCTCCACCACTTGCGTGAGCAGCGGCTGGATTTCGGCGAAACCGATTTGCCCGCGCGCTCCCGCTTCGGCGATGTGAAACACCTTGGCTTCCGCATCGTTCAACAGGTCCACGGCTTCGCGCCCCAGCGGATTGTAGGCGCTGTCCGCGATTTCAGTGGCGACTGAGGCTAGCTTGCGCAGCACCGAGCGATCGCGCACGATTTCCGCATAACGGCGGATGTTGGCCGCAGAAGGCGTGTTCTGGGCGAGCGCACCCAGGTAAGCCAGGCCGCCGGCGTTTTGCAGTTCCGCGCTGTTTTCCAGGGATTCGGCGACGGTAATCACGTCGGCCGGGTTGTTGTGCTCGATGAGCTTGCAAATATGCCGGTAAATCAGGCGGTGGTCATGCCGGTAAAAATCCGCCTCGACAATCACGTCGGCTACTTTATCCCAGGCGCTGTTATCCAAGAGCAGCCCGCCTAGCACCGATTGTTCCGCCTCAATCGAGTGCGGCGGCAGTTTAATGACATCTACCTGCTCATCATGGACAACCTGGGAAACCGCCTGAATCATGACTTAATGTAAATAATTATATTAATATTACAACATATTGTATTAAATAGTATTATCATACCATTCAATTGCCGCAATCGCGAGCGAAAACAGCTGCGTTACTTGAATGCATTTTACCATTCGGAGAACGAATGGCCAGAAATAAAAGAGGGCTGTTGCCAGCCCTCTTTTAATCAAAGCATTAGGAATGTTTCAGCTCTCTCCAAGCACCGATACGGTGATGGCCGCTGTCACATCGGCATGCAGCACCACAATAATGTTATAGTCACCCACCTGCTTCAACGGCCCGTGCGGCATGCGGATCGCGGCTTTCTGAATGGGGAAGCTCTGCGCTTGCAAAGCTTCTGCGATATCTACGTTGGTCACCGAACCAAAAAGCTTTCCATCCACTCCGGCTTTCTGGGTGATTTGCACCATCAGGCCCTGCATTTTGGCGGCCTGCTCCTGGGCTTCGGCGAGAACTTCATTCTCGGTTTTTTCGAGTTCCGCTCGCCTCAGTTCGAACTCGGCGATATTGGCCGGTGTCGCGCGTTTGGCTTTGCCCCGGGGGATGAGAAAGTTGCGCGCAAAGCCCTCTTTCACCTTGACCACGTCGCCGAGCTTTCCGAGATTCACCAATTTTTCCAGCAAAATAACTTGCATGGCTCTACTCCTCAGTGCAGATCGGTGTACGGCAACAGCGCCAGGTAGCGGGCGCGCTTGACCGCCGTGCTCAATTGCCTCTGGTAGCGCGACTTGGTGCCGGTGATGCGCGCGGGAATAATCTTGCCGCTCTCATTCACGAAATCCTTTAGCAGCTCGACATCCTTGTAGTCCACTTCCTTAATGCCTTCCGCAGTAAAGCGACAGAATTTCCGGCGCCTGAACAAAGGGCGGTTGCCGCCGTCCTTGCGGTCTTTGCGGTCTTTTTTGTCTTTGCGTTTAAATGTTGGCCTTGGCATATCAAACCTTTCTATTCCAATTCCACGTTATTCACATGCAACACCAGTTGCGTGCTGTTCTGGCTTTTGCGTGCCAGGAAACCGGTTAACCGCACCGGCGCGCCCACTTTCAATTTCGCCGCTGATTTCGCGATTTCATCCAGCGCCAGTGCCTGGATTTCGCATTCGACATTGCGCTTTGTCCCGCCGTGCATTTGCCATGAAGCGTGATTCACCCTGAAATTCAGCACCGCAATACCCGCAGGGGTGTAACGCAGCGGGGTGATTTCCGTAATCTGCCCGCATAACTCGACGCTGTTGCAATCCACTTGAGCACTTAATCAGAGGTTCCTACTGCCGGTTCCTCGGCGGCGGGTGCCGCCTTGACTTCGTCTGCGGCCGGCGTGAGCGACCTGCTTTTTTCCTCACGCATCATCGGCGAAGGGCTGCTCACTGCGGCGTCCATTTTCACGGTCAGGTGGCGCAGCACCGCGTCATTAAATTTGAATGCATGTTCCAACTCGTCCAGCGTCGCCTGGTCGCACTCAACGTTCATCAGCACGTAATGCGCCTTGTGGATTTTGGCAAGCGGATAAGCGAGCTGTCGGCGGCCCCAGTCTTCGAGACGGTGCATCTTCCCGCCCTTGGAGGTAACCAGTCCGCGATAGCGCTCGATCATGCCGGGCACCTGCTCGCTCTGGTCAGGATGGACGATAAAAACGATTTCGTAATGCCGCATTAACAAATCCCCTTATGGTCTCAGGAACCATTGCGAAACTGCGGATTTTGCCTTTATTACTTTGTTGCAGCTTGTCTTTGCTGCTCACATACTGATTTTGTATGCTCCGCTGCTCAGACTGCGCTGCGCCTCGTCTAAAGGCAAACGTCTTGTTTCGCTTCGGTTCCTATTGGCCTTCCGCTATTCGAGACGGTAAGGCAAGGCAAGGATTGAAAGGCCGCAATTATAAGGTTTCCAGGCAGCGCGGGCAACTGGTATATTATCCCCGACCCATGACGCGATCGGAGACCTTGTGATTTGATGTGCGCGCACGCCGAACAACTCGGGGCGAATGCAATCATTGCCGTGCGGTATGACGCGACCGACTTAATGGCGGGCCTGACGGAAGTCCTGTGCTACGGCACCGCAGTTGTTGTCACAAGCAATAGATAGCATCTATTTAATGGTTCTCTGTCTTCTCGTTTCAAACAGACATATTCCGCTTGCGACCGATACATTCAGACTTTCCACGCTGCCTGCCATGGGAATGCGCACCAGCTCGTCGCAAGTTTCGCGGGTGAGCCGCCGCAGGCCTTCTTGTTCAGCGCCCAGCACCCAGGCAATGGGGCCGTCAAGTTTTGCCGAGAACAAATCCTGCTCCGAATTGCTATCCGTGCCGATAATCCAAATGTTTCGCTCTTTCAGTGCACGTAGCGTCCGGGCAAGATTGGTGACAACAATATAAGGTACCGTTTCCGCTGCGCCGCAAGCCACTTTAGATACTGTTGGAGTAATCCCGACTGCGCGATCCTTGGGGGCGATGACCGCTTGCACACCGCAGGCATCCGCAACGCGCAGGCAAGCGCCAAGGTTGTGCGGGTCTTGAACACCATCCAACACCAGGAGCAATGCCGGTTCGCTTAAGCTATCCAGCACTTCGTCCAAATCCACACGCTGAGTTTCAGCGGCGGTTTTGGCTGCCACGCCCTGGTGCCGGGCATTTCCAGTCATGCCGTCAAGTCGCGCATGATCGAGCATGATGACGCGCAAGCCGTGATTCTCGGCAAGCGCAATTAAAGCTTTCATGCGCGGGTCCTGGCGCGCTCCGTCTAAATAGATTTCTTCCACGCTTTTGGCATTCTGGCGGATGCGCGCGGTGACCGCGTGAAACCCGTAAATCAGGCGGCTCATGCTTTCACCTTGCGCGCAGCGAAACGACTTTTTTTGCTTGCCGGCTCTTTTTACCCGATGCATCCGGGGCATCTTCGAGAACGAAATCAATTTTGGTGCTTTGCAGATCCACCCTCACCACCTTGATGCGCACCCGGTCTCCCAAGCGGAATTTCCTGCCGGTGCGCTCGCCCAGCAGAAGATGCTTCCCCGCGTCAAAATGAAAGTAATCGCTCCCCAGATCGGAAATATGCACCAGCCCTTCTATGTAAATGTCATCGAGCGCCACGAAAATGCCGAAGCCGGTCACCCCGCTCACCGTGCCATCGAAACACTCGTTGATCTTATCCTGCATGTAGTAACACTTGAGCCAGGCTTCGACGTCGCGCGTCGCGTCATCGGCGCGGCGCTCGGTGAGCGAGCAATGAATACCCAACTGCTTCCAGTCGCCCGGATTATAGGTCTTGCCCTGCAACACCGCTGTTATCGCCCGGTGCACCAGCAAATCAGGATAGCGCCGGATCGGCGAAGTGAAATGCGTATAGGACTCGTACGCCAATCCGAAATGGCCCACGTTGTCCGGGCTGTACATCGCTTGTTGCATAGAACGCAACATTACCGTTTGCAGCAATTGCGCATCAGGACGGTCGCGGATGGCGCTCAACAGCCTGGCATAATCCCTGGCATGCGGATTGTCGCCTCCGCCCAAATGCAAACCGAATTCCCTGAGAAAACCATGCAAAGCCTCGAGCTTTTCCGGGGTCGGGCCTTCGTGAATCCGGTATAGCGTGCGCTGTCCATGGCTCTTGAGGAAATCCGAGGCGCAGACGTTGGCGGCCAGCATGCATTCTTCAATCAGGCGGTGCGCATCGTTGCGCTTTACCGGAACGATGCGCTCGATTTTCCCATGCTCGTTGAAAATCATCTGCGTTTCGATAGTCTCAAAGTCAATCGCACCACGCTTTTCCCTGGCCTTGGCCAAGACCTTGTAGAGCGTGTAAAGCATTTTGATATGCGTCAGCAGCCTGTTGTAGCGGCGCGCCACATCGCCTTCAGGATGCTCGAGCATCTCGGCAACCGCGGTGTAGGTGAGCCGCGCCTGCGAGAGCATCACTGCCGGATAAAAACGATATTCACCAATTTCACCATCAGCGGCAACTTGCATTTCGCACACCATTGTCAGCCGCGCAACTCTCGGGTTGAGCGAGCAAAGATCATTGCTTAAGGCTTCAGGCAGCATCGGGATCACGCGCCGCGGGAAATACACTGAGTTGCCGCGTTCCAACGCTTCCCGATCCAGGGCATCTCCCGGCTTCACATAATGACTGACATCGGCAATCGCCACGAACAACTTGAATCCTTTGCCCTGCGCTTCGCAGTACACCGCGTCGTCAAAATCCTTCGCCGTTTCGCCGTCTATGGTCACCAGCGGAAGACCGCACAGGTCTGCGCGCCCGGCATAATCTTTTTCCAGGACCTCATTCGGCAGGTGTTTAGCCAATTTGCCCGCATCCGGCGGAAACACATGCGGCAAATCATGCTTGCGCAGCGCGATCTCGATCTCCATCCCCGGGTCCGCGTAATTGCCGAGCACTTCGATTACGCGTCCGACAGGCTGTGCGTGCCTGCTCGGCTGCTCGATTATTTCCACCATCACCACTTGCCCCGGCTTCGCCGCGTGGATTTCGCCCTGCGGCACTAAAATATCCTGGCTGATGCGCTTGTTTTCAGCCGCCACGAATTGGATGCCGTGCTCTACGTGCAGCCTGCCCACGAGGCGCTGGTTGGCGCGCGTGAGCACCTCGACGATGCTGGCCTCGGGCCGTCCGCGGCGGTCCACCCCGATTTCGCGCGCCATGACCCGGTCGCCGTGCAGCACTTTTTGCATTTCCTTGGGACCGAGAAACAGATCGGGCCCGCCGTCATCCGGTATCAAAAAACCGAAACGGTCGGGATGCCCCTGCACTGTGCCCTTGATGAGATCGAGCTTGTCCACCACGCATATCGCGCCTTTGCGATTGCGCATGATTTGCCCGTCGCGCTCCATCGCCCGCAGCCGGCGGTCGAACAGCGCAGCCTCGTGGCCGCCGACCCCAAGGGACCGCAGCAGTGTTTCAACGGAAAGCGGAACGCCCTGCTCTGCGAGAATCTGTAAAATGAATTCGCGGCTCGGCAAGGCATCCCGGTATTTCAGGCGTTCGCGCTTAAAATGCGGGTCAAGCTCGCGCAATTTGGATTTCGCTTTGGGCTGCTGGCGCGACCGGTGTTCCGCTTTGGTCAAGGATTTAAAATGCTTCGGGGATTTCGTTGACAAGAAAATGTTTTCCTATTAGATTTGCACCTTCTCGAAAGCCGAGATGGCGGAATTGGTAGACGCACCAGGTTCAGGTCCTGGCGGTGGCAACACTGTGGAGGTTCGAGTCCTCTTCTCGGCACCAAATGGCACGATTCTGGATCTATTTGAAATAATTAAAGCGTCTTTGCAACCTCCCACCGGCTCCTGCATCATTGATTCTGATTACTTGAACGGGTGGCGCAACACGATGGTTTCTTCGCGCTCCGCCCCGGTGGAAATCATGTCAATCGGAACATCGCAAATTTCCTCGATGCGCTTGAGATAATTCTGCGCTGCCGACGGCAGGTCTTCAAAACGCTTCAAACCCACCGTACTTTCTTTCCATCCGGGAATTTCTTCGTATATCGGTTCGCTCTCGGCGAGCAGTTCCGCGCCCACCGGCAGAATATCGCTCTCCACGCCGTCAACTTTGTACCCCACTCCCAGGCGCAGCCGTCGCATGCCGTCGAGCACATCAAGTTTGGTAACGCACAAACCCGAGACGCCGTTGATCTGGATCGAGCGCTTCAGCGCAGCAGCATCGAACCAGCCGCAACGGCGTGGACGCCCGGTGGTCGCGCCGAATTCCTGCCCGCGCGCCGCGAGCTTCTTGCCCACGTCATCGCTCAATTCGGTAGGAAACGGGCCGGAGCCCACGCGCGTGGTATAGGCTTTGGTAATTCCCAGCACATAGTGCAGCATCTGCGGTCCAATGCCGCTCCCCGCAGCAGCAGCTCCTGCTACGCAATTGCTGGAAGTGACGTAAGGGTAAGTGCCGTGGTCAATGTCGAGCAGTGTCCCCTGGGCGCCTTCAAACAAAATATTTTTTCCTTCGCGGCTCGCCTGGAATAACAGGCGCGGCACGTCCGCAACCAGGGGCTTGATTTGCCCGGCAAGCGCGAACGAGTCTTCAAGGGTGCGCTGGAAATCCACGGTCTTTGCGTGAAAATAATTCTTCAGCACGAAATTGTGGTATTCCAGCACTTCGCGGAGCTTGGCCGCAAAGCGTTCGCGGTGAAACAAATCCTGCAGGCGGATCGCGCGCCGCGCCGCCTTGTCCTCGTAAGCGGGACCTATGCCGCGTCCGGTAGTGCCGATCTTGCGCGCGCCTTTTGCCGCTTCGCGCGCCTGATCAAGCGCCGCGTGATAAGGCAGAATCAGCGGACAGGCTTCGCTGATTTTTAATCGCCCGATTACTTCCACTCCGGCTTTTTTGAGCGTAGCCATTTCATCCAACAGGGCTTGCGGCGAAACCACCACGCCATTGCCAATATAGCAGTTGACCCCGTTACGCAGGATGCCTGAGGGAATCAGGTGCAACACGGTTTTCTTGCCGTCAATCACCAGCGTGTGGCCGGCATTATGCCCGCCCTGGAAACGCACCACGCCCTGGGCATGGTCGGTGAGCCAATCCACGACCTTGCCCTTGCCTTCATCACCCCATTGCATGCCGACGACGACGACGTTTTTCGACATACTCAATCCGGTCGCTTCAGGCTGCTTACTTCCCAGACTCCGTTGCGCAATACCAGGGTGCGGTCACAATTGAGCTCGCGGCGCGAGTTTTCATGCTGTGGCAAATCCACGATCACAATCTCTCCCTGTTCGCGCAAGCGCGCGATCTTTTCTTGCAGGGCCGCATCCTGCGCATAAGGCGCAAGTATGGCCGTGGTCGCTCCATCTGCGGGCAGTAGCGCAGATACTTCACGCAAATCCATGCTGAATCCGGTCGCGGGCCGCGCGCGCCCGAAAGTTTTGCCCACTTCGTCATAGCGCCCGCCCAGCGCGACGGCGTTGGCCGAGGCTTTGACGTATGCGCCGAACACCACGCCGCTGTGGTAGCGATAGCCGCGCAGCTCGGCCAGATCAAAGCACAGGCTCGCCACCTTATCCCGCAGCTCTTTTGCAAGCGTGCGCAAATCCGCGAGCGCCGCGGAAATTTCCGGATAATCGGGCAGGTCTTTGGCTGCTCGCTGCAACACTTCGTCGCCGCCATAGAGTTCAGGCAGCAACAGCAGCGCTTGTCTTACGCGCTGTTCGAGGCCGCGCGTCAACTTGCGCAAAGCGGGCATATCCTTGGATTGCAACGCCCCGAAAAGTTCCGCTTCAAGCTCGCTCGGAACCTCCCCTCGCTTGGCGATACTGCGAAATACCGCGACATGGCCCACATCGAGATGCACTTCCGCAATGCCGGCTAGCTTGAGCGTTTGCAACATCAGGCGCTGAATCTCGCTGTCGCTTTCCAATCCGGCGTGGCCATAAAGCTCGGCGCCTATCTGCAGCGGCTGACGGGTGCGCGCGGATGCCACGGGCAGGGTATGCGCCACGCTGCCGCAATAGCATAAACGTGTGATACCCTGACAATTCAGAAGGTGCGCGTCAATGCGCGCCACCTGCGGCGTGATGTCGGCGCGCAGGCCCATCATCCGGCCGCTTAACTGGTCCACCAGTTTGAAGGTCTTCAAATCCATGTCACGGCCGGTGCCGGTAAGCAGCGATTCGACATATTCAATGAGCGGCGGAATCACCAACTGATAGCCGTGCACATGAAAGAGGTCGAGAATGCCCCGGCGCAATCGCTCAATGCGGCGCGCCTCGGGCGGCAGGATGTCTTCGATGTATTCGGGAAGCAGCCAGTTACGCATCATCGCACCAGATAAAGCAGCAGCAGACCGGCGAGCATGGAAGAAAGTCCGATGAAACGGATTTGCCCATCCGTCATCTCGGTCAGTCTCTTAAACGCTTCGCGCCAAACGGTCGGCAGCAGAAACGGCAGTATTCCCTCCAGCACCAGCATCAGGGCAAACGCTGTCAGCAAAAACTTGGACATGGATCGCCTATTTGCCCGGCTTGCCGGCGTGCTTCAGGTATTTAAAGAACTCCGAGTTGGGGTCGAGCACCAGCATGTCGGTCTTATTCTTGAAACTTTGCCGGTAGGCTTCCAGGCTGCGGTAAAAAGCGTAAAACTCCGGATTCTGCTGGTAGGCCTCGGCATAGATCGCCGCGCCTTTGGCATCGCCCACGCCCTTGACTTGCTGCGCCTCGCGGTAGGCTTCAGCGATGATGATTTCGCGCTGGCGGTCGGCGTCGGCGCGGATTTTTTCAGACTCCGCCGCGCCGGTCGAACGCAGCTCGTTAGCGACGCGTTTCCTTTCCGCTTCCATGCGGCGGTAAACCGATTCACTCACTTCCTGCGGCAGGTCAACACGCTTGATGCGCACATCCAGCACATACACGCCGATCTTGCGCGCGTCCTCATTCGCCTTTTCCCGCATCAGGTTCATGATCTTGTCACGTTCGCCGGACACGACATCATGCACGGTGCGGTTGCCGAATTCGTCGCGCAAGCTGGAATTCACCGTTTGCGCAAGCCGCAACTGCGCCCGCTGCTCGTCGCCGCCGACGCTGATGTAATACTGCCTGACATCCGCGATGCGCCATTTGACGAACGAATCCACCAGCACGTTTTTCTTTTCCGAGGTGAGGAAACGCTCCGGCTCGGGGGAATCCAAAGTGAGAATGCGCGTCTCGAAGAAGCGCACGTTGTCGAGTATCGGGACCTTGAAATACAACCCGGGTTCTTTTTTAACCGAAATGATTTCGCCCAGGCGAAATACGATGGCGTTCTGCCGCTGGTCCACGGTAAACATGCCGAGGCTGGCTAGCACCAGCACAGCGATTATGCCGATCAGGGCCGCGCCGATATTTCTCATTGGCGTTGCTCCCGGTCGCGGCTGCGAAACGCTTCGCGCGAACGTGATGTGCTCTCCGGCTGCTGCGCCGACTCAGGTGTCGCAGCTCTCGGCGCAAGTTCCTGCCCGTCCGCCGGCGAGCCGCCGATATGCAACAGCTTGTCCAGTGGGAAGTACAGCAGATTGGCTCCGGACTTCTGGTCTATCAACACCTTGCTGGTGCTTGAAAGTACCTGCTGCATCATGTCCAGATACAGGCGGTCGCGCGTCACTCCCGGCGCCTTGGTGTATTCCACCAGGATCTGCCGGAAGCGGCTGGCGTCGCCTTCGGCATTGGCAATCACCCGCTGCCGGTAGCCGTCGGCTTCCTGCAAAATGCGCGACGCCGCGCCGCGTGCCTTGGGAATCACATCGTTGGCATACGCTTGGCCTTCGTTTTTTTGGCGCTCGCGGTCCTGGTTTGCTTTCACCGCATCGTCAAACGCCGCCTGCACCTGCTCCGGCGGCTGCGCGTTCTGCATGGTTACTTTGCTGATTTGTATTCCCGTCTTGTAACGGTCGAGGATTTCCTGCATCAGGCTGGTGGCGTGAGCCGCCACCTGCTCGCGGCCTTCATAGAGCACAAAATCCATTCTGCTTTTTCCCACGATTTCGCGTATCGCTGTTTCCGCGGCCTGCAGCACCGAGTCTTCCGGCGAGCGGTTGTTAAACAGGTAATCCTCGGGGCTTTTCAGAATGTATTGAACTGCGAACTGGATATCAATGATGTTCTCATCGTCGGTGAGCATCAGCGATTCCTTGATCACCTTGCTTTTGACGTTGTTGCGGTAACCGACTTCTACCGTTCTCACTTGCGAGAGATTAACGATTTCCACGCCTTCGATGGGATAAGGCAGATGCCAGCGCGGTCCGGGTTGAGTGGTCTCGAGGTATTTGCCGAAACGCAACACCACTCCGCGCTGCGACGCATCCACGATATAGAAGCCGCTTGCCAGCCACACCAGCAAAACCAGCACGATGAGCAAACCCAACCCGCCGCGAAACTGTTTGGGTGCGGCGCTGCCGGGCCCGCCGCCGGAAGAGCGGCCGCGGCCGAACAGCGCATTCAATTTTTCATTGAATCTGCGCCATACTTCATCAAGGTCGGGCGGGCCTTGGTTGCCGCGCCTGCCCCATTGTGGGTCATTCAATGCCATGTGGTTTATCTCAAATAATCTATTACGGTTGCCGAGGCGCCCATACTGAGCGGCTCAAGCTCAGGCCACTTTTACTGCAACAGTTTCCGGAGTTCCGCCGTGCATCGCTTCAAACAGCGCCTGGCGCACCAGATCCATGCCTTCAGCAGTGTGTGCGCTCAAACGAACACGCGCAATTTTACCATACTCGTCGCGCTCCATGCCCTGCCGCCAGCCGCACAAGTCGATTTTATTGAGCACCAGCACCTGCGGCAGCTGATCTGCGCCAATCTCTGCAAGCACTTTGTTCACCTCAATGATCTGCTGGTCGCGGTTGGGATGGCTGGCATCCACCACATGCAGCAGCAAATCCGCCAGAGCGGTTTCTTCCAGAGTGGCGCGGAACGCATCAACCAGGGTATGCGGGAGGCTGCGGATAAAACCTACAGTGTCGGAAAGCACCACCGTGCCGCAATCCGGGATGAACAGTTTGCGCGAAGTAGTATCGAGAGTCGCGAACAGCTGGTCGGCGACATAAGCGTGGGCATGAGTAAGACAATTGAATAGCGTGGATTTGCCGGCATTGGTGTAACCCACCAGCGATACCGACAGCACGTTGGCGCGGCGGCGCGCCTTGCGCTGCACTTCGCGCTGACGGCGCAACCGCGCGAGCTTATCCTTAAGCACCTTGACGCGTTTCGCGAGCAAGCGGCGGTCGGTTTCCAATTGCGTCTCGCCCGGGCCGCGCAAGCCAATACCGCCTTTTTGCCGCTCCAAGTGGGTCCAGCCGCGTACCAGGCGGGTGGAAAGATGCTCCAGTTGCGCCAGCTCCACTTGCAGCTTTCCTTCGTGGCTTTTCGCGCGCTGTGCGAAGATATCGAGGATAAGACTGGTTCGATCCACCACTCTGCAGCGCAGTTCCTTCTCCAGGTTGCGCTCCTGGGCGGGGGACAAATCATGGTTGAATATGACGACTTGCACACCGCTCTCGCGCAAGGCTTGTGCGATTTCGGCGACTTTGCCTGTGCCGGCAAACAGCGCCGGGTTCGGCTTGGAGCGTTTTCCTTTTATTACCAGTTTGGGGATGATTCCGGCACTTAGCGCAAGCTGCTGCAATTCTTGCAGGCTTTCTGCATAGCCCGCCTCGCCAAAATCGAGACTGACCAATACTCCTGTGTTCCCGCTGTCGGGACGCTCAAACACCCAGCATTAGCTCTCGGAAGAAGGTTGCTCGAATGGTATGCTGACCGCCTTGGCGGGCACCACGGTGGAAATTGCGTGCTTGTACACCATTTGCGTTACGGTGTTTTTCAACAGCACCACGTATTGGTCAAACGATTCTATCTGTCCCTGCAATTTGATGCCGTTCACCAGATAAATGGAAACCGGCACGTGTTCCTTGCGCAAAGCATTCAAGAATGGGTCTTGTAACAATTGCCCTTTTGCACTCATCTTGACTCCATGGTTTTAGTTATTCGAAAGTTTACTTTACTCGATTTTTTGGCTTAAAGCCAGCCGCCTGGCCCGGCCCAATTCTCTTGTTTTCAAACCTATTTGCCGGCATAGGGATTGCGGCCATGCTTAAATTGGACTTTGAGGGGCGTGCCCTGCAGCTTGAAAACCTTGCGCAAAGCACCTTCCAGGTAGCGCCGGTAGCTTTCCGGAACATGGTTTAACGCATTGCCGTGGATCACGATGAGCGGCGGATTCATGCCGCCTTGATGGGCGTAGCGCAGTTTGGGGCGGATGAGGCCCGCACGCGGTGGTTGTTGCCTTGCGATCAAGGATTGCAGAGCGCGCGTAAGTTTGGGGGTGGGCAGTTTCGTCATTGCCGCTCGGTACGCCGCATCCACCGACTTGAGCAGCGCACCCACGCCCTTGCCCTGCAGCGCGGAAATATAATGCACCTTGGCAAAATCCAGAAACCTGAGTTTCCTCGCCATATCGTTTTTGATTTTCTCGCGCCGCTCCGCGCTCAACCCGTCCCATTTGTTGACCGCCAACACCAGCGCTCTGCCCGCCTCCAGGATAAATCCCGCGATATGCGTATCCTGTTCGGCAATATCCTGCTGCGCGTCCAGCACCAGCACGACAACATTGGCGTTCTCCACCGCCTGCAGGGCTTTGATCGTCGAAAATTTTTCGACCGCTTCATGCACTTTGCCGCGCTTTCTCAATCCTGCAGTGTCAATCAAGGTATAGTTTTTGCCATTGCGCTCAAAATCCACATAAATGCTGTCGCGCGTCGTGCCCGGCTCGGCGAACACAATGACCCGTTCCTCGCCGAGCAGGCTGTTAACCAGCGTGGATTTGCCCGCGTTAGGACGGCCTACAATGGCGATTTTGGGATGCTTGCGCTGTTCGTCGAGTGCTCGCGCGGGCGGCACGTCAGCCAAAACCAACTCGATAAGCTCACTCACACCTTCGCCATGCTCCGCAGATATCGGCAAGGGGTCGCCCAAACCCAGTTCGAAGAATTCCGCAGCCGCAATATCCCGCGCCATTCCTTCCGCTTTGTTCACCACCAGCCACAGCGGACGCCCGCTCTTGCGCAGGCTCTCCGCGATGATCTTGTCGCCTGCGTGCAAGCCTTGCCGCGCATCCACCATGAACAGAATCTTGTCGCCCTCGGCGATGGCCTGCTGAGTCTGTTTCGCCATCTCAGCCAAAATGCCACCTTTGGCCGCCGGCTCGAAACCGCCGGTATCCACCACCAGAAAAGGTTTTATCCCCACCCTGCCGTGACCGTAATGCCGGTCGCGCGTCAACCCCGGCGCATCGGCAACAATAGCGTCGCGGCTTCTCGTAAGGCGGTTAAACAAAGTGGATTTGCCGACGTTGGTGCGGCCGACTATGACCAGGGTGGGTTTCATTGCGGAATGGATAATACCGCGGATTAACCGCTCAAGCGCGATTTTAGTGCAGCAACTCGACGTTCATGGCGTACAGTCCGCCATTACGCGTCAGCACCAACAGCCCTTTACTCAATGCGATTGGCGGCGCCGAGACGCGGCCGCCGTCGGTTGCAAGGCGCGCGGCAAACGAACCGTCCTCACGCGACACAAAATGCACGTAACCATGAAAATCCGCAACCACAATATAACGGCCTAGAGCAAGCGGAGCGGTAATCCTTCGCGCGAACAGTTTGTCCTGCTTCCACACGCTGGCGCCGCTCACTTTGTCTAGCGCCACCACTGTGCCTTTATCATCGCTCACATACAGGTTGTGCTCATCCAGGGTCAAACCGGCAATGCTGGAGATATCGCGCGCCCATAGAAGGTTACCGCGCAACAAGTCAAAACACGCGACACGGCCCTGGTATGCGACGGCGCACACCCGTTCGTCATCCACAACCGGCGTGCTGGTGATGTCGGTCACCCGTTCCAGTTCAGTGGTTCCGCGCGGCAACGCTACCGTGGCCTCCCAGCCGATGTTGCCATTATTAATGTCGAGCGCCACCAGCTTGCCTCCGGCGAACCCGGCGAACACGCCGCCGCGGGTTATGGCGACACTGGCAAACGAGCGTACTGTGAGCACAGGCGTATTGCGCTGGTACACCCATCTGCGCTTGCCGTTCTCCGCGTCCAGTCCGAAAATCCGTCCATCTTCGGTGCGCACCACCACGATGCCTTCCGCGACCTGCGGCGCGCTCAGAATTTCGCTGGTAAGTTGTGATTTCCAGAGCGCGTAACCTCGATTATCAAATGCCAGCAGCTCGCCTTTTATATTGCCCACCAGAACCAGGTTACGCACGGCGCCGACGCCACCGGAAAGCTTGCGCCGGGTATCCACGCGCCAGATCAACTTACCCGTCGCCGCGTCATACCGCAGCAAATCGCCGTATTCATTGGCGGCATAAACACTATCATCGGCAAAAACCGGGGTGAAGACATAAGCGCCGGATGACCCGATTCCTTTCTGCCATTGAATGCTCGCCTTGGCAGCACGCTTAAACGCAACCAGCCGCGCCGGTTTGTCCGCCGTATTGTCATCGCCGCCAAATCCTGGCAGGTCGGAGCACGCGCAAAGCACAAGCGCTAGCAACGCGGTTGCCGCTTTGCGCAACCAGCCGCTCATTTACTTTCCTCCCAGGGCATCCAGCTTGATCTGGATCAAATCACGGTAGTTACTCTTTTTGTCAATTTTTTCGAACGCCGCTTGGTAGGCGCCGCGCGCCTCCGCTGGTTTGCCCTGGGCGAGCAGCACGTCTCCCTTGAGGTCTAAATAAAACGCGTCATAAGCCGGGCTGTGTTTGGCTTCCAGCAGCCGCAAGGCCTGAGTGTAATTCTTTTCGTCAAGCAGCATTCCAGCGAGCCTGAGCCGCGCGATGTCCTGCAATTCGTCTTCAGCTGCGTGGTCGATGACCCACTGCAGCTGCGCCTTGGCGCTTTGCGCGTCGCCAGCCTGGTAATTGACCTTGGCTGCGATCAGCGCCGCGCGCGGCGCGTAAGCGGTGGAAGAAAATTTGTCAACGAGGGTTGCGGCGACTTCGCGGATTTTCTTCGCATTATTTTCCGGCACCAATTGCTGCAACGCGCCGTAAAGTTCAGCCGCCTGCTGCGCTTGGGATTGCTGATAATAGCGCCATCCCTGGACGCCCGCCATTGCAACAACAAAAACGATGACGGTGAGGATAACCACCCGCCTGTTTTCCTTCCACCAAGCTTTCAGCGCGTCTATTTGTTCCTGTTCTTGTAAATCAAACATGGTGTTTCCTCAGCATATCGGTTAACTCTTTTACTCCGGTGCGGATCTGTTCGCCTGCTTCGCGCAAGGGTTTAAGGCTTGCTTGCTGTGCCTGCGCTTCGTCGTCTCCGATGATCACGGCAAAGCGCGCGCCGCTTGAGTCGGCTCTTTTCATTTGCGACTTAAAGCTGCCGCCGCCGCAATGCAGTATCACGCGAATTCCGTAGCCGCGCAGTTCCTCCGCAACCTGAAGCGCGAATTTATCAGCCACTTCGCCTTGATGCACCAGATAGACATCCGCAGGCTGCGCGGCGGGCGCGCTGCCCTGCAACAGAGCCAGCAAGCGTTCGATCCCCATGGCGTAACCGCAAGCAGGTGTGGACTTGCCGCCCAATTGCTCCACCAGGCCGTCGTAACGGCCGCCCGCGCACACCGTGTTTTGTGCGCCCAGTTTATCGGACATCCACTCGAATACGGTCAGATTGTAGTAATCCAGTCCGCGCACCAAGCGTGGGGCGATTTCAAATTCAATCCCGGCGTGGCGCAGCAGCGCTTGCAGCTCTTCGAAGTGCTCGCGGGAGGCCTCATCGAGATCGTCAAGCAGACGCGGCGCGCCGGCGATAATGGGCTGCAATGCGGGATCCTTGCTGTCCAGCACCCGCAGTGGGTTCCTTTCCACGCGGTTGCGCACCGACTCGTCCAGTTTTTTCCCAAATGAGGCCAGATATTTTTTCAGGCGCTCGCGGTAACGCGCACGACAATCCACGCTTCCCAGCGTATTGATTCGTAGTTTGATATCCCGCAAGCCCAACTTGTTCCACAGCCACTCGCACATGATGATGTGCTCGGCGTCAATGTCCGGGCCGGGATAGCCCAGCGCTTCGACCCCTACCTGGTGGAACTGACGGAAGCGTCCCTGCTGCGGGCGTTCGTGGCGGAACATCGGCCCCGTATAATAAAGCCGTTGCGGGCCCGGATAAAGCAAATTGTGTTGCAACACGGCACGCACGCAGGATGCCGTGCCTTCAGGGCGCAAGGTCAGACTCTCTCCGTTCAGCTGGTCGGTAAAGGTGTACATTTCCTTCTCAACAATGTCTGTCGTTTCTCCGATCGAACGCACGAAAAGATCGGTCTTCTCCAGGATGGGCGTACGGATATTGAGGTAGCCGTAACTTTGCAACCAGGCGCGCACGGTATCTTCAACGTATTCCCACAAGTACGTTTGGCTCGGCAGGACATCGCCCATGCCGCGAATCGCCTGGATGTTTTTGTCTGTCATTAGATATAGATGGGAAATAACTTCGGATACGACGAATCGTGATCTCTAAGGAATTCCGGTTCCGGAACTTTTTACTCCAAAGTTATTCGCGCCACGTCAACTTTAGTATATGGTTGCAAATCGACAGGCTTGTCGTTATAAGTGAGCCGCACACCGGCGGCATTGCCCGCCACCAGCAAAAAAGGCGGGTAACCGCGCACGGTTTGCGTGCTGCCGGCGGGATTAAGCTGCGCGAAAATCGTCCTGCCGTTTTTATCGGTAATTCCAACCCACGTTTCCTCGTCAAACTCGAGCCTTATTTCGCTGCTCCGGATTTGTTGCGCAACCGGCCTGGCTTCGCCGGTCTGCTCAGGCAGCGGCGTGTCGCCGGGTACAACCGGACCTGAGGTGCTGGCCTGGTTTGCGGGGCTTGCTGTGTTTGCCGGATTTGCGGGACTTGCAGGCCTTGGTGTAAATTGCGCTACCGGCGTTTTGCTTTTCTGCGGTTTAACCGCGGCAGATACCGGCTTGGTGCGCGGTACCGATTGCTCTCGATACCACTCGTAGACCAGAAACATTACTCCCAGCGACGCGAATAAAGCAAAAGCGGCGTAGCTTCGCCATAGATTGTTTTTATTCGAAACGCTCGGGATTTCCGCCACACCCGGCTCGGCTTCGGGAACCTGCGGCATGGGCAGCAAATGCTCGGTGGGTTTCAACAACGGTTCGGCATCAATCTGCAACAGCTTGGCATAGTTGCGAATGAAGCCGCGCACAAAGGTTATGCGCGGCAGGCTTTTATAATCATCTGCCTCCAGCGCTTCAATCTGCCGCACTCCCAGTTTAAGCTGCCGCGCCACATCGGCGACGGAAAGGCCCTGGCGCTGGCGCGCCGCGGAAAGAATGCTGCCGGCGCCCGCACTTTTGTTGTCAGCGGCGCCCTCGCTCATTCGAATCGTCCATAATTGAGCGCCCGGGTTTCGTTGGACTCCGGATATTTCCTGCGCAATTGCAAAGCGTAGCTGGCCTCAGCGTCGCGGTTGCCGAGCTTGTGCTCGATGCGCACGCCCAGCCACAGGCTCTCCGCTGTCGGAACCCCCACTCGCATATATTTTACGAGATGCGTCTTGGCCTCGGTGTACTGGCCGCGCTTAAACGACAAGTCGGCCATGTTATAGAGAGCCTGCGGCTGATCCGGACGAATGCGCAGCGCCTTGCGGAAATACTCTTCTGCGGCTTTTTCATCGCCTTTCTGTCGCATGCAAACGCCTGCATAGGCATAGGATTTCTCCGGCGTGGCATACAACGGATTTTTCATTGCCGCCATAAAATATTTGATGGATTGATCCTCGCGCTTGCGCTGGCAAAGGAACCATCCGTAATTGTGGTTGGCGTCGGAATCGAGCGGATTGAGTCGCAGCGCCTGCTGGAAGTTGCGTTCCGCTTCCGCATCTTCGCGCAATTCCATGTGCACCAGGCCCATGACATTATAGGCGGGAGCATAGTTGGGATCATCGCGCAACGCTTCTTTCAGTTCCTGCAATGCTATGCCCAGCTGGCCGCGCTCGTAATAGCCCGCACCAAGATCGGTATGAATTTGTGCCCGTCTCTTCGCATCAGCCGGTTTCGCGGGAGGGCTGTCCTGCGGTGCTGTGGGGGTCGTTTGAGTTTGCTGCACGCAGCCTGCAAGCACCCATAGCAGGCAGATCAACAGGGTTTTGGTCAAAGTGAATTCTCCATGAATGCGACTTTGCGCAATTTGCGCTTGGTCCGATCCTGCACCTCGCCGACCAATTGGCCGCACGCGGCGTCAATGTCGTCGCCGCGCGTTTTGCGCGTGGTCACCACAATGCCGGCGTGTGTCAGAACGTCACGAAAGCGGCTGATTGCCTCAGGCGTGGAACGCCGATACCCTGAATCGGGAAATGGATTGAACGGGATCAGGTTGAATTTGCACGGCACATCCTTGACCAAGGCAACCAGTTGGCGCGCCTGTGCAACGCTGTCGTTAATGCCGTCGAGCATGACATACTCGAAAGTGACGAAATCCCTCGGCGCGGCGGCAATATATCTGCGGCAGGCGGCGAGCAGTTCGCGCAGCGGATATTTTTTATTGACCGGCACCAGAATATCGCGCAATGCATCGTTCGGCGCATGCAGCGATACCGCCAGCGCCACCGGGCAGGCTTTGCTCAAGCGGTCTATGCCGGGCACCACACCCGAAGTGCTTAGGGTGACGCGCCGGCGCGATAAACCATACGCGTTGTCATCCAGCATCAAACGCAGCGCGCCTACAACATTGTCAAAATTCAACAGCGGCTCGCCCATTCCCATCAGCACCACATTGCTGATTACCCGCTTATCCTTAGGATCACGACCAAGCGCTTTGTTTGCCCACCACAGCTGACCGATGATTTCGGCAGTGCTGAGGTTGCGGTTAAAACCTTGTCTGCCGGTCGAGCAAAAAGTACATTCCAACGCGCAGCCCGCCTGGGTGGAAATGCACAGCGTGCCGCGTTCGGCTTCCGGGATGAACACCGCGTCGACGGCGTTGCCGTTGCCCACTTCCAGCAACCACTTGCGGGTGCCGTCGGCCGAAACACTGGCGGATTTTACTTTAGGCGGCTCGATTATTGCCGCCGCCGAAAGCTTCTCGCGTAAGCTCTTGGCGAGATCGCTCATTTTGGCAAAATCGTTTTCGCCGAAATGATGTATCCAGCGCAAAAGCTGCCTGGCGCGAAACGGCTTCTCACCGATTTCCTTGCAGAAAGCGGTAAGACGCGTCAAATCATAATCAAGCAGGTTGACAGGCATTAGCGTGAGTGAATCTCCAGCGTTGGGAAAAAATAGGCGATTTCCATCGCGGCGGTTTCCAGGCTGTCGGAGCCGTGTACTGTATTAAGGTTAATGCTTTGGGCGAAATCCGCGCGCAGCGTGCCCTTGGCCGCCTTTTTGGGATCAGTCGCGCCCATCAACTCGCGGTTGACCTGAATCGCATTGTCCCCTTCCAGCACCTGCACCATCACCGGGCCGGAGGTCATGAACTCCACCAGGTCATTGAAAAAAGGCCGCTCGCGGTGGATGGCATAAAATCCTTCGGCCTGTTTGCGGGACAGGTGCAGCATGCGCGCGGCGACGATCTTGAGGCCATTTTCCTCCAAACGGGAATAGATTTTTCCGATGATATTTTTCACCACGCCATCCGGTTTGACGATGGACAGAGTACGTTCAACAGCCATTCACCATCTCCATATAGATTCCGTCAGAGCTATTAAATTCAAGATTAATCTATAAAAATACCATGTTAGGGCTCTCAAATAAAGCCTTGACGCTTAATTTTTACCGGCCTCTCCCCAAGCCAAAGCCTGGGCCATGGCCAGAATTCCTTCCTCCACGCATAATGCACGAATATTGCGCCCACCGCTGTGACAGGTCCTGACTAATGAATACGTTTCCGCGCCTGGTTTTCCGTATGTGTGCGCTGCTGTTGCTGGCCGCCGGGTCTGCCCCGGCTGAACCGCTGCTTACTCACGAGCAGGCGCTGCAGGATTTGGATCAGCCCTATTCCGAGGCACGCCGCCGCGCGGTTGCCCGCCTGGGCGAAATCGGCGTGATGAGCGACACGCCGGCGCTGCTCAAGCGCCTGCGCGATAGCGACGGGTTCACCCGCAAGCTCGCGGAAAACGTCCTATGGCAGGTATGGAGCCGCTCCGGCGATGAAAAGATCGACGCCCTGTTGCAGCAGGGCGTCGCGCAAATGCAGGAAGGCCCGGTGCGACTGGCGCTCGCGACATTCAACAAAATCATCGAGCTCAAGCCGGATTTCGCCGAAGGCTGGAACAAGCGCGCCACGCTTTATTTCATCATGGGCGAATATGAGAAATCGCTCCGCGATTGCGATGAAGTAATGAAAAGCAATCCCTATCACTTCGGCGCGCTCGCCGGCTACGGCCAGATTTATTCGCGGCTTGACCGGCCGGAACTCGCGCTCGAGTATTTCCGCCGCGCACTCGAACTCAATCCTAACCTGCACGGCGTCGCACTTGCTATCAAAAAACTGGAACGGGAAATGGGCGAGAAACGCAAGCGCACCATTTGATTTATCGAACGACGTGCGCGCATATCATTTAATTCGCGAGCGGCCACCGAAGGCGGATTTAAAAAGTCACTCCGGCAAAAGCAAGCAGGCAAAGAATCGCGGCGGTGATTATAGTGAACCAGCTTGAAAACGTTCCGACAAAGCGTCCCCGGGACATGCCTGAGGACGCGCCCAATCCCTGCGCATGCCATACCCTCCCTCCCAGCAGCGCAAGGCCCAGCACATGCACCATCCATGCGCTGAAACCCGCAAGCTCAACGAAAAGAATCAGCAACAACGCGATTGGCACGTATTCCACAAAATTGCCCTGCACGCGGATTGCGCGCGCCAAATGGGCATGGCCGCCGTCGCCGATACCCACTTTATATTTCATGCGGTAATTCACCACACGATACGAAAGATAAACCAGGATCAGACCCAGAAATGCGGCATACAGAAGAACAATCTTCGGCATCATGACGAGCCTCCTCTCTTAAAATTTTTCACAAGAAACTTTGGCTATCCCGACAAAGCTTTGGCAAGCGCGGCGATAAACGGGCCCAGTTTGGGCGGCCGGGGTTCCAACATGACTTTTACGCCAAGCGCGTTTAATGCCCTGCTGCAAACCGGGCCTATGGAAGCGACCAGCGTTTTGTTGAGATGAGTTTTCAGCGTTTCTTTCCTTCCCAGGCTCTCGGCCAGTGTAAATAGATTGTAGGCCTGGGAAGCGCTGGTAAAAGCCACCGCGTCAATCTGACCGCGTTCCAATGCATCCATTAAATCAATCAATGGTTGCTTATTTTCGGGAAGCGCCCAGCGGTAAGTCGGAATCTCAATAACAGACGCGCCTCTTTTTTGCAGTGCCTTTTCCAGCTCGACATTGGTCTCGCCGTAACGCTGTACCACCACCTGCTCGCCGCGAATCGGCACGGCGTCAAGCGCATCCATCACTTCGGCAGTGGTAAACGGCTCCGCAGCGCTCAAGTCAATGCGCACGCCTCGCGAGCGCAACACCGCAGTAGGCTTGGGCCCGCGCGCCACCACCACGGATTGCGCCAACAGCTTTTGAAATATCTCGGTGACGCCCAAAGAATCGGTGGCATTGAACAGCGCCTTGGTGCCTACCCCGGTCTGGAAAATCATTGCTTTTGCCGGCTTGGCTTCCAACTCGCGTATCAGTTTGCCGATATAGGCGGTGTTTACGTCCGGAACTTCAGCCATAGCAGGCGCTGAGAACGGCCGGCCGCCTTGTTTCACCACCAACTCGGCGAGTTGATCGCTTACTCGATTCTCCAAGAGCGCGACGGTTTTGCCTTGCATAAGCTTATATAGTCCTGTTTCCAGACTTTCAAGAGCCGTATGGCCGGCTTGTATATAAACAATATATACGTTTTATCATATAGTTATCGTACTATATTGATACTATACTTTAATATGTTACCGTTGTAATCTTCTCACCTTAATATCCGAAAAACCCCATCGAGTGTGGCCGTCACGAATTCTACAATGCCCGGTTCTCTGGAAATCCGCGACCCGGCGACGTTCAGCACTTTTATCGGATATCGCTCCCGGAATTCACCAACCAGCCTCACCGCATCAAGAGCAGGATGAATATGCAAACAGGGCTTACGCTGCTTAACACAAAATTCCTGTGTCAGCTTCGAGCCGCCCGTCAATTCAGGTGCAAGCGAGAAAATCAGCGTCGCGTCGCTGTCGCGCACATTCCATTCGTTGCGCTCAGCGTAATCCGAGGAAGGTGTTTCTGAAAGTTTGTAGCGCTCGGCAATCCTGCCATCTTCGGCCAGCCTACCCGCTGGACACCATCCCCCATGTGGAAAACTGCGCTTCATGGCCCAATCCAAGGCAGCCCGGTCTGCACCCGTTTGCCCGCCAGAAATAATTTTCAGGGTTTTCTTCAGAAACATCTACTCACTAATGTTGGTAGGTACCGATCAATTCAGCCCGCGCGAGTATATGGCCTTGCATTGCTTTTTCTAGCGCGGCCTTGGTTGGTTTGCCCAGGTCCGCGATTACCGTATCCAGCGCATAAAGCTTGTGAAAATAGCGATGACGCCCGATCGGCGGACAAGGGCCGCCGTAACCGGTGCGCTTCCAGTCATTCAAGCCTTGCAGCGTGCCTGCGGGCAGCTCTTTCACTGGAACCGCCTCCGGCAAACCAGGGGTTGCGGGAGGAATATTGTAAAGCACCCAGTGCACCCAGGTCAGTTTCGGCGCGGCCGGATCTGGGGCATCGGGGTCATCCACAATTAAAGCCAGGCTCTTGGTTCCGGCAGGCAACCCCGTCCACGCAAGCGGAGGGGAAACATCCTCGCCATCGCAAGTGTAGCGTTTGGGGATGGCGCCGTTGTGGGGAAATGCTGCAGACGTCAAGGTCGTAGCCATTATCGTGCCCTCCTTGCTTTTTACAGGTAAATCCGTTCCCGCCGCGGCCACGGCGAGAACCGCGAAACCCAGGGATCCCACTACAACAAGTTTTAGAGTGCGAACCATTGTTTGGGTAAATATACGCGGCCGGTTTGGATGTTCTTCAAATATAGCACGCCTGGGGAACAGTATGGTTCGCCGCGACGACATAGCAAACGAAAGACAAACTCGGCGTCCCGAAGAAGGTAAAACCGAGGACGTGTTGAATGCTTTTGCATCGCGCATTCCAAAGGCAGAAATGATTTGACTTACCCTTCATTTTCATGCCCAATGGGAACGACGACACGATTCAGGTTTCAAGTAACGGTATAAGTTCGCTGTTTCTTTTCCTTGATAATCTTGCCGCCCGGGCATCCGCCCCGCCAATTTAAATCAGGAGATGATAATGGCAACTGGTATTGTAAAATGGTTCAACGATTCGAAAGGGTTCGGGTTTATTGCGCCGGACGATGGCGCTGAAGATCTCTTCGCGCACTTTTCGGCGATACAGTCAAACGGCTTCAAGACGCTTAGGGAAAAACAAAAAGTTTCCTTCGATGTGACAACCGGGCCTAAAGGAAAGCAAGCATCGAACATCCAGGTGCTTTCACCCAGCGACTAATGAAGAAACCCCGGCCAGTCGGGGGTTTGTTAGTTCGATCCGCGCCCTGTTCCGATGGGTGACGTTGCAGCCAATCAAAATAGCGTTGGGAATATCGTTAACTCAAGTTTCCGATATAAATATTGAAGATAAGGAAAAAGTGAAATGAAAATTTATGTGGGCAATCTGTCGCCCGCGATCACTGAAGAGGACTTGCAGCAAGCATTTGCCGCGTTCGGTCAAGTGACGTCAGTCAGCATTGTCAACGACAAATTTACAGGAGTATCGAGAGGATTCGGCTTTGTGGAAATGCCGGGTAAAGCCGAGTCTTTGGCCGCGATCACGGGTTTAAACTATCAGGAGTTGAAAGGACAGACCCTCAAAGTTAACGAGGCCCGCCCCAGCCCGCAAGGCGGGCGCGGCAAAGGCAATTGGCGCCGCTGACACCTGACAAAGCCGGGTTGAGGCCGTTGCGCTGAAACCTTCCGGCGTAGCTCGATTTTCTGCGGTTTTCCGCGCGCGGGCGACAAATGTATTCCAAGGCTTACCACTCCCGCCAGTTCAGTGCATGGCACCCATCAGCCGGTCGGGCAGCCAGGTGGCAATGCCGGGAAACACGCACAGGATCACGATCTGCAACATCATGCAGAGCACATAGGGAATGGTGCCCCACATGATTTTCGTCAGCGGCACGTCGGGCGCGATGGATTTGACGATGTAGATGTTCAGGCCGACCGGCGGATGGATCAGGCCGATCTCCATGTTGATGGTCATAATGACGCCGAACCACACCGGGTCGAAGCCGGCGACCTTGATGATGGGATAAAGGATCGGGGCGGTCATCAGGATGATCGCCGCTGGCGGAATGAAAAAGCCGCAGACCAGCAGGAAGATGTTAATCATCCCCATCAGTACCCAGCGGTTGACGTGCATGTCGGCGATGGCGTGCGCCAGAGTCTGAGTGAGATAAAGCGAAGTGAGCATGTAGCCGAAGAGAACGGCGGCGGCGATAATCATGAGAATCATCACCGACTCGCGGGTCGTGTCGCGCAGGATCTGCCACCACTCCTTCGGCCGCCACATCCGGTAGATCACGACCGCCATCACCACGCAAAGCGCCGCCCCCACTCCCGCCGCCTCCGAGGGCGTCGCGATTCCCCCATAGAGCACGTATATCACGCCGATGACGATAACGAGGAAGGGCGCTACCTTCGGGATGGACTGGAACTTTTCCTTCCAGCTGTAGCGGAAACCCGCCGCATGCGCGTGGAATCCCCGCTTCCAGATGATGAACAGCGTCCACAGTATGAACAATCCTGTGAGCATCAGGCCCGGGACCACGCCGGCGAGGAACAGGCGCCCGATCGAGGTCTCGGTCGCGATACCGTAGAGAATGAAGGTGATCGAGGGCGGGATCAGGATGCCGAGCGTACCGCCAGCGCAGATCGATCCGGTCGCCACGTCGTCGGGGTAGCCACGCTTGCGCATCTCGGGAATGCCCATCTTGCCGATCGCGGCACAGCACGCGGGAGACGAACCCGTGAGCGCAGCGAATATGGCGCAGGCGCCGAGGTTGGAAATCACCAGTCCGCCCGGCAGGCGGTAGAGCCACCGGTCGAGCGCCTCGTAGAGGTCCTTGCCCGCGGGTGAGGAGCCGATCGCCGCCCCCATCATTACGAACATCGGGATCGCCAACAGCGTGAAGTCATTCAGTCCCGCGTAGAACGTCTCGGCCACCACGTGCAGCGAGTCGATCCCGTGGAAGATGATGAGAAAGACGATTGAGATCGCTCCGAGGCCGAAGGCGACCGGTGCGCCCGACAAAAGCACGACCAGCGTGATGACGAGGACGATCGCACCTTGGGTAGCCGGGCTCATGAGCGGCGCCCCGGTTGAATGCCGAACGGCGGCTCGCGGCCGGTGACCAGATTGATCAGGTCGGCGACAAATTGCAAGCTCAGAATGCCGAGCCCGATCGGCATCGAGCCATAGGGAATCCACAGCCGCGCCCGCCACATGGTGTCGGACACCCATCTGTTGGTCCAAGCCTCGTGCCAGAACATGAAGGTGAGCACCGTCATGATGACGCAGAACGCGAGCGATACCATGACGGAGGCGAGCGCCAGCCAATAGCGCGGGCGCGGGCCGAGATAGTGGGGGAGGACATCGACGTTCACGTGCCCGCGAGTCATCAGCACGTAGGGGCTGCCGATGAACGTCGCCGCCACTAGGCTGTAGGTGACGAAATCAGTCTGCCAGATCGTGTTCTGGTTGAGGATATAACGCACGAACACCATTTGACAGACGACCAGCACGCCCGCGCCGATGAGCGCGGCGGCGATGATTCCGCAAAGTCGCGAGACCAGCGTGACTGCCCGAATGAAACGATCCATGCGTCCCCCCGGCGCGTGAATGGAGTTTCGGTCAATAGCAACCGGCCGGCGAGACAGCTCGCCGGCCGACTGCGATATCGAGGCTCACTTAACGGCGAGCGCCTCGTCGATCAGCTTCTTGCCGTCCGGAACTTCCTTGGCGAACTCCACGTAGGAGCTTTCACGCGCTACCTTGAGCCAGGCGTCGTATTCGGCGGGGCTCAGGGTCACGACCTCGACATTGTTCTTCTTGAACGTATTGACCATTTCCTCGTCGAGGCCTGGAGCGGCCTTGGCGAAGTACTCCTGCGCTTTCTTGCCGGCCTTGAGCAGAACTTCCTGCTGCTTCTTGTCGAGCTTGTCAAAGCTCTTCTTCGACACCAGCACCGGTTCGTACATGAACCACAGCGCGTTGTCGCCGGGCGCAGTAACGCACTTCACCTGCTCGTAGATGCGGAACGAGACGAAGCTGCCCGTGCTGGTGTCGGTCGCCTCGATGACGCCGGTCTGCAGCGCGTTATAGACTTCGTTGCTAGGGATGTTGATGACCGAGGCACCGGCCTGCTGCCACATGGCGGCGAAAGTCGGTCCAGCCGAACGGATCTTCATGCCCTTAATGTCCTCCGGCTTGCGGATGCAGCCCTTCTTGGAGGCAACCGCGCCGGCAAGCCACGCATCGGCGAGCACGATGGCGCCCGCCTTCTCGATCTTGGCCTTGATGTCTTTCATGAAGAGCGAGTCATTGAGCCGCGCAGCGCGAGCGTGGCTGCGGACGAGACCGGGCATCAGCGTAGCGCTAAAGTCGCGCACTTTGCCGCTCGCGTAATCGAGCGGGATCGAAGTAATGTCGAGCTGGCCGTTCACTATCGCGTTCCACTGCTCGTTGGGCTTGAACAGCGACGCGCCGGGATAGACCTGAATGTCGAGGCCGACATCGGCCGCCTTGGCTTCGCGCGCGATCATCTGCACCATCTCGTCGCGTGCGTCGCCCTTGCCGCCTGGAAACTGGTGAGAAGCACGCAACACAGTCGGTCCCGCAAGCGCGGAACCGGCCAGCGCCGCAGCCGCCAGCGTGGCCAATATGCCTATTCGCTTGAACTTCATCATTTCTATCTCCTTTATTTACTCCAGGATGGTCGATCAAAAGCATTTCTCGCCCGCTCGGTCCGCCGACGTGACGCCACCGGCGGAAACTGCCTTATGTATTCTATTCCGCCCTGAGCGATGCAACAAGTCGCGAGTATCTTGGTTTGGTTCACGCTACCGCGGAAATGGATCCGTGGGCCGGCGCGCCGATGTTATCTGCGCTCAATTATCTGCGCGCTATTGGTTTACCAGCTCTGCCTGTCCATTTGGGATCTCCACCATCGTGCGCCCAGGCTCCGTTCTCACTTCAGGATCCCTTGAGGAAATTGCGTTGCTCGTACAATGTCGAGTAGGTTTCGCGCAGCACATTTTTCTGCACTTTACCTACCGCGTTACGTGGCAGTTCGTTGACAAAGAGCACCCGTTTGGGAAGTTTGTAATTGGCCAGTCGTCCCTCTAGAGCCTTAAGCACTTGTCTTTCATCGATCACGGCTCCTTTTGCCTTCGTCACCACGGCCGTCACCCCCTCCCCAAAATCGGGATGCGGCACGCCGATCACTGCACTTTCTACGACACCCGGCAACGCGTCGATTTCGGCCTCGATTTCTTTCGGATATACGTTGAGGCCACCGGTGATGATCAGATCCTTGGCACGGCCGACGATATGCACATACCCGTTCTCGTCGATTTTGCCCATATCTCCGGTGATGAAGAAGCCATCAGGCCGGAACTCCGCCACGGTCTTCTCGGGATTGCGCCAATAGCCCTTGAAGACATTCGGGCCGCGAACCTCAAGCACGCCGACGGCCCCAGGCTCCGACAACCGCTTACCGGTTTCCGGGTCGCCAACCCGGATCTCTACACCAGGCACTGCGAAGCCTACGCTACCGGCTAGACGTTTTCCTTCATACGGGTTGGAGGTGTTGACCAGCGTTTCAGTCATGGCGTAGCGCTCGAGAATACGATGGCCCGTTTTAACTTCGAACTGACAGTGCGTCTCAGACAGCAACGGCGCAGAGCCGGAGATGAACAAGCGCATATGGGCTGTAGCTTTCCGGGCGAGATCGGGATGTTGCAGCAGCCGCGTGTAAAACGTCGGCACACCCATCATGACGGTGGCACGAGGCATCAAACGCATAACTTCGTCGGCGTCGAATTTAGCCAGAAAGAGCATGCGGGCACCGGCTGCGAGAACCGTGTTGCAGGATATACACAAGCCGTGCACATGGAAAATCGGCAGGGCGTGCAGTAGCACGTCGGCTTGGGTAAACTGCCACGCTTTCACCAGCGCTGCAGCGTTGGAGGCGAGGTTGCGGCGGCTGATCATGGCACCCTTGGAGCAGCCGGTAGTGCCGGACGTGTAGAGCAGTGTAGTCGGCTCGTCGGGGCCGCCGACGAAACGGGGAAAATCCGTGTTGGATCGCGCTTGAGACAGTTCCATGAGCGATCCCTCGCTCCCGCCGCCTAATGTTTCAACATAAGCCACTCCCAGCTTATGCGCGATGGGCGCCAGCGTTTCTCTGTCTTGCGGGCGCACAATGACGATCCGCGGTTCGGCATCACCTAAAAAGTACTCGAGCTCCGGGATCGTGTGGGCGGGGTTCAGCGGCACGAACACCGCGCCGAGCCGCCAGCACGCCACGCAGAGCATAAACGCTTCAGGCGACTTATCAACTTGCGCCACAACACGATCGCCGGCGACAACACTACGCAATGCAAGAGTGCCGGCGATTCGGCCCGAAATGTCGGCCAGGTCCTGATAGGTGTAGGTTTTTCCGTCGGGTGTCTCAATGAAGATGCGCCCCGGGTCGGTTTCGAGGACTGCGCCAAGCCAGGTGACCGGGTCAATAGAAGACGGCATTTCGTTTAATATGTGTCTTGCCTTAAACATTTATACCGGTTTGATATGGAAGTTGTCATACAAGGCAACAGAAAATTCAGGGGGGATTTTCAAGAAACGCATTTACTACCGCATCGTCCAGATGGCGTCATCGCTTGTCTATATTTCGTGTAAACCAATCAAGCAATTCGTCAATCAATCCATCACTGGCATCGGTCAGAGCTTTCACTGCGCCTTCGGCATTCGGTTTCGGCGCGTCGCGCTTGACGGTGAAGCTCTGCTGAGCAATTAACGCACCTTCGGGGCGCCGGATGAGACTTGCATGCAAGCGGATTAATCCATAGCTGGCTTGCTCCGAGTCAAACACCTGGCTGAATTCCTGCAACTCCATGCGAACCAGATAATCGGCTTGCGCGCCCTCCCGGTTGTCGATTACCCCTTTTTCATTGACCGCTGCAATCCATTGCCGCAGTCGCTGGCTGAGTAAAGCCGCCGGAGCCCCAACCCAGCGACTGTTTGCGTAGCTCCGCGATCGGGCGTCATTGGCGTAAGCGAGACGGTAACTGATGTCGGTTGCATCGAGCCAGGAAGGCGCGGCAATGTCCGGGACGAGCAAGCCGGCGTTTATGCGCGGCGCCTCTACGGGGGGATGCCGCAGGCCAAAATCATAGACGGCGACGGGAGGTTTAGGCTGCGGCGCAAGCATGCAGCCGCCAAGCAAGCCCGCGACCAGGAAAGCGCAACAAGTCATCTTCATGGATGCCCGCTTTCTTTGGGTGGCGAAAAACCCGCCTCTCCCGGCCCCGGCAGAGGCAAGGGTCGCCCGAATACCAGGCTTTGAGGTTGTTCGCGAACTTCCGTCACGAGTCCGTTCAGGTTGCGGGAGGTCCTGGAAAGGTCTCCGATCAAATCAGTGAGTTTGGGCAGCGTATCCATCAGCAATGCGTCGCCAGCCATTTTGGTTGTTCCGGCAAACTGGTCTGCACTTCTGGCGACGCGGTCCACCACCTTCATGCTTTCCTGGGCCTGCGCTGCCAGTTTGTCCAGATTGACGAGAAGCGCGTCTGCGCGCGTAAGAACCTGGCCGGATTTAGCGGAGAGCGAAGGCAGAGTCTTCAAGCTCGGTTCCAGCTCGTCGGCAAGCGAAGCGATACGGGCGGACGCGGTTTCGAGGCTGGCCAACGTCCGTCGCAATTGCCCCTGCGTTTCATCGTTGAGCGCAGTATTCACCCGCTTGGCAACTTCGTTTGCCGAGATAATCAATTCCTGCGCGCTATCGCCCAGCTTGTCATAAATCGATGGGCGCACCTCGATCTTGCCCGGATGGTCGGAACTGGTCTGCAGGGGCTGGCGCTGCCGGCCATCGTCGTCGAGCTGCACGTAGGAAAGCCCGGTAAGGCCCTGGTAAGCTAGCTGCGCATAGGTACCCTTCGTAACGGGAGTAGTGCCGTCGACGATGATACGGATTAAAATTACCTGTGGATCGCCGGGATCGAACGCCACCGTATCAACCTTGCCTACCGTCACCCCGCGGAAGCGAACCTGCGCCTCCGGATTGAGACCCGAAACCGACGACCTGGAGACGAGGAGGTACGTGTTCTGCAGGACCGAGGTAGTGCCTTTAAACCAGAACGCCGTCGTAGCGATTGCCGCAGTGAGTACAAGTGTAAAGATGCCCGCCGCTAGGGCATAGGCGCGATTTTCCATGATTGCTTCTCCTCAATAGAATGAAGCGTACTCGGCAAGCTAAACTTCCGCACGCAGGCTTTCGGCGGCATTGAGCGCAGACCGCCCCCGCTCACCGAGAAAGAAACTGCGAATAAACGGGTGGTCCTGCTTTATGAGCTCCTCAAGCGGCGCAACGGCCACGAGATGTTGATCTGCGAGCATCGCAACCCGGTCGCTGAGCTCCGCAATCGTATGCAAATCGTGGGTCGCCATCACCACGGTCAGGTGAAGCTCCGCGCGCAGAGATTTAATCAATTTCACAAGACTTTCGCTGCGATCGGGATCCAGTCCCGCAGTAGGCTCGTCCAGAAACAGCAATTCAGGGTCAAGCGCAATTGCGCGGGCGAGAGCAACGCGTTTTATCATGCCCCCGGAAAGTTCCTCCGGGAACTTGCGCGCATGCCCCGCTGCTATTCCAACCGAATCCAGTTTCACCATGACCAAGTCATGAATGGTCGTTTCATCCAGAGTTCCCAGCTCGCGCAACGGCAATGCCACGTTGTCATAAACGCTGAGCGCACTGAAAAGCGCGCCTTCCTGGAAAAGCACGCCGCAGCGGCTTCGCATTTGCCGCACGGTGCCGGGGTCGGCCGTCTGCCACGACTGCCCGAACACACGAATCGTACCGCGCGCCGGTTTTTCCAGACCCAGCATTTGCCGCAGCAACACGGTCTTCCCGCTGCCCGATCCGCCCACAAGGGCGAATACTTCGCCGCAGCGGACGCACAGGTCAATATCCCGGTGAATCACGTTCTCGCCGAAGCGCGTCCACAATCCTTCCACTTCGATAATGCACTGTTGGTTTGTCATCAGGTTCCTACATCGGAGAACAGGACCGCGAAAACGGCGTCCGTAAGCATCACCATCGTAATCGAGGTAACGACCGAGCTGGTGGTGCCGACGGCCAGGCTTCTCGTATTGCGTTGGATTCTTAGTCCGAATTGGCAGGCAACGAGTCCGATCAGAACTCCAAACACCGCCGCCTTGCCTATCCCCAGCCAGAGATTGGCTATCGGGACAACGTCAGGCAGGCGGCTCAAAAAGTACCGGAAACCGATTTCCAGTTTGAATCCGGCTGCGACCATGCCGCCGAGCAGCGCGGCTGCATCGGTCCAAAGGACAAGCAAGGGCAGCGACACCGCCAGCGCGATTACCTTGGGTAGTACCAGGCGCATGCTATGTGAAATGCCCATGACCGACAGCACATCCAGTTCCTGGGTAACCCTCATTACACCCAGCTGCGCGGTCATTGCGGAACCGGAACGGCCCGCCACCAGAATGGCGCCAAGCAAAGGGCCCAGTTCTCGAATAATGCTGATGCCCAGGATGTTGACGATGTAAACGCCCGCTCCAAACAGCTGCAATTGTTCAGCGGACAGGTAACCGATGACAACCCCGATGAGGAAACCCACCAATGCGGTAATAGGCAGTGCCTGGGCGCCGGCATGGTAAATGTTTGCCGAAATTTCCCGCCAAGGCGCGCGTGACGGGTGTAACAGCAGATAGGCCACATCCAATACGAGTTGGCCGAGAAGCAGAACGATTGCATAAAGATAATCGATAAACGCAAGAGCTGATTGACCCGTGGTTACAAGCAGCGCGGTCAAATCGACCGGCTCTCGGTGTGGTGCAGCGCCGTGCACAGCGTCAAGCCGGGCGAAAAGTGCATCATGCTCCGGCCGTAAGCTGAGTTTTTCCGCACGGCGCTTACCCCAGGCTTCCCAGAGCACGCTTGCTCCCGCGCTGTCGAGGGAATCGATATTCTTCAAATCCCAGTGCAGGCGGTGATCCGCAGCGTAGGCCTCCAGCTGGGGGCGCAGGATGTTTAATTGCTTTTCCACGGCTGACAAATTCCATGGGCCAATAAGCTCAATGCGCTCTGGAATGTCGGTGACGCGACGAAGCGAAGGAGTGGTTGCCATGATTCCGGATTGTGAAGAAAGTGGCTCCTGACAGCTTGCGCAGCTGCACGGTTCCCTGGTTATGTCAAAATTCGTACGGACAAAACCTGTTCCAGAACTATTTTACTTTTTCTTTCGCTTTGTATCATGGGTCAGGGGTATTTCAGGGAACGGATAAATAGAGCGTCCCCGAGGTGATGTTCAGCCGTATAAACCGCCTTTCGACCCCGTGGAAGGTGGTGCCGGCAGCGATCCGCTAGTCCAAAGCAGTAGTTTGCACCGCTGTCTTTTGCGCCGTAGCGCCTGTACGCTCGCTTCCGATTCGCGCCTCAGGTGCTGCTCGCCGCGTTGAATCCCATCCGACCCACAGTAAATAGTATCCAGGAGGCATTACAGCGCGATCGAAAAAGAAGCAAGGGCATATAAACTTCCTGCAACGATCAGGATTCCCACCAGGCGAATGTGGCGCAATATCAGTTCGTCGGGTTGCATACGCATGACATCCAGGGCCTGCTGAACCTTTTCAGACCCGTATGAACTGTTCGCCCAAGCCTCAAAGCGGACGAGCAGATTCGGCCGAACCAACAAGCCGGCTCCAACCACTGCCGCCAGCACATTGCCCGCAACAAGCGTAACAATCAGCGCAGCCGTCAGCCATGCGGCCACCGGTTCACTCCAGCTTTGGAAAAGCAGAATCGCCAAATACTTTGTCTTGAGAGCGAAGAGCAATGCGAAAATGATGTAGTACGCTGATCCGAGCAGCACCAGTGCGCCGACGAGACGATGATGGCGGTGCAGCACACGTTCTATGGTGTGCGGGCTGGCAAGCGCAGTTGTAAACCTGTCGGTCGCAAACCACCGGTTGAAATACCGGTTTAAGCGCGGTGTGGCGTCAGGTTTCCACAACATCCATAACCCGACCAGCAGGCTCAGCACACATCCGAAGCCGATGAAGATCAAAAAAGTCTGGAGCAATACGTCGCTCAGTACATTTGAGGTATTGTTCATCGTTCTATGCTCCCTGGGTTAGAGCCCATATCCGCCATTCCAAGCGAGTCTGAGCTTCACAGATTTTCCGTAGCGCGGTGTCGGCTGGTTACGCTCAATTTATTATAAGGATCAATGGCAAGCAAAAATAACAGGAAACCTTTTTTATCATACCATTTTAGGACATCGCAAGCACAGGGGAAATGTCACCGGGGATAGCCCGCGCGCACTATGGGCGATACCCAGGCGGTCGTCGGGGGATCCGGAGGTGCTTTAACCGCAATTCACTAAACAGGTTTAAACATTTAAACTGTCTCTATATCGACTGGGCTCAAAGCAACCAGTTGGTCAATCATAGGGAGCCAGCTTTTCTCGTTCGTCCGGGTACAGCCGATGAAATACAAGGACTACTACAGCATTCTGGGCGTTGCGAGAGACGCCAGCGCCGGGGAGGTCAAGAAAGCTTACCGCAAGCTCGCCCACAAGTATCACCCTGACGTCTCCAAAGAACCCGATGCCGAAGAAAAATTCAAGGAAGTCGGGGAGGCCTATGAAACGCTCAAGGATCCCGACAAGCGCACCGCCTACGATCAGCTGGGCCGTTACCAGCCCGGGCAAGACTTCCAGCCGCCTCCGGATTGGTCAAAACAGTTCAGCGATATGCAGTTCACTTTCGACGATATCGATCTGGCCGATCTGCTGGCGGGACTTACCGGCAGCCAACATCGCGCGGGACGCCGCGGCGGCAAAATTCCCATCCTCGGACAGGATTACGAAGTCACGGTGCATATTACCTTGGAGGAAGCGTATCGCGGCACCGAGGCGGACCTTAGCCTTACCGTGCCGGAATATGATGAGCGCGGCTTGCTGCATCGCGTGCCGCGTACGTTCAAGGCGCGCATCCCCAAGGGCGCAACCGATGGACAGCGGCTGCGCCTGCCGGGCAAGGGCGGAAAAGGATTGAACGGGGGGCGCGACGGCGACCTGTACCTCACTATCGCGCTGCACCCGCACCCGCTGTTCCGCGTGAATGGTCACGACCTCTACCTTGATCTGCCGCTTACGCCATGGGAAGCCGTGCTGGGCGCCAGCGTAGAGGTACCCACGCCGGGCGGACCGATCCGCCTCAAGGTGATGCCGGGAACGCGCGCCGGGCAACATTTGCGCCTCGCCGGGCGCGGGCTGCCCAAGCCGCGCACGGGGCAAGGCGACTTGTTCGCTATCGTGCAGATCGTGGTACCCAGCGTATTAAGCGAACGCGAGCGCGCCCTCTTCAAGCAGCTCGCCGACAGCTCGACGTTTAACCCGCGCGGGCATTTCGAGCAGGAGGTGAAAAGTGAAAGCCGAAGTCATTGAAGCACTGTGGTTGAGCGAGCGTCGCGAGTTCTCGCTTGCAGAGCTCACGGAGCTCTCGGGCCTGTCGGAAGCGGAACTGCGCGAACTCGTGGACTACGGCGCCCTTGAGCCGGCCAATCCACAGGCGGAGCAGTGGATCTTCAGCGCGGAACGCGTCGTAGCTGCGCGAACCGCATGCCGCCTGCGCAATGACTTCGACCTCGACATGCACGGACTCGCCTTGATCCTCATCTACCTCGACCGTATTCGTGATCTCGAAGCCGAGTTGCGGGACCTGCGCGCACGACTGCCGCATTGGCCCCGCTAACGCACGCCTGTGATATCGAATTAACTTGGGGAGGCTATAAAGCGATTATTAGTTTGACGCGGGTTATGAAGTGGCGTCCCCAACGAGATTCGAACTCGTGTTACCGCCGTGAAAGGGCGATGTCCTAGGCCTCTAGACGATGGGGACTCAAGGAAATTATTTGAATCTGGTGGAGGTAAGCGGGATCGAACCGCTGACCTCTTGCATGCCATGCAAGCGCTCTCCCAGCTGAGCTATACCCCCGTGAAGGTTGCGAATTATACTTGAAGCAGCGAGATCAAGGCAAGAAAACTCCCATTATTCAGCGAAGTTGGCAAGCTGCTCGCGCAGCCGCTTGAGCACTTGTTCCCGCCCGATCAATTCCAGCGTAGCGTCAATGGGAGGCGTCTGCGCGCTTCCCGTCGCCAGAACGCGCAGCGGCATCGCAAGCTCGGGCAATTTCAACTGATGTTGCGCCACCACGGCCTTGATGGCGTCATGAATCGCCGCGCGCCGCCACTCGATTTCGCCAAATCGCCGCCCGACCTCCTGCAACGCAGGAACGACTTTGCCATTCACGTGTTGCGCCGCCAACTCCCGGCTGGGCGGGGTGTAACGGTAAAACAGCATGGCGGCCTCGGCGAGCTGTTTGAGGGTATTGGCGCGCTCCTTGAGGAGTTGCACCGCGTTTGAGAGCGCCGGCCCGTTTTTTGTGTTGCCGCCGCAGCGTTGGATTTCCGGCTCAATTTGCGCGGCCAGCGCTTCGTCCGAACCCGATTTGATGTACTGGTGATTGAGCCACAGCAATTTCTCCGGGTTGAACTGCGCCGGCGATTTGCTGATGTGCCCGAGGTCAAACCAGTCTATGAACTGAGCCATCGAAAAGATTTCCGCATCGCCGTGCGACCAGCCGAGCCGTGCCAGATAATTGATGAGCGCCTCCGGCAGGTAGCCTTCTTCGCGGTACTGCACCACGCTCACCGCCCCGTGGCGCTTGGAAAGCCGCTCGCCGTCCGCGCCCAGCAGCATCGGCACATGCGCGTACTGTGGCAGCGGCGCCCCCAACGCTTTGAGGATGTTTACCTGGCGCGGGGTGTTGTTGACGTGATCATCGCCGCGAATCACGTGGGTGATGCCCATGTCCAGATCATCCACTACCACGCCGAAGTTATAAGTCGGCACGCCGTCCGCCCTGACGAGCACGAGATCATCGAGTTCACCGTTATGCACGGCGATGCGTCCCTTCACCAAATCATCAAACGCCACTTCGCCGTCGAGCGGGTTCTTGAAGCGCACCACCGGTTTCACTCCGGCGGGCGGCGCTGCCTTGGAGTCGCGCCAGCGCCCGTCATAACGCGGCTTCTCTCCCCTCGCCCGCTGCGCTGCACGCATCGCTTCCAGCTCTTCCCTGCTGGCATAACAGTGATAGGCCCTGCCCTGTTTCAACAACTGCTGCGCGATTTCGCGGTAGCGCGCAAGGCGCTGCATCTGGTAAAACGGCCCCTCGTCCCAATTGAGTCCCAGCCAGCGCATCGCGTCGAGAATCACCTGGATGGATTCCCGCGTCGAGCGCTCCTGGTCGGTGTCCTCGATGCGCAGGATAAACTTGCCGCCATGCTTGCGCGCATACGCCATGGAAAACAGCGCGGTGCGCGCGCCGCCGATGTGCAAGTAGCCGGTAGGGCTGGGAGCGAAGCGGGTTTTAATCATCCCTCCATTTTACGCGAATCATGCAGAATTTCGCAGAAGTAAGAATTGAAGGTCTGGCAGGCAACATGCTAAAATTCGCGCAACAGTCGAGTGGTTAACTCAGCGCAGGATAATACCTTGTTGTCCGCTTGTTGCAGCTCTTGTCCGGGACTTGTGCCATGACAGCCAACCCCATCCAGCATGTGGTGATCATCGTCAAGGAGAACCACTGCTTCGACAACTATTTCGGCACCTTCCCCGGCGCGGACGGGATGGCGATGCCGCACTCTCACAATCCGCCGCAGCATGATCCCGACCACCGCCACAGCGCATGGCTCAACCGCCACAATAATGTCATCCTCGTTCAGTTCGTCGAACAGGACATCCCAGCTTACTTCGCCTATGCGCGCCAATTCACGTTGTGCGAAAACTATTTTTCCGACGTCGCCGGGCCGTCCACTCCCAACCACTTGATGCTGGTGGCCGCCGATTCGCCGATTATCGGCAATCCGCCGTATTACCGGCGCGGCGCCAAGGAACCGATGTTCAAGATTCCATCCTTGCCCGCGCTGCTGGACGAAGCAAAGCACGCGTGGGGCAATTATGGCGGCTATGTATTCGATTTCATCCATGGCATAGCGGGCCGCAACAAGTACGCCTCCGAACAATTCAAGCAGGACGCGCTGGCCGGAAAATTGCCGGCGGTGTCCTGGGTGTACGCGCCGCATGATGCCAGCGAACATCCGTCGGATCCGCAAGACAAGGGCAATCCCCTGGTGGGAAACGTCACGCACGGAATGCAGTGGACGGTGGATCAGGTAAACGCGGTTGTCAAAGGCGGACTATGGCCCAAGACGGCGATCTTCATCACGTGGGACGATTGGGGCGGCTGGTTCGACCACGTTGACCCGCCCGAAGTGGAGAAATGGACCGACGACACGCAGTTCCGCTACGGCTCGCGGGTGCCCTGCCTGGTGCTTAGTCCTTTTGCCAAGCGCGGCTTTATCTCCAAGCAGCGCCATTCACATGTAAGTCTTGTCAAGTTCTGCGAAACCACATTCGGGCTTCCGAACCTGAATCAACGCACCGCCAAAGCTGATCCCATGTCTGACTGCTTCGATTTCACTCAACCCGCCGGGCCGCCCCCGGTTTGACCGCGGCATCGAAGTCGCACGCTGAATTTACCTCAGGGAACCCATCATGGCGAACGCAGAACTTCACCCTGCCAAGAAAATTTATCCCGCGCACGGCGATGCGATCCGCATCGTGCCGCTGCATGTCCCCGAAACCGTGCGCACGCCGACTGCGGAGGCCGCCGCTGCAGCGCTGCCGCCGCAGCTTACCTACCGGGGCGGCCCGCTCATCTCCGCGGTAGAGGTGTTCACCATTTTCTGGGGGCCGGCTTGGCAACAGGCAACGCAGAGCGCGGTGGTGGCGCAACTCAACCAGTTTTTTGATTTTATTCTCGCGAGCCCGCTCATCGATCAGCTGGCGGAATACAACGTTGCAGCTTTTCGTATTGCCCACGGCAAACGCACCGGGACGATCGCCATCACCACGCCCAAGCTCAAGAACTCGGTGTCGGACACGGCCATCCAGCATATGCTGCAGCAGGAAATTTCCAGCAATCCCGCCGTTCCTCATCCCACCCCCAACACTCTGTATTTCGTCTTCCTTCAGCCGGGAGTTAAAGTCGTGCAAGGCGGCAGCGCGTCATGCCAGGCGTTTTGCGGTTATCACAACGACATTTCGGGGCAGATTTTCTACGCAGTGATGCCGTACCCGGGCTGCAACGGATGCACCGGCGGAATTTCAGTCTTCGATGCGCTGACCTCCACCAGTTCCCATGAGCTGTGCGAGGCCATCACCGACCCGATTCCCGGCCGCGGATGGTACGACGACTCGAACGGCGAGATCGGCGATATCTGCGCTTGGACGACCAAGAAGATCGGCCAGTACACCGTTCAGCTGGAGTGGTCGAACAAAGCTAACAAGTGCGTTTAGGGATGAACGGACTTTTCTGCAAATTGAATGAAAGAAGCGCAGTGTGCTAAAATTTGCGCCACAATCGGGTGGTTAGCTCAGCGGTAGAGCACTGCCTTCACACGGCAGGGGTCACTGGTTCGATCCCAGTATCACCCACCACTAAAACTCAAGCAGTTACAGCAGTAGCCCCTCATCAGTTACAGCACTGGATACCAGTTTATGTACCCCCGTGCGTTGCCGTATAGAGCGCCCTTGTAGGTCCCTCCTGGGGATTTGTGCTAACGTAATGTATCCGTAGTAGCCCCCCGTGTTACGATGCGTGAGAGGGCGGCGGCACAGAAGGCGAAACGAGCGAGCAACAAACTGGAGCAGCTTAACGGTCAGTAGGACCAAATACATGCAGATACGCAGCCAGCAGGACAGGCGCACAGCGACACAGCGGGGCGTGACCGGGTATGACCGCCGCAAGCGGAACCGCCGCGTGTTGCTGGATGGTGCCGTGGCGTTTTCACCAGTGGCACCGAGCGAGTACGCGGAACTGAAAGCGGACCTGGACTTTACAATTCTCAAAGATAAAAGTAATTGACATAAATAAAGCGAGCAAAGTTTGTTTGCTGTTATTGCTTGGCATGATGGGGATAGCGCATGCGCGAGAAGACAGCATGATTGAAAAAAACAATGATCTTGGCCAAAGCGCGATCATCGTGGGCAAGCTTGGCGAGCCCGGCACGATCTTGTACAGACTCCCGACGGAAAGACCGTCTCAATAAACGAATTCGAATTCAACTTTCGCCCGAACCCGACGGGAAATCGTGATTCGTGTAGGCGAGACGAACGAAGATCACAACTGTCGGGTATCGACCCATAGCAGCCAGTCGAGGAGGGTTCGGGAGCAGCGTGAGAGGTCGTTGTGGGCAAAACAGAAACCCCGCCGAAGCGGGGTCTGTGAGATTGCTATCTGAATTGGACGTAGCGCCCTCCTGTTTCCGGCGACGCCGAAGGCAATTCAAGTGCAATATGCCAACCTACGTTAAAAGGGAAAATACACTTCTGAGTAGATGATAAAGACCGACCAGCATAGTGGCGAGACACGCAATGTAAAACGTGACGAAAAAGAAGTCGAGTTTGGCAACCTTATATTTTTTCTGGACGTTAATCGCCAGGAACGTGCCAAGAACAAA
>JBGQCF010000004.1:0-101038 GCA_041495205.1 Gammaproteobacteria bacterium
CCCTGCGGGTTGCGGCCAAAAAGCGCGCCTGCTTTGTTGCTCGGCTTACTCGATGTCCCGGCATCGAGCTGCGCCTCGCGTCGCGCATTCATCGCTTTTTGGCCAGCAACGCAAATCCGTTTCATTATGTTAGAGGCTCTTACCATGGCTGTTCTGCGCTCACTGCTGTTTGCGCTGGTGCAAGCAGTCGTCACTCCGGTTTTCGCCGTGATTGCGCTTTGCACTTTCCCTTTCAACCCGTTTACCCGCTACCGCATCATCACGGCCTGGTCGCGGCTGATCATCGCTTCGGCGCGGATGATCTGCGGCATCCGCTATCGCCTCGTGGGCGCGGAAAACATTCCCGACAAACCCTGCATCGTCATGTCCAAGCATCAATCAGCGTGGGAAACGCTGGCATTCCAGTTGATTTTCCCGCCGCAGGTGCTGGTGGTCAAGAAAGAGCTGTTGCGCATCCCGTTTTTCGGCTGGGGGCTGGCGATGTGCTCCCCCATTGCCATCGACCGCAGCGCGCCAACACGGGCATTGAAACAAATTGAAGAACAGGGTATCGAGCGCCTCAAACAAGGCTTCTGGGTGATTATTTTTCCCGAAGGCACACGCATGAAGCCGGGAACGAAAGGCACATATCAGCCCGGCGGTGCGTGGCTTGCCACGCGTAGCGGCGCCGCAGTGTTGCCGGTGGCGCTCAACTCGGGAGAATTCTGGGGCAGGAAAGCTTTTCTCAAGCGTCCGGGTACCATTACCGTCAGCATCGGCAAGCCGATTCGTGCCGCCGGAATGAAAGCCGATGAACTCAATGCCAGCGTGGAGACCTGGATCGAGCAGGAAACGGCACGCATCGCGTCAAACCCGTCTGATTTGCAGTAGTCCTGTGCTAAGATGCGCTTTTTGCAAGCGCAACAGAGCATCATGCGTTTTCCTGCCTTATTGATAGTATTGGCCGTCCTGCTCGAGGGTTGCGGTTACAAGGGGGCGCTCTATCTTCCACAGCAGCCGCCTGCCGCGCAGTCGCAACCCGCGCCACAGCCGCAGCCCCAGAAACCGCAAAAGCAGGATCCAGACGCGCAACAGGGGCCGCAAGCCCAGTGACACACTTTTCTTATAAGAATAAACAGCTCCACGCCGAAGCGGTGGCGCTGGCGGACATTGCGGCCGAATTCGGCACACCGTGTTATGTCTACTCCAAGGCTGCGTTTGTTTCCGCATTCAACAGCTTTAGCGCAGCGCTGAAAAAACGCGAGCACTTGATTTGCTACGCGGTCAAAGCCAATTCCAACCTCGCGATACTCAACCTGTTTGCGCGCCTCGGAAGCGGTTTCGATATCGTCTCCGGCGGGGAACTTAAGCGCGTCATGGCCGCGCACGGCGATCCGCGCAAAGTAGTATTTTCCGGTGTGGGCAAAAAAGCCGAGGAAATGCGCGCGGCGCTTGAGGCAAACATCATGTGTTTCAATGTCGAATCCGAAGGCGAACTGCTGCGGCTGAACGAGGTAGCCGGAAAAATCGGGAAAAAAGCGCCGGTGAGCCTGCGCATCAACCCGGATGTGGACCCCAAAACCCATCCTCATATCGCCACCGGACTTAAGGAAAACAAATTCGGGGTGGATTACGCCGATGCCCTGGCCGTGTACCGCAAGGCCCAGTCGTTGCCGCACCTTGAAGTCACCGGCATTGATTGCCATATCGGCTCACAACTTACCGAGATTGCCCCGTTTATAGACTCTCTTGAGAAAATCCTGGCGCTGCTCGACAAACTGGAAAAATCCGGAATCGCCCTATCCCACATTGATATCGGAGGAGGTCTGGGCATCCGCTACCGCGACGAAACTCCGCCGACTATCGCCGAGTACGCCGCCGCGCTGTTCGCCAAGCTGGGCAAGCGCCAACAAAAAGTCCTGATCGAGCCCGGCCGCGCGCTGGTAGGGCACGCTGGCGTATTGCTCACCCGGGTTGAGTATCTCAAACACAACCGCGGCAAAAACTTCGCCATCGTGGATGCCGCGATGAACGATTTGCAGCGCCCGGCGCTGTACGACGCTTATCACGGCATCCTGCCGGTCAGTCAGTCTTCCCGCCCCCGGCGCACCTACGAAATTGCAGGGCCGGTGTGCGAAAGCGCCGATTTTATCGGGCGCGACCGCAAGCTCGGGCTGGCTGAAGGCGACCTGCTGGCGGTGATGTCGGCCGGCGCATACGGCATGAGCATGAGCTCGAACTACAATAGCCGTCCGCGCGCCGCGGAAGTGATGGTGGATGACGATCAAGTCATGCTCATCCGCAGCCGCGAAACCGTAGATCAACTCTTCTCCGGCGAAATGCTGCTTTCCTGATCACGCCTCGGTTCGCGCGCAAGATTTGATCGCGCAACCGCGCAATCGCGGGCCCAAGAAATTCATCCGGCCCATGTTTCGATTTCCCCCCGCCGAAAAATAATTTGAAAAAAGTCAAAAAATATGTTGTGTTTCTTTAAAAAAGTAGAATAGAATTGGCGCACCGAGCATTAGTAATCGTTCTCTCGGCAAGTTTTTTTGAGAGAATCGGCAAATCGCTTGATGCTGATGCTTCGGGAGTGCGGATGAAATACTCCACACGTGAGTAACTAGAAAAACTTTTAAAAGGAGTCAGAAATGGCAGCCAAAAAGAAGGCAAAGAAGTCCAAAAAGAAAAAGGTTTAAATAAGAAAAATTTATAAATGAAATACAAGGCTGGTTTCTTGTAAACCAGCCTTTTTCTCAACCAGGCGGTTATTTTGACCGCCTGAATTTTTTTCTGGCTCCATCAATCGCCTCCCCACCCCGCATTCGCCCGAGGCCAGCTCAAGATGAAATCAAGCCGCAAAATCCCGCTAAAACCCCGCAACCCGGTTGCCCTCAACCCGCTGTTGAGGAAAGGTGGAGCGCATTCGCGCAAAAACAAGAAAGCAAAAAGGCCGCTGCAGAAGAAATGGCTGAGGAAAACCCTGGCCGAGGAAATTAAAGGAACCTCTGATTAAGTCCCACGCGGTTGCGACGGCGGCTTTCCGGGATGGGATGCGCGAAGCGAGGCGCAGTCAATAGCCAGACCCCTTGGCAAGCCGAGCGACAAAGCAGACCGCCCGGAAAGCCCCGTCCCTCCGGGTTGCGGCAAAATGCGGTGTCTGCAGCGTGCTCGCCGAAGCGTGGAGCTCGGTACGTGCGACCGCGAAGGCGAGCGCTGGTCCGCGCAACCGCAATCCGGCGAGCCACGGCCCGCTCCGCTGCACAGCTTCGCAGGTGCGACGCTGCGCGGGCCCTCCTCGGCGTCGTAGTCCTGGCTACGACCTTCGTCGCGCGCCTTGCATCCATCCGCATTTTGCCAGCAACGCAATTCGCGGAGGACTTAATCAGAGGTTCCTTAGCGCTGGCTCAAAGCGACTTTAGGCAGACTGGTCTTGCGCAGATAAAAAAGCGCCCTTAAGCCCAAAAGCAGCGCCAATATGATCGCGTACTGCAGCGGCTCGGTGATGTCCTTCTTCACCAGCCACCAGTAGTGCACTACCCCGCCTACGGCGATGAAATAAACGAAACGGTGCAATTGCTGCCAGCGCTTCGCCCCGAGCCGCTTCACCATGTTGTTGGTGGAGGTGGCGGCAAGCGGAATGAGCAGCACAAAACACGTGAAGCCCACGGTAATGAAAGGGCGTTTCAACACATCCTTGGCGATTTCGAAGATGTCGAAGAACTGATCGAGCCAAACATAGGTGAGGAAATGCAGGCAGACATAGAAAAAGGCATACAGCCCGAACATGCGGCGTAGTTTAAGCAGCCACGGCCACTCCAGGATGCGTCTTAGCGGGGTTACTGAAAGCGTGATCAGCAGCATGATCAGCGTCCAGTCGCCGGTGGAATGGGTGACAACCTCGATCGGATTGGCGCCCAAGCCGTGATTGAATCCACGCCATACGAGCTTGGCGAGCGGCAGCAAACAGGCAATGAAAGCTGCGGCTTTCAGCCATTTGACATGGTGAGGAGCAGGCTGCGCGAAAGACATGATCCGGGTGCAGTGCGGCTGCAGCTAGTAATACTTGCGCAAATCCATGCCGGCGTAGAGCTGCGCCACCTGATCCGAGTAGCCGTTGAACATCAGGGTTGGCCGTTTGAAAAACTCGCCGATGCGGCGTTCCTTGGCCTGGCTCCAGCGCGGATGGTCAACATTGGGATTGACGTTGGAATAGAAACCGTATTCCTGCGGCGTGGCCTTGGTCCAGGCGCTTAGCGGCTCTTTTTCCACAAAGCGGATGCGCACGATGGATTTTGCACCCTTGAAGCCGTATTTCCACGGCACCACCAGGCGCATCGGCGCGCCGTTCTGATTGGGCAGGATTTCCCCGTACAGCCCGACCGCGAGAATGGTGAGCGGATGCATCGCTTCATCCATGCGCAAACCCTCGATATACGGCCAGTCCAGGACCGAGAGGCGCTGGCCCGGCATTTGCGTTGGGTCCTTAAGGGTGGTGAATTCGACATACTTGGCGTTGGCGGTGGGCTCGGAGCGCTTGATCAGTTCACTCAGCTGAAAACCCACCCAGGGAATCACCATGGACCAACCTTCGACGCAACGCATGCGGTAAATGCGCTCTTCCAGCGAAGCAATCTTGAACAGCTCCTCAATATCGTAAACCTTGGGCCGCTTGATTTCACCCTCCACCCGCACGGTCCACGGGCGGGTTTTCATCTTCCCCGCGAACTGCGCAGGCGAGTACTTGTCGGTGCCGAATTCATAGAAATTGTTGTAGTTAGTGACGTCTTTAAGCAGGCTCATTTCCTCGGCTGTGCTATAGATGCTTTTGCGTATATTGGGAATCGCCGCCCCGGCCTGCCGCGGGGTTGCGAAAATGCCGGGAATTACCAGGCCCGCAGCCGCCACTGAGGCTGCCTTGATGAATTCGCGCCGCTTGAGATAAAGCGCTTGGTCCGTAATTTCGGTAGGCCGGATAGCGGCGGGTCTCTTGATTAGCATCGCCAGCTCCTGAATTTATGGGATGGATGTAGGTCGCGGGGCGCGTCCATTCCTTACATTCTACGCGATTCCGACTTTAGTAATTTCGACCCTGACTGACGGCCGGAGTTCGCCCGCGTCCCGGCCATGTTGGGGCAGGCTCAGCCGCTGGCCACGAGCATGCCCGTCAGCGGCTGGACCGATTTGATGAATTGCAAGACATCACACAGCACCGGCGATTCCGAAAGCGGGTTGCGCATAATCTGGTTAAAACAGGAACAAGGTCGCCAGCCCAAGAAAACTGAATAAACCCACTACGTCGGTCACAGTGGTAAGAATCACCGTGGTGCCGACCGCAGGGTCGATCTTGAAGCGGCGCAAAATGAGCGGAATGGCCACGCCACTCAAGGCCGCGACAAATAATTCGATAATCATCGCCGCGCCAAACACCAGGCTGAGCTTGAAGTCCTTGTACCACAGCGCCGCTGCCGCCCCCACTACCACCGCCCAGATCAGCCCGTTGTAATAGGCTACGGCAAACTCTTTGTTGAAAAGATGGCGGATGTTGCCGGGGTTGATCTGATTCAGCGCAAGCCCCCGCGTCACCAGCGCCATGGTTTGCGTGCCGGCATTCCCTCCCATGCTGGGAATCACCGTCATCAATACCGCCAGCGCCACGATTTTTTCAATCGAGGCCTCAAAAAAATGGGTTACCCATGAGGCTGCGAAAGCGGTAATCAGGTTGATGCCCAGCCACAGGGTGCGGTTCTTGGTGCTCTCGCGCACCGGCGCAAAGAGGTCTTCTTCCTCGCGCAGGCCGGCATTGCTCAGCATCTGCGTATCCGATTTCTGGCGGATGAATTCCACCACGGCGTCAACCGTGATGCGCCCGACCAGCTTGTTTTGGTCGTTAACCACCGGCGCGGAAACCAGTCCATAACGCTCGAATGCCAGCGCCGCCTCATTGGCCATGTCTTCGGGATGAAAACTCACGATGTCTTCCAGCATCAGCGCTGTGACCTCAACTTCCGGGTCGCTCACCAGCAGGCGTTTCAGCGGCAATACTCCGCGCAGGGTATCGTCGCGGTCCACCACGAACAGCGCGTCGGTGTGGCTGGGCAGCTCATCAAAATGGCGCAAATAGCGCAACACCACTTCCAGGTTGATGTCGTCGCGGATGGTCACCGTTTCGAATTCCATCAGCGCGCCTACGGTGTTTTCCGGATACGACAATGCGGTCTGCAGCCGCGCCCGGTTCTGCGCGTCGAGCGAGTCGAGGATGTCCTGCACCACGTCGCGCGGCAGGTCTGGAGCAAGATCGGCAATCTCGTCGGTGTCCAGGGTTTCGGCGGCGGCGACCAGCTCGTGTGCGTCCATGCCGGCGATCAGCGTCTCGCGCACCACATCGGAGACTTCCAGCAGGATTTCCCCGTCGCGCTCGGCTTTCACCAGCTCCCAGATCATCAGCCGTTGTTTGAGCGGCAGCGCCTCAAGGATATAGGCGACATCGGCGGGGTGCAGCGGGTCCAGGCTTTTTTGCAGCTCTGCGAGATTGCGCTTGTGCGGCAGTGCTTCTTGCTTGCGTAGAAGGCGGGTTACTTGTTGCAGCGTCTCATGCGCTCTTTCCTGCCGGGCTTCTTCGACTTCTGCCATGGTCAGATTCCGTCATGGGCGCAAACCGCGCCGGATGGGATGTGTAGCGCACGTCCGTTAGCGAACTCGGCTGAAGAAGGCGCGCTGTTGGCCGGATTATAGAGTATTTGCAGGCTTTTCTTAACTGCGCCCGTGAATTATTTTAAGGGGTCGGAGGTTCAAGGCGCCTCGACCGCGTTCATGCGTTCCAGAATGATGCCGGTCTTGCGGTTAAGCCAGGGTGTGTTGCGGTTGCGGTCGTAAAAACGCGGGTTCGGCACCATTGCGGCAAGCCGTGCCGCCTGTTCCCTTGAAAGCGTTGCGGCGGAGACACTATAGTAGTGCCGGGCTGCGGCTTCGGCGCCGAATACGCCGTTCCCCCATTCTATGATATTGAGGTAAATCTCCAGAATGCGCTGCTTGTCCATGATGTGTTCCAGCATCAGCGTAATCAGCGCTTCTTCAGCCTTGCGCCACGGCGTGCGCGTGCTGGACAAGAACAGATTTTTCGCCAGCTGCTGGCTAATGGTTGAGCCGCCGGCGACGACTTTTCCTTTTTTCAGGTTTTTCTCGTAGGCTTGTTGTATGCCTTCCCAGTCGAATCCCTCATGCTCCAGGAACTTGGCGTCTTCCGCGGCGATCAGCGCGCGCCTCAAGTGGACTGAAATGTGGTTATATGGCACCCATATGTGCTTCAGCGCAGCCTGCGGTTTCTTGCTTTGAAGATCTTCCAGACGCGCTTCCATGAATGCGCTGCGCCCCGGGTTGTGGTCCACCCAGTACCAGATATGCAAAAAAAACCACAACTGGTAGGCGAACACTACTGCAACCAGCAGGGCAGCGGCTCGCCACAGCCAGCGCCACAATATCTTCAACATCGTGAGGCGTGAGGGGTGAGGGGTAAGGGGTAAAAAAAACGGGAACGTAAAGACCGTATTAAGCCTTTAAACTCCTCACTCCTCACTCCTTACTCCTCACCTCTAAGCATGGCGATGACCGGGCGGGTAGCGGGGCGTACGCCGCGCCAGATTAAAAACGATTCGGCTGCCTGCTCCACAAGCATGCCGAGACCATCAGCTAATTTGGCCGCACCCTGACTCCGGGCAAACTCCAAAAACGGCGTAAGCCCCCTGCCATACATGAGGTCGTAGCCCAGCGCCCCGGCAGCGAATATTCCTTTGGGCAAGGGCGGTAACTCGTCATTCATGCTGCTCGACGTGGCGTTAATCACCAGATCGAATTGGCTGCCGCTTAAGCCGGCGTAGTCGGTCGCACTGAGATTTTCCGACGCGGGGAACCGCTCTCTCAGTTCGCGCGCCTTATCCACACTGCGGTTAACGATGTTGAGGACCGACGGGCGCTGGTTCAACAGCGCCGGCAGCACGCCGCGGGCCGCGCCACCCGCTCCCATCAGCAGCACTCGCTTGCCCGCCACTGGAAATTCCAGATTGCCTTCGATGTCGCGCAACAGTCCCACGCCGTCGGTGTTGTCGCCGATGATCTTGCCGTCATTGAATGTCAGCGTATTGACCGCCCGGGCGGATGCGGCGCGCGGCGCGATATCAGTCGCCAGATATTTCCAAGCCTGTTCCTTGAACGGCACGGTTACATTCATCCCCTTGCCGCCCTGGCCGATAAAATCCCCGACCACGCTCACAAAGCTCTCGCGCGTGGCAAGGACTGCGGTATAGGAAATATCTTCGCCTGTTTGCCGCGCGAATTCGGCGTGGATCAGCGGCGATTTGCTGTGCGCGATAGGGTTGCCGATGACGGCATAGCGGTCGGTCATGTGCGTCGCTGGATTACTGTATGGTAGCGCGCCGGTTTGGATCCCGGCTTTATTCCTCTCCCGTCAGTTGGTCACTGCGGGTAAAGGTCCAGGTGCGGGTAATACTCAGAATATCCACTTTCTTGCGCATCTCTTCGGGAAATGGTGCAAACGGGCTGGCCAGCTGTAGGATGCGGATCGCCGCCGCATCCAGGATTTTTTTTCCTGAGGAGTGGTTGATTTCCACGCTTTCCACCGTGCCGTCGGCCCTGATGGATACGGTGAGCAAAAGGCTCCCATAGATTTTCTGGCGCTTCGCCGCTTCAGGGTAATTTAGGTTGCCGATGCGCTCCACCTTGATGCGCCAGTCATCCACGTAACGCGTAAAGCTGTACTCCTGGGCGCGCGCACCGATGAACATGCGCCGCGGCCGCTGCTGATACTCTTCCCGCTCCTTGGCAATTTGCGCTTCCAGCCGCGCCGCCTCCAGGCTGCTTTGCACCAGGTCCATGGCGCTGGGCGTTTCCACTTTTTGCGTGTCGACCTTCAGTTTGATTTCCTGTTGATTGAGCGGTTTTGCGGACTGCACCTGAGTCATCAGTTTGCGAGCTTGTGCTTCCAGCTGCGCGACGCGGCGCTGAGCCTGGGTGAGCTGATCCGGCGAATGCTCGTTCTTCTTGAGCACCGGCAGCGGGCTCTTGGCACGGCGCCTCAAATCAGTGTTGCCGCCTCCATCCAGGTTGGCCTGCGCCAACGCGTCAGCCTGCAGCGGCCTGGAGACGGACTTGCTGTTGACCAGTACCACCTCCAGCGGCATGCCATCGTGGCTGCGCTTGGGTGCATCGGGGAATTTGAAGTTGACGCCCAGCAGAAAAATCGAATGCAGGGTGAAGGAGAGAAACATTGCCAGCTGCAAGCGCGTGACAACGTCCATCAGCGCTACCTTTTTGCCAAGCGATGCTGACGTGGCTTTCAGTAATGTAATATCGAAACGCACCTAGGGAGCCAAAGCTGCCGATGTCGCATTGTAAGTAACAAATGCGCCGATGTCACATGTTGATTCAGGCTTCGAGCTTGCGCTTGAACTGGCAGGAAAAGGTCAATTCCAGAAAATCCAAGCGGGACATCTCGACTTCCACCCGACTTGCGGCGGGCAGTTCCGGCAGCGAAGGCACGCGGGCAAACAGCGGCAGTTTTTCCATTTTCACCAGGTTTTCCCTGACCACGGTTGCCGCAATGAGGGTTACCGACTCCTGTTGCAGCCAGCGCAAGCACCAGTAGCGCTCCATGGTGCGCTGAAAGAGGTTATAAGCTTCGTGCGCCAGCTCAAAATCGCGCATGGCGATCAGAAGCCGCTCGCTGTTTTTTGCATAAGGTGGGGTTTCGCCATTAAGCCAGGCGAGCAATTGGCGCTGGTTGATGAGGTCCACATAGCGGCGCAGCGGCGAGCTCGCCCAGATGTACTGGCCCACGCCCAGTCCCAGATGTTCTCCCGGGGCGGTGCTCATTTTCACCTTGCCGTTGCCCTGGGCGCGGTAAATAGCCGCAATATCATGATCCGCGAGCAGTTTGCCCCATGCGGTGTTGACGTAAATCATCAGCTCCGACACCACTTTGTCTATCGGCGTTCCGCGCCTGCGCTCGGTGATGGTGACGCGCTCGTTCTCAATGAGAAAATTGTAATCAATCTGTGCGCCGGCGGATTCCGCTTTCCCGCGCGACTTTTCCAGGGTTTCAGCAAATTGCCACAATAGTTTCAGCTCACTGCCGAAAGGAAAATCCGGTTCACCCGCCGCAAGCGTGGTTTCGTTGAATTTTTCCTCAAGCGCGCCATGCCGCAGGTTCGCCGCAATCCGCACTCGCTCAACCCGGGTTTGTGACGACACTACCGCCAAGTCGCTGCTTCTTACCTCCAGGTACATTGAAAGCACCGGGCGCGTGGTGTCCTCAAGCAGAGTGAATTTTTCTACCACTGCATCCGGCAGCATGGTGATCTTGCTTCCCGGTATATACACCGTGGACAGCCGCCGCGCGGCGATCAAATCGAGTTTTGAACCGGGCGAGAAGCCCAAAGCAGGCGCGGCGATATGCACGCCGATCTGCCAATTGCCATTGGCAAGGCGCGCAACTGAAAACGCGTCATCAATCTCGGTAGTGGTGACATCGTCAATGCTGAATGCCGCAGCTTTGGCAAGCGGCAGTCCCTGCGGCCCGGTAATTTCGCCGATATCGCCGAAATCAATGCCTTCGTGGAAGTGCTCAAACAAGAAATGCTGCAAATGATAATCGTGAGGGGACGGAATCGCGCCGCATTTCTGCAAGAGCTGCGCGCAGGTGAGGTGGGTCGCCTCGCCCGCAGCTTCGAGTGCCTTGTATTCGATGCTGGCGCGCTCAGGCTTGTAGAGCAGCTTGGGAAGCAGCGGAATGAATTCCCGGGGCAGCTTGAAATTTATCAGCTGCTCGACATAGCTTGCCTGTTGCGCAGCTTGCGCGTGCTTTTTTGCAACGCTTGCCAATGCCGCTTTGAGGGCTTCGGGAGGCGCCGCCTTATAGCGCCCGCGGCCTTTCTTGTAAAAATACATCGGCGAGCCGTGCAGCCGGATCAGCAAGCCTGCGGCCTCGACCGGGGTGGGCTGGCGACCGAAATATTCGCGCGCCAATGCCTCGTAGCCGAATTCTTCTTCGCCACAGCAAGACCACAGAAAATCCGTATCGATGTTTGCCGCTGCCTGCTGTGATTGCTCCATGAAGTGAGCTTTCCCCGGATCTTCAAACCTGAACAGCAGCCAGCCGGCCTTGATTTTGCTGCGCTTGCCGTGCGCGGCCTCCACCTGCAGCGTGCTGTCGTTATCGGCAAGAATAGTCCCGACCTTGAACACGCCGTCTTCTTCGTAAAAAACATTCATGGGAATAACACAGGCGGATGCCGTGGAAGCGGCAGAATTAGTATGGCGGAATTATACCCCAGGACGTTTTGCTCCCGGTTGAGACCATTATTCTGCAGCGAACTCCAGAATCATGGGAACGTAGTCGGAAAAGTTTCGGAATCTGTGGTCACCGCCTTCGATCACGACCTGCCGCGCGCCGCGATATTTTTCGACTGCCTGGCGGTAATCCAGTAATTCATCCCCGGTTTGCACCAACAGCAGATAACGCTCGGGCCGGGTAATTGCGCTAACGTTAAACTGCGCAAATTTGCACGCAACGAAGCATCACGGGCGAAGACGAAGGATAGCGAGCAATTTTTCGTGGATGCCGCCGAAACCGCCGTTGCTCATGATCAGTACATGATCTCCCGGCGCCGCGCAGCTGACAACGGCGCCGAGCAGCTGCTGCAGGTCATCAAAGGTATGCGTGCGGCTGCCCAGCGGCTTCAATGCAGCCTTTGCATCCCAGCCGAGATTCGCCGTGTAGCAGAATACCTGGTCGGCAGGAGCAAGGCTTTCCGCCAGCGCTTCTTTCATGACGCCCATTTTCATGGTATTGGAGCGCGGCTCGAGCACGGCGATGATGCGCGCGCCGTTCACCTTATCGCGCAGACCCTCCAACGTGGTGCGAATTGCGGTGGGGTGATGGGCGAAATCATCGTACACCGTGATGCCATTTACCACGCCCCTCACTTCCATGCGCCGCTTGACGCTCAAAAATTCTTCCAGCGCCGCAATTCCCCTATGAACCGGCACGCCGGCATGACGCGCGGCGAGCAGCGCCGCGAGCGCATTCATGCGATTATGCTTACCGAGCAATCCCCACTTCAGCGTGCCCACGATTTTGCTTTTGTCACTGATGATAAAACTTTCGCCGACGCCTTTTGCCTGCCAGCCCTCATCTACACCGAAAAATTCAACCGGCGTCCAGCAGCCGCGTTCAAGCACGCGCCGGATGTTCGCGTCGCGGCCGTTGGCGATGATGAGCCCGTTAGCCGGGAGCGTGCGCACCAAATGGTGAAACTGGGTCTCTATTGCGGCAAGATCGGGAAAGATGTCGGCATGCTCGAATTCCAGATTGTTGAGGATCGTGGTGCGCGAGCGGTAATGCACGAACTTGGAGCGTTTGTCAAAAAACGCGGTATCGTATTCGTCGGCTTCGATGACAAAGAATTCCGAATCGGACAATCGCGCCGAAATGCCGAAATTCTCCGGCACGCCGCCGATGAGAAACCCCGGATTCAGACCCGCATGTTCCAGTATCCAGGCGAGCATCGAAGCGGTGGTGGTCTTGCCGTGCGTGCCGGCGGCTGCCAGCACCCATTTGCCTTTAAGCATGTTCTCGGCCAACCACTGTGGCCCGGAAATATACGGCAGTCCGCGGTCAAGAATTTCCTCGATCAGCGGATTGCCGCGGGTCACCACGTTGCCGATGACGAAAACATCGGGGTTGAGTTCGACTTGATTGGCTGAGAACCCTTCAGTGAGGGCGATGCCCTGCTTTTCAAGCTGGCTGCTCATCGGCGGGTAGATATTGGCGTCGCAACCTGTGACCCTGTGGCCCGCCTTCCTGGCGAGCACGGCGATGCCGCCCATGAAACTGCCGCAGATACCGAGGATGTGAATGTGCATTATTAAAAATGAAAGCGTGCGGGGTTAACCACGGGAGGGAATAATAGTAGATAAAGCTGGCGCAGCTCCCAAAGACACCCCGCAGCACACCCTCTGGTGCCGCGCCTGATTTACAGCGGGTTCCAGCTCTTGGTTCTGGTGTAATGCATATAGCCGATGTTTATCCCGAGGCGCAAACCCACCCCCAGTCTTATCGGTGCCAGTATGATCTTTTCACTTTGCTGATAATTAATGCTGGCGCCCGCGATATAGTAAAGACTTCCGTCCACTGCCGGGAATCGCTGGAAAATATTGTCCATGTCCTGCAAGTTGTAAACCAGGACGAAGACCTTGGAGGCATCCCCCCCCACGTCAAAGCCGATGGACGGACCTTGCCAGTGGACTTTGCGGCTACCCTTGTTCCTGAGCGTCAGCGTGCCGTCGCCATAACGCAGGCCCACGGCCAGCGCACCGCTCACTTCCTTGCCCTTGATGTAACCGTTGGGGCTGCCATGATCCTTGAATGCTTTCTCGATGACCTTGGCCAGGCCCTCCGTGCTTTTGCCGAAGAAAGCCGAGGCATCCTTGATGACGGAACCCTGGTCGTAGGTGTCTTGGTCTTTTTGCTCCTCTACCGCGCCGGCAGAACCCGCGAACAAAAGGCTTAGAGCGGCCACAGTCAGATAAAGATAAATTCTGCTTTTAAGCATGGTCTGCTCCTAACGAATTACTTGCCTTGAATTATACGCCGGCTTTTGTCCTTTCGGCTGTACGGATGAAGCAAAATTGTGCAAAGCGCACAAGCAGTCGGCGTCGCCATTAAATATGTCATAGAATGATGTCTCGGCGTGGAAAAGGTGTGATCTGGTCGGAAAACAATAATGGCCTCTCTACCTGCAGCTGATAAATCGGTTTCATATCCGCGCGGCTCAAGGCTTGCCGGTTATCTGGCGCTGGCTTGCCTAGTCCTCGTCGTCTATGCCAGCTTGATCCCCTTTACCGGCTGGCGCGATCCCGGCGCGGAAATATGGTCGTTCCTGTTCGCTCCCTGGTCGCGGCATATCCGTCGCTTTGACATTTTAATCAATTTTCTCGCTTATCTTCCGCTAGGCTTTCTGCTTGTGCTGGCGCTGCAATCGCGTTTAAGCATCAGGGGGGCGCTGACCGTCTCCGCGCTTACCGGATTTGCGTTAAGCCTGGCAATGGAGGCGGTGCAAATGTATTTGCCCACCCGCACCAGCTCCACGCTGGATATTTTAACCAATGGGTTGGGCGGCTTGATCGGCGCACTTATTGCGGCACGCCAGGACGTGCGCAAACTGATTGTCATCCACCTCGCTGATTTTCGTGACCGATGGTTTATCCCCGGAATTCTGGGCGATCTGGGCTTGGTCCTGCTGGGATTGTGGTTTGTCAGCCAATTAAATCCCTCTCTGCCGCTCCTGGGAATCGTTTTTTTTGCGGAAAACAGCAGTCCGTTTATTCGCGGCTTCAGTTTGATCGGCACGCTGTCAGTGATGTGCAATCTGGTCGGCATCAGTCTGCTCTTGATGTTGCTTATGCGCACAGCCAAAGCCGCTCTCATCGCCATACTGGTGCTGTTGATGACAGCCTCCGTCATCAAGCTTCTGGCTGCCGCAGTGCTGCTCAGGCCGCAAGCGCTGCTGCAATGGCTAACTGCCGAATCGGTTATCGGCATCGGCTATGGTTTATTTATCGTCGCGGCTTCATTGCTGCTGACTCTGCGCCGCGTTATCCTGCTGTGCGCTTTTGCCCTCACCGCAGGTATATTCGTCTCGCAGCTGCACCGGAGCGATGCTCAATCAGCGCTGGCGCTGTTCAGTTGGCATTATGGTCATCTTCTCAACTTTACGGGTCTTGCGCGTATCGTCGCGGAACTCTGGCCATTCCTTGTGCTTGCGTATTTGTATATTCTCGTCAAAAGACGCAGCGCATGATACTTTGTCATCGGGTATAATAAAATTCATTGCGGTTTCTTTCAGTAAGCACCGTGAGTCATTATCAAAAACATGTGTTTTTCTGCTGCAATCAGCGTGAGCCAGGCGAAACTTGCTGCAACAATCACCATTCCCGCGACATGCGTGGCTATGCCAAGGACAAAATAAGAGCGCTCAATCTCAGTGGCAAAGGCAAGATTCGCGTCAACTCGGCGGGTTGCATGGACCGCTGCGATGAGGGGCCGGTGCTGGTGGTTTACCCGGATGGTGTGTGGTACACCTACGTGGACAAGCACGATATAGATGAAATTATTGAAGAGCACCTGCTGCACGGGCGCGTTGTCACGCGTCTGAAAATTTAAAGCGCTTTGCGTTGCATCCTTTCACCCCGCGAAAAATATTCATCGATGGACCGGCGGGCAAGCTGGAAGCTGTCGTCAACGATCCCGGAGAAAAACGGCGCGGTATTGCATTGATTGCCCATCCCCACCCGCAGTTTGGCGGCACGCTCGAGAATAAAGTAGTGCATACGCTGGCCAAAGCTTTTTTTGAGCTAGGCTATATTGTGCTGCGACCGAATTTTCGCGGCGCGGGAAAAAGCCAGGGCAGTTATGACAAGGGCAAGGGCGAAACGCAAGACATGCTGGCGGTGGCAGAGTACGCAAAAGGCCAATTCGGCGATTTGCCATTGGTGCTGGCTGGGTTTTCCTTCGGCGCTTTCGTGCAATCTCGCGCAGTAAAACAACTGCCCGCTGAAAAGCTGGTGCTGGTTGCGCCCGCGGTGGAACGCTTCGATGTCGGCGGTGTCCCGGCCAATACGCTGGTCATCCACGGCGACCAGGACGATGTGGTGCCGCTGGCTGCAGTACTGGCTTGGGCGCAGCCGCAGGAATTACGGGTAATAGTACTGCCCGGCGCAGGCCATTTTTTTCATGGGCGGCTGCCGCAACTTAAACAAGTCGTGCTTGACACATGGCCGTCTTAGCCGCACCGGGGCTGCACAAATCCTGCGCTGCAACAGGATTTTTTACGGCGCCGGTATTGACACGCCGGCGCTTGTTGAAATAATCATGGGCTTATTTTCCGAGGGCCTCAACCATGCTCTGGATTAAAGCATATCACGTGATTTCCATGGTCACCTGGTTTGCCGGTTTGTTTTATTTACCGCGGCTGTTTGTCTACCACTCGGTAGCCGAAGACAAAATCAGCATTGAGCGCTTCCTGGTCATGGAGCGCAAGCTCTATTTCTACATCATGACGCCGGGAGCGCTGCTGACGTTACTCTTTGGCTTCTGGTTGCTGGGTTCTGTTGCTTCAGGCCTGTGGCTGAACGTCAAGCTCGGCTTGGTGTCACTGCTGATTTTGTTCCACATGTATTGCGGCAAGCTGCTGATTGACATCAAGAACGATCCCAAGAGCCACAGCCAAAAGTTCTATCGCTGGCTTAACGAGATTCCTACCGTGATTTTGATTGCGGTGGTGATTCTGGTTGTGGTAAAACCATTTTAATTCGAGTTTCCCGTTGGCGCGCCTGATGAGCTATTTCTCGTCCGTTCCCTGCGTCACCGACGGCCGGGTTAAATAGGCACGGCTATCGCGCCCGGGCATCCCCTGCCCGAAAATGCCGTCGCATCATGCGGCGGTTTCAATGTTGCCATAACCCGGCAAGATTGTTCCTTCACCCTGGTGTACCATCTCACTCCACCATGAATCCAACCTGGAAATTTTTCGCCCCTTGCCCGCGCGGCCTGGAAGCGATGCTGGCGCAGGAACTGCAGGAACTCGGCGCCGAAGTGATCATCACGGACAGCGGGGGTGTGCATTTCAGCGGGGATTTCAAGCTTTGCTATACCGTCAACCTGCAAAGCCGCATCGCCAGCCGCGTTCTGTGGCAAGTTGCCCACGACCGCTACCGGAACGAAGAGGATGTTTACCGGGTTGCGTCCGCCGTCCAGTGGGAAACCTGGTTTGATGCGGCGCTTACCATCCGCATCAAAGTAGAGGCCATCCAATGCTCCCTTAAAAGTCTGGATTTCGTCACTCTGAGAATCAAGGATGCAGTTTGCGACCGATTCCGCGCCCATGCTGGCAAGCGGCCCAGCGTGGATACCCGGCAGCCTGACGTCCGCATCCATGCCTTTCTTGATGCGCATAACGTAACGCTGTACCTCGATACCAGCGGCGAGCCGCTCTTCAAGCGCGGCTTGCACAGGCAAACCGGGGAGGCGCCATTGCGTGAAAATCTGGCCGCTGGAATTTTACGCTTGATCAGCTGGTCACCGGGAACACCGCTGCTCGACCCGATGTGCGGCAGCGGCACCTTTTTGCTGGAAGCCGCGTTAATCTCGCTTAATATTGCGCCGGGTGCGCAGCGGCATTTCACTTTTGAGAAACTGAAAAATTTCGACGCGCGCAGCTGGAAGCAACTGTCGGACCAAAGCATCAAGCGGCAGAAACCAAAAGTTTTCCTGCCGATTTATGGCAGCGACCTCTACGGTAACGCGCTTGGCACAGTTCGCGCCAATCTCGCGGCGGCCGGCCTTGAAGGCACGGTGCAGTTAAAGCAGGCCAATATACTGGAAATATCCGCGCCCGCCGGCCAGGGCATCCTGGTCACCAACCCGCCTTATGGCGAGCGCGTTGGCGAAAGTGAGGCGCTTGCGGCATTCTATCCCCGACTCGGCAATGTGCTGAAAAATAAATTCAGCGGATGGAATTGCTATATATTCAGCGGCGATATGCGTCTGCCGAAATTGATACGGCTGAATGCGTCAAAACGCACGCCGCTTTATAACGGCGCACTGGAATGCCGCTTGTTTGAGTACAAGATTGTGGAAGGCAGTATGCGGCGGGAAAAACGTGAGGTGTAAGGTGTGAGGAGTGATGTGCTAACACTCACACTCGCATTGCCACTAACTCCTTACTCCTTACACCTCACGCCTCACACGATATTGAGGTGGTCGATGCCCGACATAACATCCCTGTCTTTCGCTTCCCCGCCGTGCAGCTTGATTCTCAAGCGCAAGTCGTTCACCGAGTCGGCGTTTCTCAGCGCATCCTCATAGCTGATCTGCCCCGCTTCGTACAGATCGAACAGCGCCTGATCGAAAGTCTGCATTCCCAGCTCGCGCGACCGGGACATGATTTCCTTGATCTCCTGTACTTCGCCTTTGAAAATCAGTTCGGAAATCAGCGGCGAGTTGAGCAAGATTTCGACCGCGGCGACGCGCCCCTTGCCTTCTTTTCTCAAAATCAGGCGTTGCGAAACCAAGGCACGGAGATTCAATGACAAATCCATGAGCAATTGCTGTCTGCGCTCGTCAGGGAAAAAGTTTATCATCCGGTCCAGTGCCTGGTTGGAGCTGTTGGCGTGCAGCGTGGACATGGCCAAGTGGCCGGTTTCCGCGAAGGCGATTGCGTACTCCATCGTCTCGCGGTCGCGGATCTCGCCGATCAGAATCACATCCGGCGCCTGGCGCAGTGTGTTCTTCAGCGCCGAAAACCAGTTGTCGGTGTCTACCCCCACTTCGCGCTGGGTGATGATGCAATTCTTGTGCTCGTGCACGAACTCCACCGGGTCCTCGATGGTAACGATATGGCCGTAGCTGTTTTCGTTGCGGTAGCCGACCATAGCCGCGAGCGATGTGGATTTGCCGCAGCCGGTGCCGCCGACAAAAATCACGATCCCCCGCTTGCTCATGGCGATATCTTTCAGCACCGATGGCAAGTTAAGTTCCTCAAATTTCGGAATTACTGTAGTGATGGTGCGCAGTACCAGGCCGACTCGGGCCTGCTGCACGAAAGCGTTGACACGGAAACGGCCGATCCCCGGCGGGCTGATTGCGAAATTGCACTCCTTGGTGGCTTCGAATTCCTGGGCCTGCCTGTCATTCATCAGCGCGCGCGCGAATTCCTGAGTATGCTGCGGCGTCAGCGTCTGGTTGGAAACCGGCGTCACCTTGCCGTCCACCTTGATCGCCGGCGGGAAGCCCACGGTAATGAACAAATCTGAGGCTTTTCTGCCGATCATGAGGCGCAGCAGATCGTGCATGAATTTTACCGCTTGCTCTCGTTCCATCATCTGCTCCTTGCAAAAATGCGCCGGCGCTTACCCAAAGAAAGCGTCCTTGTTGGTAGCCTTGCTGCGCGCTTCGCTGGCGGTCACGACACCACGCTTAACCAATTCCACCAGGGTCTGATCGAGGGTCTGCATGCCCACGTTTTGTCCGGTTTGAATCGCCGAGTACATCTGCGCCACCTTGTTCTCGCGGATCAGGTTGCGAATCGCAGGAGTGGCGATCAAGATTTCATGCGCCGCCGCACGTCCGCTGCCGTCCTGGGTCTTGAGCAGCGTTTGCGAAATCACCGCGCGCAGCGATTCCGACAGCATGGAGCGCACCATTTCCTTTTCCGCTGCCGGGAACACGTCAATGATGCGGTCTATGGTCTTGGCGGCGGAACTGGTGTGCAGCGTGGCTAACGCCAGGTGGCCGGTTTCGGCCGCGGTCAACGTCAGGCGAATGGTTTCCAGATCGCGCATCTCGCCGACCATGATGATGTCCGGGTCTTCGCGCAGGGCGGAGCGCAGCGCGTTGGCAAAACTCAAGGTATGCGGCCCGACTTCGCGCTGGTTGACCAGGCACCTCTTGCTCTCGTGCACGAACTCGAGCGGGTCTTCCACCGTCAGGATGTGCCCGTACATGTTCTCGTTGATATGGTTGACCATCGCCGCGAGCGTGGTGGACTTGCCGCAGCCGGTGGGGCCGGTTACCAGCACCAGGCCGCGCGGCTGGTCGACAATATCTGCAAAAATTTTGGGGAAATGCAGCTCTTCGAGGGTCTGCACCTTGGTAGGAATAGTCCGCATCGCAGCCCCGGCGCCGCGGTTATGCACGAAGGCGTTGACCCTGAAGCGCGCCAGGTTGGGAATCGCGAAGGAAAAATCGCACTCGAGATTTTCTTCGTAGAATTTGCGCTGGTTGTCGTTCATGATGTCGTAAATCATGTCGTGCACTTCCTTGTGCTCCATCGGCGGCAGATTGATGCGCCGGATGTCACCAAGCACGCGGATCAGCGGCGGCAACCCGGCCGACAAATGCAGGTCCGATGCCTTGTTCTTGACGACGAAAGCCAGCAGTTCAGCAATATCCATTATAATCCCTCGAGATGTGAACGCAGGGAGCGCTCACAGAGAGCGAGTGCTGCCCCTTTTCTCCTCTATATGACCACAATCGCTTCGGCTTTGCAAGCCGTGAAGGAGCGCATTGCAGCATGCGCCAAAGCAGCCCGCCGAGCGCCGCAGGAGATACAGCTGGTCGCGGTGAGCAAGACTTTTCCGGCGCGCAAAATCGATGAAGCATACCGCGCCGGACAAACCGCCTTCGGCGAAAATCACGCGCAAGAAAGCCTGGAAAAAATTCTCGCGCTCAAAAGCCTGCCGCTGGAATGGCATTTCATTGGGCCGATTCAGAGCAACAAAACGCGGGCGGTCGCTGAACATTTTTCGTGGGTGCACAGCATAGAACGCAGTAAAACCGCCGAGCGCCTGTCGCAGGCCCGGCCGGCCGGACTGCCGCCGCTGCAAGTGTGCATACAGGTCAACATAAGCGGTGAAGCCAGCAAAAGCGGGGTTGCGCCAGACGAGCTACTGCCGCTTGCAAGATACGTGCAGACACTGCCGCGGCTGCATCTGCGTGGATTGATGGCAATCCCGCAGCCCACCACCGACTTCGAATTGCAGCGCAACCAGTTCAGGCGACTGCGTGAGTTGAAAGACGCGCTTGCGGCCCAAGGAATTTTACTGGATACGCTGTCCATGGGTATGTCGCAGGACCTGGAAGCAGCCATTTTGGAAGGCGCGACGATTGTGCGCGTGGGCAGCGCGATTTTCGGCGAACGCCAACCCGCCGCAAACCAGCCGCAATAATCGCTTGCGCAACGTTTGGGCAAATCCTATACTCGGCACAAGTTTTGCCTCAAATATTCATTCCAACTCAAAAACGGAGCCAAGCAAATGAAAAAAATCCTGATGCCGATGTTTGCCCTGCTGATGCTCTTGCCTTTGATCAGCCCGGCGGCGAAGACCCCGAAGGAGACCAAGCCGGCCAAGCTCACGGTGACGCAAGCCATCGAAATCAACGCTTCTCCTGACACGGTATGGGACAAGATTAAAGACTTCAACGGGCTCAATACCTGGCATCCCGCAGTGGCGAAAAGCCAGATTGTAAGCGGCAATAACAACCAGAAGGGCGCGGTGCGCCTGCTCACTCTGCGGGACGGCGGAACCATCAAGGAAAAACTGCTGCGTTATAACAATAAAGGCAGGAGCTTCAAGTACAGCATCATTGAAGGCGTGCTGCCGGTAAGCCATTACGTCTCCACCATCAGGGTAAAACCCGGCAAGGATGGCGGCTCGGTGGTCGAGTGGTTCGGCAAATTCGAGCGCAAATCCCCGCTCGCCAGCCCCCCTGCCGGTGAAGATGATGCCACAGCGACCAACACCATCAATGCGGTGTACAAAGCCGGGTTGGAAAACCTGAAAAAGCTCGCCGCAAGCGGTTGATCGCCGAATTCTCCATGCGGACACCCGCATGCGGCTTTAGAACAAGGCCATGAACATCACCTTCATCGGCGGCGGCAACATGGCAAGCGCCTTGATCGGCGAGCTGTTGCAACAAGGCTGGGCAGAATGTCCGTAAATTTGCTGCCAAAATTCATCAGAACCCACTATGAGATTCATGAGTGGCGCCATGCGCTTGCCATCCTACGTCAAGATTTCGGGGAAGAATACAGAGACATTTGCGATGTTCTTACTCGATTTCGCCTCAAGAAAAGCTGGATTAACGTAGGAGGAGGAAGAAAATCAAAAGTATCAGAATGGATAGATACCGAACTTTCTCACAAAGGCTGGCGATCAAAGAATTTTGATACCAAGATCACTGTTGACCAAAATGTAATGGAGTCACCTACTCATGAAGTAGATTGCTTCAAAAACAGAGTTGCGCTGGAGATTGAATGGAATAATAAAGACCCGTTTTTTGACCGTGATTTAAACAATTTCAGGCTACTCTTTGATCTCAGAGCGATTTCGGTTGGCATCATCGTCACACGCTGCGATGAACTGCAAGATATATTCGATAGGCTTGGCCGTGGTGCATCCTACGGCGCCTCAACCACGCACATTTCAAAGCTGTTACCTCGAATCCGTGGTGGAGGTGGAGCAGGATGCCCTATTCTCGTTTTCGGAATAAGAAAGGGGCTTTATGTCGAAGATAATTAAAATTACCGATAAAACTGCAGCAGAAGATTTAAAAGGTAAAGTTCATGGCATGTTTTCAACAATTCTTGCTGATCCTCCTTGGCAGTTTCAGAATAGAACCGGGAAAATGGCCCCAGAACATAAGCGACTGGCCAGATATCCGACCATGGAGCTGCAGGAAATCCTGGAGCTCCCCGTTCCGGCACTTGCCGCCGTATCTTCTCACCTTTACCTATGGGTCCCTAATGCTTTCATCGCAGAGGGTTTAGAAGTAATGAAAAGGTGGGGTTTTACGTACAAAACAAACCTAGTCTGGTACAAGATTCGGAAAGACGGTGGCCCTGACGGCAGGGGCGTTGGATTTTATTTCCGTAACGTAACAGAATTAGTTTTATTTGGGATTCGGGGCAATATGCGAACACTACCCCCTGGGCGACGTCAGGTTAATTTGCTAGCCTCACAGAAACGCGAGCACTCAAGAAAACCTGATGAACTTTACGATATTATCGAAACTTGTTCTCCTGGCCCCTATCTAGAACTTTTTGCGCGACAGCCCCGTATAGGCTGGACTCAATGGGGCAATGAACTTGTAGAGTCATATGCCAATATGCCAGTCAAACAAAAAGATAAACAAATGCTATTGGTACTTAATCAACACAGGAGTAAATACAAAATCCAAACCAGGTAGCAGTGTAAATAAATTAGACAAGTTTTATCCTCCTTCAGAAGCTGGCCGAATGCTGGCTGTGGCATAGCATCAAAGCTAAACCTAATGAACATCACCTTCATCGGCGGCGGCAACATGGCAAGCGCCTTGATCGGCGGGCTATTGCAACAGGGCCACGCCGCCACCTCTTTGCGCGTCGTGGATGTTTCACAGCAAGCCCGCGACGCCATCAGCAAGCGCTACGGCGTTGCCGTTTTCGCGGATCTGGCACAAGGCTGCACGGGTGCGGAAGTCATCATTCTTGCGGTGAAGCCGCAGCAGATGCGCGAAGTCGCGGTGCAACTCGGGCCTAATCTCTCCGGGCAAATTGTACTGAGTATCGCGGCAGGCATCCGTCTCAAGGATTTGATGCGATGGCTTGGCACACAGAATTGCACGTTAGTACGCGCTATGCCGAACACCCCTGCACTGATTGGAGCGGGCATTACCGGGCTTGCTTTCTATAATTTCCCACCGAGGCATATCGTCACGCCACAGCAGCGCAAACAAATTGAAGCCGTCATGAGTGCAGTGGGAGGGGTTCTTTGGGTACGCAGCGAAGAAGACTTGGACGCAGTTACGGCAGTTTCGGGCAGCGGGCCGGCTTATGTATTTTATTTCATCGAGGCTCTGCAGCAAGCGGCGAAAGAACTCGGCTTTGACGACGATCAAGCCAAGAAACTCGTGCTCGCAACTTTTTCAGGCGCGGTGAAACTGGCGGAACAGGGCGAGGATGTGCAAATCTTGCGGCAACGCGTCACCTCCAAAGGCGGCACCACCGAGCGCGCGATGGCCAGCATGGCAGCGGACCAGGTGAAAGAGGCGATCGTGCGCGCGATTCGCGCCGCCGCTGAGCGCTCGCGCGAACTCGGGGATGAATTCGGCAAGGCGGATTGATCATGTTGGACCAGGCGCTGCAATTTCTACTGGAAACGGCAATCGGCCTCCTTACTTTCGCCCTGCTTCTGCGCTTCTATATGCAGTTGCTGAAAACCTCGTTTCGCAACCCGGTGGGGGAATTTGTGGTGGCGCTTACCGACTGGCTGGTACGCCCGGCGCGGCGCGTGATTCCCGGGCTGCATGGCCTGGACCTGGCAAGTCTTATTCTGGCCTGGGCGATGCAAGCGCTGTTGCTGCTGGTGATTTACTGGATCAAAGGTTTCGTTTTCAGCGGCACGCCGGGGGTGGCTGCAGGTGTTTTATTGACGCTCGCCGTTCTGGAAATCCTGAAATACAGCGTTTACCTGCTGATTGTCTGCGTCATCGTTCAGGTGCTGTTGAGCTGGACCCATCCTTATGCGGCGCTCGCGCCGCTGTTTAACAGCCTCACCCGGCCGTTTCTGCGCCCTTTCAAGCGCCTTATCCCTCCGATTGGAAATGTAGACCTGTCGCCACTTTTTGTTTTAGTCCTAGCTCAACTTGCGCTCATTCTCATCGCTCACGTCTATCGCATAATAGCAGGCATGTTTTAAATCCCCCTTCTAAGCCGCCGAGTACCGCAGCCAAGCCGGGGAAAGTCGGCGAGCACTGTCTGAGCGCGAAGCGCGAGTTGCGCAGCCGCCCGGCGAGGCGAGGAACGGAGGGAACCCCGAAGGGGCGGCGAGGCAGGGCGTCCTTTTGTTTGGTTACTTTATTTTGGACGAGCAAAATAAAGTAACCAGCCGCCGGGCTGCCCCCGGCGAATTTTATTTCCCCCTCACTCCTTCGGCAAGCTCAGGACAGACTCCGCCCTCTCCCGCCAGGGGAGAGGGTATAAATGGAGTGCCGCGGCAGCTACATCAGCACAATATCGTACTGCTCCTGCGGGTACAGTGTTTCTACTTGCAGGCTGATCGGCTTGCCGATGAAGTCGCCCAGCATGGCAAGACTCTGCGATTCCTCATCAAGAAACATATCAATCACTTCCTGCGAGGCGAGAATACGATACTCCCGGGCACTGAACTCGCGCGCCTCGCGCAGCAGCTCGCGCAGGATTGCGTAACAAACGGTCTGCGCGGTCTTCACTTCACCGCGCCCTTTACAAGTGGGACAGGGCTCGCACAGCACGTGCGCGAGACTCTCGCGAGTGCGCTTCCTGGTCATTTCAACCAGCCCCAGCGCGGTAAAGCCGTTCACCGTCATGCGCGTTCGATCGCACGCGAGCGCCTTCTTGAGCTCTGCAAGAACCGCGTTCCGATGTTCTTCGCTGTCCATGTCAATGAAGTCCATTATGATGATGCCGCAGAGGTTGCGCAGCCTCAATTGCCGGGCGATGCCATGTGCCGCTTCCAGGTTGGTCTTGAAGATGGTGTCGTCGAAATTGCGTCCGCCGACGAAGCCGCCAGTGTTTACGTCCACGGTGGTCAGCGCCTCGGTCTGGTCGATGATGAGATAGCCTCCGGACTTCAAATCCACGCGCCGCGCCAGCGCTTTTTCGATTTCGTCTTCCACGTCGTGAAGATCAAAGAGCGGACGCTCGCCGGTATAGTGCTCCAGCCGCTGTTTCGCGTTACGCATGTAATCCTCGGCGAACGCGCACATTTTTTGGAAGGTCTCGCGCGAATCCACCACGATGTGCCCGGTTTCCTCGCTGACAAAATCGCGCAACACGCGCAGGCTTAAGGTCAAGTCCTGGTAGAGCAAAGTGCGTGGCGGCGCGGATCGTGATTTCTCCTGAATGCCGCTCCATAGCTTGCGCAGATATTCGATGTCGGCAAGCAGCTCGCGCTCGCTCGCGGTTTCCGCCATGGTGCGGATGATGAATCCGCCGCTGCTCTCCTGCGGCAGAAGTTGCTGCATTTTCTGGCGCAAAACTTCCCGCTCTTCTTCGTCCTCAATTCTTTGCGAAATGCCGATGTGCGATTCCTGCGGAAGATAAACCAGCATGCGGCCGGCGATGCTGATTTGGGTGGTGAGGCGCGCTCCCTTGGTGCTGATCGGGTCCTTGATTACCTGCACCAGGAGGTTCTGCCCTTCGTGCAGCAGTTTTTCGATGGGCTTGTTGTGATCGCTATTCTGTCGCTGTACCCAGATGTCCGCAACATGCAGGAACGCCGCGCGCTCCAGGCCGATTTCCACAAACGCCGACTGCATGCCGGGCAGCACCCGGCACACTTCTCCGACATAAATGTTGCCGACCAACCCCCGGCCGCTCACGCGCTCGATATGCAGCTCCTGCACCACCCCCTGCTGCATTACCGCCACGCGCGTTTCCTGGGGTGTGACGTTAATCAGAATGTCTTCGCTCACAGCACGCTATAGCCAAATTCCCGCAGCAATTGCGCGGTTTCGAATAACGGCAAACCCATCACTCCGGAATAACTGCCGTCAATTCCCGCGACGAAAGCCGCGGCCAAGCCCTGTATCGCGTAGCCGCCCGCCTTATCCAGTGCCTCGCTGACTGCAGCATAGTGGCGGATTTCCTCCTCGGTAAGCTGCTTAAAGCGCACCAAAGTGGTAGACAGACCCAATTCCGTTTTATCCTCAAACTTCAGCGCCACCGCGGTGAGTACACAATGTTCTTTTCCTGAAAGTTCACTCAGCATGGCCACAACCATGTCGTGGCCGGTTGGCTTGCCGATGATTTTCCCTTCCAGCGCAACCGTGGTGTCGGCAGCCAGCACCGGGAAATGCCGCAGCTTGCGCTGCACGAGACATGACCAACCTGCTTCCGCCTTGGCGCACGCGATGCGCTTTACGTAATCTCCGGGAGGCTCGCCCGCGAGCGGCGCCTCGTCCACATCGGGCCCGCGCGCCAGATACTCCCGGAACTGCACCACTTCGAAATTCACCCCGATCTGTTTCAGCAGTTCGCGCCGGCGCGGGCTGCGTGAAGCAAGGTAAATGTGCTTAACAGCGAGCGTCATGTGTTTTAGTTATTTACGGTGATACGGATGGTTGTTCATCAGGGACACGGCCCGGTAGAGTTGCTCGGCCAGCACCACGCGCACCAGAGCATGCGGCAAGGTCATCGCGGAAAGCGACAACCGGGTATCTGCATCATTCTTGATTTCTTCGTGCAGCCCGTCAGCGCCGCCGATGACAAATGCCACATCGCGCCCCGCCTGCATCCAGACCGCAATATTTTGCGCAAACTGCTCGGTGCTTAAGGCTCGACCGCCTTCATCCAGCACCACCCGCCGGCAGTTGCGCGGCACGGAGGCGAGTATGCGTCCGCGCTCGGCATCCAGGACTTGGTTCAAGGATTTTCCGGCGCTGCGCTTTTCCGCTTTGATTTCGATGAGCTGCATCTTGGCCTTGGGTGGCATGCGCTTCGCGTATTCAGAGAAGCCCATGTCAACCCAGGCCGGCATTTTATTGCCCACCGCTATAATCCACAGCTTCATCACTTTCTGCTAGAAGGCGGCAGTCTTACGGCCGCGGCGCGCCGGTCGGGAATAACTCCACAACTGCTCCAGGTTATAGTACTTGCGCACCGCGGGCTGCATTATATGAACCACCACGTCACCCAGATCCACCAGCACCCATTCGCCATTTTCCTGCCCTTCCACGCCGTATATTTTTGCACCGAGGGATTTCAGTTTTTCCCGCACGTTGTTGGAAAGCGCCTTGGTCTGCCGCGTGGAGTCTGCGCTGGCGATGACCATCCAATTAAATAAACTCGTCTTGGGCCGCACGTCGAGCACCACGATATCCCGCGCCTTGATGTCTTCCAGCGCTGCGACCGTGGCCTTGACCATTTTATCGAGTCTCATCCGCCTCCATGATATAAACCCTTTGCCTGAATATAATCGAGAACCAATGGCGGAAGCAAATCGCGGACATCTTTGCCGCCGGCCAACCTCTCCCTGATCATCGAAGCGGAAATATCCACCGGCGTGACTTCCAAAACAATAATGGCGCCACACGGCTTGTCCCGTGCGGCGTGCGGCGATTTGGCGCGGCGCTTTGCAAACTCTTCCTTGAGTGGCGATTGAAAATGCCTTAGATCAAAGCCGGGGCGTTGGGCAACTACGATGTGCGCCAACTCAAACAACTTGTTCCAGCAGTACCACGAGGCAAGCCCGGCAAAGGCATCCGCTCCCATGAGCAGGCACAGCGGCCTTTTGCCGCCCAACTCAGCACGCATTGCGCTTAGCGTATCCACGGTGTAACTGGCGCCTTCGCGCAAAATCTCGCGCTGGTCCAGAACGAAACAGGGATTGCCGGAAATTGCTAGCTTGAGCATTTGCACGCGCTGCTCAGCTGAGGCATGTGGCTGGCCGCGGTGCGGCGGCACATTTGCCGGGACAAAACGCACCTCTGCAAGACCAAGGCGGTTGGCGGCTTCCTTGGCAAGCGCAAGATGGCCGTAATGCACCGGATCAAATACGCCGCCAAAAACACCGATGGGTTTTAAATCACTGGCCACAGAAGAAAATCAAAGGAGCAGACGGCGGATGTCGGAAAGCACCGAGCAAAGATAGGTAGTGAAGCGCGCAGCCGCAGCGCCGTCGATTACGCGGTGATCGTAAGAAAGCGCCAGCGGCAGCATCAGTCTCGGCACCAACTTGCCATCTTTGTATACCGGTTTGAGCTGTGCTTTGGATACGCCGAGTATCGCCACCTCGGGGGCGTTGATAATGGGTGTGAACGCTGTGCCGCCGATACCGCCCAGGCTGGAAATGGAAAAGCACCCGCCCTGCATTTCGGTCGGGGAAAGTTTCTTGTCGCGCGCCCGCTGGCTCACTTGCGCAAGCTCACGTGCCAAATCAAACACCCCCTTGCGGTCAGCATCACGCATCACCGGCACCACCAGACCTTCAGGCGTATCCACTGCTACTCCAATGTGGAAATATTTTTTCAGAACCAGGTTTTCGCCGCTTTTGTCGAGCGAGGCGTTGAATTCCGGGTGCGCCTTCAGTGCCGTCACGCACGCCTTGATGAGAAACGAGAGCATGGTAAGCTTGAAACCTTGTTTTTCGGTTTCGGCGCTGCTGGACTTGCGGAACGCTTCAAGATCAGTGATGTCGGCTTCGTCATGCTGCGTGACATGAGGAATGCTAACCCAGTTACGGTGCAGGTTGGCGCCGGCAAGTTTCTTGATGCGCGATAGCGGAACCGTTTCAATCGCGCCGAACTTAGCGAAATCCACCTGCGGCATTTCCGGAAGCGTGAAACCGGCGCCTGCGCGTGGCCGAGAGAGTTCGCTTTTCACATACCCTTGCACGTCTTCCTTGAGGATGCGGCTCTTCGGCCCGGAGCCACCGACCAAAGTGAGATTGACGCCCAACTCGCGCGCAAATCGGCGCACCGAAGGGCTGGCGTGTGCAAGAGGCGCGCGCTCCGGCATTGCCGGAAGCGTAGGTGGCGCATGTAACCTCACATCCCGACCTTCCGCCTTAAGTGAAGCTGGAACAATTTTCTCTTGCTCCGCCCCGACAGAAGGAGAAGATGCAAGCGTCGCTACCGTTTCCGCAACTTTAGCCGGGGCGGCCGTCGCAATCGGGGCCTCTTCGCTCACCCCGATGGCAAGAAGCACCGAGCCTTCGGAAACTTTGTCGCCCACCTTGATCTTGAGCGCCTTCACCACTCCACTGTAAGGCGAAGGAATATCCATGGTGGCCTTGTCGGACTCCAGCGTGACCAGCGGATCTTCCTTGTTCACCGCGTCGCCTGGCTTGACCAACACCTCGATGATGGGAACATTCTTGAAGTCGCCGATATCCGGCACCAAGACGTCTTTTACTATTCCCATTTTTATCGCTCAGCCAGCCAATTACACTGTCACCGGATTGGGTTTATCAGGGTCGATGCCATATTTCTTGATAGCCTGAGTAACCATGGCGACAGGCACTTCTCCTTCATCAGCGAGAGCTTTAATCGCTGCGACGACAACATAATAGCGGTCCATCTCGAAGAACTTGCGCAATTCCTTGCGCGTGTCGGAGCGTCCAAAACCGTCGGTGCCGAGCACCAGGTAATGCCCGGGCAGAAAGGCGCGGATCTGGTCTGCGTAAATTTTCATGTAATCCGTCGCGGCAACCACAGGCCCCTTGCGATCGTTGAGACAGGTTTCAGCATGACTCAAGCGCGGCTTCCCATCGGGATGCAGCATATTCCAGCGCTGCACATCCAATCCATCGCGGCGCAGTTGATTGAAGCTGGTGACGCTCCAGATATCCGACGCGATCCCGAAATCCTGCCTGAGAAGTTCCGCTGCCGCAATCACTTCGCGCAGAATAGTACCGCTGCCCAGCAGTTGCACTCGCAGTGCTTTTTTGTCCGCTTGTCCCTCGCTGAATAAATACATGCCTTTGAGGATCCCTTCTTCAGCTCCTTTCGGCATGGCCGGATGAGCGTAGTTTTCGTTCATCACCGTGATGTAATAAAAGACGTCCTCCTGCTCCCGGTACATGCGGCGCAGCCCGTCCTGCATAATCACGGCAAGTTCATAAGCAAAAGTCGGGTCGTAGGAAACACAGTTGGGAATCGTGGAAGCAATCAACTGACTGTGCCCGTCCTCGTGCTGCAAGCCTTCGCCGTTTAGCGTGGTGCGGCCGGAAGTGCCCCCGAGCAGGAAGCCGCGCGCGCGGGAATCGCCCGCCGCCCAGGCGAGGTCGCCGACGCGCTGGAAACCGAACATTGAATAGAAAATGTAGAACGGAATCATCGAAACGCCATGCGTGCTGTACGACGTGGCTGCGGCGATCCACGACGACATGGCACCGGCTTCGCAGATGCCTTCCTGCAAAATCTGCCCGTGTTTGTCTTCCTTGTAGAACATCAGCTGATCAGCGTCCTGGGGTGTGTAGAGCTGCCCCACCGAAGACCAGATGCCCAGTTGCCGGAACATGCCCTCCATGCCGAAAGTGCGCGATTCGTCCGGGACGATAGGCACAACGTGCTTGCCGATACTTTTGTCTTTCACCAGGATGTTCAAGAGACGCACAAAAACCATGGTGGTGGAAGCTTCGCGTCCTTCACCGCCGGCTTTCAAAAAAGCGTCGAACGCCGACAGCGGCGGCACTTCCAGCGGTTCAGCTTTTCTGCGGCGCGCGGGCAGATAACCGCCCAGCGCCATGCGGTGCTCGCGCATGTAATTAAGCTCCGGCGAGCCTTCCTCGAATTTGAGATAAGGCACTTCCTCGATTTTGTCGTCGGGAATCGGCAAATTGAAACGATCCCGGAAAGCTTTCAGGGAAGTCGTCCCCATTTTTTTCTGCTGGTGCGTGATGTTCTGCGATTCGCCCGCCTCTCCCATGCCATAGCCTTTCACCGTCTTGGCGAGTATTACCGTGGGCTGACCCTTGTGCTTCACCGCGGCACTGTAGGCGGCGTAAATCTTGTGTGGGTCGTGTCCGCCGCGGTTCAAGCGCCAGATGTCGTCGTCAGTCATGTTGGCGACCATTTCCAGGAGCTCGGGATACTTGCCGAAGAAATATTTGCGTATGTAGGCGCCGTCCTTGGCGCGATAGGTCTGATACTCGCCGTCTACGCATTCATCCATGAGCTTTTGCAAAAGCCCTTTGGTGTCCCTGGCCAGCAGCGGGTCCCAGTAGCTGCCCCAGATGAGTTTAATCACGTTCCAGCCGGCGCCGCGAAAGTCCGCTTCCAGTTCCTGGATGATTTTGCCGTTGCCGCGCACCGGCCCGTCGAGCCGCTGCAGATTGCAGTTCACCACGAAAATCAGATTGTCGAGCTTCTCGCGCGCGGCGATGCCGATGGCGCCCATAGATTCCGGCTCGTCCACTTCGCCGTCCCCGACAAAACACCAGACCTTGCGTCCTTCGGTGTTGGCGATGCCGCGATCAGGCAGGTATTTCATGAAGCGCGCCTGATAGATCGCCATCAGCGGGCCAAGTCCCATCGATACGGTGGGAAACTGCCAGAAGTCGGGCATCAGCCATGGATGGGGATAGGAGGACAGGCCCTTGCCGCCCACTTCCTGGCGGAAATGGTCGAGCTGTTCCTCGGTGAGCCTTCCCAACATGAAGGCGCGGGAATAAATGCCCGGCGCCGAGTGGCCTTGCACGTAAACCAGGTCGCCGCCGTGTTTTTCAGACGGCGCGTGCCAGAAGTGGTTGTAGCCGACGTCGTACAGTGTAGCGCCGGATGCGAAGCTCGCGATATGGCCGCCGACATTGGTGTTCTTGTTGGCGCGCACCACCATGGCCAGCGCATTCCAGCGCGCGTAGGAACGGATACGGTGCTCCAGCTCGTGATTACCCGGCGAACGTTCCTCTTTTTCCGGCGGAATGGTGTTGACGTAGGCGGTATTGGCGCTGAAGGGCAGATAAGCGCCCGAGCGGCGCGCTTTGTCAATCAGTCTTTCCAGCAGGTAATGAGCGCGGTCGGGGCCCTCCTGCTCCAGAACGGCTTCCAGCGCATCCAGCCATTCCTGCGTTTCCTGCGGATCGTGATCGGGGAATCGGTCCATGGCGGCCACCTTGGATCAAGGTTTATCAGGCATTTTCTCACTTGTGGTGAGAATATATTCTTTTTTTATTATAACACCTGCTATCGCGTTTTCTCCGCCTATATTGCCTGCGGGGTAACAAACGGTTTGCCGCAATTGGACATGATAAACACTACGTTTGTGTCCATTTCATGTTAGGTTTTGTTGGCGTCATGTCGGAATTTGACGTACGAACCCGGTGCTTCTTCCAGCGGTTTCAACTTACCCTCGCCGGGAATACGCGCCGGCACCTTGTCACCGGCATATTTCGTCACCCACCTGTCCCAGTCCGTCCACCACGAGCCTTCATTTTGCTTGGCCCCTTGCAACCAGGTATCCGCATCAGGACTGAGTTTGGCATTGGTACGATAACCATACTTGTTGGCGAAGGGCGGATTAATCACACCGGCAACATGCCCCGAGCCGCCGAGCACGAACTTCACCGGCCCGCTGAACAAACATGCGCCGGCATAAGTGGATTTCCACGGCGCAATGTGGTCTTCCACCGTGGACAGGAAATACACCGGCGTTTTCACTTTGGCAAGGTCTATCGGCACGCCTGCTAACGTCAGTCCGCCCGGCTGTATCAGAAGATTCTTGATATACATGTTGCGCAAATAAAAACTGTGCATTGTTGCCGGCATGCGGGTGGAATCGGAATTCCAGTAGAGCATATCGAACGGGAACGGATCCTTGCCAAGCAGATAGTTGTTCACCACAAACGACCAGATTAGATCGTTCGAACGCAGCATGTTGAAGGTGGTCGCCATTTCAGAGCCTTCGAGGTAGCCGCGCTCTTCCATGCGCTTTTCCAGCGCGTCCACCCGTTGCTCGTCAACGAACACTCCCAGCTCGCCAGGGTCGCTGAAATCAATCAGGGTCGCAAAAAACGTGGCGCTTGCAATCCGCTGGTCTTGCCTCGCAGTCATGTAGCCCAGGGCCGCAGCGAGCAAGGTGCCGCCCAGGCAGTAGCCGATGGCGTTGACTTCTTTCTCGTCAGTAACTTTTTCGATGGCATCCAGCGCGGCCAGCGGGCCTTCCAGCAAATAATCCTCGAAATTCTTATGCGCGAGCTTTTCGTCCGGATTGACCCAGGAAATCACAAACACGGTGTGCCCCCGGTCCACGGCCCATTTGATGAGGGAATTCTCCTCGCGCAAATCGAGGATGTAGAACTTGTTGATCCACGGTGGAATGATGAGCAGCGGACGTCGATATACCTCTGCTGTGAAGGGCTGATACTGGATGAGTTGCATTAAATCGTTCTGGTAAATGATCTTACCTTTGGTGGTAGCGACGTTCTCGCCGAGCCTGAACGCCTCGAGGTCGGTCATCTTGATGCGTAGCTGCTTGTGTTCGCCGCGCTCCAGGTCTTCAAGCAGGTTTTTCAGGCCCTTCACCAGATTTTGGCCTCCGCTTTCTACAGTCTCGCGCAATACTTCGGGATTGGTTAGCATGAAATTGCTCGGAGAGAGCGCATCGATAAACTGGCGCGTAAAGAAATTCACTTTCTTGGTCGTCTGCTCATCCAACCCCTCGACGCTGCCGACCACTTCATGCAAATGACGCGCGGCAATCAGATAAGACTGCTTGATGTAGTCAAACAGAAAATGTTTCTCCCACGCCTCGTCCTTGAAGCGCTTGTCGCTGGCGTGGGGCGACACCACCGGCGGCGCGTTTTGTCCCATCATTTTCATCACCGAGCCATGCCACAGCGCAAGGTAGTCCTGCCACAGCTTCATTTGCGCTTCAGCCAGCTTGAACGGATCCGCCATCATCCTCGTGGTAAGGTCGAAGAACGCTTTGCCGATTCCCAGTTCATCTACCATGCCCAGCGGACTGGCCCCCGCATGACGTTCCAGGAATTCGGAAATTATTTGCCGGCTCTGTCGCGCCATCTCGGCATAAGACTTGGAAAGCTGCGCCGGGCTAGTCATGGAATCAGCTCGTGGTGTGCCCATTAATCATTCCTCGCAAATAAAACTTTTATTCAAACACCGATCCTAGCGAACGCGGGCGACCGGCCCGGCGCAACCTTACTGCAGGCAAGGAGCAGGGTGGTTCAGATTAAGTCAACTATATATAGGTACAATTGGGTTTAAGCTCACTGCTTTACGTTTACGTCAAAGGAAGAGTATATTGTAACTGCTCTTCTAATTCCTGGGGTGGAAACAATGACCACTTTCACCATTACGGATCTCGCCAAAGAGTATCAGATTACCACCCGCGCCATCCGCTTCTACGAAGATCAGGGGCTGCTGGCCCCGGCACGCTCCGCCCGCAATCGGGTTTACAACAAGCGCGACCGGGTACGCCTCGAGCTCATTTTGCGCAGCAAGCGCCTAGGGTTTTCCCTTGTGGAAATTAAGGAGCTATTCGATCTCTACGATTCCGCGCAAGGGGACAAGGCGCAACTCAGGCAGTTCCTGAATGTTCTTTCTTCAAAACGTGTGCGTCTCGGGGAAATGAAAAAAGACATTGAGGCTATGCTCTCAGAGATCGACATGTTTGAATACCAGTGCAAGACAGTTCTGGAAAAACACGATCAGCCTAAAGAACTTGACTGATTTACGTTAACGTAAACGTAATATACGATAATTTTCAATCCTGCCCAAGTTCAGAGGTTGAGAAATGAATAAATTTCAAACAGCTGAAGCATTTCCAGCAGAGGATATACGCAAATGGATCTGCCGAAACGAGTGAAAATGGTTGAGGTCAGTCCCCGCGACGGATTGCAGAACGAAGCGGCCAACGTTCCGACCCACATCAAAATCGAACTCATCGAGCGCCTTGCCGATGCCGGGCTTCAGGTGGTGGAAGCGGCGAGCTTTGTGTCACCGAAATGGGTGCCGCAGATGGCGGACAGCGCCCAGGTCATGGCCGGCATCAAGCGCAAGGCGGGGGTGAGCTATCCGGTGCTGGTGCCCAACATGAAAGGCTTTGAAGCTGCGCTTGCCGCAGGCGCGAAAGAAATCGCGGTGTTTTCGGCAGCCAGTGAAACGTTTTCGCAAAAAAATACTAATTGCTCGATTGCAGAAGGACTGGAACGCTTCAGCGCGGTATGCGAAGCCGCGCAATCAAAAGGCATCCGCGTGCGCGGCTACATTTCCTGCGTACTCGGCTGCCCTTACGAAGGCGAAGTTGTAGCAGACAAGGTTGCGCATGTCGCGACGCTGCTTTACGACATGGGATGCTATGAAATCTCGCTGGGCGATACCATCGGCGTCGGCACGCCGGGCAAAACCAAAGCAATGATTGAGGCGGTCGCTGAAAGAGTACCGGTGGAAAAACTCGCGGGGCATTTTCACGATACTTACGGCCAGGCGCTGGCCAACGTCTATGCTGCGCTGGAATGCGGCGTGACGGTAATCGACAGCTCGGTTGCCGGCTTAGGCGGTTGCCCTTATGCGCGCGGCGCTTCAGGCAACGTCGCCAGCGAAGATGTGCTCTATATGCTGAACGGTCTGGGGATTAAAAGCGGCGTTGATCTCGACAAGCTGATAAACGCAGGTCAGTTCATTTCCGATTATCTCGGCCGCCCGCCTGTATCCAAAGTTTCGCGCGCCATCACCAGCAAGCGCGCATAAAATCCGCTGCATATCTCAGCTCAAACCACAATTTTCCATATTCTGCCGGCTCAACGCCTAACGTCATAATCCTGTAACAATTGGCAATTAGGATTCACGTATTCATTTAAGAGAGAGGAAACCATGCATGAATCGAAACGAATCTGCAGATTGATTGCTTTGGCAAGCTCGCTAATAATCAGCGCCTCGGCCTTTGCGGCTGACATCACCGGCGCAGGAGCGACCTTCCCTTATCCCATCTACGCCAAATGGGCGGAAGCCTATAAGACCAGGACTGGAAACGAGCTGAACTACCAGTCGATCGGCTCGGGCGGCGGCATCAAGCAAATCCAGAATCGCACCGTAGATTTTGGTGCGAGCGATATGCCCATGAAGCCGGAGGACCTGGAAAAAAACGGTCTGTTGCAGTTCCCGACCGTGGTAGGCGGTGACGTCCCGGTGATCAACTTGAAGGGGGTCAAGTCCGGCGAAATGCGGCTGACCGGCCCGGTTCTGGCGGACATTTACCTTGGCAAGATCAAGAAATGGAACGACCCCGCCATTGTCGCGCTCAATAAAAGCCTCAGCCTGCCTGACCAGGACATCACGGTGGTACACCGCTCGGACGGTTCCGGCACGACCTTTATTTGGGTGAATTATTTGTCCAAAGTGAGCCCGGAATGGAAAGAAAAAGTGGGTGAAGGCACCTCCGTCGCCTGGCCAACCGGCGTGGGCGGCAAGGGTAATGAAGGCGTCGCCTCCTATGTCCAGCGCATCAATGGATCGATTGGCTACGTGGAATACGCCTATGCGCTGCAAAACAAGATGGCCCACGCGCTGGTGCAGAACCGCGACGGCTACTTTGTTTCGCCGAATATCGACACATTCAAAGCGGCTGCGGCGGGCGCGCAATGGGACAAAGCGCCGGGCATGTATCTGATTCTCACCGATCAGCTTGGCAAGGACGCTTGGCCCATCAGCGGCGCGACATTCATCCTGGTGTATAAGTCCCAGGACAAACCGGATCGGGCAAAGCAAGTATTGAAATTCTTCGACTGGGCCTACGCCGAAGGCGACAAGATGGCCATGCAGCTTGACTACGTGCCCTTGCCGGACAGCGTGGTTGCGTTGATTCAATCATCTTGGAAGAACCAAATCAAGGACGCCTCCGGCAAACCCGTCTGGCCGTGAGTGACAGTATGTCGCGAAGGCGTGTAAAATGACCTCCGCTGTGACTGCTATTGAGGGGGTGCAAAGCCCCCCGGCTCCCAAAATAATCTCAAGTACCTTAACAGCCGCCCGTCTTGGGCGGCAGTATTTTATCGACCTCGTTTTCCTCAACACGACGCGGCTGTTCGCACTTGTGGTCCTGGCGCTGATGTTGGCCATACTGGTATCGCTGCTCGTCGGCAGCCTCCCGGCAATGCGCGCCTTTGGCTTTGGATTTCTGACGAGCACCGACTGGGATCCGGTACAGGAGAAATTCGGCGCGCTGGTGCCAGTTTTCGGCACCCTGGTAACTTCGTTCATCGCACTGCTGATCGGCATTCCGGTAAGTTTCGGCATCGCGCTGTTTCTGACGGAACTATCGCCGACCTGGCTTAAGCGTCCGCTTGGCATAGCCATAGAATTGCTGGCCGGCATTCCGAGCATCATCTACGGCATGTGGGGCCTGTTCGTGTTTGCCCCGATCTTCGCCGACTACGTGCAGCCTTGGCTGATCAAGTATATCGGCCCGCTTGCGATTGTCGGCCCGCTGTTCAGCGGCACGCCGCAAGGAATCGGCATGCTGACAGCGGGTATTATCCTTGCCATTATGGTCATTCCCTTCATCGCTTCGGTGATGCGCGACGTATTTGAACTCGTGCCGCCCTTGCTCAAGGAATCGGCTTATGGGCTCGGCGCGACCACCTGGGAAGTAGTCTGGCACGTGGTGCTGCCGTACACGAAAATCGGTGTGGTGGGCGGGATTCTGCTCGGGCTGGGACGTGCCTTGGGCGAAACCATGGCAGTTACCTTCGTCATCGGCAATGCGCATCAAGTCTACACATCGCTGCTCGCGCCGGGCAATAGCATCGCCTCCGCACTCGCCAACGAATTCACCGAAGCCGTCGGTGACTTGTATACGGCCGCCCTGATCGAGCTGGGGCTGCTGCTGTTTCTAATCACCGTGATCGTACTAGCGCTTGCCAAGCTGCTCTTGCTGCAGCTCGCCAAGATGGAAGGCGCCCAGACCTGAGGTAACATGAATCCTATTTACCGCCGCAGGCGGCTGATTAACGGATTTAATCTTTTTGTCTCCATGCTTACCGTGGCTTTCGGCCTGTTTTGGCTCGCCTGGATACTGTGGACGCTGGTGGACAACGGCCTGCACGCCATCAACCTGACGATCTTCATGCAAAGCACGCCGCCTCCGGGCAGCAACGGCGGACTGGCTAACGCCATCTTTGGAAGCCTGTTGATGACCTCAATCGCGGTTTTAATTGGCACTCCGGTGGGCATACTGGCGGGGACTTATCTCGCGGAATACGGGCGTGGCGGCTGGCTCGCGCCGGCCACGCGGTTTATCAACGACATCCTCCTCAGCGCGCCGTCCATCGTCATCGGGCTTTTTGTTTACGCCGTTTACGTCGCAAACGTGAAGCACTTTTCCGGGTGGGCTGGCGCATGCGCGCTTGCGCTCATCGTGATTCCGGTGGTATTAAAAACCACCGAGAACATGCTGAGGCTTATTCCCAACAGCCTGCGCGAAGCCGCCGCCGCCTTAGGCACGCCGCGCTGGAAAATAATCACGATGATCACTTTGCGCGCCTCCCGAGCGGGCATCCTGACCGGGATTTTGCTCGCCATCGCCCGTATCAGCGGCGAGACCGCACCGCTGCTCTTCACCTCACTCAACAACCAGTTCTGGTCCTCGAACTTCAACGCGCCGATGGCAAATCTGCCAGTCGTGATTTTTCAGTTCGCCATGAGCCCGTACAGCGACTGGCAGAGGTTGGCGTGGGGCGGCGCACTGCTTATCACGGTTGCCGTACTCATTTTTAACATTATCGGCCGAACGCTGTTCGGCCAAAAATCACCCCTGCAGTAGCCTGAATTTGGAATCCATTATGGATGAATCTAACGCGTCTGCACCCAAGATCAAAATACACAACCTGTGCTTTTATTACGGCAACTATCAGGCGTTGAAACCTATGGATTTCGAGATACCGGAAAACCGGGTCACCGCGTTTATCGGACCTTCGGGCTGCGGCAAGTCCACCTTATTGCGCACGTTTAACCGGATGTATGAGCTGTATCCCAACCAGCGGGCGACAGGAGAGATCCTGATGGACGGGCAAAACGTCCTTAATCCGCGCCAGGATCTCAACATGCTGCGCGCCAAGGTAGGCATGGTGTTTCAGAAGCCCACGCCGTTCCCCATGTCTATTTTCGACAATATTGCCTTTGGCATCAAACTCTACGAAAGCCTGTCCCGGCGCGAACTTGAGGAGCGGGTTGAATGGGCGCTGCGCAAAGCCGCGCTGTGGGATGAAGTCAAGGATAAACTGAACCAAAGCGGAACCAGCCTCTCCGGCGGGCAACAACAGCGTTTGTGCATTGCCCGTGCCATCGCGGTGAAGCCCGAGGTGCTGTTGTTGGACGAGCCTGCTTCCGCTCTGGACCCGATTTCGACCGCGCGCATCGAAGAGTTGATCCATGAACTTAAGGAGGACTACACCATCGCCATCGTCACCCACAATATGCAACAGGCGGCCCGCGTCTCCGACTATACTGCCTACATATACTTGGGCGAATTGATCGAATTCGGCAGGACGGATGAAATCTTCATCAAGCCCAAGCGAAAAGAAACCGAAGACTACATCACCGGCCGCTTCGGCTAGACAGAGGAAAAACCATGAACGAGCACACTTCAAAACAGTTCGACGCCGACATGGAGGCCATCCGCACCGCGGTGCTGAATATGGGCGGCTTGGTCGAGCAGCAGTTGCTGCGGGCCATCAATGCGTTGAAGTCCGGCGATGATGAAGCCGCGCACGATGTGCTCGCAGACGAGGGGCGCATCAACAGCATGCAGGTGGAAATCGATCAGTTGTGCAGTCAGATAATAAGTAAGCGCCAGCCGGCGGCGATTGATTTGCGCATGATCATGACGTTCATCAAAACGGTCACCGACCTCGAACGCATCGGCGATGAGGCCAAGAAAATTGCGGCCAAGGCGCAGCAGGTCCGCGCAGGCGTCACGGCAGGACAGCTGCATGAACTCACCTGGGTTTCTGAGACGGCACGGCAGATGGTGCAGAAAGCGCTGGACGCGCTTGCGCGCCTTGATCTCAAGGCGGCCGCCGAAGTACTGCGGGAGGACGAAAAAGTTGACACGGAGTTTGTGAGCATCGTGCGTCAAATGGCTAGCTATATGATGGAGGATCCCCGTACCATTTCCGCATGCATCGAGATCGTGCTGATTGCCAAGGCCATCGAGCGCATCGGCGACCACGCCAAGAATATTTGCGAGTACGTGGTGCATGTGGTGAAAGGCAGGGACGTAAGACACGCGAGCCTGGCCGAAATCCAGCAGGAAATCAGCAAGGGCTAAATGAACACGACGGTGTTGATCGTTGAAGACGAGCCCGCCATTCAGGAACTCCTTTCCACTACGCTGATCCGCGCCGGTTACGAAGTGCAGCGCGCGTCCGATGCGAATGTGGCAATGGATACGTTGCGTAACACTCTCCCGGACATGATTCTCCTCGACTGGATGCTACCCGGCCGTTCAGGGCTGGCGTTTGCCCGCGAGCTCAGGAGCAACCCCCGCACCAAGACCGTGCCCATTATCATGGTGACGGCGCGGGTGGAGGAGGATAACAAAGTCACCGGCCTCGAACACGGTGTGGACGACTACATCACCAAACCGTTCTCGCCGCGGGAATTGCTGGCGAGAGTTAAGGCGGTACTGCGCCGGCGGGCGCCGCACTCCACCGATGATGCCGTCAAAATCGGCACCCTCGTCCTTGATCCGGTTTCGCACCGGATTGATGCCGGGGGCAAATCTCTGCGCATCGGCCCGACTGAATTCCGCTTGCTCCACTTTTTAATGACCCACCCGGATCGTGTATACTCGCGTGCACAACTGCTGGATCAAATCTGGGGCGACCATGTGTTTTTGGGAGAACGCACAGTGGATGTCCATATCCGCCGCTTGCGCCTGGCCTTGGAGCCAAGCGGCCATGATAAATTGATTGAGACGGTGCGCGGTAGCGGTTATCTTCTCATCGGCAAACTTGTTTGATGGGCCCCCTCTGGAATCGCAGCGTTGCGACGCTGGCGATAATCCTGGCGATTTCTCTGCTCGGCGGACTGATGTTTGGTACGCTTGCGGCGTTAAGCATTCTCGCCATTGGCGCGTTACTCCTGGTTTTCTACCACACCCACCACCTTGCCCAACTTGAGCGCTGGGCACAAAGCGAGATGGACACCCCGGTGCCGCTGGGCAGCTGGGTGTGGGAGCAAGCATTTGCCAACCTTTACCGGCGTGTGCGCCGGCACAAAGAAACCGAAAAAAGCCTTGCCACCACGCTGGCGCGAATGCGCGAGGCCAGCGAAGCCATGCCCGACGGCATGGTGATTCTCACTGGCAATGACCACATCGAGTGGTTCAATCGGCGCATCATCAGCCACCTGGGCCTGGACCCGGAGCACGATATCGGCCAGCCGCTTGCCAATCTGGTGCGCCAACCTGAGATCGTCGAGTTCCTAGCGCACGGTAATTTTGGTGAACCGCTGATTGTGAAATTGGCGCGCGACCCGCGGCTCACTCTGGCGCTGCAGATCATTCCTTACGGTACCGAGCAAAAGCTCCTTGTCACCCGCGATGTCTCGAAGCTGGAGGAAGTGGAAACGGTGCGCCGGGACTTCATCGCCAACGTCTCGCACGAACTGCGTACCCCGCTTACCGTGCTGTGCGGGTTCCTTGAAACGCTGGAAAGCATGCCTCCGGACGATTCCGACGCACCGCGCTTTCTCAAGCTGATGAAAACCCAAGCTGACAGCATGCAACGGCTGGTCAATGACCTGCTGACGCTTTCGCAGCTTGAAAGCCCGCAGAATCCACTCAAGGAAGAGCCGCTGGACATCGCCGGGCTGATGGAACGCGTGCATGGTGATGCGCTGGCATTAAGCGCCGGGCGCCACAAAATCCGCCTGCAAATCGATTCCAGCAGCAAAATATTGGGCAGCGAATCGGAGCTTGCCAGCGCGTTTGGCAACCTCGCCAGCAATGCCGTGCGCTACACCCCGCAAGGCGGAACAATCACGTTGCGTTGGTACAGCAATGGCAGTGGCGCGGTGTTTGAAGTGCGCGATAACGGGATCGGCATTGCGCCGGAACACATTCCGCGCATCACCGAACGTTTTTACCGCGTTGATCGCGGCCGTTCGCGCGAGACCGGCGGCACCGGTCTCGGGCTGGCTATCGTCAAGCACGTGGTGCTGCGGCACCAGGCCGAACTCGCCATCGACAGCACGCCGGGAAAAGGCAGCAGTTTTGCCATCCGCTTCCCCGCAACTCGCTGCATGCCTTGACCACCGGCACAGGTTCAAGCCGATGTTGCGGATGAATTGCGGGGTTGACGCGCAAATAATATTTCCATATTATTGGAAATATGGAATTAAAAAGCGCTCTACGCGCTCTTGAAGCCCTGTCTCAGGAATCGCGCCTGGCCGTTTTCAAATCGCTGGTTGAAGCCGGGCCCAATGGCCTTTCAGCCGGCCAAATCGCCGCGCATCTTCGCTTGCCCGCGCCGACCCTGTCGTTCCATTTGTCCCAGCTCAAACACGCGCAACTGGCATCATGCCAACGCGCAAGTCGTTCCCTGATTTATTCGGCAAACTTTGGCACCATGAACGAGCTGGTCACCTTTCTTACCGAGAATTGTTGTGGCGGCGATCCGGAGCTTTGCGCTCCTGCAGGCGTTTTCCTCCGCGCCGGCAAGCGCAGGAAAAGAAAATGAGGCATTCCATCTTGGTCGCATCATGAGCTGGAAAACCTACAACGTACTTTTCCTGTGCACGCATAATTCAGCGCGCAGCATCTTGGCGGAAGCGCACCTCAACCACGTCGGCAAAGGCCGCTTCACCGCCTACAGTGCCGGCAGCCACCCCCGAGGCAAGGTCAACCCATTCGCGCTTGAGCTGCTCGCGAAGAATCGCCTTAATACTACCAGCCTGCGTTCCAAGAGTTGGGACGAGTTCGCGCAGCCCGGAGCGCCGCGGATGGATTTCGTATTCACGGTATGCGATCAGGCGGCAGGAGAGATGTGTCCGATTTGGCCGGGGCAGCCTATGACGGCGCACTGGGGCGTTGATGATCCGGCTAAGGCCGAGGGCACTGACGAAGAGAAGCGTCGTTCATTTCTCGTCGCCTTTAAGGAACTGAGCACGCGCATCAACCTGTTCCTCAGTCTGCCGCTTGACAAGCTTGATCGGCTGGCGCTGACGAGGAAGCTCGCGGAAATCGGCCAAGCCGGCGCCGAGACGAAGGCACAATCGCAATGACCGTCGGGGCACAGGCTACCGCTGGGCCGACGATGAAGCCGACGATAAGTTTTTTCGAGCGCTGGCTCACGGTGTGGGTGGTTCTGTGCATCGTGGCAGGTGTCGCGCTCGGGCAGTCGCTGCCCGGAGTATTCCAGATGCTCGGGCGCCTGGAAATCGCCAAGGTGAACATCCCGGTGGGCGTTCTGATCTGGGTGATGATCATCCCGATGCTGCTGAAGATCGACTTTGGTGCAATCGGGCAGGTACGGCAACACTGGCGCGGCATCGCCGTCACACTCGTTATCAATTGGCTGGTGAAACCGTTCTCGATGGCCCTGCTGGGCTGGATTTTTGTGCGGCACGTGTTCGCAGCGTACTTGCCAGCCGACCAGGTAGACAGCTATTTCGCCGGGCTGATCCTGCTCGCTGCAGCGCCATGTACCGCAATGGTGTTCGTCTGGAGCCAGCTCTGTCGCGGTGATCCTTACTTTACACTGAGCCAGGTTGCGCTCAACGATACGATCATGGTTTTTGCGTTCGCGCCCATCGTCGGCGTGCTGCTCGGATTGTCGGCAATCACGGTACCATGGGACACGCTTTTTACTTCCGTCGTCCTGTACATCTTGATTCCGCTGATTATCGCTCAACTCTGGCGCAGGGCCCTGCTGCGTGGAGGCCAAGGGCAGCTGCAGGAGATGCTCACTCGCGTCCAGCCATTCTCAGTGACTGCACTGCTGGTTATGCTCGTCCTGCTCTTTGCCTTTCAGGGTGAGCAAATCCTCAAACAGCCACTGATCATCGCAATCCTGGCCGTGCCGATCGTGATCCAGGTCTACTTCAATTCCGCGCTGGCCTACCTGCTTAACCGGCGCTTCGGCGTTGCCCATTGCGTGGCGGGACCATCTGCGCTGATCGGCGCAAGCAACTTTTTCGAGCTCGCGGTCGCGGCTGCCATCAGCCTCTTCGGTTTCAATTCCGGCGCGGCACTCGCCACGGTCGTGGGCGTACTAATTGAGGTGCCGGTAATGCTCTCTGTGGTGAGGATAGTCAACGCGAGCAAGTCGTGGTACGAAAAGGAAAGACATTGAGTTCATTCATCGCGGGGTTCGCATGAATGCGTTGGCGACATCATTTGCCGCGCCTGCAGTCGAAGTTCGTCCCTTCGGCTTACTCCGCCCGAACGGAGTCGGCAAGAGAACGATGATCCGAATCCTTACGGGACTCGCTCGGGCCGATCGCGTTGAATCCGACAGTGATCGACGAGGCCTGCACTCGCTGTGCCAACTCCAAAATCACCCACAAGCCATGAAGGAGACCGCATGAACACACAGAAAATGACCTTCCACGTTGAAGCCCGGCGGATCGACGAGCACGGCAGCGTGTCACGCTGCAAGAACGCCGAGATCGCACTCGATACAGATCTCGCTGGCAACCCTGACGCCTTCAACCCGGCGGAACTTCTGCTTGCCGCATTGTCGGCCTGCATGATCAAGGGCATCGAACGGGCCGTCCCTATACTCAAGTTCTCGCTGCGCGGCGTCGAGGTGCGGTTAGACGGTGTGCGGCAAGACGCACCGCCGAAGATGGAGTCGATCAGTTACGAGATCATCGTGGATACCGATGAGTCGGATCATCGGCTGGAACTGCTGCACTACAATGTGAAGAAGTACAGCACTGTATTCAATACGGTGGCGCCGGGCACCCAGCTGTCAGGCGAATTGCGGCGCAAGCAGGTTAGCAAATGAGCGTCCATCAGGACCGCCACATCGACCCCGTAGAGGGCTCGAACCAAGATTCCGGATTAACAATCAGCGGGAATGACCGCTTTGGGTCGATAGCCGACGTTGAGTGCCGGCTACCTCAGTAGGGCTCGAACCTACGACCTGTGGATCAACAGTTTTCCAACATTTTCTGCCAGGGAGCTGAAAGGTGACTTATATATCTATCGAATCCCCTTGGGGATTTGAGGATCCTTCGCAAGCAAAAGGGACCGAAGAAGAGCGCCGCCGTATATTTCAAAGGGTGTTCCAGCAAATTATGGCCCGCATCCAGCTGTTTTTGAACTTGCCCATGGAAAAACTAGATGTGCTGTCGGTGCAACAGCGACTGAAAGATATTGGGAAGAGCAAGGTGTGACCATCGCGCGCGCCTTACTGGCAACTTTCCACTTCATACTGTTACAAAACAATCAAAAATCGTTCATTAAAGTTTCTTATTTTACTGACAAACTGCTTGCTGCAAATGGACGGTAAGATAATCTTGATAGGAGATACATATCATGAAGCAGCATGCATTCGAGTTCGACACATCAGTTGCGGCGGAAGGCTTCAGGCAGATACAGGCGGCGAATGAGCAGCCATTCAGCCAAGAACAGCACGACGCATGGCTTGAGCAGTTTTTGGCTAACGCGCGCAAGGCCTTTGGTCTACGGGTCAGAAACACCGGCATAGCCGCGCTTGCTCAGGAACTCGAACAACTGGGTTATTTCGGTTTTGCGTATTATCTCGATCTTCGCGCGAAGCGCGACCATTTGCATGCAACGTGGAAAGCCAGCCCGTGTGCCGGCTGCCAGTGAAAGCCAGGCACGGCAACTGTCAAATCCTGATTTTTTGAATCGGTTCAATGCCGGGGGAAAGTCCTGCTCCGGGAAAATCCGCCGTCACACCGCTTTGAGGACCAATGAATATTTGAGATACGGAAAAAGCGGCAACGGATGGATTGGCGCGCCCTACTGGATTCGAACCAGTGACTTTTGGCTTCGGAGGCCAACACTCTATCCACTGAGCTAAGGGCGCATATTTGGCCAGCTGTTTATACTTTGACAGTTTAGCGTTTTTCCCCTGCAAGCGTCTATGACCGTATTGGAATTCCCGCTATAATTAACACTTTTTTAAGCTACTCTTCGAGGGATTTTCCATGGGCGATGAGCACACCTCGTTAATCAAGACCCCGAAACAATTCATCATAGTGGTTTTGGCCGGCTTCCTGGTTCCCATCATCTCCATTGTCCTGATATCGCAATTGGTTGTCAGCAGTCTGGGTGGCATCAGCAAGGACGACCCCGCGATGTCACCGGAAGCGGTAGCGAAGCGTTTGAAACCCATCGGCGAAATAGCGATGGCGGACTCCGCCGGCGCGGCAAAGATGGAAAGAAGCGGCGAAGAAGTGGTCAAGGCGGTGTGCGCCGCGTGTCATGCGACCGGTGTGTTGAACGCGCCTAAGATCGGCGACAAAAAAGCCTGGGCGGCGCGCCTTAAGAACGGCGAAGCCACGCTGGTGAAAAACGCAATCAACGGCATCCGCCAGATGCCAGCGCGCGGCGGCAACGCCGCGCTTTCGGATAATGAAGTGGCGCACGCCGTGGGGTATATGGCCAATCAGTCCGGCGTGAAATTCAAAGACGCGGCCGTTCAGCCTGCGGCGGCAACGCTACGCTTGCCGATGCCGAAGTGAAAGCCGCAGTGGATTATATCGTCAGCCAGTCGAAATAAATTATCATGAGCATACGAAAGGCGCAGAATTAGATCTGCGCTTTTTTTATTTCATCATCCCGTCTCATTTTATAAATGGCGACTTACGCAATTGGTGACGTTCAAGGCTGCTTCAGTGCAATGCAGCAGCTGCTTGGCAAAGTCCGCTTCGATGCCGCGCGTGACCGACTGTGGTTTGTCGGCGATTTGGTCAACCGCGGGCCGGATTCGCTGGCCACACTGCGCTTTGTGAAAAACCTCGGTGACCGTGCTGTCGCCGTGCTTGGCAATCACGATCTGCATTTGCTGATGGTCGCGGAAGGCTGCGCCAAGCCGCTCAAAAACGATACTTTACAAGAGGTGCTGGAGGCGCCGGATCGCAAGGAACTCCTGGATTGGCTGCGCTGCCAGCGCATGATGTACGCAGACGGCGGTTTTGTGATGGTGCATGCAGGCCTGCTGCCCGCCTGGTCCGTGGAAAAGGCGCTGTCGCTGGCACGGGAAGTGGAAGACGCGCTGCGCGGAGAAAATTACCGCGAGCTGGTGGAGCGCATGTATGGCAACCATCCTCCTCAATGGCGCGATGATTTAACGGGCATTGACCGGTTGCGGGTGATTATCAACGCCATGACGCGGCTGCGCTTGTGCACGGAACAGGGAGTGATGGAATTCGCTCACAAAGGAAAGCCGGAAAACGCGCCGCATGGCTATCTGCCGTGGTACGACGTGCCCGGACGCGTGAACCGTGACGCCACGATTATTTGCGGACACTGGTCAGCGCTTGGTCTTTTTCTTCGGGATAATCTTCTGGCGCTGGATACGGGCTGTTTGTGGGGAGGAAATCTGTCTGCTGTGTGTCTGGAAAATCGCCGGGTGTTCCAGGTTTCCTGCGATGAACAGAAAGGTTCAACAGGCTGGCAATAACGGCTTCGGCCGCGCGCGCGAGTTCCCTGCGGTTTTTTCCTTGAGCCGGAATCGGCTTGGCAAATATCAATTCCGCGCGTATCTCCTGCTGTGCCAAAATTTTTATCAGCGAGCCCATTAACGTCGTCTGGTCCACATAAGCCACTTCGGTGTTGACCGCGCCGTTGCGGTCGCAAAAACGCAGCGCCACCGGATAAAGCGTACTCTTCGACATCACCGCAGGTTCAAAAAGCGACGTATGAAACGCGTGAAGATTAGTGCCGTCGGCGGTCGTGCCTTCGGGGAAAATCGCGATGCAATCACCGCCGCGCAAGGCTTGATTGATGATCTGGTTGGTGCGCGCGGTATCGCGGCGCTTCTCCCTTTCGATAAAAAGCGTGCCGGTTTTCACACACAGCCAGCCGATGATCGGCCATTTGCGCATCTCCGCCTTGGCGACAAAACGCGCGTAATACCGCGTGTAAAGTAAATGGACATCCAGCCAGGAAACATGATTGGTGGCCAGCATGGAATTGGCGGGCATGGCTGCGGGCGGATCACCTTTCACCACGAGCCGTACATTAAGAATTTCCAGCAGCTTCAATGACCAGCGCTTGAGGATGAGCGCCTGCCGCACTTTGTTGTATCGCGGGTAAAAGAAAGCCATGAGCAGCACGACGTAGGCAACATGCACAAACAACCGGCAGAAGCGGTAGCAGCGTGTCAAATAAGCGGTTTGGTTGCGGCTCATTTATTTCCACTTATCTATAAATGACAAGCACGCCGTTATTGGCGGCAGCCACGGAGCTTCGCCTGCGAGCTAATGCGCAACCCGCGAGACGCCGCCTCCGGAAATCACATGTACCCGCTCGCCGGGCGAGAAATTTTCGTCCGCTTCCTGGGTAATTGCGATGGTATTCCCGCTGTCCAGCTTGACAATAATTTCCAGTCCGTCCCTGCGCGTCACCGCTTCCTCGACCGCCGAGCCGGCAATACCGCCCGCCACGACACCCAAAATCGCAGCAACCGCGCTCCCCTTGCCGCCGCCGACAGTGCTGCCAGCGACCCCGCCTACTGCGCCGCCGGCTACCGTGCCGATGGGGGTTTTGGTGCCTTCAATTTGCACCGGACGCACGCTTTCCACTGTGCCATACCTGACCGCCTGCTCCTGACGCGCCTGGCCGCGCGAATAAGCGCGGCCTGACATGCTTGACGCGCAGCCGTTGAGAATGAGACTAGCCGCGAGCAAGGCTAATAATAATGATGAGCTTTTCACCATGACCTCCTAAATCTACCAGATACGAGTTCCAAAATCTTGGTGGTACTGTACGCCGATTTCGGCGCGGCTTAAATCGTGGTTCTGGCCGCCGCGATGCGCGATTTTAATGGCGCCCATGAGCGAGGCAAGCCGCCCGGCGGTTTCCCAATCCATGCCCTGCGAGATACCATACAACAAGCCGGCGCGGTAGGCATCACCACATCCGGTAGGGTCGACTACCGCTTTTGCTTTAACGCACGGGATGTCTATGCGTTTACCGCCAGCATAGATCATAGAGCCGCGCGCACCCAATGTGACAACCAAAGCTTTCACAAGTTTTGCGAGTTCCTCAATCTTTTTGCCGGTTTTCTCCTGTAAAAGCTGCGCTTCATAATCGTTTAACGTGACAAAATCTGCCTGCTGCATGAAATTCAGCAATTCCTCGCTGCTAAACATCGGCAAGCCCTGCCCCGGATCGAAAACAAACGGGACGCCTTGCTCATGGAATTCTCTGGCGTGTTGCAGCATGCCTTCGCGGCCATCGGGCGATATGATACCAAGGCCCACTTCACCGGCATCTTTGATATGGTTGTAATGCGAATAATTCATCGCTCCCGGATGAAACGCGGTAATCTGATTGTCATCCAGGTCGTTTGTAATGAATGCCTGAGCAGTGAAGGTGTCAGGCACCTGCCGAATATGCTTCTGGGAAAGGTTTAATTTTTTAAGCCGGTAGGCATAAGGTTGGTAATCCTCGCCGACGGTTGCCATGATGAGCTGATCACTGCCCAGCAGCCGCAGGTTATAGGCGATATTGCCTGCGCAGCCGCCGAACTCACGGCGCATGTCCGGCACCAGGAACGCCACGTTCAGGATATGAATCTGCTCGGGCAGAATGTGATTCCTGAAATAATCCTTGAACACCATGATGGTGTCGTAGGCGATCGAGCCGCAAATCAACGTGCGCACGCTTACCTCACAGATTTTTGAAAACAACCAGGCAAAGTCTAGGCGAACAAAACCAATACCCAGACCAAGGGGACGTTTATCAGGCTCAAAAACACTGCGGCACTGCCAAAGTCCTTGGCGCGCTTGGCCAGCGGATGATGCTCCAGGGAAATCCGGTCCACCACCGCTTCAATCGCCGAATTGATGAGTTCGACAATCAGCACCAATAACACGCTTGCCAGCAGCAACGCCTTGCCGGCACCGCTTGCGGGAAGCAGCAACGTTGCCGGTATCAAAATTACAGCAAGCAGGATTTCCTGCCGAAATGCGGTTTCGTGCTTGAATGCTGCACACAGCCCTTCCACCGAGTAAAGGAATGCGTTCCAAATGCGCCCTACGCCGGTTTTGCTTTTGTGCGCGGCTCCCTGTCTTAGGCTTTCCATTTCGCTTCCCGTGCGCTGCGAATTAAGGTTTAGTACTTTCCCGAGTCTTATTTCAGCGCAGCCAAAGCCGCGTTGTAATTGGGCTCATTCTTGATTTCCGGCACCAGTTCCACGTGCAGCACCTTATCGTTGGCATCCAGCACCACCACGCCGCGCGCAGTGACTCCGGCCAGCGGCAGATCGGTAATAGCCACGCCGTAATTTTTCATGAACTCCGCGCCGCGCATAGTGGAAAGCGTAATCACATTATTCAAACCCTCAGCGCCGCAAAACCGCGACTGCGCGAAAGGCAAGTCGGCGGAAATTACCAGCACTACCGTGTTATTGAGTTTGCTTGCCTCTTCATTGAAGCGGCGAGTGGATTTGGCGCAAGTAGGCGTGTCCAGGCTCGGCACGATGTTGAGCACTTTGCGTTTTCCGGCGAAATCTTTGAGACTCACGTCCTTGAGTTCTTTATTGACCAGTCTGAAATCCGGGGCTTTCTGGCCAACCGTGGGGAAAACACCGGCTACGTTGACCGGATTTCCAGCAAGAGTGACTGTTGCCATGATAAACGCTCCTAAATTACAACCAATGATTGAAAGTCAGTACCAAGTATGCCTTGCACTTAACGGGCGCGCAACCGATGGCGGCCGCCAATCAAGTTTTAGCATCTTCCACCGTTTTTTGATATTCATCCCCGCTGAGCAGCGTGCCGAACTCGGCAGGATTTACGGGTTTGATTTTGAACATCCAAGCCCCATATGCATCCCGGTTGATTTTTTCGGGCGCGCTTTCGAGCTCATGGTTGACTGCAATCACTTCTCCGGAAACGGGAGCGTGCACGTCCGCAGCTGTTTTAACCGATTCCACTATCGCGCATGCTTCGCCCGCGGCGAGCTTGCGCCCTACCGTCGGATTTTCCACGTATACCAGATCACCCAGCAGGTCCTGCGCATGGCGAGTGATGCCCACGGTTACCGTGCCATCGCGCTCCTGCCTTGCCCATTCGTGAGACCGGGTGTACTTAAGTCCGGCGGGTATGTTCATTGCCATCCGAATCTACAATTGTGCGGGTCGGGGTAAAACAGTAACAGGCGGTATCCTGCCGGCTTGAGATCGCTGCTGTCTATGAACAGCTTGGTGGTAAATTCGCTGTTAGCCTGCATGCCAAGGCTGGGATTTGCGTTGCTTGCGAGATATTCTGCCGCCGTGAACACGCGGCGCGCCACCATCTGATCCTGGGCATCGGTAAAAGTGAGTTCCAGCAAAGGGTAAACCTGCGCAAACGGCGCTCGGTTACGCAAAGTGGCGGTGAGCACGATGAGATTTGAACGGTTTGCATCCGCCTGCAAATCGGAAGCTTCAATGCTCAACAGCTCGGAAATCTTTGGCAAGCCCACGGTACACTGCATAAACTCGCAATAACTCTGCAGGTAAGGCTTAAACACGGGGTAGCATGCGGCAATCTGGTCGCGGAAATTATAAGCTGCTTGCGCCGCAAGCGATGCCAGCATCAGCAACACTGCGGCAAACCAGGCCCAGGTGTGCCAAATTCGCCGCGCTGCTTTTTCAGCAGCCTTATCGGTAAAACTGAGCGGCTTGGCTGACTTGGCCGACTGTGCGCTTACTTTCCTTTGCAGGTTCGGCAACGTACCTGCTGCGCCGCTCATAAGCGGAGCCGGAGGGACGGTTTCTACCAGCTGCTCATCCAAAGTGGCCAGAGTGTCAAAGGCGTTAAAAATCTCGGAGCACTGGCCGCAGCGCACGCGCCCCCGGCTTGACTGCAATTCCTCGTGCCGTATGCGGAAAGTGGTGTGACAGCTCGGGCATGAGGTTACCATGCTCATGGCAATGACCTCTTAACTCCGCACAATCGTACCCAGCCTTGCTCCTCGCATGTTTCACGCATGACAAACCAGTCGCGGTAAGCATTTTCCACATCGCGCGCTTGGTCGCCGAGAATGCCTGACAGCACCAGCAGTCCGCCGCTGCGCGTAGCGGCGGCAAGCAGCGGCGCAAGCAGTATCAACGGATTGGCGAGGATATTGGCAAGTACCACGTCGGCTTGGAATCGCGGAACGCCTTGCGGGGCATAAAACTCCGCCTGCACGCGATTTTTCTCGGCATTAACCTGGCTGGCAAGCAGCGCTTGAGGATCGCTGTCCACCCCAATAGCGCGGTCCGCGCCAAGCTTCAGCGCCGCGATGGCGAGTATGCCCGATCCGCAACCATAATCGAGCACCGCTTCTCCGCCCTTGATATGTTCATCCAACCAACGCAAGCATAAGCGCGTCGTCGGATGACTGCCGGTGCCAAACGCGAGTCCCGGATCAAGAACGATATTTATGGCGCCGGGATCGGGAGGCGTGTGCCAGCTCGGCACGATCCAAAGGCGGGACGATATCCGTATCGGCGCAAACTGCGCTTGTGCAAGACGCACCCAATCCTGATCCGGCACGTTGGCCACGGTGAATTTCGCAGCAGGCCAACCCAAGGCATTCGAGGCGGCTTCCACGATGCAAGCAATATCCGCGTCAGCGCGAAACAATCCGCTTACCCGGCTTGCTTGCCACGCAGCGATCACCGGCGCGCCGGGTTCGTCGAAAATCGCCTGTTCATCTTCCGTCCCGGCCCGGGCGTCGGCAATGTCCACCGAGAGCGCACCCAATTGCAGCAACGTGTTGCTCAGCACTTCAGCGTGCCGGGCGTCCGCATCAAGAGTGAGCGACAGCCAATTCATGCTGCGGGAAATGTAAAGAGCGGTGTGCGCATAACAGTGTTTTCACTGGTTCTTCTTGTAACCTGCCAGTTTCTGTTCCAAATAATGAATGCCGGTACCGCCGCGCAGAAAAGCGGCATCGAGCATGAGTTCCTGGTGCAAGGGAATATTGGTCTTGATTCCTTCCACCACCATTTCCGAGAGTGCGATGCGCATGCGCGCTATCGCCTGCTGGCGGCTATCACCATAAGCAATCACTTTGCCGATCAGCGAATCGTAGTGCGGCGGCACGAAATAGTTGTGATAGACGTGCGAATCAACACGAATACCCGGGCCGCCCGGAGCATGGTATGAAGTAATTCGGCCGGGGGAGGGTGTGAATTTATACGGATCTTCGGCGTTGATGCGGCACTCGATGGCGTGCCCGCGCAGCACCACGTCTTTCTGCCTGAGGCGCAGACGCACCCCGGCGGCGATGCGGATCTGCTCCTGCACCAGGTCTATGCCCGTAATCATTTCTGTTACTGTGTGCTCGACCTGCAGCCGGGTATTCATCTCGATAAAATAAAATTGGCCACCCTCGAACAGAAATTCAAACGTTCCTGCGCCGCGGTATCCGATCTTGCGGCAGGCTTCAGCGCAGCGCTCGCCGATTTTGTCGCGCAGGCGCGGGCTTAAATTGGGCGCAGGCGCCTCCTCGATGATTTTCTGGTGCCTGCGCTGCATCGAGCAATCACGGTCGCCCAGGAAAATCGCGTTGCGGTGCTCGTCGGCCAGCACCTGTATTTCGATATGGCGCGGGTTTTCCAGGAACTTTTCCATGTACACAGTGGGGTTGCCGAAAGCACTTTGCGCCTCGGCGCGAGTCATGGTCACGGCGTTAAGCAAGGCGGCATCGGTATGCACCACGCGCATGCCGCGCCCGCCGCCGCCCCCTGCCGCTTTGATGATCACCGGATAACCGATGCTCTGGGCGGTTTTCCTGATTTGTTCCGGAGCTTCCGGCAAGCTACCCTCTGAGCCCGGCACGCACGGTACTCCGGCTTTCTTCATCGCTGCCTTGGCGCTTACTTTGTCTCCCATGAGGCGGATGGTTTCGGGCCGCGGCCCGATGAACACGAAACCGCTTTTCTCCACGCGTTCGGCGAAATCCGGGTTTTCCGAAAGAAAACCATAGCCGGGATGAATTGCTTCGGCGTCGGTCACTTCGGCGGCGCTGATGATGGCGGGGATATTGAGATAGCTTTGATCAGAAGGCGCCGGCCCGATGCACACCGACTCATCCGCGAGCTTCACGTACTTGGCTTCGGCATCGGCTTCAGAATGCACAGTAACGGTTTTAATGCCCATTTCGCGGCAGGCGCGCTGAATGCGCAAAGCAATCTCCCCGCGGTTGGCGATCAATATTTTTTCAAACATGCAAAAAACCGTGAGGAATAAAAAGTGAGGCGCGAGGTGTAAAAGAAAAAATAATCGCGGAATAATAATGAATCAACTGAGCAGTCAAATCCTCACCCCTCACCCAATGACAATCAGGGGTTCGCCGTACTCCACGGGTTGACCATTCTCCGCCAGAATTTCCTTGATCACCCCGCTGCAGTCGGCCTCGATTTCATTGAGCAGCTTCATCGCCTCGATAATGCACAACGTATCGCCCTGGTTCACCTGCTGCCCTACTTCCACGAACGGCTTGGCGCCGGGCGTGGCCGAGCGGTAGAAAGTACCCACCATCGGCGCTTTCACTACATGTCCTTCAGGTGCCGCGGCTTCGCCAGCGGGAGTGGCGGGGGTCACTTCGGCCGCAGTTGCCGTGGTGACTACCTGAGCGGCGGCCTGTTGGGGGGTGGTAGTGACGGTAGCTTGAGTGGTCTGGTTTACCCTGCTGATGCGGACCTTTTCTTCACCTTCGGTGATCTCCAGTTCGGCGATCCCCGATTCCTCCACCAGGTCTATGAGCTTCTTTAGTTTTCTCAAATCCATAGCGAGCCTCTAACAAATTATCCTGAAATCGGTTGCCTCAGCTTGGCTGACTTTTAAGCCGGGCATTCAGGGGTTCAGGATTGCAGGGCGTACTCCAGCGCCAGCTCATAACCCTTGGCGCCGAGACCGCTGATCACGCCTGCCGCCAAGTCGGAAAAATAGGAACGGTGGCGGAAGGTTTCGCGGGCGAAGATGTTGGACAGGTGAACTTCGATAAATGGGATTTTTACTGCGGCAAGCGCGTCACGAATGGCCACACTGGTATGGGTAAACGCTGCGGGGTTGATGATAATGAAGTCAACGCGCTCCGCCCGTGCCTGCTGGATACGGTCAACCAAGCTATTTTCGGCGTTGCTCTGGAAGCAAGTGAGCTTAACCCCCGCCCGCTTGGCCCGCTCCATCAGGCAGGAGTCTATCGCCTCCAAGGTGTCATGCCCGTAATGTTCCGGCTCACGCGTCCCAAGCAAATTCAGATTGGGGCCGTGCAGGACCAGGATATTGTTCATAACCACGAAGTTTGCAGCAATTCGCGTAATTTGTCTAGTTTTTCGCTGAACTTCGCCGAAATTCAGACAAACTACGTGGGACGGAAAAGGGTCGATTAGAGGAGAGGGCCGATTATGGGCTCGAGCTTAGCCTGAGTCAACCCGCCAAGCTCGGTAGCGATGATTCTGCCGGTACGGTCAATAATCAAGGTAAAAGGCAGTGCCCCAAAACGGTTCCCAGCCTTACGCGAGAGCTCCATTGCCTCCAGATCGCCCAGGAGCACTGGGTAATTGATGCCGATTTCGTCGGCATAGGTCCGAACTGCGTCCTTTTTGTCCATGGCCACCCCGACAAGCACCAAGCCGCGGCTGCGGTATTTTTCCTGTAGCTTGATGAACTGGGGAATTTCCACACGGCAAGGCGGGCACCAGGTGGCCCAAAAGTTTACGATCAGCACTTTACCCCGCCATTGTGCAAAAGTTCGGTTGTTCCCCTCGAGGTCAGGCAGGGTCGAGCCAAACAGCGTCTCGGCAGCGCTTTGGACTTGTTCAGGCGACAAGGAAGCGGGAGCTTGAGCCCGCCAGCCGGCAAACAATCCAGCGCCCAGCGCCAGCAGCGCCACCGTAACAATCAGATAGGCGCGCTTGCCCACGCTACTGCATCACCGAATTCAGCGTTACCAGAAATTTTTCCGGGTTCTGGTAGCCAATTACCCGGGTTTTGATTTCGTTACCCTGTTCATCAAAAAACAGGATGCCGGGCGGCCCGAACAGAGCAAAGCGTTTCAAAAGCGCCGCATCATCGGCATTGTTTGCAGTCACATCCGCCTGCAGCAACTGGATAGTTTTCAGCCTTGCTTGGACCGCGGCGTCGGAAAAAGTGGAGAGTTCCATTTCCTTGCAGGAGACACACCAGTCAGCATAAAAATCGAGCATCACATATCTGCCGCGAGCTTGAGAGATCGCCTGGTCCAGCTCAGCGTTATTTTTCACACGTTGGAATTCAAGCTTCTGCACGGGATTTGCGGTGCCGGTAAGCTGTGCAAGCGAACGGAAAATACCCTGTTCCCCGGAAAAAGCCTCTATCAAAAGCGCCACGCCCGCAACCAACGCGATGACGCCTGCGCCTTTCCATAATCTCGCATAAGCTGACGTTACCCTTAGCAAGGCTAGAACATAGAATGCGCAAACGATAAGCAATACCGCCCACAGCAGCATGTACACCTGTGCTGTGACGAGTGACGAGGTCAGCCAGATGGCGACCCCCAGCAACAGCACGCCGAAAAATCTTTTAACCGCTTCCATCCACGGGCCCACCCTGGGCAGCAGCGCGTCGGCGGAGAGACCCAGCGCGATAAGCGGCACTCCCATTCCCAATGCCATGACAAACAAACTTGACCCGCCCAGCACCACATCCCGCGTCTGGCTGATATAAAGCAGCGCCCCTGCCAAGGGCGCCGCTACACAGGGGCCGATGATGACGGCGGAGAGCCCGCCCATGACAAACGCGCCGATTAGATTGCCGCCTTTGATATGGTTTGCGGCATCGGAAAGCTTGCTTTGCAGGGAAGCCGGAAACTGCAAATCATAAAATCCGAACATGGAAAACGCGAGCAGCACAAACAGGACGGCAAAAGTTGCGAGCGCCCACGGGTTTTGCAAAGTGGTGGAAATCAGCGTTCCGGTGAGCCCTGCCGCCACTCCAGCGATCGCATATGTGATCGCGACTCCCAGCACATAGGAGGCCGACAGCATCAGCCCGCGCGTTTTGGTCATCTGCCGTTTTTGCCCGACGATGATTCCGGAAAGAATTGGAATCATCGGAAATAAGCAAGGCGTCAATGACAAAAGAAGACCAAAACCGAAAAAGCTTGCGATGATGAGCCAGAAACTGCCGCCCCGCAATAGATTGGCCGCTTGCGAAGACTCGTCGTTGACCGGCACTACTGATGCTGCGGTTTTTCCAAACGGGTTAACCGCAGCAGCTTGCAGGCTTTGCAAAGCGGCAACCGCGCCGGTATGCGGAGGCGCCGACATATTTGCTGCGGCGAATATCAGTTCGGCTTTCTGCTCAAGCGGGGTATAGCACACCCCGACATCGGCGCAGCCCTGGGAAATTGCGGTCAGCGTTACGGCCTGCACTGAAGCGCCAGCGCGATTTAACGGCAACCCGATTTTAAGATCACCGCGGTAGGTTTCAACGCGCCCGAAATACCGGTCGTTATGCACTTCGCCAGCCGGCATTTGCGGCTTGCTCAGGGACAAACCCTTGGGCTGGACATCGAAACTGAACCTCTCGCGGTATAAATAATAGCCGTCCGCGATTTTGTAGTGCACCTCGATATTGTCGGGGTCCACCCACTGCGCTGAAAACCGGAATGCTTTTTCAGGCTCGAGCAATTGCGGCTCGCCCGCGCGGGCAGACAGGGAAAACAACAACAGCAAAAAAAACAGCCGGCGCATTTTGGGAAAGTGAATGTTCAACCGCTAATCGTCAGTGTCTGTGTCTCAATAGCGAGCCAGTCAAGGTACGCCTTCAATCCGTCGCTTATAGGGACAGCGATCAACTCCGGAAGTTCGTAGGGATGGTATTGTCTGACCATTTGTTCAACGCGCGGAAAGTGCATTTTCAGCGTCTTGATGAAAACGGGCACTTCCAGCGCGGTTTCGATTTTTCCCTTCCAGCGGTAAACCGACGTGCATTCCGCCATGACGTTAACACAGGCTGCAAGCCGCGCTTCGATCAATTTATGCGCAAGCTTCAATGCAGCATCGCGGCCGGGAAGATTAGTGATGACAAGTATGGGTTCGCTAGTCATGATGACCGGGTCGGTTATTGTGTTTATTCTAGCCGCTTTTGCGGCGCGCCTGATTCAGCGCCTGGACGATTGCGATCAATGCGTCGTGCGCTGGGACGCCGCTGCGCTCAAGGCGCCGCTTTGCAGGAACTTCCTTGCGATCTCCTGGAACGCGGCGACATAAGCTTTTGCAAATGTCCGCTCATACGAACTTACGACGCCCCCGATATCCGAGCTGGCGCTGAATGTTCCAATCTCTTCGCCGCTTGCAAGATAGCCGGTCGCGGTAACATCGGCATAGAAAACCCGCATTGCAGGATTGAACTCGCTCTTGCCGCTGACTTTGATAATCAAGTCCGGCGCGGGCATCTCTTCGCGCGGCAAAACCTGCTTGACAAGCGGTGCAAAAGCGGTGATTGCCGCATTGCGCACCAATTTGCCTTCCGGGTAATAAATCTCTGCGTAGTAGTAATAATGCACCTTGTTCTCCGCGAGCTTCTCCGGGCTCATGTCCACCGCCAGGCGCAGCGGCAGCGGTTGCTCAACCGGCGCTTCCTCGTGCACGGGCTTGACCGGTGTGTAAGCACATCCGGCAAGCAGCACCAGTAACACGGGCCATCTCAAGAAGTTGCGCGCCATAGGTAAAACCCCTTCAGATACCGGTTAAGACGGGATTCTCGCTGCGAAGTTCAGCAATTTTACTAAATCGTCCCTGCAAATTCGATAGCTGGCTTTTCCCGTGCCGCAGCAAGTCCATCGGCCACCATCGGATAGCGCAATTTCACTTGCAATTCGCGCTTCATGCGCCGGTTTGCCAGCCGCCGCGATTCCTGCATAAACGACAACAGGTTCTCGGGGATGCGTTGGCGCGCTTCGCTATATGAAATGCGTGTCGTGCGCGGCAGCCCAAAGCGGTCTGCCACCAGATCAAAGTAATCACCCATCTTGAGCTCGGAATCGTCACTGGCGTTATACACCCTGCCCGGTTTGCCGAAACGCAACGCCGCGATCACGATGCGCGCCAGATCGTCCGCGTGAATGTGGTTGCTGTACGCGTCCTGCTCGGGTAACAGCGCAGGGGTGCCGTTTTTGACGCGCTCCAGCGGCAAGCGATCGCCGGCATAAATTCCCGGCACGCGCAAAACGGTCACGCACACGCGGCTGCGCCTTCCCCATTCGCGGATTCTGCGCTCGGCATCTAAGCGGCGCTTGGCACGCGCGGTATGCGGCCGCAAGGGACGTGTTTCGGGAACGATTTCGCCGCCACAGTTGCCATAGACACCGCTGGTACTGATGTAGATGAGCCGATGTGGTAAAATTTTTCCCTTTGTCAACGCCGCAAGCAGATGTGCGGTGCGTGTATCTTGCGTACCCCGGCTTGGCGGCGGCGCAAAATGCACTACATCATGTGCAAGCCCGCCGAGCATCTGCAGCGTATCCGGTTCGGCGAGATTGCCTGGAATGGGCATGATGCCCTGCTTGCGCAACAGGTGGAAGCGCTCGGGTGAGTGAGAGAGCGCATAAACACGGTAGCCTGCGGGCAGCTTCCGCACCATGCGCAGCGCGACGTCACCGCAACCGATAATCAACAGCCGTCTCATGTTTCATAGTTTAAGGTATCCATGCTTACAATGGTACGCCTGCCCCTAGAGCCTCTAACATAATGAAACGGATTTGCGTTGCTGGCCAAAAAGCGATGAATGCGCGACGCGAGGCGCAACTCGATGCCGGGACATCGAGTAAGCCGAGCAACAAAGCAGGCATGCTTTGTGGCCGCAACCCGCAGGGACGGCGCGGGTTTCGGCGCATGCCTTTGTCGCTCGCCGCTTATTGGAGAACAACCCAACTGCGCGGCTCGCTTCGCGGCCTGCATCCGAAACCGACGCCGTCGCACTATTCGTTTCATTATGTTAGAGGCTCTTAAGGGTTATTTGAATGTCTTTTCAAGTCACCATCAAGCCAAGCGATCACGTATTTTCCGTCGAGTCCGGCGAAAGGGTGCTTGAAGCCGCGCTGCGCCAAGGCTTTGGCCTGTCGTACGGCTGCCGCAACGGCGCCTGCGGTACGTGCAAGGGCAAAATCCTCGAAGGCAAGGTGGATTACGGCGTCTATCAGGAAAGCGCGCTCAGCGAAGCGGAAAAACTTGCCGGCATGGCGCTCTTTTGCCAGGCCAAGCCGCAAACCGATTTGGTTATCGAAGCGCGAGAAATCAATGCAGTCAAGGATATTCAAATCAGGAAACTGCCGTGCCGCGTGCAGAAAATGGAACGGCCTGCTGACGATGTGATGGTGCTTTATCTCAAACTTCCCGCCAATGAACGCTTGCAGTTCCTCGCCGGCCAGTACATTGACATCCTCATGAAAGAGGGCAAGCGCCGCAGTTTCTCGATGGCAAACCCGCCGCACGACGACGAGTGTTTGCAACTGCACGTCCGCAATATCGTGGGCGGGGCGTTCACCGATTACGTGTTCAACAAAATAAAAGACCGCGATATCTTGCGCTTCGAAGGGCCCCTCGGCACTTTTTTCCTGCGCGAGGATTCCGACAAGCCGATTATCTTCGTCGCCAGCGGCACCGGCTTCGCGCCCATCAAGGGCATCATCGAGCACGCCTTCTACAAAGAAAGCCGGCGTGAAATGATCTTGTACTGGGGAGCGCGCAAGCTCGCCGACTTATACATGCAGCAATTGCCGCAGCAATGGCAGCGGGAGCACGATAATTTCAGATTTATCCCGGTGCTCTCCGAAGCGCTGCCCGAAGACCGCTGGCAGGGACGCAGCGGCTTGGTGCATCAGGCGGTGATGGATGATTTTGCGGATTTGAGCGGCTTTCAAGTTTACGCCTGCGGCGCGCCGGTGATGGTGGAAGCAGCGCGCCGCGATTTCACCGCCATGCGCAAGCTCTCCCTGGAAGAGTTCTACTCCGACTCGTTTACCTTCTCCAACGATCCCAAGACAGCTTAAGGATCAGTCTTAAATCCCGGCGCACCGGCGGTTCAAAAAATCAAAGTGCTGTCTTGCGCCTACCGCCCGTAATATCGCGCAATTGCCGCACAGCCAAATCGAGGCTTTTCCGGTAATGAACATCCGCCGCTTCGCTTTGGCCGATTTTTTCGTGCAGTTTCGCGAGTTCCCGATGCGCGGTAACCGTCGGCTCCACGCCGATGCTGGCTTCCAGATAGCTTTGCGCCTTGCCCCAGAGTCCTTGATGGGCGCACAGCCTGCCCAGGGTGAGCAGCAGGCAGGCGTCATCAGGATGATCCGGCAGCCACCTCTCTGCGCGCTGAATCTGCCTGAGGGTATCCCTTCCCAGGCATTCCGAGTATAGGCAGATGAGATCGCTGTCCCATTGCGCATCCAAGCTCTGCTCGATGATTTCCTGGGCCATGCTGCAGCCGCCAAGTGAGATAAAGCAGCGCGCGGCAGTGTCGGCAATCCTGCTCTGCTTTTTGTCTGCCGAGGGGATTTTCTGCCAGCACTCTTTAAGCGCGGTGGTGTCCATCGCCTGCCGCTTGAGATTTTCCTGCGTCGCGTAGAGCCGCAATTGCTGCGCCTGGCCGGCATCGAAAAATCCGCGCTTTTCCAGCTGTGCGACCAGATTCGGCACCTGTTCCCAGTTTTTCGTTCGCTGCCGCGCCTCGAGTTCCAGGCGCAGCGCCGCAACATGCTTTTTCGGATCACTTTCATGCAAAGCCTTCAGCACCGTGAGCGCCTCGTCGTAGCGATGCTGGTCGAGCAGCAATTCGGCCTGAGTCATCAGGCGCGCCGCTTTTTCTTCCGGTGCCAGTGTTTCCACCTTATCAAGGTAGGTATCGCGCTTGTCAAAATCTTTTAACTCATGCGCGGAGCGCGCAGCCACAAGCGCGGAGAGCCCCGGTGATTCCCCCATTTCCAGGGCCGCAGCAGCGGCTTTTTCCGCCTTGCCGTAACGCCCTTCAAAGAACATCCGCAATCCCTCAAGCAGGCTGTTGCGCGCTTTTTCGCGGCGTCTGCGCTCGCGGTACTCGCGCACCTGCGACGGCAGGCGCAGCACGCGCACCAACAGTCGAACCAATACATAGGCGATAAAAAACCCGCCCAACAGCAGCAGCACCGCCAACTTGAGCGAGAGTTCGATGCGGTGAGTGGAATAGACCAAGAGCACGTAGCCGTTGTCGAACCCGAACATCAGGGCCAAAGCTACCGCCAGGGCAAAAATCGCCACGGTCCAGAAGAAGAACTTCACTTTGCCGCCTTCTCGCGAACGAGCTTGAAGTTGCGCACCGCTTCCAGGCTCGCCGAGATGTCGGGAAGCTCGATGCTGATGCGGCTTTCCTGCAGCTGGCGCAAGCTGGCCAGCGAGACCTTGGTCGGCTCGGCGCTGTTGTCGTAATAGCGGGTGAGCCACTCCTGCACGGCGCTAAGGTCGGATTTGAAACTGGTCTCTTCATGCAACAGCAAAGCGAGCCGCGCGCTTAACAAGCGCAGCTTGAGATTTTCACGCAGGAAAAACAATTGGTCCGGCGCAAGCAAGGGGACCTCGTGCTCCGCGGTGTTTTGAATGCGCACCAGCTGCTTGATGTCCTGCCACGCTTCGCGCGCCAGTCTCAGCCACGCGCTTGGCGCAGCTTCTTCGGTAGTAGCGGTGTTGTCCGCGGGCGGGCGGACCTCCATCGCCAGCGGCAGGCTGTCTACCCTGGTTATCAGGTTATCCAGTCGCACGCTGATCGCCACCGTATCCACGTACGGCACGGCCTTGAGACGCTCGATGTCCTTGTTGATGATTTTGCGCAGCGGAATGAGCTGCGGACGGTCGATGCGCTGCAAGCGCGCATCCGCGGTCTGCAGTGCAATCAGCGCAGCCTTGACGTTACCCGCCAGTTGCAGTTGCTGGCTCGCGGCGTTGAGCAGCTGCTCCACTTCCGCCAGCGCCCACTCGTCGCGGTTTCGGGAAAGTTCCTGATACAAGGTTTGCAGCGCTACCTGCTGGCTTTGCGATTCCGCGAGCTTATTTTCGAGAACACCGAGTTTCACTTGCGCTTCGCGCACCGCTTCCTGCGTGTCTTTGACGATAGCGCGGTTTTCCCTGACCGTGTTGTCGGCTTCTGCCAGGCGCGTGCCGAGTTCCTGCTGCAAAGCGCTGAACTGGCTGCGGGTATCAAACCACTGCCACGCCAGTAAAACCGCCACGGCCAGCGCGATCAAAAGCGCCAGGTTGAACCGCTTCTCCGGCTTGGCGGGTGCACCGGGTGTCTCAACTTGCGATTTATCCGTCATGGCCGACTATCCTGCTTTTGCCCCAAACCAATCAATCAAACCTTTGACCAGGCCCGCGTCTCCGCCTGCGGTCACCACCGCATTGGCCAGCCCCAGCTCGCGCGCCGCCTCGGCAATGCGCGGGTGCGGCACAAACAGCGGGATTTTTTTGAGCAGCTCCCGCCCTGTCTCGCCCATCATCTCGTACAAATTGCGCAGTCCTTCGCTGCTGCTCACCGTAATGGCGTGCAATTTTTTCTCCGCCCACAGCCGCTCAAGCGGCGCCGGGTCGGCATCGGGTTTTGCGCGCCGGTAACATTCCACCTGTTCGACGCGCGCGCCGCGCTTGGCCAGCATTTCGCCAAGCAATTCGCGCCCGCCCTGGCCGCGGAAAATCACGATGCGCTTGTCTGCCACATCGCGCAACTCCGGAAGTTCGAGCAGTGCTTCGCTGTCAAAGCGCGCAGCCGGGTAAATCACTTCCTTCACGCCGAAACGCTGCAATGCTTTGCGGCTGCCTGAGCCGATCGCTGCGAACTTGAGCGTATCCGGCAAACTGCGGCGCGCGACAATCTCGCTCATCGCCTTCTCCGCAGCGTTGGCGCTTATGAAAATCGCCAGGTCGAATTGCCCGAGGCGGCCGATCAATTGTTGGAGCGGGCGCGGATCATCAGCCTCAAGAATTTCAAGCGCCGGAAACAGGATAGCGCAGCCTCCCTCGGCGCGGATTAAATCGGCAAGTTCCTGGGCCTGCTTCTCTGGACGCGTCACCACGATATTGCAGCCGCTCAACGCGCGCTTTCGCGCCGCAGAAGAAACCTTGGGTCTGGTTTCCATCATGCGCCTTGCGACTCCAGCTGGGCGAGTATCTTGTCTGCGCCTTTGGCTTTCAACCCTTTTGCCAATGCTTCACCTAATGCCTCTGCCTTTTCCGCGTTGCCTCGCGCTTCGGCGCTCACCAAGCGGCTGCCGTCCGGCGTCGCAACAAAGCCGCGCAAACGTATCTCATCGCCTTGCATCTGTGCATAGCCGCCCAGCGGCACCTGGCAACTGCCTCCCAGCGCGCGGCTCATGGCGCGCTCCGCCGTAACGCAAAGCGCGGTCTCGCGGTGGTTCAACGGCTGCAAAAGTTGCAACAGGTCGTCACGCTTGCTTAAGCATTCGATTCCCAGCGCGCCTTGACCCACCGCGGGCAGGCTTTGCTCGGGGCTCAACAACGCGGTGATGCGTCCTTCCAGTCCCAGCCGTTTCAGGCCGGCGGCCGCCAGTATGATTGCGGCATATAGCCCCTGGTCGAGCTTTTTCAGGCGGGTTCCCACATTGCCGCGCAGCGAATCCACCTTGAGGTGTGGAAAGCGCGCGCGCAGCTGGCTCTCCCTGCGCAGGCTGGAAGTTCCCACCACGCTACCCTCAGGCAACGCTTCCAGGCCCGGATAGCGGTTTGACACAAACGCGTCGCGCGCATCTTCGCGCTCGGTAACCGCAGCCAGCGTAAACTTGGACGGCAAATGCATCGGCACATCTTTCATCGAATGCACCGCGATGTCCGCGGTGCCCTGCTGCAGCGCCTGTTCCAATTCCTTGACGAACAGGCCCTTGCCGCCGATTTTGGCGAGCGGAGTGTCCAGCAAGCGGTCACCCTCGGTCGTCATGCCGAATATACTGACCTGGAGGTGCGGGTACAGCGCGTTGAGTTTGCCCTGGATAAATCGCGCCTGCCATAGCGCGAGCGCGCTTTCGCGCGAAGCAATGACGATTTTGGCAGGCGCTGCTCTAGGCGAAGATTTGCTCAAAATATTTTCCGGCCGGTCGCGCGCATCACATACCTGTTTTTCACGTTTATTTTAGCACGGACGCTCGCGCGCCGGAGTGCTGTGCCAGCCGGGTTTAACGGATGGCTTTTCACTTGGCGAATTCTTTGACAAGATACTGCAGGCGGCGGCTAAGCGGCAGTTTTTCTTCCACCCCCTTGAGCACCACTTCCCAGTGCGCTTCCCCACCTTCTTCGGCCATTTTTTCAAAACCGGTGATGCTAGCCTTCGCCACCAGGCAGTTGCGGTGAATGCGGATAAAGCCGTCCATGAATTCCTGCTCCAGATTGGTTAAAGATTCTTCCAGCAGGTACTCGCGTTCAAGCGTGCGTATCGTCACGTATTTCAGCTCCGCCTTGAGATATATGACCTCGCTTACGGGAATCAGCACGATTTTTCCGCGCTCTTGCACGCTCAGGCAGGTGCGTGGCCGCTGTGCAAGTTTTTGCAGTTGCACGGGCCCCGGCGGACGATTTTGCCGTGCTTTTTGCAGAGCGCCCAGCAGGCGCTCCGCGCGCACCGGCTTCAGCAGATAATCCATTGCGTTCACTTCAAAGGCCTGAATCGCGTAAACATCATATGCGGTGATAAAGATGACAGCGGGCATTTGCTCCAGGCTTAACAGATGACGCGCCACTTCGATGCCGTCCATTTCCGGCATGCGGATATCGAGCAACAGAAGGTCCGCAGGTTGGCGCGACATCAAATCCAGCGCTTCACGCCCGCTTGCCGCTTCGCCGACCATTTCGTGCGGAAAGCTCGCTGCGCAATCGGCGAGCAGCTCTTTAAGCCGGTTGCGTGCCGGTGCTTCGTCATCAATGATCATGATGCGCATGGGACTGGTCATGTTTCTGACGGCAGATAAGGAATGATGATATGCACCTGGTATAAATCGTCGCGTACCGTGGCGGTAAGGCTTGCCTCCACGTCAAAATGCAGGCTCAAGCGCTCGCGGATATTTTCCATCGCCATTTTGTTGCCGGCATGATGCACTGCGTCAGGCTGGTAGGGGTTACGCAACAGGGCGTGCACCTGGTCATTTCTGAGATATATATCAATATAGATGACGCCGGATTCGGTGCGCGGCTCGATGCCGTGATACACCGCATTCTCCAAAAGCGGCTGCAACACCAGCGGCGGAATCTGGGCGTCATGCGGCATGTTGTCAATATGCCACTCCACCTGAAGCCGCTTCCCGAGGCGTAATTGTTCAAGGTTGAGATAACGCCGGCATAAATCCACTTCCTGTTGCAAAGTTGAGAGCTGACGGTTGTCCGCCATCAAAACCCTGAACAAATCCGAAAGATCCTCCAGCGCGACCTCGGCGCGTTTGGTATCGCTGCGAATCAGGCTCAGCACGGCATTGATGCTGTTGAACAGAAAATGGGGGCGGATGCGCGCCTGCAGGGCCTGCAACCGGGCCTCGGCAAGCGCCGGCGAAAGCAAACGGCTGCGCATGTTGAAATAGACAAGCAGTACTGCCGTCATCAATAGGCTAAAAAACCAATGGCGTTCCAGTGAACCGATCCCGCCATCAAAAAAGCCGGCGCCCAATTGGTAAACCAGGGTGGTCAGCGCCAACTCAAGCAGCAACACAACACCCGCTCCCAGGTAAAACCGCAGCTTGCCAAGCCAGGGATTGGCCAGCATCAGCACCAGGAGGCTCAATATCAGGATCGGCTCAACCAGCGCTGCGATGGTGGTGAACTCCTGTAATGCCTGCTGAAATGAGGTACTTTTCAGCGCCGCCGCAACCAGGCACATGCCGTTTACCAACAGCAAAATACGCAGCAGTATGCCGAGGTTGCGGAAGTTCGGCAGAGCGCCTGGATATGCGTTTTGATTTATACTTGGCATCTTTACGTTCTAGGTTGCGGTTAATCCCTGTTGTTAAGGGTTACATACGGCACTATTCTTGACAAGCTAGCACTCATGACAAAAAAATCCAAATCCGGCAGCTCCAAACACCGGTCGGGAAGATTCAAAGAACCGGTAACGGAGCTCACAAAACGCTATACCGCGTCTGTTGATTTCGACAAGCGGCTTGCGCCCTACGACATGCGGGCTTCGGCCGCGCATGCGCGCATGCTCAATGCCGTCGGCATCCTGAGCGCGAATGACCTCGCTGCAATTCAACATGGAATGAAGCAAATCAGCGGCGAAATCGCCTCCGGCAAATTCCTCTGGCGACTGGAGCTCGAAGACGTGCACATGAACATCGAAAACCGGCTCATCGCTTTGATTGGCGATGCCGGCAAGCGGCTGCATACCGCGCGCTCGAGAAACGATCAGGTGGCAACCGATGTGCGGCTCTATTTGCGCGCTGCAGTTGACGACATTGCGAAGCTCATTAAAGCCGCGCAACGCGCCTTGCTCGATCTCGCCGAAAAACACGCCGCGACCGTGATGCCGGGATTTACGCACATGCAAGTCGCGCAGCCGGTCACTTTCGGCCACCATCTTCTGGCATATTTCGAAATGCTGAAGCGCGACAACGAACGGCTGGCCGATTGCCGCAAGCGGGTGAATCAATTGCCGTTGGGCAGCGCGGCGCTCGCCGGCACCAGTTACCCCATAGACCGGATGCGGGTGGCGAAGGAATTGGGTTTTGACGGAGTGTGCGAAAACTCGCTGGATGCGGTTTCCGATCGCGATTTCGCGATTGAGTTCACCGCCTGCGCGGCGCTCATCATGACGCATCTGTCGCGCTTTTCCGAAGAGCTCATTCTGTGGATGAGCCCGGGATTCGGTTTCGTCGAGCTCGCCGACCGCTTTTGCACCGGCTCATCCATCATGCCGCAGAAAAAAAATCCGGATGTGCCTGAACTCCTGCGCGGCAAGACCGGCAGGGTCAACGGCCACCTTGTGGCGCTACTCACCCTGATGAAAGCGCAGCCGCTCGCTTACAACAAGGACAACCAGGAAGACAAGGAGCCGCTGTTCGACACGGTGGACACCCTGGTGAACAGCCTGAGGATTTTCGCCGAGATGATTCCGGGAATCAAAGTCAAGCGCGAAGCAATGCGGAAGATCGCAACTCAAGGTTACGCTACCGCCACCGATCTTGCCGACTATCTGGCGAAGAAGGGATTTCCATTCCGCGATGCTCATGAAGCGGTAGCGAAAGCGGTACGCTTTGCCGTCAAGCGCGGCTGCGATTTGAGCGAGCTGAAGCTCAACGAACTGCGTAAGTTTTCCAAGCTCATCGGCAAAGATGTTTATTCCGTGCTGACGCTGGAAGGCTCGGTGAACAGCCGCGACCATATCGGCGGCACGGCGCCAAAGCAGGTCAAAGCCGCGATTGCGCGTGCGCGCAAACAACTTGTTTAGAAAATGCCGGGGGCGGCCCCGACCAGCGAAGCTGAATGCGAAACGCCTATCAACTTATCCCCTCTCCCCTTGAGGGAGAGGGTGGAGCCTGTCCTGAGCCTGCCGAAGGAGTGAGGGGAAATTCAAATTCGCCGGTGGCAGACCGGTAGCTGGTAACTTTCTTTTGCGTCGCCAAAAGAAAGTCACTAAAGAAAAGGCGACCCCGGTTCGCCGACTTCCCCTGCGTTCCTTAGCCAAACCGGGCGCTGCGCAACTCGCGCTACGCGCTCAGACAGTGCTCGCTGAACTTCCCCCGTTTTGGCTTCGTCACTTGGCGGCTCACAGGGGATAACAAAAAACCTGAACTGCCGGAATACTTTTCTACTCTGCCCCCCAATTGTTTAAGCTGTTTACCCGAGACCTTGATTCCCATGTAGTATGACCAAATCATGTCAATTTGACGCAATTAATTACACTTTTTCGGGTGTCTATTTCTAGTCGGGCCATCGTCCAAGAGTTGGAGGTGAAACCTGAGGAAAACCGAGGGCGCTTGGCTCGCCATTTCTTGCGTGTCGGGATGAGATGCGCAAAGGAGGAACTGTCATGAAGCGTTGGATGGCGCGTATTTTGTGCGTGAGTGCAGTTGGATTAGGCTGTGTAGCGTGCAGCTCGCAGCCGGTATTTCTTCGAAACCCACAAACAGGAGCGACGGCTCAGTGCGGCCCGTATTTCAATTGGACCCCATTGCAGCCAGGACTCTCCGATGCCTACGCTAAGGAAAGGGGCTGCATCGCTGATTTTCAGCGGCTTGGCTATGAGCGAACTCCCGAGACAATTCGATGAAGGCCCCTGTGGAGGTGGCGACGCGGCCTAACGCCAGCCGTGGACCTGATGGTTCTCCCGACGTACCGTCCTGTAACAGTATCGAGAAAACCTGGGGCAGACTGGGATGAACCAGATTCATGGGCCGTGCTGGCCGAGTCCGGGCCTAACCACGGCGTGCAGCGGACCGTTCAACAGCGTCGCTCTCGCGCCGCTGTTGCCTGGCCGCTGACGCAAGGTTAGGGTGCATCCCGAGTACACGCGGGTCTCATTTGCTTGGGTAGAGTGACTACTTATATGTCGACTGTCCGCGCCGCCGCTGTGCGCTTGGAGCGGTTGTGCCCGCTCATTCTCCTCATCCTCATGGGTGGCTTGGTGCCGTTTACTGCATTTCCGTTAGACCCTGTTCCTTCCTACACAGCGGAAGAGTTGCGAGAGAATGCCCGTTCGTTCCTCATGGTTCGAGAGAAGAAGCAACCTTTGACTGCTGAAGCGGCACTTCATGCCATGGAGTTCAAGGGTTACGTGGCGGGGATTCTGGATGCGGGTACCGGCTTGTATGATCCGAAGAACCCCGATGCCAAGCTGGCTGAGTGCGCTCGCCGAAAGTCCGTGGGCGACATCGCGCACCGTGTTGCCGTACTGATCACCACAGGGCCACTTGATCGCTCAATACCTGCCCCATGGCAGCTCGGCATCTCTCTCTATGCCGCGTGCGATGACGCCGCCTGGACGTCGCCAAAGTAGTGGTTATCTGTGCGGGCTGTTCGTGCAGCCTAACCGCACGATCGACCGGACATGCCAGCGGACTTGCGCCCGCCGGCAAACGGCCGGTCATCGTGAACGTTAGATGTCTCGGGCCACACATCGCTCTACGCGCAAGGGCCGCGATCTAGAGCTCTTAGTCGCACGCATCAAGGAGCACCAGCTCCCTGGGGCCGTTGTTCGCTCCCCCGATCTGGTTCTCGACCGAGACACAGGTGAGAAACGAGAGGTCGACGTTGGGATTCATATCCCGCGAGAAGGTGGCGAAATTTTCATCGCCATAGAATGCCGCGACCGAAAGGCCGTTCAACACGTCGAATGGGTCGAGCAGCTTATCTGTAAGAAGCAGAGCATCGGTGCCGATACGCTGGTCGCTGTCACCAGCTCGCGGTTTTACCGACCAGCCCGCGTGAAGGCCCTAAAACATGGGGTCATTCTTACGCGAATGACTTCCCGGCTTCCGAGCGAGGTCGGCCAGCTTGCTGGTTCGTTTTTCGTGACCTTCCAGTTCGTTTCCCCTCACATATTGCGCGTCGATCTGAAGCTGCCTTCGCATTTAGTCGACGACTATGAAACCTACACTTACCGGCACTCGCTTCTCGACCGCGACTTGAAGCTGGAAGAGCTGGCTGATGTATGGAGTAGCCCGAACCTCATCCGCACGGTCGTGAAAGAAATCCACGATTTTGCTCGTTACAAGTTCGCAAAAGTTGAACTTAAGCACACTAATGCGACCGTGTTTACGAAAACCGGTATGTTTCCGATTCTTGGTGCAAAGCTGAGCTACGAACTGAACTATGGAGAAGTGCAACTCCCGCTTCGCGCTATTCACGAGTTGGTAGCACTGGACACGCCCAACCACGACGATGCCGTTGCTTTTACGTTTGGCGCTGGGAGTGAGGTGCTCAGCGAAATAGTTCTCGACCCCGACTCAGACACGCTCCGCTGGGATATCCTGGGGCGGACGCTTCTGGGTGAAGGGAAGGTATTGATTGGCGCCCGTTTGAAAGCAAGCAAGCCGGTGAGCATTACGACGATGCGACTCGATTTATGAACATCTAACTTTCGCTTACAGGGGACGCGGGACCTCCCTCGATAAAGTAGACACTTCTAGCTAACGGAAGAAGGAGGTGTCGAATGGGAAGGCCGATTGGGCCAAAGAAGGTGCATCGCTACAGTGCAGAGTTCAAACTGACGGCAGTGAAGCTGAGTCGTTATAAATAACAAATCAATATGCAGTATGAAGCAATCATAGATTTTTGGTTTAAGGAGATTGAGCCGAAATTTTGGTGGAAAAAAGATAGTGATTTTGATCGCTTGATAGCGGACAGGTTTCTGGACGTCCATAATGCGGCGGCAAAATGCGAGCTCTATGTTTGGAGAGACCGCCCATTGGGCAGGCTTGCTGAAATAATCGTTCTGGACCAGTTTTCCCGCAATATATATCGCAACACTCCTTTGTCGTTTGCCTACGATCCGCTTGCACTGGTTTTGGCGCAGGAAGCGATCAATGCAAAAATGAACCAATCCTTAGGCCCGGATCAAAAGGCGTTTCTTTACATGCCTTTCATGCATAGCGAGTCTCCTGTAATCCATGAGCTCGCGGTGGAACTATTCAAGGAGCCAGGGTTGGAATCCAATTTAAAGTTCGAAATCCAGCATAAAGCCATCATTGACAGGTTTCGCCGTTATCCGCACCGCAATGAAATTCTGGGCCGGCAATCCACCGAAGAGGAAATAAGTTTCCTGAAAGAGACAGGTTCCTCGTTTTAATTATGAGTGAAGTTGCTTATAACAACCCGGACGCGCGTGAACAGGTTGATGCAAAACGTCACGAGCAGGCGGAGATGCTAGGCGCGAGCGAGCGCGCAACACAGCAGACCCCCGCACAGTAGTTTTGCATCAAGCTGCGTTAGAACACCACCACCTGGCGTATAGCCTTCCCTTCCGCCAGGCGGTCAAATCCCAAATTGATGTCCTCGAGTTTAAGCCGCCCAGTCAACAACCGGTCAACCGGCAGCCTTCCTCGCTTGTAGAGTGCAATATAGCGCGGGATGTCGCGCACAGGAACGCTGGTGCCGATGTAGCTGCCTTTGATGGTGCGCTCTTCGCCGACCAGATTCGCTTGCGGCACCGGGAAGGTATGGGTGGGGGGCGGCAATCCTGCCGTGACCGTGGTGCCGCCGCGGCGCGTAATTTTGTAGGCCAATTCCATCGCCTTCACCGAGCCCGCCAGTTCAAATGCGAATTCCACTCCGCCCGCTGTCGCTGCGCGCACTTGCTCTGCGCAGTCCGGAGAAGCGGCGTTGAACGTGTCAGTTGCGCCGAGACTCTTGACGAGCGCGAGTTTGTCATCGGCAAGGTCAATCGCGACAATCCGGCGCGCGCCGGCGAGAATTGCGCCGAGAAGGGAAGCCAGCCCCACTCCGCCCAGCCCGATCACCGCCACGGTTGAGCCCGGCGTGACGCGCGCTGTGTTAAGCACCGCGCCGACTCCGGTGAGCACGGCGCAGCCGAACAGCGCCGCTTCATCGAGCGGCAGATCAGTTTCTATCTTAATAAGCGAGCGGCGTGAAACGGTGGCGTATTGCGCGAATGCCGAAACGCCCATGTGGTGATTGAGCAGCGTTGCGCCGCGCTTGAGCCGCCGCGCACCTGACAGGAGCGATCCCGCGACATTGGCCGCTCCCCCCGGCTCGCACAGCGCAGGCCGGCCTTCGGCGCAGGGCAGGCAATGGCCGCAGCTCGGCACGAATACCATCACCACATGATCGCCTTTCTTGAGGTCGCCGACTCCCGCCCCCAGCTCTTCGACGATACCGGCCGCTTCGTGGCCTAGCACCATCGGGGTGGGCCGCGGCCGGTCGCCGTTGATGGCCGACAAATCGGAATGGCACAAACCGGCAGCGGCGATTTTCACCAGCACTTCGCCGGGCCCGGGCGGGTCGAGTTCCACTTCCTCGACCGACAGCGGCCTGGTCACTGCATAGGGCGGCTTCACGCCCAGCTGATTCAGCACCGCGGCTTTAATTTTCATAAGCAATCTTCCTGATTCTTGAATGGCCGACCGGGGCGGACAAAAAAACCGGCACGAGGCCGGCTTGTGATGAACGGAAAATCTACTTGAGCAATTTCTGCAGTTCGCCGCTTTTATACATTTCGGTCAGGATGTCCGAGCCGCCGACGAATTCGCCGTTGACGTAGAGCTGAGGAATGGTCGGCCAGTTGGCGTATTCCTTGATGCCTTGGCGAATTTCGGGATTGGAAAGCACATCCACCGTGAAAATATCCTGCACTCCGCAGGCCTTAAGGATATTCACCACATTGGCGCTGAATCCACACTGCGGAAAATCAGGCGTGCCTTTCATGTACAGCACTACGGGGTGCTCGGTGACCTGCTTTTTGATAAATTCCTGCGCGCTCATACCCGCTCCTGAAAATAAATCAACTTGAAATATTATAACATCACTCAGTCAATCCGGCCGCCTGAAACGCGCGGAATTCCCGCCAAGTCCTTGCTGCTAAAGAACCGGGTAAAGTTGCTTTGCGCAAGCAATTCCAGGCAGGCATGTGCCTGATCGTAGCCATGCTCCAACAGCAACCAGCCGCCTGCGCAAAGGTGCGAGGGTGCCCCTTGAATAATCTGGCGAATACACTCGAGCCCGCCGGCTCCGCCGTTAAGCGCCTGCCTGGGCTCAAAGCGCACATCGCCTTGCTGCAGATGCGCGTCGTCAGAAGCAACATAAGGGGGATTGGAAATTATGAGATCGTATGTGTCCCCGCCCAAAGCGTCGTACCAGTCGCTGTTTTTAAACATCACCGCCCGGTAATCCGCGCCGAGCAGATTTTCGGCATTTTGCCGCGCTACAGCGAGCGCCTCCTCTGAACAATCCACCGCGGTAATGCGCGCCAGCGGGCGGTAGCGGGCTAGAGCGAGCGCAATGTTGCCGCTGCCCGTTCCCAGCTCCAGCACCTTGCAGGATTGGTCTTGCGGCATGCGCTCCAGCGCCCGTTCCACCAGCAACTCGGTTTCGGGCCGGGGTATCAGCACCGCCGGAGTTATTTTGAAATTCAGACCGTAAAATTCGCGTTCACCCAGGATGTAAGCGGTGGGCTCTCCTGCCATACGGCGTTGTACCCATTCCGCATAGACAGCCGCTTGCCGTGAATTTAAGATTTGCTCGTGGTGGGCGGTAAGATAAGCGCGCTTCACGTCAAGCGCCGCTTGCAGCAGCAGATTCGCGTCGCAGTGTTGCAGCCCACTCTCGCGCAATGCACGCGCAACGCTGACCGGAGCGGCGGCTGAAGCAAAATCTTTGGCAGCCACCTGCATCAGGTTTCCTCGGCCACAGCCGCCAGCTGCTCGGCTTGATGCTCCGCCATCAAAGCGCCGGTGAGCTCATTCAAGTCGCCATCCATGATCTGGTCAATCTTGTACAAGCTGAGATTGATGCGGTGGTCGGTCACCCGTCCCTGCGGAAAATTATAGGTGCGCATGCGCCCGGAACGGTCGCCGCTGCCAACCAGCGATTTGCGGGTCGCGGCCTGTTTGGCCTGCTGTTCGCGCAGTTGCTTGTCCTTGATGCGCGCCGCAAGAATCGCCAGCGCCTGCGCCTTGTTTTTGTGCTGCGAGCGGCCGTCCTGGCATTCCACCACGATTCCGGTCGGCAGATGCGTCACCCGCACCGCGGAGTCAGTCTTGTTGACGTGCTGCCCTCCCGCACCTGAAGCGCGGAAGGTGTCTATACGCAGTTCCGCAGGATTGAGCACCACGTCGGAAATTTCATCGACTTCGGGAAGCACCGCCACCGTGCAGGCGGAAGTATGGATGCGCCCCTGCGTCTCGGTTTCCGGCACGCGCTGCACGCGATGGCCCCCGGACTCGAACTTCAGCTTGGAATAGGCGCCTTTGCCGGTGATCTTGGCGATGATTTCCTTATAGCCGCCGATCTCCGAGGGGCTTTCGGAAATGATTTCCACCTGCCAGCGTTGCCGCTCGGCGAAGCGCGCGTACATGCGGAACAGGGTTCCGGCAAACAGCGCTGATTCGTCGCCGCCGGTGCCTGCACGGATTTCCAGAAAAATGTTGCGCTCATCGTTGGGGTCCTGCGGCAGCAGTTTCTTTTGCAGCTCGGATTCGATGCGCGCGAGTTTCTCGCGCCCCTCGCGGATTTCAGTTTCCGCGAATTCGCGCATTTTCGGGTCGGACTGCATTTCCTGCGCCGCCTGCAGGTCGCGCTCGCCGGATTGATAGGCCTCGTACAGTTTAACCACCGGCGTGATCTCCGCGTGCTCACGGGCGAGCTTGCGGTAACTTTCCAGGTCCGCGGTGGCGTTTTCGCTGCTTAGGATTTGGTTGAGTTGTTGGAGGCGGTTGCTGAGTTGGGATAGCTTGCCGGCAATGCTTTCTTTCATTCTTGTCGGTGTATCTGATAAAGGCGGTTGATCAAGGCCACCAGTTGTTCGCGGTCGTCAGAGTGCGCGTGGTTCAGCACATGAGTGGGAACATGCAGGAATTTGTTGGTCAGCGCGCGGCTCAAGGATTCCACCACCTGCTGCGCGTCCGCGCCGCGTTCGAGGAGTCGCAGGGCACGCTGCAGCTCGCGGCGGCGGCCGCGTTCCGCGTGGTCGCGCAAGGCGCGTATGGTGGGGACGAGTTCGCGCGTTTCCAGCCAATGCACAAAACTGATCACGTTGGATTCGATGATGGCCTCGGCCTGCGCCACCGCGCCCTGGCGCGCGTCCATCCCGCTTTGCACCAGGTGTGCAAGATCATCCACGGTGTAAAGAAACACGTCGTCCAGTTTCCCGGCCTCGGCCTCGACATCGCGCGGTACCGCGAGGTCAACCAGCAGCATCGGGCGGTGTTTGCGCATCCTGATCGCCCGTTCCAGCATACCCTTGCCGAGAATCGGCAGGGGACTCGCGGTGCAGGTAATCACCACGTCCTGCAACGCCAGCTGTTCCGGCAATTCATTAAGCGTGATGGCGTCGCCATTGAAACGTTGCGCCAATGCCGCGGCGCGCTCCAGCGTGCGGTTGGCGACGGTCATGCGCTTGGGGGCGCGCGATGCGAAATGCGTGGCACACAGCTCGATCATTTCCCCGGCGCCGATCAACATCACATGCTGTCCGGAAATGGTCGGAAAAATGCGCTCGGCGAGGCGCACTGCCGCCGCCGCCATGGAAACCGAATTCGCGCCGATATCGGTGTTGCTGCGCACTTCCTTGGCCACTGAAAAAGAGCGCTGAAACAATTTATGCAGCAGCAATCCCAGAGTGCCGGCTTCCTCGGCGGTGCGCACCGCCTGTTTGATCTGGCCGAGGATCTGCGGCTCGCCCAATACCATCGAATCCAGCCCGCTCGCCACCCGGAAAGCGTGTTTCACCGCTTTCTCCCGCGGCAGAGTGTAAAGATAAGGCTGGATATTCTGGGCCTTGAGATGGTGGTAATCCGCCAGCCATTCGACCGCCGCTTCAGGCTCGGGTGTGTTGCAATAGACCTCGGTGCGGTTACAGGTGGAAATGATTGCCGCCTCGCTTACCGGCCTGCGATTTACCAGGTCGCGCAAGGCCTCGCCCAAAGTTTGCGCGTGAAACGCCAGCCGCTCGCGCATTGAAAGCGGCGCGGTGACATGGTTGATGCCAACGGCAAACAACTGCATGGCCGGTAACCGGGAAAGGAAGGAAAAAGTGAGAATATTATAGCATTGGCGCGGTTGGGAAAAGATTGCGCCTGCGCCCCATCGCGTCGAAATGCGGTGCTTCCAAAAGCCGGAAATGAAAACGGACACCCGCCGGCCAAGGCGAAGGTGTCCGTTAAGTGATTAACTACTGGCGCTTAGCCTTTCTTGGCCTTGGCTTTCGCAGCCTTGCAGTCTTTTTCGCTCATCGCCATAAAGCCTTTGCCTTTGCAGGCGTTCTCGCCTTTGCAAGCGTTGGTGGCTGACTTGCAATCGGACTTGCCTTTGCAAGCATTGACGCCTTCACAGTGAATCTTGCCATCTTCTGCCGCAAAGGCGCTGCCGATTCCGGCGGTAAGAAACATTCCGGCCGCGGCGCAGGCCAAGGCGATTCCTGTGAGCTTTTGAACTGCTGTCATCGTTTGTGTCTCCTGAAAGTTGAAAAACGCCCGGTTTTTGTAGTCCGGCTTGCGCCCGGACCGGTTCATAATGCGACCGAACTGCGCATTGATGAATTCGTCGTCAAAACTGCAATTTTCTTACATTAACGCAGCCCGGCGGTTTCAGTTGACCCGCCTCGCTGTTTTGGCGCGCGGTTTGCCCGGGTGCCAGCAACATCAAAATACGGTAAAATTTGTAGTTTGGATTCACTAAAAGTTCCCATTATATGTCTTCACCCGCAATACAAGCGATTTCCAGACGCACCAGCGTGGGCGTGAAAATAGGACCGGTCACCATCGGCGGCGGCGCTCCCATCGTGGTGCAGTCCATGACCAATACCGATACCGCCGACGTAGCTGCAACCGCAACGCAGGTAGCGGAACTCGCCAAAGCCGGCTCGGAACTGGTGCGCATCACCGTAAACAGCGCCGAAGCTGCACAGCAAGTCGCGCCGATTCGGGAACGGCTGGACCGGATGGGCTGCCATGTGCCGCTGATTGGCGATTTTCATTTTAACGGGCACAAGCTGCTCACCGAATATCCCGACTGCGCCGCAGCGCTGGCTAAATACCGCATCAATCCCGGCAACGTCGGCAGAGGATCGAAGCGCGATGAACAGTTCGCCACCATGATCGAGGTCGCATGCAAATACAACAAGCCGGTGCGCATCGGGGTGAACTGGGGCAGCCTGGATCCTGCGCTGCTCACGCGCATGATGGACGAAAACGCGAAACTTCCCGAGCCGAAAGATGCCAATGAAGTCACCCGCGAAGCGCTGATTGTCTCGGCACTTGATAATGCCAAGCGCGCGGAGGAAATAGGGCTTGCGCACGATAAAATCGTGCTGTCCTGCAAAGTAAGCGGCGTGCAGGATTTGGTCACCGTATACAGCGAAATTGCTGAGCGCTGCGATTATCCGCTGCACCTGGGTTTGACCGAAGCGGGAATGGGTTCCAAAGGCATCGTCGCTTCCACGGCAGCGGTCGCGGTTCTGTTGCAACGTGGTATCGGCGACACCATACGCATCTCGCTTACTCCAGAACCGGGCGGCGACCGCACCAGGGAAGTGATCGTAGCGCAGGAAATCCTGCAAACGATGGGGCTGCGTTCATTCACCCCGATGGTCGTGGCTTGCCCCGGCTGCGGCCGCACCACCAGTACTTTCTTCCAGGAACTCGCGGATAACATTCAGACCTATTTGCGCAATCAGATGCCGGTATGGCGCGAACAATATGCCGGGGTTGAAAAAATGAGCGTGGCGGTAATGGGTTGCGTGGTGAACGGGCCGGGAGAGAGCAAGCACGCCAATATCGGCATCAGCCTTCCCGGTTCGGGCGAAACCCCTGTGGCGCCGGTATTCGTGGACGGCCAAAAAACGGTGACGCTCAAAGGCGCGAATATCGCCGAAGAATTCCAGAAGATCGTCGATGACTACGTGCGGACACGTTACGCAAAGCATTGAAACCATGATACTGACTGTCGAAGTAGACAAGACGATCCGCCGCCCCATAGACAACGTACGCCGTCAATTCGGCGACATGCGGCACCACGAGAAATACCGGGTTCATCCGGACGTCCGATTCACCGTGCTTTCCGAAGAAGGGAATGCGTGCCGCTTCAGGCAGGAAGTGAGCGTGCTCGGACTGAGTCAAGTTGATGAGGTGTATCAGTTGAGACAGCCTAACGGCGATATCGTCAGTGACGTCGTCGCGGGCACCAACCAGGGCATGCATATCATTCAATCGTTCAGGCCCGCGAGCGAAGGGGCCACGGCCATTCATTTCCGGCTTGATATGCCGGTCAGCGGAATCAAGAAACTTTTGAAGCCGCTGTTTGCCGCGGCGCTGCGCAAAGCGATCGGGAAAGGTCTGGAAGAAGACCGTATTGATCTCGAGGAACGCGGTTACCCGAGGGTAGCGGCTTAGAAGTTAGCAGTAACCGTTCGCGCGGAACCACTCCACCGCATCTTTCAGCGCTTCCTCCACCGGCCGCGGGTTATAGCCCAGCTCGCGCCGCGCCTTTTCAATCGAGAAAAACATGTATTTTTTCGAGAGCCGCACGCCGTCCACCGTGGCACGCGGCTCGGGGCCGTCGGTCAACCACGCCCAGGCTTCGGAAAGATAGGCAATCGGCAGCACCAGATTGTGCGGGAGCTTCACACGCGGCGGTTTTTGTCCTGAAATCCTGGCGACCCCGGTCAGAATCTCCTGCAACGTCATGTTGCGCCCTCCGAGGATATAACGCTCGCCCACCACGCCGCGTTCAAAAGCAAGCAAGTGTCCCTGCGCCACATCGTCCACATGCACCAGGTTGAGCCCGGTGTCCACATACGCCGGAGTGCGCCCGCATGCCGCATCCAGCACCATGCGCCCGGTGGGCGTGGGCCGGATATCGCGCGGGCCGACCGGAGTGGAGGGATTGACGATTACCGCGGGAAGTCCTTGCCCGTCAGTCATGCGTTTCACCTCGGCTTCCGCAAGGAACTTCGAGCGCTTGTAATGTCCGATCATGTCGTTGAGCGTGACCGGGGTATTTTCATCAGCGGGACTGCCATCGGCATGCAAACCCAAAGTGGCGACGCTGCTGGTGTAAACGATGCGCTTAACGCCGGCTTTGAGCGCGGCCTGCATGATATTCACCGTGCCCGCGACATTGCTTTGATAGAGCTGCCGCGGGTGGCGCGCCCACAGCCGGTAATCCGCGGCGGCATGGTACAAGGCCGTGCAACCTTCAAGCGCGCGCTCAAGCGAGCCCTTGTCGGCAAGATCGCCCAAGGCGATTTCTACGGGCAGGCCCTCGATATTGCGGCGGTCGCTGGTCGGGCGCAGCAATACCCGCACCTGATGTGCGGCAGCGATGAGTTTGCGCACCAGCGCCGAGCCGACAAAGCCCGATGCCCCTGTAACCAACGTGCAAGCCATTTGCTTAAAATCCGTTTAATTGAATTGACACTTAGGAACCTCTGATTAAGTCCCACGTGATTGCGACGGAGGCTTTCCGGGATGGGATGCGCGAAGCGAGGCGCAGCCAATGGCCACTCCCCTTGGCAAGCCGAGCGACAAAGCAGACCGCCCAGAAAGCCCCGTCCCTCCGGGTTGCGGTAAAATGCGGCGTCTGCGTCGTTGCGCTCCTCGGCATCGTAGTCCCGGCTACAACCTTCGTCGCGCGCCTCGCGTCCATCCGCATTTTACCTGCAACGCAATCCGCGGAGGACTTAATCAGAGGTTCCCTACTCAATGCCTAAGCTTGGCCCCGCCAGCGTTGCCACAATTGACAATGTCTTCTGTGCGGCGCGGAATCCGCGGCCAAGCGTTATCAGCGCAGGCAACTCTGCGGGATGGGCCAGCAAGGATGCGACGAGCGGCAAAACCTGCAGCCGTCCATAGGCATCGACTGCGGACAGCGCGCTCGAGGGAACCTCGGCCGCCGCATGATCGGCGATGACGCGAATCGCCATGAAAGGCACGCCTGCTTGGTGCGCCACTTGCGCCACCGCCGCGCTTTCCATGTCCACCGCCGCCGCACCGACGCGTTTTGCCAAAACTTGTTTTTGTGACGGATGAGTGAAGACCGAAAGGCTTTCCTGCAGGGTTCCATTGCTTATCGCGACATGTCCGGCGACGCGACCTTGAAGCCGGTTGCGCCATTCGCTATTCACTGGAAATACGCTTTGATCTGCGCCAATCACCTGTTGCGGCAGCACCAGGGTTCCGGCGCTGAGCATGGGATCGAGTCCCCCCGCAATGCCCCAGCTGAGCAAGGCGGTCGCCCCCGCGTCCAGCAATGATTGCGCAGCGTGCAGCGCTTTTCCCCTGCCGATGCCGCAAAGCTGAATCCAGCCTGCGGCATGGTGCAGCTCAACTCGCTCATCCGGCGTAAGCTTGCGACCGACCAGGCAGCGCGCCTCAAGCGGCAGCGCGGCGACGACGCCGATCACGCGCCGTGGCGATTGTGCAGGTTGTAATAGCGCGCCAGCGCCCACAACGGGAAGAATTTGTCGTAGCCGTGATACTTCAAAAAGAAGACCCGCGGGAAGCCGGGCGCGGTAAACCCGGGATCATTCCACAAGCCATGCGCCTGCTGGGTGCGCAGCAGAAATTCCACGCCGCGCGCAACTTCAGGGGAATCCACTTCGCCGGCCGCAATCAGCGCGAGCACCGCCCACGCGGTTTGAAACGCGGTGCTGGAATCGGCCTGCCCGGCTTTTCCCGGATTGAAGTAGGTGTCATTGCCCTCGCCCCATCCGCCATCCGCGCGCTGCAGGCGCCTCAGCCACTCGACCGCACGGCGGATATAAAGCTGGTCAGGCGATTCGTGAGCCAGTTCCAGCGCCGCCAGCACTGACCAGGTTCCATAAATATAATTGGTGCCCCAGCGTCCGAACCAGGAGCCGTTCTTTTCCTGCTCCTTGCGCAGGAACTCCAGGCTGCGCTTCCATACCGCCTCGTATTTGCCAAGCGGGGCCAGAAAAGCCATGCAACGTCCGCTCACATCGCTGGTAGGCGGGTCGAGCAGCGCGCCGTGATCGGCAAACGGAATTTCGTTAAGGTAATAACAGGTATTGTCAACATCGAAAGCGGCAAAGCCGCCGTTCTTCGATTGCATGCCGCACACCCATTCGGCGGCACGCCGCAACGCCTCCCCATAGCGCTCTTGATCAATTCTGTGCATCGCCCAGCCCACCGCGGCGGTGTCGTCAATGTCCGGATAAAAATCATTGCCGAACTGGAACGGCCAGCCGCCGCCCTTAAGCTGCGGCCTCGAATCGCGCCAGTCGCCGGGCGCATCCAGCAGTTGCCGTTTTTCGAGCCAGGCAAGCGCGCGCAGAATTTCCGGGGTTGTTAGTTCACCCGCCGCCTGATGTAAGGCCAGGCAAGACAGCGCGGTATCCCATACCGGTGATGTGCAAGGCTGGCAGTGCGCGGAATTTTCCTCCACCACCACCAATTTTCTCAGCGCTTCCTTGGCAGTCACGCGATGGGAATGATCGGCAGGATAACCCAGCCAGGCGAGCGCTTCATGCGCGTTGACCATCGCCGGGAAAATTGCGCCCAGGCCATCAGTGCCGTTGAGCCGCTCGATAATCCAGTGCTCGGCTTTTTTTATGGCGTAGCGGCGGATAAAACCGGGGATGACCGGCTCCAGGAACTTGCACAGGCGTTCAAAACGCAGCAGGATGCGGTTCAAACGCGACCTGAAAGGGAAATAATTTTTCTCCTTTTCCGGCGGTGTGGTGAACAATTCGCGGATATTCACTTGCTGAGGATTCTTGGCGCGCGCCTTGAGGCTGCATAGAATCGCCAGCGGCACCATCACCGTGCGCGACCAGTAAGACACCTTGCTCAAGTGGAAAGGGAACCAGCGCGGCAGCAGCATGATTTCCACCGGCACCATCGGTATGCCGCGCCACGGAATTTGTGCAAACAGCGCCAGGGTTATACGCGTGAACACATTGCAGCGCGCAGCGCCGCCTGCGGCAAGAATGGCTTCCCGGGCTCTGGCCATATGCGGTGCATCGGGACTGTCGCCTGCCAGCTTCAAGGCGTAATAAGCCTTCACCGAACAGCTCAAATCGAACCCGTCGCCAGGGTACAACGCCCAGCCATCGTGGGGCTGCTGGTGGCTGCGTAGATACACCGCGATCTTGGCCTGCAGCCCGGTATCGATTTCATCCATGAAATGCATCATCAGGATGTACTCGGCGGGTATGGTGCAGTCCGCTTCCAGCTCGAAGCACCAATAACCGTCTGCGTGCTGCAGCGCAAGCAGAGCATCGCGCGCCGCGCTGATCGCCTGCCACAGCGACGCGCTGCGCGTTCCGATGGAACGCACATTGGATTGTTCCCTTGCCCTGGCCCGGGAGTTTGCGCTGGATGCTAATTCGATGTAGTTCTGATCAAGCATTCCACTTTCTCCGCACTACAGAATCCCTTCCTCGTTTTTCCGGAAAATTATTTTTTGCGTCCAATTTACAATGAAGCGGCGCGCGGCAGGCCGAGCACCGTCATGTTGAATAGCCAGCGTGGCATGGTGTCGCTGCCTATGGTTAAATGCGTCGCCAGTATTGTCGCCTTCACTGCGCGCCGCGATATTTTTACTTCATTGCCCGAAGTAAAGGCGCGGTTCGCGCTGATCTTGCGCAAGGTGAGCACCGCCATGCCCAGCGCCCAGAAGCAGAACTTGCGTATGCCTGTTTCATGCTTCGGAATGAGCAGGGTGTAAATCAGCGCATTGCGCAGATGGGCATGGGCGATTGCAATCAATTTTTCCAGCCCCGCGCCAAAAGCAGAATCGTGGCAATCCTTGGACAAATTCCGCAAATCGAAACCGCACTCTCGGAAAACATCCTGTGGCAGCCAGCACGCTCCGCGGCTGCGGTCTTCCCAAATATCTTTCAATATGTTGGTCATTTGCAGACCCTGGCCGAACGAAGTTGCCAATTCTAACATTCTTTTGCGGTTTTTTCCGATTTCCCCGGAGTAATCACAAAACAGTTCGGTGAGCATTTCTCCGACCACGCCGGCAACGTGGTAGCAATAGCTGTCAAGCTGCGGCAGGTCCTTTAATCCGTACGGGCTCGGATTTGATTGGAACATCGCCATGCCATTGGCCATGATTTGGACACAGCGCTGCATCGCCGCGCGCTGATTATCGCTGAAGCTGTGGGTGATGCGGATGACTTGCGGTGTGTTCCTGATCAGGTCTTTTTCTGCTTCCGGTGTATGCTCCGAAAGCAATGGATAAAATTCTGCGGCAAATGTTTCCGCCGGCACTTCGCCGGCAACGACTTTGATGAATTGCCGCGAGAAATGGCGCTTCTGCCCGGCGCTCAAGGCGGGTTCGTCTTCAATGGTGTCGGCGATGCGGCACAACAGGTAAGCATTGCTCACCGGCTTGCGCAGGCCCGGCGGCAGCTGGGGGATGGTGAGCGCAAAAGTTCGCGACACTCCCTGCAGGATATGGTCCTGATAGGCTTCGCCGCAAAGCTGACCGCTCTTATCACGCTGCCATTCAGGCATGTTTTTTTCCTTGTCGTTCGTTGTCTTGCAGCATGGAGATGGGGATTTCCATCTTGAAGGCACTCATTTTAGCTCAAATCACCGGGCCGCCGCGTCCGCATCGCCTGTTTCATGAAATAGCGTGTCCTGCGCAGCCGAAAGCAGGGTCAATCATGCTAAAATCCGCGGCTGGCAACAAATATTAGTGCAAGGAATGGCATCATCGCCACATTTACCTTAATTGCTTTCGCAATCATGCTGGCGGCGCTTGCTTATCTCGTCTATGCCTTGCGCTGCGTCATCGCCTTCGGCGGCCGTCAACCCAAGCAAAGCGAATATTGTCCCGCAGCTACCCTGCTGAAACCGGTTTGCGGCATGGAACCGGAATTGTATGAAAACCTGCGCTCGTTCTGCGACCAGGATTACCCCGATTATCAGGTGGTGTTTGGCGTACGCGATGCACAGGATCCAGCGATCACAGTCATTGAGCGCATCATCAAAGAATTTCCTCAGCGCGATTTGTCGCTGATCGTGGATGAAACGGTGATCGGCGCCAATCTCAAGGTTAGTATTCTGGCCAGCATGTACCGGGCGGCGAAGCATGACCTGCTGGTGATCGCCGACAGCGACATGCGTGTGGAACACCACTATCTTCGGGCGGTGGCTGCGCCATTCGAAGATCCGCAGGTGGGTGCGCTCACCTGTCTTTACAAGGGCACGGCGGCGGCCGGACTGCCATCGCGATTGGGCGCGATGTTTATCAATGATTGTTTTGCCCCTTCGGTTCTGGTCGCTCTGTCATTCCAGGAATTGCGCTTCTGTTTTGGCGCGACCATGGCGGTCACCCGCAAGGCGCTGGAAGCAAGCGGCGGATTTCCCGCGCTCGCCGACCAGCTCGCCGATGACCACATGTTGGGCAAGCATGTCGCACAACAAGGACTTAAAGTGATACTGCCCGCCTATATGGTGGAAAACAGGGTCTGGGAACCTAATTTCAGAGCGCTGTTCCAACATGAACTGCGCTGGGCTCGCACTATACGCGCAATGCAGCCGGCAGGTTACGCATTTTCCTTCATCACCTATCCGGTAGCGGTTTCCCTGCTGTTTTTGCCGCTCGTGCCTGCGGCCGCGGGGTTAACGGCCGTGGCTGTTTCGGTTATACTACGCGTCTTGCTGCACCGGGCGGTGCACACCAGTTTCCGTATCCGCGGACCCGCTACGCCCTGGCTTGCGCCCGTCCGCGATTTGCTCGGTTTCCTGGTGTGGGCGGCAAGTTTCTTCGGCCGCAGCGTTGAGTGGCGGGAACAGCAGTTTTTGGTCCGCTCCGACGGGCAGTTGATGAACAAAGGAGTTCGTAATCCATGATGAAAACCCTGTTTCTGAATCCTCCGTCGTATGAAGGATTCGATGGCGGCGCCGGCTCACGTTATCAGGCGCGGCGGGAGATCCGCTCGTTCTGGTATCCCACTTGGCTCGCCCAGCCTGCGGCACTGGTGCCCGGCAGCAAGCTCATTGACGCACCCGCGCGCGGCCTGTCGCTCAACGATATTCTTCCACTTGCCAACGATTATGAACTCGCCATTCTGCATACCAGCACGCCCTCTTTTGAATCCGACGCCAAAGTCGCCGAAGCGCTGAAGGCAAAAAATCCCAAGCTCATGATTGGCTTCATCGGCGCACACGTGGCGGTGCAATCCGAGCTTTCGCTTATGCATTCGCCCGCGATTGACTTCGTCGCGCGCAACGAATTCGATTTTACTGTCTACGATGTCGCCTCCGGTCGTCCGCTTGCGGAAATCGATGGCATCAGCCACAAGGTCAATGGCAAAGTGGTGCATAACCGCGACCGCGCCACCATCGAGGACATGGACAAGCTGCCGTGGGTGGTGGATGTGTACCAGCGCGATTTGGTGATCGAAGATTATTTCATCGGCTATCTGCAGCACCCCTACGTTTCGCTTTATACCGGGCGTGGCTGCAAGTCGCGCTGCACCTTCTGCCTGTGGCCGCAAACCATCGGCGGCCACCGCTACCGCACCAGGAGTCCGGGAAACGTGGTCGCGGAAATCGCGCACGCCAAGAAATATTTCCCGCAGGTGAAGGAATTCTTCTTCGACGACGACACATTCACCGACGACCTGCCGCGCGCCGAGGAGATTGCCAAGGGGCTCGGCAAACTGGGGGTGACCTGGTCATGCAACGCCAAGGCCAACGTGCCCTACGAAAGCCTCAAGGTCATGAAGGAAAACGGCTTGCGTCTGCTGCTGGTGGGTTTCGAGACCGGCAGCCAGCAAATACTGCTTAACATCAAAAAGGGTATGCACGTGGACATGGCGCGCCGCTTCATGGCCGACTGCCACAAGCTCGGCGTGGTGGTTCACGGCACGTTTATCATGGGCCTGCCCGGCGAAACGCACGAAACCATCGAAGAGACCATCCGCTTCGCCAAGGAAATCAACCCGCACACCATTCAGGTCTCGCTCGCTGCGGCCTATCCTGGAACCTATCTGCACAAACAGGCGATGGAGAACGGCTGGCTGCTGCGCGATTCCACGCATATCGTCGCGCAGGAAGGCTTCCAGGTCAGCTCGCTCAACTATCCACACCTCCCGCATGAGGAAATCTTCGCGGCGCTGGAAAAATTCTACAAGCGCTTCTACTTCCGCCCCAGCAAGATCGCCGAAATCACTTTCGAAATGATGCAAAGCTGGGAAATGACCAAGCGCCGGCTGCGCGAGGGCGTGGAGTTCTTTCGCTTTCTTTACGGGCGGGAAGATCGGGTTTGAAGCGGCTCATCGTCACGGCTGACGACTTCGGCGCATCCCTTCCCGTCAACGAGGCAATAGAGCAGGCGCACCAAAACGGCATCCTCAACACCGCGAGTCTCATGGTGGGCGCTGCCGCAGCCCCGGACGCAGTGGAGCGCGCCAAGCGCATGCCCTCGCTCAAAGTGGGACTGCATATGGTTCTGGTCTGCGGCCGCCCGCTTATGCCTGCCGACCATATTCCAGACCTGGTGGACGATCAGGGAAATTTTTCCACGCAACTTGCGCGCGCCGGGATCAATTTCTTTTTCCGCTCCAAGGTCAGACGGCAACTCGAAGCAGAAATCCGCGCGCAGTTTGCAGCCTTCCGCAACACCGGCCTTACGCTGGATCACGTCAACGCCCATAACCATATGCACGTGCATCCGACGGTGTTGAGTCTGATCCTCAAGGTGGGAAGCGAATATGATGTGCGCGCGGTGCGTCTGCCGCGCGAGCCGTTTTTGAGCTCCTGGCGCGCCGCGCGCAACGCGCTGCCGCGGCGTCTTGCCCATTCACTGCTGCTCAACCCCTGGATGAGCCTGATGAAATGGCGGCTGAAAAAAGCGCGGGTCGCGCACAACGATTACATCTTCGGCATGATCGATACCGGACACATGACTGAACAACGGGTGCTGGGGTTGCTCGCGCACCTGCCCCATGGCGTTTCAGAAATGTACTTCCACCCGGCCCTCTCCAAATGGGACGGGATGGATCCCGGCATGGCCGGCTATGCCTGCGAAGCAGAATTTCGGGCATTGACCAGCCCTGCCATCGCCAGCGCCCTGCGGCAGTATGATATTCAAAAAGTCAGCTTCAGCGACCTTACGGCAAAGTCAGCCTCACGAAGCGCATGAATCCGGCGGCAATAGAATTGATGAACACGGCGTCCTTATTGAGTGAGGTATGCGGATGCTAGACGCTGCAGGAAACAAATACCTTCTCGCAGTGGTGCGCATGGTTGAACTCTCCGCGCGTTTTGCCCGCTGGGTAGTCGGCGGCACCGCTCTGCTCACGGTAGTATTTTTCTATTATGCGCTGACGCATACCAGCCTCGACACCGATCCCAATGAAATGCTCGATCCGGCACTGCACTACCGCCAGCTGGAAGCGGATATGCAAAAAGCCTTTCCGCAGTTTTCCGATGTGATCGTGGCGGTAGTCGAGGGCGACAACGCGGATCGCGCTAATGAAGCTTCGCAAAAACTCATCGCGCGGCTGGAACAGGAAAAAGAGACACTCGAATCGATTTATGATCCGGAACAAACAAGTTTCTTCTCGAAGAACGGACTGCTTTATCTCGACAAAAATGAATTGCTGCAGCTTTCCGACCGGTTGACCGAGGCAGCGCCGTTTCTCGGTACGCTGGCCCACGACCCGAGCCTGAGCGGATTATTCACATTAATCAGCCGCGCGCTTGACGAGAATCTGAGCCCTGATTACAGAGGGCGCCTGAAGAAAACGCTGGACAGCATCAGCGGCATCATCGATGCACAACTGGCAGGCCGCCAAATCAAGCTTTCGTGGCGCAATCAGTTTGTCGAGGGTGCCATGGCGCAAGGCGGCGATACGCGGCATTTTATTCTGGTCAAGCCGGTTTTTGATTACACTTCGATGCAACCGGGCAAGAAGGGGATTGACACCGTGCGCCGAGTCGCGCAGGAATTGCAACTCGATCCCCAGCATGGCGTGCGCGTGCGTCTTACCGGGGATGTGCCCATCCAGGATGAAGAACTGGACAGCGTGTCGCGCGGCGCCGGCATGGCCACCCTTTTCTCGACGCTGCTGGTGTGCGTTATTTTGTTTCTTGGTCTGCGTTCCACCCGCCTGGTGGCGGCGATTCTGATTACGCTGTTTGTCGGCCTGATTTGGACTGCGGCATTTACCGCGTTCGCCATCGGCCATCTGAATTTAATTTCGGTGACCTTCGCCGTGCTGTTTATCGGCCTGGGCGTGGATTTCGGCATTCAGTTTGGCATGCGCTACAAGGAAGAGCTGAACCGCACCAAGAACCATGATCTCGCCTTGAGCGAGGCCGCCAGGGGCGCGGGAGGGATGCTGACGCTCGCTGCTGTGGCGGCCGCCATCAGCTTTTTTTCCTTCACTCCCACGAGTTACCGCGGGCTCGCCGAGCTTGGCGTGATTTCCGGAATGAGCATGTTGGTCGCATTGATTTCCAACCTCACTTTGCTGCCGGCGCTGCTGAAGCTGATGCCGACAGACATGGAAAGCAAACTGCCCAAGAGCAGCATGCTGACGCGCTTGCGTTTCCCGGTGCGGCGTCACCGCAAGCGCATTCTTGGCGCGGCCGCACTGGCCGGGGCCATTTCCCTGGCGCTGCTGACGCAGTTGCGCTTCGATTTCAATCCACTCAACATGAAGGACCCGAACACCGAATCGGTCGCCACTTTTCTTGATATGCTGAAGGACCTCAACACCACGCCTTATACCATTGACGTCCTTGCCGGCAATCTGGACGAAGCCAAGAACGTTGCGGCAAAACTCGAAAAATTGCCGGTAGTGGACAAGGCCGTGACACTCGCCAGTTTTGTGCCCGACGACCAGGACGAGAAACTCGCTATTATCGCCGACATGACGCTGGTGCTGCAGCCCTTGGTCACGCCGTCCCAGGGAGCCGCGCCGAGCATGGACGAGGAGCGCCAGGCGCTGGAGAAGTTTCAGAAAAAACTGCGCGAGGCAGGCGTGAATAACTCCGATCCGGCTTTTTCAGCAAGCATGAAACGCCTGGCCGACGCGCTGGAAAAATTTAAATCCGCGCCCGGCTGGCCGGAAAATGCGCTCAAGCAGCTGCGCGGGAGCGTCGTGGGCGACTTGCCGCAAAATCTCGCGCAGTTGCGAAACCTTTTACAGCCGCAGCACATCGAGCTCAAGGATGTGCCGCAAGACTTGCGGGAACGCTACGTCACGGCCGACGGCCGCGCGCGCGTCGAGGTTTTTCCCAAGATCAATGTGATCGACAACAAAGAATTGCGCCGTTTCGTGTCTGAAGTGCAAAAAGTTGCGCCCAATGCCATCGGCACCCCGGTGGCGCTCGTCGAGGGCGGCGACACGGTGGTGCAGGCCTGCCTGCAGGCCACTGTGATTGCCTTATGCGCCGCGTTTATCCTGCTGCTGCTGGTATTGCAAAGCATCTACAGCGCATTTCTGGTGTTGCTGCCGTTGATTCTGGCGATGGCGATGACTGCGGCAAGTTCGGTTATTCTCGATCTGCCGCTTAACCTGGCGAACATTATCGCGCTGCCGCTGCTGCTGGGCTTGGGGATAGCTTTCGGCATTTACCTGGTAATGCGCAAAAGAAGCGGGCTCGATGTCGAGCACCTGTTTCGAAGCAGCACGCCTCGCGCCGTGCTGTTCAGCGCGCTTACCACTGTGGCTTCTTTCGGGTCTTTGGCTTTTTCCGAACACCGCGGCATGTCCGGTCTGGGGTTGTTGCTTACTATCGCCTTGTCATTTGCACTGCTTTGCACATTGGTGGTCCTCCCTGCCATCATGAGTGCGGCCGAGGAGAAAAAATGAAACTGGCCATCACCATCACCGCGCTGGCAGGCCTCCTTGCCGCGATTCTTCTGATCGGCTATCACGGCTTCATAGCGGTGTCCGACCTGCTGCTGACCGTCGGTTGGGGCATGGTGGTGGTAAGCCTGTTTCATTTGTTGCCGGTAACGCTGTCGTCGCTGGCGTGGCGGCGCGTACTGCGTAATACCTGGAGCAAATCGCTATTGGTGTTTTTCTGGGCGCGCTTAGTGCGCGAAGCAGTGGCCAGTCTCTTGCCGGTGATGCAAGTCGGTGGTGAATTGGTTGGCGCGAGGATTCTGACTTTTAACGGTGCTGGAGCCGGCATCGCCGGCGCCAGCGTGGTGGTGGATCTTACGCTCGAAGCCATCGCACAATTCTTTTTCACGTTGCTTGGGTTACTGCTGCTGGTATTGATTGGCGGCTCGGAGCAGACGGTGCGCTGGGCTGCGGCGGGTCTGGTACTGGCGGCGCTGGCGCTTGGCGGCTTCGTCATCGCCCAGCACAAAGGCATGTTCAAGTTGCTCGAAAACTTTATAGAAAAAATAGCGGACAAATGGGAATGGCTGTCGCTCGGGAAAATTGACAACCTGCACGACACCATCCAGAAACTCTACCGCGAGCGGCGCGCGCTCCTTGGCGCAGGCGTAACCCATCTTCTCTCCTGGATTATCAGCGCCACCGAAGTGTGGCTCGCGCTTTATTTCATGGGCAGTCCCGTCAGTTTCCTCGAGGCGCTGATTCTCGAAAGTTTGAGCCATGCGGTGAAAAGCGCCGCGTTTGTGATTCCCGGCGCGCTGGGCATCCAGGAAGGCGCCTACATGCTGCTGGGTGAAATGCTGGGCCTTACTCCTGAAATGGGATTAGCGCTCTCCCTGGTGAAACGCGTGCGCGATCTGTTGCTCGGAATTCCCGCGCTCTTGGGATGGCAGGCGCAGGAAAGCGGGCGCTTATGGATCAGGGCGAGCCGCCGCAAGAGTGACGGGCGTTAACAAAGCATTTCCTCAATGGGAAAGCACAGCGAAAAAAGGCTTTGAACTGGGATGAGAAAACCCAAACTGTTTGCCGCCGCGTCGGTGTTGCTATTCTTGACCAGTTACAATGTTTGCTGGGCGCATGCCATCGTTGTTGACTCCAATCCGCGTGAAGGCGCGGTGCTCAAGCGGGCGCCTGACCGCATCCAGCTGCGCTTCAACGTCAAAATCGAAAAAGCGCTTACCCGCGTGACTCTGACCAAAGGCGACCGGCAGGCGATTGCTTTGCCGCGGGCCGATTTCAACCAGGGTGCGCCGGAGCGGCTTGAAGTGCCTTTGCCGCCTCTGGAACCGGGGAATTATATCCTGCGTTATTCTGTACTGGCCGCCGATGGCCACGCCACCCAAGGCGTGCTGCGCTTCAGCATCGAGAATGGTCCATGAGCCTGCTCGCCGGTTTTCTCTCGGTCATGTTTCATGCCCTCGTGCTGATCGGCATGTCGGTCGCGGTCGGCGGTCTGATTTTCATCCTGGTGGTGCTTTTGCCGCTTGTCAAAAGCAATAGTGACGCGCATAAGGCAATAAAACGTTCCCTCCTCATCCTCGTCTGGGGCTCGGCGCTGCTGGCTGTTGCGCAAACGCTGGGGCTGCTGATGGAACCATGGGCGCTCGCTGATGAATCCGGTGCATGGCCTATGGCGGCGTTCTTCTCCACCGGCTTCGCTCAGGCCGGCCTGGTTCATGTCGCTTTTGCCGTCGCCTTGTTTTCATCGGGGTTGTGGCTCATCAAACAACCCGCATCACGCGTTGCGTGGAGCGCGGCCATCGCGGCGGCGATTCTACTCATGGCAAGCGGGGCATGGCTGGTGCATGCAGTAGGTCGTCTCGAAGGCACTGTGCCGCTTATGGTGATGACGGTGCTGCATCAGCTCGGCGCGGCGGTCTGGGTGGGGGGCATAATCCATCTCCTCGGGTTATGGCGGCTGGCGCGCCGCAGCGGTTCGTCATTGTGGCCGCGTGCGTTGGCACGCTTCTCGCCGCTCGCTGTGCTCGGCGTTGTCTCGCTTACTTTTTGCGGAATTTATCTGTGGTGGAGCTATATCGGCGATGCAGAAGGGCTCACCGGCACCGCCTACGGCGTGATGGTGCTGACCAAAGTGGCCCTGCTCCTCGCGGCGCTCGCGCTCGGCGCGATGAATTTTTTTCTCACGCGGCGCTGGTTGCGGCTGGGCGACACGCTGGGCGTAGGAGCGCGCGTCCCGTATTTCGTTGAAGCCGAATTCAACATCGTCATCATCATTCTACTTACCGCCGCTGCGCTTACTTCGCTGCCGCCTTCAATAGACGTCTCAGCGGAAAAAGCCACACCCGCCGAAGTCTGGAATGCGTTGAAACCCGGCAAACCCCGCCTCGTCCCGCCGCCGCGCCAGGAATATCTGGCGAGTTCCACTTCTTCGTTCGATGTGTTTACCCTACAGAACGACTTCGACAAGAGGCAAAGCGAATTCAACCACAATGTTTCGGGCCTGCTGGTGCTGATCGTGGGATTTGCGGCGGTACTGGACCGCACCGGTAAATTTCCCTGGGCGCGGCATTGGCCGCTGTTATTCATGCTGGTCGGGGTGTTTCTGGTGCTGGTCGGCGAGCCAAACGGCTGGCCGCTCGGTTACGAAGGTTTTTGGGAAACTTTGGTGATACCCTCGGTCATCCAACACCGACTGGCCACCGCGGTGGTGATTGGCCTTGCGCTGTTCGAGTGGCGGGTGCGCGTCGGCGGGCTTGCCGAGACGCGCTGGCGCTATGCCTTTCCTCTATTATGCATGACGGGTGGCGCGTTGTTGCTTACCCATTCCCACACCCTGCTTACCATCAAATACCAGTTCCTCATCGAGGTTTCGCATTCGCTGCTCGGCTTTTTCGCGGTGATGATGGGAGCCGGGCGCTTGCTGGAATTAAGACTGCCTTCTCCTGCCAACCGCCTGCCCGGCTGGTTGTGGACTCTTTCCCTGGTACTGATCGGCTTTGTGCTGCTGTTTTACCGGGAGGTCTGAGCGGGCTCTTCGCTTTCGTCGTCTTCGAATTTCTGACGCGGAGGGTTGCCGTCGTAAATCAGGTACGTGCGGTGCTGCCGGTAAGCGTCACGAATGAATATATAGCGGTCAAGCGCCGCTTCATCGATGATCTTCAAATAGTGTGAGGCACGGGCACGCTTGTCGATTGCCTCCAGCAAACCCAGGGGCAGGGTGACGGCGAACGCGCTGATGTAGAACAGACCACTGGTCACGGTACTCATTGCCAGATCGGGGCTGTCGCGCACGGTGTTGGGTCCGAGCAGCGGAATCATCAGATAAGCGCCTTCCGGAGAACCATAAACGCCGAGAGTCTGCCCCAGATCTTCTTCGTGCGGCTTCAAGCCCATCTTGCTTGCCACATCGACCAATCCCAGAGAACCTATGGTGCTGTTGATCAGGAAACGGCCGGTGTCGGCGAAACCTTGTTTGAACTTGCCCTGGAAAAAATCGTTGAGGACGGTATCGAGATAGCCGATATTGTCAAAAAAATTGGATACCGAGGTTCTGGCCGGCTCGGGCGTGACTTTTACATAGGTGTCGGCGATCGGCTTGACGATCGTTCGGTCCAGCGCATCGTTGAACTTGTAGAATTTGCGGTTAGCCCCTTCGAAGGGGTCGCCCTCATCCAGCTCCTTGGGCGTGCCGGCGCAGCCTGAGGAAAGCAGGACTACCGCGGCCAGCGCTGCAATGATCGCGTTTTTATGGTTGCTGATTATGCAATCCTGTGGCTGATGGCATACCATCGCTTGACCTTGGTAAGATTGTCAGTGCAGCGGTTAACGCGCTCGGCGCGTTTATTTATTTTTCGTGCTTGCCAGTTTTGAATACTGCGCGATCTGCGCCTTGAGCTTGGCGATCAAGGCGTCGCCGCCTTCATTGCGGATGATGTTGCCGAACTCCGAGCGCTTGATTGCGAGGTCGCTTACCCCATCCACGATGATGTTAATGATGCGCCAAACCACGTCTTTGCGGCGCAACACATAATCGAAGTGTATCTTCTCGCCATTCGCCGTGGAAAGCAAGGTGTGTACCAATGAGTCGCCATTGGCGGTTTGTTCTTCCGAGAGCACCTTGAATGTTTCCCCTGAATAACCATCAAAACGGTAGGCGTAAGTGGTGATGCTGTGCTTGCTGAAAGTCTCGACCAGGGATTTTTTCTGCTCGTCGGTGAGCTTCTCCCACTGGCGGCCGGCGGCAAACTGGGCAATGGCGGGAAGATCATGGCTTTCCTCCACCGCTGGAGCAAGGCGTTTATAACGGCCTTCATAACCGAGCTTTTGCGCGTCTGTCATCGCTGAAATCAGCGTGGTTTGGAAATGTTCCACCACCGCCGTGGCGCCCTCGGCGGCATGAACCGGTGCAGCAAAGGCCGTCATGAACAAACCGGCGACGAGAGCCTGCGGCAGCAGCAGGAAAGTCAAGCGCATGCTGTTTGCGCGCGAGTCGTAACTGCGGTCTTTCCAGCGCGCGCGTTCGCCGCGAAAGTAGCGCAGCGCCGAGTTCCAGGTCATGGCCAGATAAAGCATCCCGATGAGCGGCAGGCCCAAAACCCAAACGGCTGATCGGCCGTAAAACTTAAGCGTCGGAAAATAGGATAGCGCCATCGCCACACATGCAGCCAGTGCCAGATACCGGACGGTGAAAGTTGTAGAAAACAACCCTGCCACCGGCATGCCAAATGCAAGGATCATGACGGCGGTGCATGCCAACAATAGCCCGATTGAGTAATGCAGTTGCGTAAAAGCCGTGCGTGTCACCATGTTCCAGATCTGCCCAAATTGCTGGTAGGGGCGAATGCTGCATACCGAATGAGTCATTCCGATCCATGTTTTGTGACCTTTTGACTTGATACGCTGCGCCAGGCTGCAATCATCTATCAATTCGTCCTTGATCGCCGCAAAGCCGCCGATTTCATCGAGTAAAGGGGATTGCATCAGGATACAGCCGCCGGCCGCCGCGGCCACTTTGCTCTTGGCTGAATTCGACAGGCGGAACGGGTAAAGCAGTTTAAAAAAATAAACAAAAGCCGGCATCAGCAGTTTTTCCCAGAAATTGCTCATCATCGGCGCCGCCATCAGCGATATAAACGCCACATCATGCCGTTGCATGTGTTCCCGCAAGCTGCAGATGATGCCGGGTTTAAGCTCGATATCGGCATCCATAAGCAGCACCAGCGGGGTCTTCGCATGCTGCCGCCCCTGTTCCAGCGCCCACAGCTTGCCGCTCCAGCCTGAGAGCAGCGGCGCGCCGGGGACTATTGTAAGCCTGTCGGCCCACGCTTTGCGAGCGAGCTCTACCGTTCCATCCGCGGACTGGTCATCCACCACGACCACGGAAAGATTGCGGCCCTGGGCTCTTAACGCAGCAAGCGTTTGCTGGATGACGGCGGCTTCATTGCGGGCGGGAATGAGAACGGTGACATCGCTTAAGTCGTCGCCGCCGGATTGTGCATCGAGAAACGGTTGGGAAGACCAGGGACGCCACGGAATCAGCAGCACTGCCAGCCACATCAGGGCAGACGCCGCAACCAAAGCGGTTACCAGCGTCTCCATCATGGAAATGTGTCAGCTTGTGACCATGCCATAAAGCAAGGCATGCTTGACGCCTAATGCTTGCTGACCTTGAACTGAATATAGTTTTTGGCCGGATCGGCGTAAACGACGGGAAGCTCCGGCGCGAAAGGGCCGTCGGTATTCGGGCCGCGGAAAAACACACTGAGCGCTTTCAATGGCCGGGCGAACGTATCGTTTATGGCAGTAGGCTCGTAACCGCAATGCACCATGCAGTCGGCACATTTCGGATTGCGGCCTGTGCCGTATTTCTCCCATTGGGTGGTTTCCATCAGCTCCTTGAAGCTCGAGGCATAGCCCTCGTCCACCAGCAGATAGCAAGGCTTTTGCCAGCCGAAGACGTTGCGGGTCGGATTGCCCCACGGGGTGCACTGATATGACTGATTGCCCGCCAGAAAATCGAGGAACATGCTCGACTGGTTGAAGCGCCACTTGCGGCCTCTTCCGCGCTTGAACACTTCGCGGAACAACTGCTTGCTGGCATTTCTGCGCAGGAAAATCTCCTGCTGCGGAGCGTGCTGATAGCTGTATCCCGGGGAAATGGTCACGCCCTCCACGCCGAGTTCCATGCAGTAATCCATGAACGCAGCGATTTCCTCGGCGGTTTCACCCTGGAACACGGTGCAGTTCGCGGTCACTCGGAAACCCCGCTCAAGCGCCAGTTTTGTCACCTCCACCGCCTTGTCAAACACTCCTTCCTGGCACACCGAAGCATCGTGTCGCTCGCGCAGTCCGTCGAGATGCACTGAGAACGTGAGATACGGGGACGGGGTAAAGTCATTCAGGCGTTTTTTGAGCAGCAGCGCGTTGGTGCACAGATAAATGAATTTCTTGCGCGCCACAATGCCTTCGACGATTTTGACAATGTCCTTGTGTATAAGCGGCTCTCCGCCGGGAATCGAGACCACCGGCGCGCCGCATTCATCCACCGCAGCGAGGCATTCTTCCAGGGTCAGACGTTTATCGAGGATTTCTTCCGGGTGATCAATCTTGCCGCAACCCGCGCAAGCCAGGTTGCAGCGGAACAGCGGCTCCAGCATCAGCACCACCGGATAACGCTTTGCTCCGCGCAGTTTCTGGCTGATGACATATTTGGCAATACGGTATTTCTGAATTAACGGAATCGCCATCGTATATCCTAAGAAATTAATCTATACCGGGTTGGTCTTGGTTTGCTCGGCTTTTTTGAGCGTCAGCGATTTGGGCAGGCGGAAGGTGGTGGTTTCGCGGATGCCGTCGAGTTCGCGGGTGACGCTCACCCCGAAGCTGCGCAGTTTGTCGAGTACCCTTTGCACCAGCACTTCAGGAGTGGATGCACCCGAGGTGATACCCACCTTCTTGATGCCCCCGACAAACCAGGACTTGTCGAGTTCAGTTTCGTCCTGAATCAAATAAGCGGGCACACCATGTTGTTTGCCGACTTCGCGCAGCCGGTTGGAGTTGGAGCTGTTGCGCGCACCCACCACGAGGAGCAGGCTCACTTCATCGGCAAGCGCCTTCACCGCATTCTGGCGGTTTTGCGTCGCGTAGCAAATATCGTCGAGTTCCGGGCCCTGAATGGTGGGAAAGCGCTGCTTCAGCGCATCGATCACATCCCGCGTGTCGTCAATGCTGAGCGTAGTCTGCGTGACATAAGCGAGTTTGTCGGGATTTTTCACCTTAAGAGCGGTGACGTCCCCGGTGGTGGAAACCACATAAACGGGACCCTCGACCGAGCCCATCGTGCCTTCCACTTCCTCGTGGCCGATATGGCCGATGATGATGGTTTCGTATCCGCGGCGGCTGTATTGCTGTGCCTGCAGATGCACCTTGGTCACCAGCGGGCAGGTCGCGTCAATCACTTGCAGCTTTCTTTGCTTGGCTTGATCCACGACCGCGGTGGAAACCCCGTGGGCACTGAATATCGTGACCGAACCGGTCGGCACGGTGTCCAGGTCTTCTATAAACACCGCCCCTCGCGTCTGCAGGTCCTTAACCACGTGCAGGTTGTGCACGATTTCATGGAACACATAGACCGGCGGACCATAAATGTCGAGCGCGAGCTCCACGATTTCTATCGCCCGGACGACGCCTGCGCAAAAACCCCTGGGCTGAGCAAGCACTACTTCCATCTATTTCTTCCTTATGCTTGTGGATTTTTGTGACGGCAACTTTAACTGACACCGTTGTACTGAGATAAGTTCAGCGGCTAAATATTTTATCCGGAAACTTGCTTCATCCGTTGCCACAACAGACCGATAAGACCGACGGAACTTTTCGGCAATTGACCCAAGTATGATATCACAGGGCCTGCCGCCAAGAGCAGAACGTTCAAGAAGGCGGTATATTTTTGAAAATCCTATAGTTGGCACACTTTAAGCGGTGGCATATAATACTTACCCTCCACAGGGGCTGTCAAGCAAAAATCCCGCCAAAAGGGGTCTATTGCCGGCTCTGCGGGATTGCAAAAGCTCGCAATGCGGTATGATGCACTTACGTCTTTTATAGTAGATGGTGCTGACATAATGTCCTTGATTTCCGAATATCCGATTCTTGCGACCATCAATTCGCCGGAAGACTTGCGCGCGCTTCCTGAGGACCAGTTGGTGCCGCTCGCGGATGAGTTGCGCAATTACCTCATTCACTCGGTTTCCGGTTGCGGCGGGCATTTTGCCGCAGGACTCGGCACCGTCGAACTCACTGTCGCACTGCATTATGTCTTTAATACTCCGGAAGACCGGCTGGTGTGGGACGTAGGGCACCAATGCTATCCGCACAAGATTCTCACCGGCCGCCGCGACCGCATCGGCACCATCAGGCAAAAAGACGGATTGACGCCATTTTTGAAACGCGAAGAAAGTTCGTACGACTCTTTTGGCGCCGGGCATTCCAGTACTTCGATCAGCGCGGCGCTGGGCATGGCGATTGCTGCAGCCAAACAGGGCAGCGGCCGCAAAGCGGTAGCAATTATCGGTGATGGCGGGATGACCGCGGGTCTCGCATACGAAGCCCTGGATCATGCGGGCGGCCTCAAGGATATTGACTTGCTGGTGATTCTCAACGACAACGACATGTCGATATCGCCGAATGTCGGCGCGCTATCCAGCTATCTCGCGCGACTGCTTTCCGGCAAGTTCTACACCACTATCCATGAAAGCGGCAGAAAGGTCCTGAACAAGATTCCTGCAATGTGGGACCTTGCGCTGCGTACCGAAAAACACGTGAAAGGAATGGTCACTCCCGGACCCGGCACGTTTTTCGAAGAACTCGGCTTCAACTACATCGGCCCCATAAGCGGTCACGACATTCTTATGCTGGTCAAAATCCTCAAAAATCTGCGCGACCTCAAAGGGCCGCGGCTTTTGCACGTTGTCACCACCAAAGGCAAGGGCTATGCGCCCGCGGAAGCCGACCCGGTGAAGTATCACGGCGTCACCAAGTTCGATCCCACGGTCGGCATTGTTCCTTCGAAATCGAAACCAGGCAGTCTCACTTACACGCAAGTGTTCGGCGAATGGCTGTGTGACATGGCAGCGCTGGATGAGCGGCTGGTGGGCATCACGCCGGCAATGCGCGAAGGCTCAGGACTGGTGAAATTTTCCGAGCTTTATCCAGATCGTTATTTCGATGTAGGCATCGCCGAGCAGCACAGTGTCACAGTCGCAGCCGGTATGGCGTGCGAGGGCTTGAAACCTGTGGTCGCGATTTATTCCACTTTCCTGCAACGCGCCTACGACCAGGTGGTTCACGACGTGGTAATTCAGCATTTGCCGGTGCTGTTTGCCATCGACCGTGCCGGCGTGGTCGGGCCCGACGGGCCGACGCACAACGGCAGTTATGATTTCACCTTTCTGCGCTGCTTGCCCGACGTGGTAATCATGGCGCCAGCGGATGAAAATGAATGCCGGCAAATGCTCTACACCGGATTCCGGCTGGATCAACCCGCTGCGGTGCGTTATCCAAGAGGCAACGGCCCGGGCGTGCCGGTGCAAAAGGAAATGACGGCTCTGCCGGTAGGGCGCGCGGAATTGCGCCGCCAGGGCAGAAAAATAGCGCTGCTCGCTTTCGGCACCATGGTCACTCCAGCGCTGGAAGTCGCGGAAAAATTCGATGCCACGGTGGTCAACATGCGTTTCGTCAAGCCGCTTGACGAGGAAATGATCCTCAAGCTCGCCAACACCCACGATTGTCTGGTGACCATCGAAGAAAACGTAATCCCCGGCGGCGCAGGCGGTGGGGTCAATGAATGCCTGGCAGCGCATGGTGTGCAAATCCCGATTCTCAATATCGGGCTTCCCGACCGATTTATCGAGCACGGCTCGCGCGAGGAAATGCTCGCAGACGCCGGTTTGGACAAGGATAGAATAAGTCGCTCAGTGGATAAATTCTACGGCGGCAGCGTGTCGCTGGGTAAAGCTGCAGTAGGGAAATAAAACCGGTAACTGAGAGCAATCGCTCGTTGTCGGTCAGACCATAAGTTTCCAAGCACTATCCCCTAAGGAACCTCTGATTAAGTCCCACGAGGGCGCGACGTTGGCTTTTCGGGATGAGATGCGCGAAGCGAGGTGCAGCCAAGGGTTAATCTCCTTGGCAAGCCGAGCAACAAAGCAGATCGCCCGAAAAGCCGCGTCCCATCCGGGTTTCGGCGCAATGCGGCGCTTGCGTCGTTGCGCTCCTCGTGCTTAAGCTACGGCTAGGCACCTTCGTCGCGCGCCTTGCAATCATCCGCATTGCGCCAGAAACGCGCTCCGCGGAGGA